>NZ_JBHVEY010000001.1:555185-682416 GCF_042802055.1 Rhodococcus sp. NPDC057529
AGTGGAGGGAAGAGGGGGGGGGGGTGGGGGGGGGGGGTAGGGGCTCGGTGCGGTGAGCTGAAAGGGTGAGAAGAGGGGGGGCCCACTACGGGACCCCGGGTGTCCCCACGCCTGTTTCGTCACCACGTCAGCGGGCGGTCCAACCTCCGTCGATCGTGTAGGAGGCGCCGGTGACCATGCCGGCATCGGCGGACGCGAGCCACGCGACGAGGGAAGCGACCTCCGACGGTTCCACCAGTCGCTTGATCGCGCTCTCGGTGAGCATCACCTTCTCGACCACCTCGGACTCGCTGATGCCGTGCACCTGCGCCTGATCCGCGATCTGCTTCTGCACCAGCGGCGTCACGACGTATCCGGGGTTGACGCAGTTGCTGGTGACGCCGTGCGGGCCGCCCTCGAGGGCCGTCACCTTCGACAGTCCCTCGAGCCCGTGCTTGGCGGTGACGTACGCGGCCTTGAACGCCGAGGCGCGGAGTCCGTGCACCGACGACACGTTGACGATGCGCCCGAAACCCGTCGCATACATGTGCGGCAGGGCGGCACGGATCAGCAGGAACGGCGCCTCGACCATCAGCGTCTGGATGCGCCGGAAGTCCTCGGGGCGGAACTCTTCGATGGGACTGATGGTTTGGATCCCGGCGTTGTTGACGAGGATGTCCGTCTCGAGCCGCAACTCGGTGAGCGGATCGGTGTCGAGGAGGTCGACGTGCCACGCCGTTCCGTCGATGTCGTCGGCGAGGCTCTTGGCGGCCACGTCGTCGAGGTCGGCGACCGTGACGTGGGCTCCGCGGGCGGCGAGTGCCCGGGCGCAGGCCGCGCCGATGCCGCTGGCGCCGCCGGTGACGAGCGCGGTGCGCCCGGCCAGATTCTGTTCGGTCATGCCCGGACCTCGTTCTTCGCGTCCGCGGCCTTCTCGTCCGCGAGGATCTGCGCGTCCGCCGCGTCGATCGACTCGAGCGAGATGCCTTTCGTCTCGCGGGCGACGACGACGGCGACGGCGGTGATCAGGCAGGCGATCGCCAGGTAGATCGCGATCGGAACGGCGGAGTCGTACTTGCTGAGGAGGCTGGTCGCGATGATCGGCGCCAGCGAACCGGCCACGATCGACGTCACCTGGTAGCCGAGGGAGACGCCGGAGTACCGCATGCGCGTCGGGAACATCTCGGCCATGATCGCCGGCTGGCCGGCGTACATGAAGGCGTGGAACACCAGGCCGATGATGATCGCTCCGAGGATGACGGCGTTGTGCCCGCTGTTCATCATCGGGAAGGCGAAGAAGCCCCACGTGCCCGCGGTGAGCGCGCCGATCATGTAGACGGGACGGCGACCGATGGTGTCGGAGAGCCGGCCGACGAGCGGGATTACCGCGAAGTGCACGGCGTGCGCGATCAGCATCCACCACAGGATCTGCGCGGTGTCCGTGTGGACGACCACCTTGAGGTAGGTGATCGAGAACGTGACCACCAGGTAGTACATGACGTTCTCGCCGAAACGCAGGCCCATCGCCGTCAGCACGCCGCGGGGGTAGCGCCTCAGTACCTCGAAGACGCTGAACGACGTCTCCTTGATGTGCTCGGCTTCCTTCTGCGCCTGGATGAAGATCGGCGCGTCCGTCACCTTCGTGCGGATGTAGTAGCCGACGAGGACGATCACGGCCGACAGCCAGAACGCGACACGCCAGCCCCAACTGAGGAAGGACTCGTCGGACAGCGTCGTCGTGAGGATCAGCAGGACCACGGTCGCGACGAGGTTGCCCGCGGGCACACCGGCCTGCGGCCACGACGCCCAGAAGCCGCGGGATTTGTTGGGGCTGTGCTCGGCCACCAGCAGCACCGCGCCGCCCCACTCGCCGCCGACGGCGAATCCCTGGATGAAGCGGAGCGTGACGAGCAGGGCGGGGGCCCAGTACCCGATCTGGCCGAAGGTGGGCAGGCAGCCCATCAGGAACGTGGCCGTGCCGACGAGCAGGAGGCTGAACTGCAGCAGTTGCTTGCGGCCGAACTTGTCGCCGAAGTGACCGAAGACGATGCCGCCGAGCGGCCGGGCGACGAAGCCCACGGCGTAGGTCACGAACGCGGCGATGATCGCGTCGAGTTCGTTGCCCCCGGCCGCGAAGAAGACCTTGCTGAACACGAGCGTCGCCGCGGTCCCGTAGAGGAAGAACTCGTACCACTCGACGACGGTGCCGGCCATGGATGCGCCGACCACCTTCTTCAGCCCGGACGGCGGGGCTTCCTTCGCGTGCGCTGTTTCGTCGACGCTCATCTGTCGCTCCTCTTCACACTCCGCACCCTTTTGTGACTGGGGGCACAGTTCATTGGTCCTGCCGAGTATTGATGCATATTTGTGCGCACACAATGACGCAACCTGCAACCCGCATGTGCAAATATGCAGAAGTGACCCCGGAAACGTCCATGCCCAGCGCCGACGACCTCCTCGTCCTGCTCGCTGTGGGGCGGACCGGCCGCTTCAACACCGCCGCCGACGACCTGGGGGTCAACCACACGACCATCTCGCGCCGGATCGCGAGTCTGGAGAAGAGCCTCGGCGGCAGGGTCCTCGTGAAGGCCACCGGCGGGTGGGAGCTCACCGACCTCGGGCGGCAGGCGCTGACCGCAGCCGAACGCGTGGAGGCCGCCGTCCACGGACTCGTCGCCGAACCCGGGGGTGCCGACCACCTGAAGGGCGTCGTGCGCGTGTCGGCGACCGACGGGTTCAGCGCCTACATCGCGGCGCCCGCGGGCGCGCTGATCCGCAGCAGGCACCCCGACGTGTCCGTGGAGATCGTCGCGATCACCCGCCGGGCGTCGCAGCATCGCTCGGGACTCGACATCGAGATCGTCGTGGGCAAACCGCAGGTGCACCGGGCGGAGGCGCTGTGGCTGGCCGATTACACCCTCGGCCTGTACGGCGCGCAGTCGTATCTGGCCGAACACGGCACCCCGACGCGGGTGAACGATCTGGCCGATCATTCCCTCGTCTACTTCATCGACTCGATGCTGCAGGTCGACGAACTCGACCTCGCACGCCGGCTCACCGTCTCGATGCGCGAATCGGTGACGTCGACCAACGTGTTCGTGCACGTCGAGGCCACCCGCGCGTCGGCTGGGATCGGCCTGCTGCCGTGCTTCATGGCCGACCGGCACGACGACCTCGTGCGGGTGCTGCCGGGGCAGGTCGAAGCGAAACTGGCGTACTGGCTCGTGGCGCGGCCCGAGTCGCTGCGACGACCGGAGGTCGCGGCGGTGGTGGGGGCGATCCGGGAGACGGTGGAATCGCAGCGGGACGCGTTGGCGGGGGAGTGAGCGCGTCACGCTAGCGTCATGGGGTGCGTCCCGAATCCCAGCGGTCCAACATCCAGACCTTCCACGTGATGGACGTGTGGAAGGCCGCCACCGAACGTCAGCGCACCCACGGCGACGTGCTGACCCTCGCGGCCGGGCAGCCGTCCACGCCCGCGCCGCAGCCGGTGCTCCGCGCGACGCGGGAAGTGCTCGACGGGCACCTGCTCGGCTACACGGAGACGTTCGGGATCCTGCCGCTGCGGGAGGCGATCGCCGGATACCACGCCGGCAAGTCCGGCATCGACGTCGACGCCGAGGACGTCGTCGTGACCACCGGCTCCTCCGGCGCGTTCACGCTGCTGTTCCTCGCCGCCTTCGACGTCGGCGACACCGTCGTGGTCGCCCGCCCCGGATACCCGGCCTACCGGAACACGCTCGCCGCGCTCGGTTGCACCGTCATCGAGATCGACTGCGGAGCCGACACCCGGTTCCAGCCGACGGTCGCGATGCTCGACGCCCTGCCCGAGCCGCCGGCCGGACTGATCGTCGCGAGCCCCGCCAACCCGACCGGCACCGTCATCGACCCCGGCGAACTGGCCGCCCTCGCCCGCTGGTGCGACGCCCACGG
This sequence comes from Rhodococcus sp. NPDC057529, assembly GCF_042802055.1. Lineage (NCBI taxonomy): Bacteria > Bacillati > Actinomycetota > Actinomycetes > Mycobacteriales > Nocardiaceae > Rhodococcus > Rhodococcus sp. NPDC057529. The sequence continues at coordinate 559,098 of NZ_JBHVEY010000001.1, forward strand.
GACGCTGCTGATCTCCGACGAGATCTACCACGGCATCGGATACGGCGAGCAGGCGATGACGAGTTCGTGGGAGACGTCGCGCGAATCCGTCGTCATCGGCTCGGTGTCGAAGTACTTCTCGATGACGGGCTGGCGGCTGGGCTGGATGCTGGTGCCCGAGGGACTGCGCCGGCCGTTGCAGCGGCTGGCGTCGAACATGACGGTGTGCCCGCCCGCCATCTCGCAGTACGCGGCGATCGCGGCGTTCACCGAGGAATCGCGGGCCGAACTCGACGGGCACGTCCAGCGCTACGCCGTCAACCGGGAGCTGCTGCTCACCGGGCTCCCGGAGCTCGGCATCACGGACCTGGCGCCCGCCGACGGCGCGTTCTACGTGTACGCCGACATCGGGCACCTGCTCGGCGGATCCCACGGCGCGACGTCGACGGAATGGTGCTCGCGGCTTCTGCAGGACACCGGTCTGGCGCTGGCACCCGGCATCGATTTCGACACCGTCCACGGAGACAAGACGGTCCGGTTGTCGTTCGCCGGATCCACGGCCGAGGTCCGGGAATCACTGGTGCGCCTCGGCCGCTGGCTGTAGGCGCGGTTCGCTCTTGCGGCGCCGCCGCAGCAGTTGTTCGATGGACTTGGGCGCACTGCGTGTTCGGGCGCGCCAGGCAAGGAGAACGGCGATGCTGTACGTCGCGTTGCTCGCATTCGTGTTGTGGGTCCTGTGCTTCGCAGACGCCGTCACCACCGACGACGACCAGTTCCGGAACCTCTCGAAGGAGGGCTGGCTGGTGATAGTACTGCTGCTTCCGCTCGTCGGCTCGGTGCTCTGGCTGGTGGCCGGGCGGCCGCAGAAGATTCCTCGTGATCGGCTGCCCGCCGACCCGGAGGAAGCCGAGTTCGTGCGGCGGTGCCGCGAACGTGCGGAGGAACAGCGCCGGCAAGGTTTCCACGGGCACGACCAGGAATAGAAGGCCTACACTGTGGCTAGGATTACAGTGTTACAAACCAGGCGCGAGGCGACGACATGAGCGACATCAGTCATCCACAGCCACCCCTTCCTGGCGGAGTCCGCATCGGGACCGTGGAACGGGAGCAAGCCGCGGCGGCACTCGCCGAACATTTCGCAGCCGGGCGGCTCGAGACCGACGAATTCGACGCGCGGGTGCGGGCGGCGTATCTCGCCAAGACCGCCGGCGACCTCGTGCCGCTGTTCGCGGACCTTCCGGACAAGCAGCGCTTCACGTCCGAACCCGAACGGGTGCGCGTGCGACGCGACCCGGGTCGGGAGGCGGCGGCGCTGCGGGTACTCGTGTTCGTGGTGGCGATCCTCGCCGCGATCCTGTGGGTCGCGTTGGTCCGCGTCCCCCCGCTCGTCTTCCTGCCCATCGTCTGGCTCGTGCTCGCCCGGCGCAGCTTCGGACGGCGGTCGTGCCGGGCGTGGTGAGGGTCTGACTCGGGCCGAGAACTGGCGAAAACTACCGCGAGGTCGGTTGTGGCTCCCGTACTCTGACAGGCAGGTTTGACGCCGTCGAGCGATCGAGGAGCCACGATGACCAGCAGAATTGTGCGCTGTGCGAGCCTGATCCCGATAGTCGCGGCCTCCGCGCTGCTGCTGGGCGGATGCGGTTCCGACAGCAGCGAGACCCCGTCGACGTCCGCCAGTGCCACGATGTCGGCCACCGCTGCGATGACGTCGTCGCCGACCGCCACGAGCGCGGCAGGGGCCGCGGCGGTCACCAAGGAACAGGCGGAGCAGACCGCGCTGGCGACGGTCCCGGGCGGCACGGTCGTGAACTCGGAGCAGCAGCAGCGGGACGGTAAGCCGGTGTGGCACGTCCACATCCGCGACGCCAAGGGCTGGGACTACGACGTGAACGTCGACGCGGCGACCGGCACGGTGGTGTCCGACAGCCAGGACGGGCAGACCACCACGACGGCCGCACCCGCTCCGCCCGCCGGCGCGGTCACCCAGCAGCAGGCCGAGCAGATCGCCCTCGCGACGGTCCCGGGCGGCACGGTCGCGAATTCGGAGCAGCAGCAGCGGGACGGTAAGCCGGTGTGGCACATTCACATCCGCGACGCCAAGGGCTGGGACTACGACGTGAACGTCGACGAGGCGACCGGAGCCGTGCTTCCCGACAACTGACCGCAGTGGGTAGAACGACTCAGGTGACCGCCCCGGGAAGATGGGTAGGTTGCCCGATGTCCGGGCGGTGACGTCGCCCTAGCGTCGTGGTCATGATCACCACGTCAGTTCGCGTGTCACGCCCCGGCTTCCAGCGGTGGGCGGCCCGCGCGGGTGTCGCGGGTCCGGTGTTGTTCACCGCGGGATTTCTCGTCCAGGAGGCAGTGCGCCGAGAAGACTACAGCCGGGTCGCCGACCCGATCAGTGCTCTCGAGGCGGACCCGCGCGGATGGATCCAACAGGTGAATTTCCTGGTCTTCGCCGTGCTGCTGACGATCTTCGCGATCGGACTGCACCGCGGCATCGCGACAACGCGGTACGGCTGGGCCGGGCCCGCTCTGCTCGGCGTGGCGGCGGTGGGGCTGATACTCGCCGCGGTGTTCCCGTTGCGTGAGGATCCGGCAGGGGAGCCCTACGACCCGGGCCACCACGTGATCGCGGGGGTCACGTTCTTCTCGTGCAGCGCCCTCGCCCTGGTGGTGCTGTCGTGCCGGTTCGCCGCCGATCCGCGGTGGCGCGGCCTGGCGCGGTACGTCGGGATCGCCGGAATTCTCGGTCTGGGCTGTTTCGTGGTGCTCGGCCGGTTCGCGATGCCGGGCGGCGCACCGCTGCACGAGGTCGCCGGGCTCCTCCAGCGGATGACACTGCTCGTCGTGACGTTCCCGGCGCTGGTGGCGATCGCCCTGCGGCTCCGTCGCCTCGCCTGCCGGCCTTCGGCACTCACCCGGTCGTGAACACCGGCATCTGCACTCGCGTGAGGCAACTCGTGTCGTAGCCGCCGGTCGGGTGCTCGAGGAAGCCGACCGTGACGGCCAGCGCGCAGTCCGAGGACTGCAGCACGTCGTGGCCGAGCCCGGGGAACTCGAGCACCTCGGACCGCGACAGCGTGCCGGCAGCGATGCGCGCCTGCGACGGCGGAGTAACGGCGTCCAGCGACCCGGTGAGGAGCAGGGTCGGCACGTCACTACCCGTGGGCTCGTGCACGCGGGCGCCGGACGCGGGCACGTCCCAGACGTCGCAGTCGTCGAAGATCCGGGCCGCCTGCGGCACCAGCGACAGCACCGCGTCCGGGAAGTCCGGAAGCACCCGCTTCGCGGTGGCGGCAACCCGCCCACGGTCGGTGAACGCCGTCTGCTCACCGCAGAACACCCCGAACGTCAGTCCGTAACCGATGAGGCCGGGCGGCGTCACCGTGCCGAGCAGCGCGGTCGCGGCCGGGACGCCGTCGCCGGTGGCGGTCGCGTGGACGAGCGCCGGGAGTCCGGCGTAGTTGCCCGGCGCGAGGCTCTGCTGGATGACCAGATTCGCGAACGTGTACCCGTCGAGCACGACGCGCCTGCCGGACAGGTCGACGGTCAGCGGTGCGACGGCCAGGCGGTTCACGGTCGCGGTGAACTCGTCCTCGAGGCCCGGGTAGGCCGCGGCGCACGCAGGCTGAGCCGCGCACGCGTCGAACAGTGCCCGGTAGCCCTCGGCGGCACCCGGCCAGAAGCCCTCGATGATGTTGTTCTGCGTCGGCACGACCGAGTCCAGCACCACGCTGCGGATGCCGTCCGGGTGGTCGCGGAGCACGGTGAGCGCGAGGTCGGTGCCGTACGAGACGCCGTACACGTTCCACTCGTCCAGGCCGAGCGCCACCCGCAGATCCGCGACGTCGGCGGCGTTCTCCGCGGTGTTGTAGGCGCCGAGGTCGTAACCGCCCCCGGTGACCCGGTCGCGGCAGGTCCGGGTGGCCTCCACGTCGAGCGGTGCGGTCGCCGGATCGAGCGGGCTCAGACCCGTCTGCGCCGCCTGGAACTCGTCGATCTCGGGGCATGCCAGGAAGGGGTCGGAATGCATGGTGCCGCGCTGGCCGAGGAACAGGACGTCGCGGTCCCGGTTCAGCCCGAGCGGTGTGACCTGGGCGGCGCTCGCCGACGCGGGCCCGCCCGGACCTCCCGTGAGGTAGACGAGAGGGTCGGGTCGCGGGGTCGCGGACGTGGCACCGAGCCGCGTCACGGCCAGGTCGATGCGTCGTCCGTCCGGACGGGAGCGGTCCTCCGGCACGGTCAGGGTGCCACAGGTGAACTCGGCGCCGAGGTCGAGTTGCGGCAGTCCGGGAACGTTCGGCGATGGGCACGCGGCGGCGGTGAAGACGGGCGCCGGATCCTCGTCCGACCCGCACGCCGACGCCAGGACCATCGGCGCCGCCGCCGCGCATCCCAGGGCCAGTAGCCGCACCGACACCCGCATCGTCCCGACGCTACGCGGGTGCGCGCCGCCACCCACATACTTCGCGGTCTGTCGCCCAATCTGCCCTGGTGCGGCACCCGCGGCTGGCAGGATGAATTGGTGTCATCCGCGGCAACTCCGAAGGGCGAACGGCGCCGACAGGCGCTGGTCGAGGCTGCCGCCGATCTCCTTCTCGAGGGCGGATTCGACGCGGTCCGGCACCGCTCGGTGGCCACCCGCGCCGACCTTCCGCTCGCGTCGACCACCTACTACTTCGAGTCTCTGGACGACCTGATCGCGAAGGCCGTCGAATGCAACGGCAACCGCGACCTCGCGGTCATGCGCGGCCGGGTCGAGGACGTCACGCACCGGCGCCGCGGCCGTGAATCGACGGTCGACCTCCTCCTCGACCTGCTCGTCGGACCGGCCCTCATCAGTGAGGACTGCCGCGAGAGGCTGATCTCCCGGTACGAGCGGTTCACCGCGTGCGCGCGCCGCCCCGAACTGCGCGAAGTCCAACTGCGGTTGCGCGCGCAACTGGACGACGTCCTCACCGAGGCGCTGCGGCGCTCCGACCGCGACGTCCGGCAGGAACAACTCCGGCGCCTCGTCGCCGTCGTCGACGGAGCCGTGGTCACCGCGCTCGGCGAGCACGACCCCGACCTGCGGGCCCTCGCCCGGGCGATGCTGCTCGACGTCGTCGACGTCGTCGCGCCCGCCCTCGACCGGCCGGACCACGTCGAGCTGTAGCGCCGCCGTAAACTGAGGACTCGTGAGCCGCATCCCGAACGTCCTTGCCAACCGTTACGCCAGCCCCGAACTCGTCGAGTTGTGGTCGCCCGAGCACAAGATCATCCTCGAGCGTCAGCTGTGGCTCGCCGTGCTGCGGGCCCAGGCGGAACTCGGGATCGACGTGCCGGCCGAGGCGCTCGCCGACTACGAACGCGTGCTCGAGCAGGTGGACCTCGACTCCATCGCCGACCGTGAGCGCATCACCCGCCACGACGTGAAGGCCCGCATCGAGGAATTCAACGCCCTCGCCGGCCACGAGCAGGTTCACAAGGGGCTGACCAGCCGCGACCTCACCGAGAACGTCGAGCAGCTGCAGGTCCTGCGGTCGCTCGCGCACATCCACGCACACGGTGTCGCGGTCGCGGCCCGGCTGGCCGAGCGGGCCGCCGAGTACAGCAGCCTCGTCATGGCCGGCCGGTCGCACAACGTCGCGGCGCAGGCCACCACGCTCGGCAAGCGGTTCGCGTCCGCCGCCGACGAACTGCTCGTCGCGCTCACCCGCCTGCGTGAGCTCATCGACCGCTACCCGCTGCGCGGCATCAAGGGCCCCATGGGCACCGCGCAGGACATGCTCGACCTCCTCGACGGCGACGCGTCCAAGCTGGAGGCGCTGGAGCAGAAGGTCGCCGAACACCTCGGCTTCTCGCACGTGTTCACGAGCGTCGGGCAGGTGTACCCGCGGTCGCTGGACCACGACGTGCTGTCCGCGCTGGTGCAGGTGGCGGCCGGGCCGTCGTCGTTCGCGCACACCATCCGCCTGATGGCAGGCCACGAACTGGTCACCGAGGGTTTCCAGCCCGGCCAGGTCGGGTCGTCGGCGATGCCGCACAAGATGAACACCCGATCCTGCGAGCGCGTCAACGGACTGCAGGTCGTGCTCCGCGGCTACGCGTCGATGGCCGCCGAACTGGCCGGCGCGCAGTGGAACGAGGGCGACGTGTTCTGCTCGGTGGTGCGCCGCGTCGCGCTGCCGGACGCGTTCTTCGCGATCGACGGACTCATCGAGACGTTCCTGACGGTGCTCGCTGAATTCGGCGCCTACCCCGCCGTCATCGAGAAGGAACTCACCCGCTACCTGCCGTTCCTCGCCACCACCAAAGTCCTGATGGCGCTGGTGCGCGCCGGAGTGGGCCGGGAGACCGCGCACGAGGTCATCAAGGAACACGCCGTCGCCGTCGCGCTCGCGATGCGTGAGCAGGGCAAGGAGCCCGACCTCCTCGACCGTCTCGCCGCCGACGACCGCCTGCCCCTCGACCGGGCCGCCCTCGACGAGGCCCTCGCCGACAAGAAGGCGTTCATCGGTGCCGCCGAGGCGCAGGTCGCCACGGTCGTGGCGCAGGTGCAGAAGCTCGTCGACGCCAACCCCGAGGCGGCCGCCTACCAGCCGTCCCCCATCCTGTAGGCGGCTCCGCCGCCCGTGCGTGGTTGACGAGTGCCTGCACTCGTTAACCACGCACAAGCACCGGAGGTGCCTACGTGAACTGCATTTTCTGCGAGATCGTGTCGGGCCGTTCCGATGCCAGCGTCGTGTACGAGGACGAGAACGTGATGGCGTTCATGGACATCCGCCCGTGGACGTCCGGACATCTGCTGGTGGTCCCGAAGCGGCACGCGAGCGGTCTCGCCGATCTCGACCCGGGCGACGGCGCGGCGGTGTTCGCGGTGGGGCAGCGCATCGCGACCGCGTTGCGGCACGGGCCGATGCGCGCGCAGGGCGTCAACCTGTTCCTGGCCGATGGGATCGCCGCCGGCCAGGAGGTCTTCCACGTCCACCTGCACGTGGTGCCGCGCACTGCCGGTGACGGGTTCGGGTTGCGCGGAATGCCGAAGTCGCCGAGCCGGATCGCGCTCGATCAGACGGCGGGCGTCATCCGCTCCTCCCTCTGAGGTGAGCGGCAAAGCGTGCGGGAGCACACTTTGCCGCTCACGTGGGGAGGGGGCCGTTCTCGTCGAAGCGTCGCTCGGTGATGTCGTAGGTGCCGTCCGCACGGACCCGCAGCAGGGTCGACGCCCGCGTCCCGTACTCGCCGTGGCGAATGAACCGGGACGACAGGGCGCGTTCGAGTTCGGGTTCGACGCCCGTATCGGGCAGCGCGTCCCACGGCGCCGGGTCGCTGTCGGCGAGCACGTCGAAGTACGCGCCCGGATCCGCGTCGGGGCTGCCGTCGTCCGCGGCGAGCGCGGCCGCGAACGCCTGCTTGCCGCCCGTCACCTTCGGCCACGGGGTGTCGAGTTCGGCGTTGGACAGGCCGTGGACGCCGGGTTCGACGCGTTGCCTGCGACCGTGGGGCCGGTTGGTGACCCACCACAGTTCCGCGGGGTCGCCGACGAGCAGGTTGAAGCTGCCGTATTCGGCGCCGGTCGCGGCCACTTGTTCGGCGTGGTCGGCGGGTGAGAGCAGGCCGCGGAGGTAGTCGACGGGCAGGGCCCCGCGGGACCGTGGCCCGGTGGCGGGGGCGCCGTCGCGGACGTTGGTGACGGCCGCGAATCGAAGGGCGTCGGAGATGCCCATCCACGTTCCGCCTGCGAGCAGATCACGGCCCGCGACGAAGCCGGCGTCCCATCGCTGCAGCGGTTCGGTGGGGCGGGCATAGAACTCGTCGCGGTTGGCCGCGACGACGAGGGGCAGGTCGGGGCGGGTATGCCAGGCGAACAGGACCAGGCACATACGGACGTCTCCTCGTCACTCTCGGCTACACGGATGCAGGCCCGAGCGTAGCCGCGGAGATGTTCCGCGACCTCCGTGAACACCTCGTCAACGGCCCGTTTTGCGACCTGCCTGACAGCTCGAAAAGCGTCTAGGAAAGGATGGAGCCCACCGTGTGACGGCGACGATAGGAATGGACCGGTGACAGAGACGTATGCCGGTGACACGATCCCGGTTTTCTTCCTCTCGGACAGCACCGGGATCAGCGCGGAGACCATGGGCAACGCCCTGCTCCTGCACTTTCCCGACCACCGGTTCGAGAGGACACTGATCCCGTTCATCACCACGCCCGACGACGCCCGCGAGGTCGTGCGCAGGATCGACGCCACGATGGACCGCGGCATGACACCCCTGGTGTTCGTCACGGCCGCGCTCGATGACGTTCGTCACGAATTGCAGCGGACCCGCGCACCGGTGATCGACTTCTTCGACATGCACATGCAGCAGGTCGAGTCCATCCTCGGCACCCGGGGCGCCCGGACCCCCGCGCGCCTGCACGGCGTGGGCGATGTCAAGCGCTACAACGCGCGTATGCAGGCCGTCGAGTACGCGATCGAACACGACGACGGCCAAAGTGTTCGCACGCTGGACAAGGCCGACGTGATCCTGGTTGCGCCGTCGCGCTGCGGGAAGACCCCGACGACCATGTACCTCGCACTGCAACACGGACTTCGTGTCGCGAACTACCCTCTGGTCGACGAGGATCTGGTGAGCACCGACCTGCCACGCCCCATCCTGCATCTGCAGGACCGCTGCTTCGGGATAATCACCACCGCGGCTCGTCTCAGCGCGGTCCGGACGGAACGTCGCCCGGACTCGACGTACGCGTCGCTGCGCCAGTGCGCTTACGAACTCAAGCGTGCGGAGGAGATGTACCGCACGCACGACCTGCCCGTCATCGACTCGTCGGCCAAATCCGTCGAAGAAATGTCCACACTCATCCTGCAAGTGCTTGCACGCAGGGCCCACCGTCACGATTGAGGAGCCCGTCCATGAACAGCAACGTCCGATGGTTCGCCGACCTCGGCCTCGCCGATCTCGAGCAGGTCGGCGGCAAGAACGCGTCTCTGGGCGAGATGGTCCGCAACCTGACCAACGTCGGGGTCCGGGTCCCCAACGGCTTCGCGACGACCGCCGACGCGTTCCGCCGATTCGTGAATCAACCGAGCGCTGCGGGCACCGTCCTGGCCGAGAAGATCAGCGTGCGGCTCGCCGACCTCGACACCGACGACGTGCAGGCGCTGGCCGAGGCGGGCCGCGAGATCCGCGCGGCGGTCATGGAGCAGCCGTTCCCGACCGATCTCGAGACCGACATCCGGACGGCGTACGCGGAGCTGTCGGGCGGATCGGACGACGCGTCGTTCGCCGTGCGGTCCAGCGCGACCGCCGAGGACCTTCCGGACGCGTCCTTCGCCGGGCAGCAGGAGACCTTCCTCAACGTGCGCGGCATCGACGCGATCCTGCAGGCGATGCACGAGGTGTTCGCGTCGCTGTACAACGATCGCGCCATCGCGTACCGGGTGCACCACAAGTTCGACCACGACGCCGTCGCTCTGTCCGCGGGCGTGCAGAAGATGGTGCGCTCCGACATCGGCACGTCCGGGGTCATGTTCACCATCGACACGGAGTCGGGCTTCGCCGACTCTGTGTTCGTGACCTCCTCGTACGGCCTGGGTGAGGCCGTCGTCCAGGGTGCGGTGAACCCCGACGAGTTCTACGTGTACAAGCCTGCCCTGCGCGCGGGCCGTCCTGCGGTTCTCAAGCGCGGCGTCGGATCGAAAGCGACCAAGATGGTCTACACCGCCGACCGCTCGGTCGGCCGGACGACGGAGTTCGTCGACGTCGAGCCCGTGGATCGGCGACTGCTGAGCCTCACCGACGCGGAGGTCGAGGCGCTCGCCCGCCAGGCGCTGCTGATCGAGGAGCACTACGGGCGTCCGATGGACATCGAGTGGGGCAAAGACGGCGTCGACGGCGAGCTGTACATCCTGCAGGCGCGTCCGGAGACCGTGCAGTCGCGGGCCGCGGTGACCGGCCAGCAGCGGTTCCGGCTCAACGAGACCGGCACGGTCCTCGTCGAAGGCCGGGCGATCGGCGCCCGCATCGGAGCCGGCGCCGTCCGGGTGCTCGAATCGGTGGAACAGATGCACGAGTTCCAGGCCGGTGAGGTGCTCGTCGCGGACATGACCGACCCCGACTGGGAGCCGATCATGAAGCGCGCCAGCGCCATCGTCACCAACCGCGGTGGCCGCACCTGTCACGCCGCGATCATCGCCCGCGAACTGGGCATTCCCGCCGTCGTCGGTACCGGTGGGGCCACGCGGTCGCTCACCGCCGGTCGCGAGGTGACGGTCTCGTGCGCGGAGGGCGACGCCGGTTACGTGTACGAAGGGCTGCTCGATTTCAACGTCACCGAGTCCTCGATCGAGGCGATGCCCGAGATCAGCACCAAGATCATGATGAACGTCGGTACCCCTGAACAGGCGTTCGCATTCTCCCGCCTGCCGAACAGTGGTGTCGGACTCGCGCGCCTCGAGTTCATCATCAACCGCCAGATAGGTATCCACCCGAAGGCCCTGCTCGACTTCGACGCCCTCGACGGGCCGCTGAAGGAGCAGATCGGTGAGGCTATCGCTGCCTATCCGAGCGCCCGCGAGTTCTTCGTGGACCGGGTCGCCGAGGGCGTCGCGACGATCGCGGCAGCCTTCGCGCCGCATCCGGTGATCGTGCGCATGTCGGACTTCAAGTCCAACGAGTACGCGAAGCTCGTCGGTGGCGAACTCTACGAGCCCGAGGAGGAGAACCCGATGATCGGCTACCGCGGCGCGTCGCGGTACCTGTCGAAGGACTTCGCCGACTGTTTCGCCATGGAATGCGCCGCACTGAAGTACGTCCGCGACGAGATGGGCCTGACCAACGTCAAGATCATGATCCCGTTCGTCCGAACCCTCACCGAGGCCGAAGGTGTCATCTCGCTGCTGGCCTCGCACGGCCTTCGCCGCGGCGAGAACGGACTCGAGGTCATCATGATGTGCGAGGTGCCTTCGAACGCGGTCATCGCCGACGCGTTCCTGGACCACTTCGACGGGTTCTCCATCGGATCGAACGACATGACGCAGTTGACGCTCGGGCTCGACCGCGATTCCGCGCTCGTCGCCGAGTCCTTCGACGAACGTGACCCCGCTGTGAAGCACATGCTCGCAGCGGCGATCTCGGCGTGCAAGGCGCGCGGCAAGTACGTGGGTATCTGCGGGCAGGGGCCCAGCGACCATGTCGATCTCGCCGAATGGTTGCTCGAACAGGGCATCGAGTCCATGTCGCTGAACCCGGACACCGTCGTCGACACCTGGACACGGTTGGCCGCACTCGGCTGAACCGGCCGCTCCCAACGCACTTCGCGCCGCGGAGTGCGTTGGGAGTGACGGTCCTTCAGCTGCGACGGCAGGTCACTCGAGCACGAAGACCGGGATCCGTCGTTCGGTCTTGGTCTGGTACTCCGCATACGGCGGAAAAGCGGCCACCGCCAGCTCCCACCAGTGCTCGCGCTCGGCGCCGTCGATCTCACGCGCGGTGAGGTCGCGAACCGTCGCCCCGTCCTGCACCGAGATCTGCGGGTGCGCCTTCACATTGAAGTACCACGACGGGTGGCCGGGTGCGCCGCCCTTGGACGCAACCATCGCGTACCTGCCGTTTTCCTCGACCCGCATCAACGGGACGTAGCGCTTCTTGCCGGACTTCGCCCCGGTGGTGGTGAACAGGACGATCGGACGGTCCAACACCTGGACGCCGTCGGTCGTACCCTGTTCCAGGATCTTCTCGGTCTGGTCACGTACCCACCCCTCGGGGCTGAGTTCTGGTTGATCGTTCATACTCATCGCCAACGCCTCCGAGGCGCTCGCCATTCCACGGTGCGCGAAAACCCTCGGCGAACCCGTGCCGGCGTCGATCGGGTTGGTGGTAGCCGACGTCACGACGTGACGAACGTCTTCTCCAGTGCCCGGCGCAGTTCCGACTTGCTGATCTTGCCGACCCCGGTGACCGGGAACTCGTCGACGAACACCACCTTGTCGGGCACCTTGTAGTCGGCGAGCCCGCGGCCGCGGACGAACTTCTTGAGTTCGACGGCCTTCGGCTGCTCACCCTGGACGACGACGAACGCGCAACTGCGTTCGCCGAGGTACTGGTCGGGCATCGACACGACCGCGACGTCGGCGACGGCAGGGTGCGCGAGCAGGTGGTTCTCGACCTCTTCCGCGGCCACCTTCTCGCCGCCGCGGTTGATCTGGTCCTTCGCGCGGCCCTCGACGACGAGATAGCCGTCGTCGGTGAGGCGGACGATGTCGCCGGTGCGGTAGAAGCCGTCCTCGGTGAACGCCGTCGAATTGTGTTCGGGGGCAAGGTAGTACCCGCGGATGGTGTACGGGCCGCGGGTGAGCAGATGACCGGACGTGCCGCTGGGGACGGGTTCGCCGTGGTCGTCGACGACGCGCACCTCGTCGTCGGGGCTGATCGGCCTGCCCTGGGTGGTGACGATCGTGTCTTCCGGGTCGTCGAGCCGGGTGTAGTTGACCAGGCCCTCGGCCATCCCGAAGACCTGCTGCAGGGTGCACCCGAGTTCGGGGCGCACCCGCTTGGCGGCCTCGGCGCTGAACTTGGCGCCGCCGACCTGCAGCACCTCGAGGCTCGAGATGTCCCGTTCCGTGCGGGCGGCGGCGGACAGCCACGCCAACGCGAGCGGCGGCACCAGCGACGCGATCGTGACGCCCTCCCGCTCGATGAGCGCGAACGCGGTGTCGGGGCTCGGATCCGGGGCGAGCACCACACGACCGCCGGCGTGCAGCACGCCGAGGATGCCGGGGGAGCTCATCGGGAAGTTGTGCGCCGCAGGGAGAACGACCAGCAGGCGGGTGTTCTCGTCGATGCCGCAGATGCGGTCCGACTCACGCACCGAGTACAGGTAGTCGGTGTGGGTGCGCGGGATCAGCTTCGACACCCCGGTGGTTCCGCCGGAGAGCTGCAGGAACGCCACGGATTCCGGACCTGCCGCCGGTTCGTCCGAGATCGGTTCCGCCGATCGCAGTTCGTCGAGGGAGGTGAACTCCTCCGCGTCGCCGGCCACGAAGACTTTCGGTGGGTTCTCTGCCGAGGCCACCACGTCGCGGGCGAGTGTGCGGTAGTCGAATCCGCCGTGCGTGTCGGTGACGACGTAGGCTGCGGCGTCGGCGAAACTGCAGAAGTAGGAGATCTCCTGCGAGCGGTGCGCGGGCAACGCGAACACCGGCAGGGCTCCGAGCCGGAAGACGGCGAAGATCACCTCGACGTACTCGACGATGTTCGGCAGTTGCACCACCACCCGGTCGCCGGGCTGCACCCCCGACGACTGCAGTCCGGCGGCGAGCCGGTCGGCGCGGTCGGACAGTTCCCGGTAGGTGAGAGCGCGGTCGGTTCCGGACGCGTCCGGTCCGGTCACGGCGATCGCGTCCCCGAATCGCTCGGCGCGGGCGCCCAGGAACTGCTGGAACGTCTCGTCCGTCCAGTACCCGGCGGCACGGTAGCGTGCGACGAGTTCGGCGGGATAGCCGGTGGTGGTCTTCAGGGGAGCGCGAACGCTCGTGGTCATCGAAAGTCCTTTCACGGGCATGGCTGTTCGGGGCCGTCAGGCTTGGAGGGTAGCGCCGCCGTCGACGTAGAGGGCCTGCATGGTGATGTGCCGCGCCCGGTCCGACAGGAGGAACTCGACGGAGTCGGCGATGTCGGCGGCGTCGGCGATGCGGCCTAGCGGGATGCCGACCTTGAACGAGCTCAGGTCGCCGTCGATCGCGCCGCGCGCCCCGCTGTCGTCGGCGGGGTCCGACCACAGGGACCGCTGCATCGCGGTGTCCGTCGAGCCGGGGGCGACGATGTTGGCGCGGATCCCGTATTCGGCGAGTTCGAGGCCGAGCACCCGGACGATCATCGCGACGGCGGCCTTGGACGCGCCGTACGCGCCCATCCCGGTGCGGGGGACACCGGCGGCGTTGGACCCCACCACGACGATGGAACCGGCTGAGCGGTCCCGCATTCCGGTGCCGACGGCCCGCAGCACGTTGACGAGGCCGGTGACGTTGACGTCGAACACGCGCTGCCAGCTCGCGGGATCGGCGTCGAGCACCGACCCGGTCTCGAGCACACCCGCCACGTGGGCGAGTGCCGTGATGGGACCGTGCTCGTCCTCGATCCGGCGGACGGTGTCGGTGACGGCGGCGGCGTCGCGGATGTCGGTGACGGCGGTGCCGAGCGGCGGGGTGTCGAGCAGTGCGGCGGTCGCGGCGAGGCCGTCGGCGTCCCGATCGAGCAGTACCAGGCGGTGACCGGACCGCGACAGGGTGGCGGCGGTGGCCCGCCCGATGCCCTGGGCCGCCCCGACGACGAGTGTGGTGCCGCTCATCGGGGAAGTCCCAGTGCCGCGAGGACGGTACCCAGTTTGGTTGTGGTCTCGGCGAGTTCGTCGTCCGGTTCGGACGCGGCGACGATGCCGCCGCCCGCGTGCGCCGTGACGGTGGTGCCGTCGGCGTCGATCTGCGCGCACCGGATGGTGACCATCCATTCGCCGTCACCGTCGGCGTCGGCCCAGCCCACGGCGCCGGCGTAGAAACCGCGGTCGCCCTCGAGTTCGCCGATCAGCGCACGCGCGGCGTCGGTGGGGGTGCCGCACACGGCGGGTGTCGGGTGCACGGCGACGGCCAGGTCCAGCGCGGTCACCGAGCGGTCCCGCAGCCGTCCCGCCACGGGTGTGCCGAGGTGCCACAGTTGCGGTGTGCTGGTGAGGGTGGGCCGGTCGGGGATGTCGAGTTCGGTGCAGAACGGTTCGAGGCTCGCGCGCAGCGCATCGACGACGAGGGCGTGCTCGCGCAGGTTCTTCTCCGAGGAGGCGAGGTTCTCCGCTGTCTTCCGGTCGATCTCGGGGTCGGCGTGCCGGGGCGCCGAGCCGGCGAGCGGATGGCAGGTCACGGTGTCGCCGCGGCGGCGGATGAGGACCTCCGGGCTCGAGCCGACGAGGTGCCGACCGGACCAGCCGGGGCCCGCGGCGCCGAGATCGACGCTGAAGCCGTTGCCGCCGAGGTCGTTCGCGACGAGCCGGGCGAGCAGCGTGTGCGGGTGCAGCGGTTCTTCGGCGTGCAGGACGACCGATCGGGCGAGCACCACCTTGTGCAGTGTGGCCTCGGGTTCGCGCAGCACGTGAATTGCGGCGGCGACGCGGGCGAGGTGCTCGTCCTCCGGCGGTACGGACGCACCGGGGCGCACGTGCGGAAGCGTCTGCAGGCGAGGAGTCCAGCTTCCCGGGTGATGTCGCAGCGTCTGCGGTGCGACCAGCGCGGCCGGATGCGAGGTGTCGAAGGCGAGCGCGCCGGCCACCGAGGTGACGGTGCCGCTCTTCAGGGCCGCGGCGGCGTCACGGGCGGAGTCGAAACCGGTGCGGATGCCGTCGGCGATCACGGTGCCGTGCGGGCGGGAGAGGACGAACGGCGCGCCCGGCGGAAGATCCGCCGAAGTCTCTGCGGACTCGGCAACGGCCGTCGATTCCATGTGTGATCACCTCTCGATTACGGACAACTCGGACATTCGGTGCGGTGGGGGCACCGCGACCCAGACCTTATACGGTAAGGCTAACCTTTGGTATTGTTCCAATTCGCCCGGCGCTCGCTTTGCAGGCCGTGATGTCCATTCGGACAGTTGAATTCGTCACCGAGAAGAGGATGTCAATTCATGTCGACCGCCGCAGTGCCCTTGACGCGCGCCCAGTCGGGCGTATGGTTCGCCCAGCAGTTGACCCCGGACAACCCCGTGTTCAACACGGCGGAGTGCATCGAACTGCGTGGATCCGTCGACCTGGCCGCCGCTGCCCGCGCCGTGCGCGGCGCCGCCGACGACGCGGAAGTTCTCACCGCCGGTTTCGGCGTGGAAGCCGACGGAACCGTGTTCCAGTATCCGGGAGCCCGCCCGCTCGCCGAACCCGTGCGCGTCGATTTGAGCCACTCCGAGGACCCGTGGGCCGCCGCGCAGCAATGGATGGCCGACGACGTCGCCGGCGTCATCGATCCGCTCACCGACCCGTGTGTGCGTGCCGCACTGCTCGTTCTCGCCGACGACTGGGTGGTCGTGTATCTCTGCGTCCACCACCTGGTGATCGACGCCTACGGTTTCGGCCTCTTCTCCCGGCGGATCGCCGAACGCTACACCGCGGACCTGCGCGGCGACGACGTGCCCGCGTCGAAGTTCACCCCGGTCGCGCCGGTCGTGCAGGAAGAACTCGACTACCGGGACACCCCGGAGTTCCTCGCCGACCGCGAATTCTGGTCCGGCTACCTGTCCGACGTCGACGAGGCCGTCCTCCTCGGCGGGGAGAGCGAGGACGACGTGTCCGGCGGGATCGCCCGCCGGTCGCGCGCCGTGCGATGGACGCTCACCGCCGACCAGCAGCGGGGTCTCAGCACCGTCGGCAAGGCGGTGTCCGCCAGTTGGGGTGACGTGGTCACCGCGACCGTCGGCGCCTATCTGCGCGCCGCCACCGGCCGCTCCGACCTCACGATCGGCTTCCCGGTGATGAACCGCCTCGGCAGCGCGTCGATGGGCGTGCCCATGTCCGCGGTGAACGTCGTTCCGCTCCGGCTGCAGCCGACGGCCGCACACACACTCGGCGATCTGATCGGCGACGTCCGCTCGGCAGTGGCCGAGTGCCGGTCCCACTACCGGTACCGCGGCGAGGACATTCAGCGTGACCTGCGGCTCCCCGCCGGGTCCCGCGGGGTGATCGGACCGTCGATCAACGTCA
Source organism: Rhodococcus sp. NPDC057529 (assembly GCF_042802055.1). NCBI lineage: Bacteria > Bacillati > Actinomycetota > Actinomycetes > Mycobacteriales > Nocardiaceae > Rhodococcus > Rhodococcus sp. NPDC057529. The sequence continues at coordinate 575,799 of NZ_JBHVEY010000001.1, forward strand.
AACCGTTCGGAGATCGGCTGCTGTTCGGCGACATTCGCGGTGGGGTGCACTCGGTGGCGCGCGGGCCGCTGCAGGACTTCATGGTGACGGTGCGGCCGCTCGACGCCGTCGGCGGTCTCGAGGTGTGGGTCGACGCCGACGCCGACACGTTCACCGCGGCCGACCTCGATCTGCACGCCGACCGCCTGCAGCGGCTCGTCGCGGCGGTGGCGGACCTGCCGGACGGCGCCGGGCCCGCAATTCTCCTCGCCCGGCTCCCGATCCTCTCCGACGCGGAACTGCGGCGGGTACTGCACGAGTGGAACGCCTCCGACCTGCCGGTCCCGCCGGGACTGACCCTCGTCGACCTGTTCCACGCCGTCGTGGACCGCGACCCGGACGCCCCCGCGGTCGTCGACGCGAACACCACGCTCACGTACGGCGAACTGGAGGCGCGGGTCGGCCGGCTGGCCCGGCACCTGCTGTCGCACGGGCTGGGCGAGCATCGCCGGGTAGCCGTCGCGCTGCCCCGGTCGGTCGACACGATCGTGGCGCTGTTCGCGGCACTCGAGGCCGGCGCGACCTGCATTCCCCTCGACCCCGACCATCCGGCCGAACGCCTCGGTCACGTTCTCGCCGAGACGGAGCCGGGATGCATCCTCACCGCCGGCGACGCCACGTCGCGCATCGCCGAAATCGCCGCGGCGGCAGGTCTGCCCGAACCGGTGGTGCTCGACGACGCCGCCCTGGCCGCGACGCTGGCCGCGCTGCCGGGGCACCGTCTGTCCGACCTCGAGCGCGGACGCTGGATACACGACCTCGAAACCGCCTACATCATCCACACCTCCGGCTCCACCGGGCGGCCGAAGGGCGTGGAGGTGCCACATCGCGGCGCGGTCAACCTCTTCCACAGTCACCGGCACCACGTCTTCTCCCGGGCCTGCGCGGCGGCGGGCAAGACCCGGCTGCGGGTCGGCCACGTGTGGTCGTTCTCGTTCGACGCCTCCTGGGGCCCGCACCTGTGGATGCTGGGCGGGCACTCGCTGCGCATCGTCGACGAAGTGACCCAGCGTGATCCGGATCAGCTCGCAGTCCTGGCCCTGGCCGAGGGCTGGGACTTCGTGGAACTGTCGCCGTCGCAGCTCGAGCAGGTGATCGACGCCGACCTGTTCCCCGCAGGCAGCGTGCCGGCGGTCGGATTCGGCGGCGACGCAGTCACGGACCGGCTGTGGGAGCAACTGCGCAACAGGCACGGCGAGGCATTCAACTTCTACGGGCCCACCGAGGGCACCGTCGACGTTCTCGTCGCCGCCGTCGCCGACAGCGCGACCCCGGTGATCGGGCGGCCCGTCGCCAATCTCCGCGCCTACGTGCTCGACCACAGCCTCGCCCCGGTCCCGCCGGGGGTGGACGGCGAACTCTACGTCACCGGTCCGGGCGTCGTGCGCGGCTACCTGGGCGCCCCCGGACTCACGGCGGGCCGGTTCGTCGCGAACCCGTTCCCCGGTGGGGAGCCCCGCATGTACCGCACCGGCGACATCGTCCGGTGGGTACCCGACGCGACCGGGGGCTCCGCGCAGATTGTGTACCGCGGACGCGGCGACAACCAGGTGAAGATTCGCGGATTCCGGGTGGAACTCGGCGAGGTCGAATCCGCGCTGACCCGGCTGCCGGGGGTGACGCGCGCCGTCGCAGTGGCCCGCACCGACAGCAGCGGAGTGTCGCAGCTCGTTGCGTATCTGCTGATCGACGACGCCGCGGACGCCGCGGCATTCGACGTCGCGGCGGCGCGGGCGCAGGTCGGGCAGTGGCTGCCGGCGTACATGGTGCCGTCCGCGTTCACCGTCCTCGATGCGCTGCCGCTCACGTCCAACGGCAAACTGGACCGTAAGGCGCTGCCGGACCCCGACTTCGGATCGCTGGTCACGTCCCGGCCGCCGTCCACCGACCTCGAGGCCGGACTGTGCGACATCGTCGCCGGCGTGCTCGGTCTGCCGTCCGTCGGCATCGACGACGACTTCTTCCTACTCGGCGGGCACTCGCTGTCCGCGGCGAAGGTCATCGCGCGGGCACGGGACCGGCTCGGTGTCGAACTGAGCATCCGCACCGTCTTCGACAACCCGACCGTCGTGGCGATGGCGGCACAGTGTGCCCACGACGCGGCCGGACCGGGCCGCCCGCCGCTGGTCGCGGTCGCGCGCACCGAGACGATGCCGCTGTCGTTCGGGCAGCAGCGGCTGTGGTTCCAGTTCCGGTTGGAGGGGCCGAGTCCCACGTACAACGTGCCGGTGACGATGCGGTTGCACGGCACCGTCGACGACACCGCCCTGCGCGGCGCACTCGCCGACGTCCTCGCCCGGCACGAGACGCTGCGCACCGTCCTGACGGACGTCGACGGCGTGGGCTGCCATCGCGTGCTGGCCGACGTCCCGCCGCCGCTGGTCGTGGAGAACGTGACGGCCGCGGAACTCGACGGCAGGCTCGTGGCCGCCGCCCGGCACGGCTTCGACCTCGAGACCGAGATCCCGATCCGGTTGCGACTGTTCCGTGTGTCGCCGGAGGAATCGGTGCTGCTACTGCTCGTGCACCACATCGCGAGCGACGAACTGTCCACACCGATCCTGTTGCGTGACCTGGGCGCGGCGTACGAGGCGCGCACCGGACGCCGCACCGCCCGGCCCGCGCCGCTGCCGGTCCAGTACGCCGACTTCGCGGTGTGGCAGCGCGACCTGCTCGGCGACCCGGACGACCCGGACAGCCTGTCCGCCCGGCAGATCGGGTACTGGAGCGAACGGCTCGCCGGGCTGCCCGAGGAGCTGACACTGCCCGTCGACCGGAGCCGCGCCCCGGTCGCGACGTTCGAGGGCGCACACGTCGAGCACACCCTCTCGCTGGGCACCGTCACGGCGCTGCGGGCCCGCGCCCGCGACGCGGGCGCGACGATGTTCATGCTCGTGCACACCGCCGTCGCGGTCGCGTTGTCGGGTAGTGGTGCGGGCGAGGACATTCCGATCGGAACCCCCACCGCGGGCAGGCCGAGCACGGAACTCGACGAGCTGGTCGGGTTCTTCGTGAACATGGTGGTGCTGCGCACCGACCTGTCCGGCGACCCGACGCTCGCCGAGTTGCTCGGCCGCGTGCGGGCGACGGACCTCGCGGCGTACGCGCATCAGGACGTGTCGTTCGACCGGCTGGTGGAGGCCCTCAACCCGGAGCGCAGTGCCGCCCGGCACCCGCTTTTCCAGGTGCTCGTGCAGCACCAGGCCCCGCCGCCGATCAGCCTGTTCGAGGAGTTCTCGCCGGAGGTGTCGTTCGTCTCGAACGACACGGCGATGTTCGACCTGACCTTCGACGTGATCGACGAACCGGACGGATCGATGCGCGTCCGTGTCGATTACGCCCGCGACCTGTTCGACGCCGCGACCGCCGACGCTCTCGCCGCGCGCACCGTCCGCGTGTTCGAGGCGCTCGCCGCGGACCCGGATGTCCGGGTGTCCGCGGTGGAACTGCTGTCTGGGCAGGAGCGTTCGTGGCTGCGCCGGGGCGGCGTGGACACGGCCGCGGTCATCGACGGCGCCGCCGTCACGAGCATCGACGCCGTCACCCTCGACGTGCTGTTCGCCCGACAGGTGGACCGCACACCCGACGCGCCCGCCCTGGTCGGCGGGGACCGGGAACTGACGTTCGCGGAACTGGATGCGCGGGCCAACCGGATCGCACGGCACCTGATCGACGGCGGCGTCGGACCGGAGTCCGTGGTCGCGCTGATGCTGCCCCGCGGGATCCCGGTGATCGTCTCGATCCTGGCCGTCTGGAAGGCGGGCGGCGTCTATCTGCCTCTCGACCCCGACTACCCGGCCGACCGGCTCGCGTACATGCGCGCCGACGCGACACCCGCACTCGTGCTGGATCAGGCGACATTCGACGCGTGGTCGGCGAGCGACGCGGCCGACACACCGATCGCGCCGCACGAACGCCGCGGCACCACGACCGCCGACAATGCCGCGTACCTCATCTACACCTCGGGTTCGACCGGACAGCCGAAGGGTGTCGTCGTCCCGCACCGCGGTGTCGCGGCACTGCTTGCCACACAGCGCGAACGCACCGTCGGGGACGCGTCGGCCGAGCGGCTGCGTGTGTTGCTCACGTATTCACTGGCCTTCGACTCGTCGGTCGATCCGCTGCTGTCGATGCTCGGTGGTCACACCCTCCACCTCCTGGAGTCGGAGCTGCTCGCGGACTCGGCGGGCATCGTCGACTACGTGCGGCGCCACCGCATCGACGCGGTGGACTGCGTGCCGCTGCTGATGAGCGAACTCCTCGCGGACGGGCTGATCGACGCCGCCCACCACCGTCCCACCGTTCTCGCCGTCGGCGGCGAAGCCGTATCCGCAGACCTGTGGGCGGCGCTCGGCGACGCGGCGGCCGACGGCATCCGGTCGCGGAACATGTACGGGCCCACCGAAGCCACCGTCGACGCCGCCGTCGCGGACATCCTCCCCGGCGCCCGGCCGACCATCGGCACGCCCGTCGTCGGGGGCCGCGCGTACGTCCTGGATCGGCGACTGCGGGCGGTGCCGCCCGGCGTGCCGGGCGAACTGTACGTCGGGGGACCGGGCGTGACCCGCGGGTACCTCCGGCGTCCCGGACTCAGCGCCTCGCGCTATGTGGCCGATCCGTACGGCGCCCCCGGCGAACGCCTGTACCGGACCGGGGATCTGGTGCGGTGGTCCGCGGACCGGACGCTCGAGTACCTGGGCCGCGCCGACGACCAGGTGAAGATCCGCGGATTCCGTGTCGAACTCGGTGAGATCGAGCAGGTCCTCGCCCTGCATCCGGGGGTGGACGCGGCCGTGGTCGTGGCCCGGGAGGACGATCCCGGCCGCAAACGCCTCGTGGCGTACGCGGTGGGCCGCGACCTCGACGCGGAGGCGTTGCGCGCGCACGTCGCGGCCGCGCTGCCCGACTACATGGTGCCCGCCGCGACCGTCCTGCTCGACAGCCTGCCGGTGACCCCGAACGGCAAGATCGACCGGAAGGCGCTTCCCGCGCCGGACTTCTCGACGCTCGGCACGTCGCGGGAGGCCGCCACGGATCTCGAGCGCCGGCTGTGCGCGGTCGTCGCGGAGATCCTGCGGCTGGACAGGGTCGGGCCCGACGACGACTTCTTCGTGCTCGGCGGCGACAGCATTGTCTCGATCCAGCTGGTGTCGAAGGCGCGGGACGCCGGATTGCGGTTCACCGCGCGGGACGTGTTCGAGCACAAGACCGTCGCCGGACTGGTGCGGGTGCTGGAGATCGACGCGGCCGAGGTGGACGAGGCCGCGCTGGAAGCGTCGGCGGCGGGCCGGATTCCGGCCACCCCGATCGTGCACGACCTGATCGAGCGGGGCGGCCCGTACACGCGGTTCGCGCAGTCCCGGCTGCTGACCGCACCGGCAGGCCTGACGGCGGAGGCGCTCGAGGCCGCGGTGCAGCGGGTGCTCGACATCCACGACATGCTGCGGGCCCGGTTCGACGGTACGGAGTTCGACGTGCCCCCGGCCGGCGCCGTCCGGGCCGCGGACGTCGTCTCGCGGGTGGACATCGCCGGTCTCGGCTCCGCCGAGCGGGACCGCGTCGTCGCGGAGGCCACCGAACGTGCCTACGCGGCCCTCGATCCCGGGGCCGGGGTCATGGTCCGGGTGGTGTTCTTCGACGCGGGCGGCGGCGCCGGCGGCCGGGTCCTGATGGTGATCCACCATCTGGTGGTGGACGGGGTGTCGTGGCGCATCCTGGTGCCGGACCTCGCGGCGGCCTGTGCGGGGGACCCGATTTCGAGGGCGGGCACGCCGTTCCGGCTGTGGTCGACGGGGCTCGCCGAGCAGGCCGCGGACCGCGACGGGGAGCGGCCGCTGTGGCAGCGCGCGACCGCGGACGGCGCGCACCGGGTCCGGCTCGCCTCCGGCCCGCTCGATCCGCGGCGCGACACCATCGACGCCACCGCGCGGATCCAGGTGGAGGTACCGTCTTCGGTGACCGAGGCCCTGCTGAGGACGGTGCCGGAACGCTTCCACGCGAAGGTCGACGACGTGCTGCTCACCGCGCTCGCGTTGACCGCAGCCCGGCACGGCGGCGGCGCCGTCCCGGTGGACCTCGAGGGCCACGGACGTGAGGAGCAGGCCGTTCCCGGTGCGGATCTCGCCCGCACCGTCGGCTGGTTCACCACCCTGTACCCGGTGCTCCTCGACGCGCAGGGCATCGATCTGGGCGATGCGTACGCCGGCGGCGCCGCGGCCGGTGACGCGCTCAAGCGGATCAAGGAGCAGTTGCGTGAGATACCGGACAGCGGAATCGGATTCGGCATGCTGAAGTATCTGCACCCGGGTGGGAGTGCGGGGGAGGCGGATTCGGTGCCGCCCGAGATCGGATTCAACTACCTCGGGCGCTTCACGCTCGGTGAGACCGACGGCGGAGACTGGTCGACGGCACCGGAAGGGGCCGCGCTCGGTGGGGCCACCGACGTGGCCATGCCGGTCAGTCACGCGCTGGAGATCGGTGCGCTGACGGAGGAGTCGGACGACGGACCGGTGCTGCGCGCCACCTGGGGGTACAGCCCGGCCGTCCTGTCGGAGGCCCTCGTCACCGAACTGGCCGAGGGCTGGGTGGCCGCGTTGACGGCGCTCGCCGGGCATGCCGGTCTGGAGACCGCGGGCGGGTACACGCCGTCGGATCTGACTCTGGGCGAATTGGATCAGTCGGAGATCGACGAATTCGAGCTCGAGTTCCAGTGACCAAGAGCGGGTAAATCGTAGGTATTGGCGAGGATGGCTGCTTCGGATAGCCTAACCAACCGAGCCCGGGCAACTGTCCGGCAATTCGAGATGCGGAGTGGGTCATGCAGTTAAAGGAACTGTCGCGGTTGCGCCAGGCGGTGGTTTTGGGTGCGACGGCAATCTTGGCCGTCGGAGTCGTGGGCTGTAGCAGCTCCGACGACAGCGCCGGCAGCGACTCCGGCGCGACCTCCTCGGCGGCCGCGAGCTCCGAGAAGCGGACGTTCGAGGCGCAGAACGGCGCGATCGAGATCCCGGCCGAGCCGCAGAGCATCGTCGCCTGCGGGTACGCGGTCCTTCCGCTGATCCAGGCGAAGGCGAACCTGTCCGCGGTGTGCGAGTGGACCCGCGAGGTCGACAACATGGACGCCGAGACGAAGGCGGCGTACGACGCGTTGCCGAAGGTCGCCCAGGACGCGGACATTTCGACCCTCGACTACGAGGGTGTGTCCGCCGCGGACCCCGACCTGATCATCATGGGCGTCCCCGCCCGTGCACAGTCGATGGTCGACATGGCCAAGCTCCAGTCGCTCGCCCCGGTCGTCTTCCTCGGACCGAAGGCTCCCGGAGAGTGGCGCACGCTCGGCGAGCAGTTCGCCGACGCCGCCGGTGTCTCCGACAACTACGGCGAGTTCAAGCAGCAGTACGACGACAAGGCCGCGCAGATCGCCGCGAAGTACAAGGATTCGCTCGGCACGCTGACGTTCGGCGGTGTCTGCGACAGCTGTGCCGGGGACCCGGGCGAGTTCTACCGTGAGTTCACGTCGTCCTACACCACCAACCTGTTCGACGACCTCGGGCTCCAATTCCCCGGTCAGCCTGCCGATCCCGCGGACGTCCACGGTGAGTTCGTGTCGACCGAGCAGATCGCGGCCAGCCTCGGCAACGTCGACGTCATCGTCTACGGCGTCGGCCCCGACGGCCAGGTCAGCCCCGAACTGCAGGCCCTGATGGACTCCCCGCTGTGGAAGTCGCTGCCCGCCGTCCAGGCAGGCAACGTCGTGCCCGTCAAGCACGCACTGGCCGCCACCTACCAGACCGCCCTCCTCACACTCGATTCCATCGACGAGGGACTGTCGAAGTTGCCCGCCAACAAGCAGTAACGCAGGCGGGTTCGGCCCCCGGGTCCATCGGACCCGGGGGCCGAACCGTCTGCGATCCACCCGCCCGTCCGCTCGCGGCGGTCCACCCGAACCGGAAAACTGAGATGACCCGCACTTCTGCGCTCGAAGACATCGTTCCGCTCTCGCCACTCCAGCAGGGCCTGCTGTTCCTCAGCACCGTCGCCGCACCGGACGACGGGGACGACACGGGCAGTGCGGAACCCGATGTGTACACGGTGCAATCGGTGATCCGGCTGGACGGACCGGTCGACGACGAGCGGATGCGGGCGTCCGCGCAGGCGCTCCTCGACCGGCACGCGGTGATGCGCACGTGCTTCCGGCCCCGCAAGGACGGGCGCCACGCGGGACTCGTCGTCCGGGCGGTGGAGGTGCCGTGGCGGACCGTCGACCTCACGGAATACGACTCCGCGGAACAGGAACGGCGGATCGCCGACCTGCTGGCCGACGACCTCCGGACCTGGTTCGATCTCGCCAAGCCGCCGCTGGTCCGGTGGCTGCTCGTGCGACTCGCCCCCGACACCGTCCGGCTCCTCTTCACCGCGCACCACATCGTGGTCGACGGCTGGTCCACACCGATCCTGGTGCGGGAACTGCTCGAGATCTACGCGGCGGGCGGCACCGCGACCGGTCTTCCCGCCGTGCGCAAGTACAGCGACTACCTGGCCTGGCTCGGGCGGCAGGACCACGACCGCGCCCGGGCACTGTGGCAGGAAACCCTGGCAGGGCTGGACGAACCGTGCCTGCTCACCCCACCGGGCTCGACCCGCGTCACCACCGACGCCCGGGCACTCGAACTCGACGTCCCCGCCGACCTCGGCGACGCGCTCGCCGACGTCGCCCGCACGAGCGGGGTCACCCTCAACACCGTGCTCCAGACCGGTTGGGCGCTGCTGCTGTCCGGGCTGCTCGGCCGCGACGACATCGTGTTCGGCGCCACCGTCTCCGGACGTCCGCCCGAGTTGGCGGGCGTCGAATCGATGGTCGGGCTGTTCATCAACACCGTGCCCGTGCGGGTGCGCCTCGACGCCGCCGAGACGGTGCGCGACCTGCTGCAGCGAGTACAGCAGGGGCAGGCCCGCACCCTCGACCACCAGTACGTCGGACTCTCGGACATCCAGCGCGACACCGGACTCGGCGAGCTGTTCGACACGCTGACGATCTTCGAGAGCTACCCCGTCGACCGCGACGCCCTCGAGCGCGCCCAGCGCGATGGCGGCGTGTCCATCGCCGGCGTCGACGGCCACGACGGCACCAACTACCCGCTGGTCCTCACCGCGGGTGTCGCCGAGACGCTGAAACTGATTCTCGACTACCGGCCGACGCTGTTCGGCGACGCGGACGCCGAACGGATCGGCGCCCGGCTGCTGCACATTCTGGAAGCGCTCGCCGCCGGTGGCAGCGCGCGCGCCGCGTCGATCGCGGCACTGACGGCCACCGAACGCGACCTCGTCCTCGGCGAATGGGCCGTGGCGAAACCCGCCGTCGAATCCGGCTTCCCGACCGTCGCCGACCTGCTGTCCGAGCAGACGTCGCGCACCCCGCACGGCACGGCCGTCGTGCACGGCGACACCTCCCTGTCCTTCGCCGGCCTGGCGTCGGAATCCGCGCGTCTCGCGCGTCTGCTGATCGCCGCGGGTGTGGGGCCCGAGTCGCGGGTGGGTCTGGCGCTGCCGCGGTCCGCGGAGACGGTCGTCGCGATCGCCGCGGTCCTCTCCGCCGGCGGCGCGTACGTGCCGCTCGACCCGTCGTACCCGGCGGACCGGCTCTCGCACATGGTGTCCGATTCGGCGCCGACGGTCGTGGTGACCACGGTGGCCGTGTCGCAGCGGCTCGCCGCGGTGCTGGAGGGCGTGCGCGTCGTGACACTCGACGACCCGACGGTCGCGGCGGAACTCGCCGCGTTGCCCACGGGCCCCGTGACCGACGCCGAACGCCGCACCCGGTTGCACACCGACAATGCGGCCTACGTCATCTACACGTCGGGGTCGACGGGTCTGCCCAAGGGCGTCACCGTCAGCCACGCCAACCTGCTGGATCTGCACGGCGCGCAGCGTGCGACGACGATGCGGTCGTCGCCGGATCGCACCGATCCGTGGCGGGTGCTGCTGACGTATCCGTTCGCGTTCGACTCGTCCGTGGCCGCGCTGACGTGGCTGTTCGAGGGGCACGCCCTCCACATCCTGCCGGAGGAGCGGCGATCGGACACCGCGTTCGTCGTGGAGTACGTGCGGGCCAACCGCATCGACTACGTGGACAGTGTGCCGGTTCTGATGAATCAGCTTCTCGACGAGGGACTCCTCGACCCGGGCGCAGCCCACCGGCCGTCGAAGGTCACCGTGGGCGGCGAGGCGGTCACGTCCGCCCTGTGGGAACGGCTGGCGGGCACCGGCGGCGTCGAGGCCTACAACTTCTACGGGCCCACCGAATGCACCGTCGACGCGGCGTTCGCCCGGATCTCCGGTGACGCGGTGGCCATCGGCGGACCGACGCCCGGCACGTCCGTGTACGTCCTCGACGGGTGGCTGCGCCCCGTCCCTCCCGGCGTCGCCGGTGAACTGCACGTGGCCGGGGCCGGTGTGGCCCGCGGATATCTGGGACGGCCCGATCTGACGTCGGGACGGTTTGTCCCCGACCCGTTCGGCGCTCCCGGACAGCGCATGTACCGCACGGGCGACGTGGTGCGGTGGACCGCGGACGGGGCGCTCGAGTACGTGGGCCGCGGCGACGACCAGGTGAAGATCCGCGGCTTCCGGGTGGAACTCGGTGAGGTGGAAACGGCACTTGCGACCGTCGCGGGGGTGCGGGAGGCCGTGGTGCTCGCGCACACCGACGACCGGGACGTACGCCGACTCGTCGGCTACGTCACCGTCGACGAGGCGCTGTCGGCGTCGGCGGTGCGGTCCGCGGCCGGGGAGCGGCTGCCGGACTACATGATTCCCGCCGTCGTGACCGTCCTGGATGCGCTTCCCGTGACCGCGAACGGGAAGGTGGACCGGAAGGCGCTGCCGCAGCCGGACTTCGGTGCGTTGGCCGGCTCGGGTGAGTCGCGGAACGAGACGGAGGCGGCGCTGTGCGCGGTGTTCGCCGAAGTGCTCGGACTCGACCGGGTGGGCGTCGAGGACGACTTCTTCGCTCTCGGAGGCGATTCCATCGTGTCCATCCAGCTCGTGTCGCGGGCGCGCCGCGACGACATCCGGGTGACGGCAAGACAGGTCTTCGAGCTGCGGACCGCGGAGCGGCTCGCCGCGGCCGTGGACGCCGAGTCGGACGTCGAGACCCCGGACACGGTCGCCGTGCCCGCCGAGGGGGACGTGCCGGTGACCCCGATCGTGTGGGAAGCCCTGCGCCAGGGCGGAAATCTGGACCGCTTCGCGCAGGCTCGGTTGCTGCTCGCGCCCGTCGGCCTGACCGAACCCGTCCTGGCGGGCGCCGTGCGGGCGCTTCTCGCGACGCACCCGCTGCTGCGGTCGCGGTTCACCGTGTCGGACGAGACGCCGCGCTGGACGGTGCCGGATTCGGCTGATGAGGGGCCGAATCCGGTACGCCGCGTCGCGGTGCCGGATGACGGCTTGGACGCCTGGCAGGCCGTGTTCGAGGCCGAGCGGGAGCGGGCCTACGCGTCGCTGGACCCGGCGGCCGGTGTGATGCTGCAGGTGGTGTTCTTCGACTTCGGACCGGGCAGGCAGGGCCGGGTCTTCGCCGCCGTCCATCACCTGGTGGTCGACGGGGTGTCGTGGCGGATCCTGGTGCCGGACCTCGCGGCGGCGGCCCGGCAGATCGCGGCCGGCCGACCGGCAGCGCTCGAACCCGCCGGGACGTCGTTCCGCGGCTGGGCGACCGGACTCGTCGAGGCCGCGGCGTCCGACCGGGTCACCGCCGGCTGGCCGGTGTGGGAGGCCGCGGTGAACGCCGGCGAACCCGCACTGGGGCACCGGCCGCTGGACCGCGACCGCGACACCGTCTCCTCCGCCCGATCGGTGGAGGTGCACGTTCCCACGGACGTGACCGCGCAGGTGCTCACCACCGTGCCGGCCGCGTTCCGTGCCGGCGTCAACGACGTGCTGCTCACCGCGCTGGCCGTGGCGGTGGCGTCCGTGCGCGGAGGGACGCTGGTCCGCGTGGACCTCGAGGGCCACGGCCGTGAGGAACAGGTGGTGCCGGGCGCGGACATCTCCCGCACCGTCGGCTGGTTCACGTCGCTGTACCCGGTGGCGCTCGACATGCAGTCCCTGGACCTCGGCGACGTCCTCGCGGGCGGGCCCGCCGCCGGACTCGCCCTGCGCCGGGTGAAGGAATCGCTGCGGTCCGTGCCGGACAACGGCATCGGGTTCGGGTTGCTCGCCCGGCTCAACCCGGAGTACTCCGCCCGCTTCGACGGCTACCGGCCGCCGTCCGTGATGTTCAACTACCTCGGCCGAATGACGCTGGGGGAGAACACCGACGGCGCCTGGTCCGGGGCTCCCGAGGCCGCTGCGCTGGGCGGCTCCGTCGACCCGGGCACCCCCCTCGACCACGTACTCGACGTCAACGCGATCACCGAGGACACCGCGGACGGCCCCGTCCTCAGCTGCGTGTTCACTGCGGCGGACGACGTGCTCGGCGCGGAGGACGCCACCCGCATCGCCGACGTGTGGGTCGAGGCGCTCACCGCGCTCGCCCGGCATGCCGGGCACCCGGCCGCGGGCGGGCTCACCCCGTCCGACCTCACCCACGACACCCTGCCGCTCACCGAACTCGTCGCCCTCGAACACGAGGCACGGGACACCGTCGGCGCGGCACTCGAGGACGTCGTCCCGCTGACCCCACTGCAGCAGGGCATGTTCTTCCTGTCCGGACTCGACACCAGCGGTGTGGACGTCTACACGATGCGCACCGTCCTGGACATCGAGGGCGCGCTCGACACCGCGGTCCTGCGCCGGTCGGCGGAGGCACTCGTGGCGCGGCACGCCAACCTGCGCACCGGGTTCCGGATCAGTGCCGCCGGCGAACCGATCGGCGTCGTCCTGCGCGAGGCGATCCTGCCCTGGCAGGAGACCGACCTGCACCAGCTGCCTGCGGACGACGCCGCCACGGAGTGGTCCGCCCTGCTGGACGACGACCGGAATCGGCGTTTCGACCCGCACGCGGCGCCGTTGCTGCGCTTCACACTCGTCCGGGTGGGCGAGACCCGGTACCGGCTGGTCTTCACCGCCCACCACCTCCTGCTCGACGGGTGGTCGACGCCCCTGCTGATCCAGGAGCTGATCCAGCTGTACGGCGCGGCGGCCGATCCGTCGGTGCTGCGGCCGGTCCGCCCCTACTCCGACTACCTGACGTGGCTGAAGGGGCAGGACACCGAGCGCGCTCTGGCGGTGTGGACGGAAGCCCTCGCCGGGGTCGAGGAACCCACCCTGCTGGCCGCGGCCGGTTCGTCCCTCGACCCGCAGATCCCCGGTGAGATCACCGTTTCCGTGCCCGAGGGGTTGTCGGGCGGGCTGCTCGAACTCAGCCGGAGACTCGGCATCACCGTCAACACCGCCGTGCAGGCCGCGTGGGGTCTGTTGCTCGGTTCGGTGCTGAACCGTCCTGACGTGGTATTCGGCGCCATCGTCTCGGGACGCGTGCCGGATGTGACCGGCATCGAGTCGATGGTCGGGTTGTTCATCAACACGGTGCCGGTGCGAGTCGGCGTCCGCCCGCAGGAGACGGTCGACGAGTTCCTGCGGCGGGTGCAGGGCGAGCAGAACCGCGTCATGGACCACCAGTACGTGGGGTTGTCCGACATCCAGCGCAGCGTCGGTATCGGCGAGATGTTCGACAGTCTCATCGTGTTCGAGAGCTACCCGGTGGACACCGAGGCGCTGGAGGCGGCGCAGCGGTCCGGCGGTATCCGGGTGTCGCACTCGGAGGGGCAGGACGCCACCAACTTCCCGCTCGTCCTCGTCGCCGGGCTCGAAGGCGAACTCGATCTGATGCTGGAATACCAGCCGGCCCTGTTCACGAACGACGAGGCCACCCTGCTCGGTGAACGGCTGGTGCGCATCCTCGAACAGCTTGTCGCGGACCGGTCGCTGCCGACCGCGCGCATCGACGTGCTGTCCCCGTCCGAGCGGACCCGGCTGCTCGGCGAGTGGGCGGTCACAAAACCGGCGCCCCCGTCCGGTGTCTCGACGGTCGCGGACCTGTTCGCCGCGCAGGTCGACCGCGCACCGGGCACCACGGCCGTGGTCTGCGGCGACGACACGCTGACGTTCGCGGACCTCGGCGCGCGGACAGCGCGGCTGGCCCGACTGCTGATCGACGCGGGGGTGGGCCCGGAGTCGAAGGTGGGGCTGGCGCTGCCGCGGACCACCGACATGGTCGTCGCCGTCTTCGCGGTCATCTCCGCCGGCGGCGCGTACGTGCCGATGGACCCGGCGTACCCCGCGGACCGGCTCGCGCACATGGTGTCGGATGCGCGGCCCACCGTGGTCCTGAGCACCGCGGCCGTCGCCGGGGAACTCGGCGAGATCCTGTCGTACTCCGGGGCCGAACTCGTGATGCTGGACGACCCGTCCGTGCAGGAGCGCCTCGCCGCACTGCCGCACACCCCCGTCACGGACAGCGACCGACAATCCCCGCTGCGCGGCGCCAACACCGTGTACGTGATCTACACGTCCGGGTCCACCGGGGTGCCGAAGGGCGTGTCGATCACACATGCCAACCTGCTCAACCTCTTCCACAGCCACCGGCAGTCGCTGTACCTCCCGACGGTGGCCGCGGCCGGTCGCGACGGCATCGGTGTCGGGCACGCGTGGTCGTTCAGCTTCGACGCCTCGTGGCAGCCGACGCTGTGGCTGCTCGACGGTCACACCGTGCACGTGTTCGACGAGGAGACCATGCGTGATCCGGACCTGATGGTCCGCGAGGTGATCGAGCGGGGCCTCGACTTCCTCGAGGTCACACCGTCGTTCCTCGACCGGATGGTGGCTGCCGGGCTGTACGAGCACGAACACGTTCCGGCCACCGTCGGATTCGGCGGCGAGGCGGTCAACCCGGCGCTCTGGCGGACACTGCGCGACGTCACGGCAGGCCGGGCGTTCAACCTGTACGGGCCCACCGAGTGCACCGTCGACGCGCTGATCGCGAAGGCCGCCGACGCCGAGGAGCCGGTGCTCGGCAGGCCGGTCCACGGTGGGACCGCGTATGTGCTGGACCGGTTGCTGCGGCCGGTGCCCGCCGGCGTCGCCGGTGAGCTCTACCTGGCCGGCAACGGCGTGGCGCGCGGCTACCTCGGCAGACCCGACCTCACGTCGGGTCGTTTCGTGCCCGATCCGTTCGGCGCCGCGGGGGAGCGCATGTACCGCACGGGTGACGTGGTGCGCTGGGCAACGTCCGGTCTCGGGCTCGAATACGTCGGGCGCGCAGACGATCAGGTGAAGATCCGCGGGTTCCGGGTCGAACTCGGTGAGGTGGAATCGGCGCTCGCCGCCGTGGCGGGTGTCCGCGACGCGGTCGCGGTCGCGCACACCGACGTTCGGGGTGTGCGCCGTCTCGTCGGCTACGTGACCGTGGACGGCGCGCTCGACCCGGCCGTGGTGCGTTCCGTGGTCGCGGAGCGTCTGCCCGACTACATGGTGCCCGCGGCGGTCGTGGTGGTCGGCGCGTTCCCCGTCACCGCGAACGGCAAGGTGGACCGGAAGGCGCTGCCGGAACCGGACTTCGGCAGCCTCGTCGGCTCGGGTGAGCCGCGGAACGACACGGAGGCGACGCTGTGCGCGGTGTTCGCGGACGTGCTCGGGCTCGATCGGGTGGGCGTCGAGGACGACTTCTTCGCGCTCGGTGGCGATTCCATCGTGTCGATCCAGCTGGTGTCCCGGTTGCGGGCCGCCGGTCTGCAGGTCAGCGCCCGGCAGGTCTTCGAACTCCGCACCGCGGCGGGACTCGCCGCGCTCGCCGGCATCGCGGACGCGCCGTCGGCGACCGTCGGAACGGCGGAGGCGGACGCCGTCGGCGACGTCCCGCTCACCCCGATCGTCTGGGAGCCCCTCGAATGGGGCGGCGACATCAGCCGCTTCTCCCAGGCCCGGCTGCTGGTGGCACCGCTCGGCCTGGACGTCCCGGTGCTCGAACGGGCCGTCGAGGGTGTGCTCCGGACGCATCACCTGCTGCGGTCGCGGTTCGACGTCGTGGGCGGCGCACCGGAATGGGTGGTGCCGGAGACGGTCGGTGCGGTCGCACCGCTCGTGCGCCGGGTCGATGCGACTGCGTTGCCCGCGGACGGATGGCAGGAACTGTTCACCGCCGAACGCGAACGGGCCTACGCGTCGCTGGACCCGGCGGCCGGGGTGATGCTGCAGGTGGTGTTCTTCGATTTCGGACCCGGTAAGCGAGGGCGGGTCTTCGTGGCCGTGCACCACCTCGTGGTCGACGGGGTGTCGTGGCGGATCCTGGTTCCGGATCTCGCTCTCGCCGTCACGCAGGCCACCGCCGGGGAACCGGTGGCGCTGGAGTCGGCGGGAACGTCGTTCCGGGCCTGGGCCGCCGGGCTCGCGGAGGCCGCGACCACCGAGAAGATCACGGCGGGCTGGTCGCACTGGCAGGGCGCGGTCGAGGCGGACGAGCCGGAGCTCGGCGTGCGCCCGCTCGATCCCACGCTGGATACGGTGTCGTCCACGTGCTCGATCTCCGTGCGCGTGCCGACGGACGTGACGGACCGGGTGCTCGCGGCGGGCGCCGTCAACGACGTCCTGCTGACGGCGCTGGCGCTGGCGGTGGCGTCCGAGCGCGGCGGCGACGTCGTCCGCGTCGATCTGGAGGGGCACGGACGTGAGGAGCAGGTGGTGCCGGGAGCCGACATCTCCCGCACCGTCGGCTGGTTCACGTCGATGTTCCCGGTCGCCCTCGACCTGGGCGGTATCGACGTCGCCGACGCGCTCGCCGGGGGACCCGCGGCCGCCGATGCACTCGAGCAGGTGTCCCGGTCGTTGCGGGCGGTGCCGGACAACGGAATCGGATTCGGTCTGCTCCGTCGTCTCAACCCGGAATTCGGCGATCGCTTCGACGGATACCGGGCGCCGGCCGTCGTCTTCAACTATCTGGGCCGCATGACGCTCGGTGAGTCCGCCGGTTCGGCATGGTCGGGGGCGCCCGAAGGGGTGGCGCTCGGCGGCTCGGTGGACCCCGCAACCCCCCTCGACCACGTGTTGCAGGTGGATGCGATCACCGAGGACACCGCCGGCGGCCCGGTGCTGGACTGCGAATTCGCCGCAGCGGACGGTGTTCTCACCGCGGAATCCACCCGCGCTCTCGCGGACCGGTGGGTACAGGCGGTGACCGCGCTGGTCGCGGTCTCGTCGGAAAAGAAGTAACCGACATCATTCGGACAGTCGACAAGGGAGATGGCATGACCGACAACAACGGAACACTCGACAGGGCGCAGATCTTCGCCGACACGGCGCGCATCCTCGACGTGGAGCTGGACGAACTGGAGGCCGATGTGAGCCTGGTCGATCAGGGGCTCGACTCGGTGCGGCTGATGGCGCTCGTCGAACAATGGCGCAATGCGGGGGCGGATGTCGACTTCGTGACGCTGGCCAGCACACCGGTGCTCGACAACTGGGTCGACGAGCTCGTGGCGAAGTGACCCGGGGCCCGATCACTGTGCAACTCCTCGACAAACTGGTCATCGACATCGACCCGCTGCGGACCAGCCGCGAGTTCCGGTACATCTTCGTCGCCCGGGTGGTGTCGATCTTCGGGCTCGGCTTCCTCGTCGTGGCGATCCCACTGCAGATGTACGACCTCACTCGCTCGACCGCCCATGTCGCGGCCGTCGCAACGGTGCTGGGCCTCACCACGTTCGGCGCCACGTTCGTCGGCGGCGCCCTGGCGGACCGGTGTGACCGGCGACGTGTCATCGCGATCGCCCGCGGCACCGCCGGCGTGTTCTTCGCCGTGCTGGCCGTCAACAGTTTCCTGCCCGAACCGCAGGTGTGGGTGATCTACCTGTGCGCCGTCGTGGACGGGGCGTGCGGCGGCATTTCGGCGACGGCCCTGATGGCCGTGACCCCCAGCCTCATTCCGCGGGACAAACTGGCCGCGGCAGGGGCGTTGATGGCCCTCACCGCCGATCTGGGGTCGATGATCGGTCCCGCGCTCGGTGGCGTCGTGATCGCCCTCGGCGGCGTGGGCGCCAACTACACGCTGGCGGCGATCACCACCGCGATCACGACGTTCTGCATCACCCGGCTTCCGTCGCTGCCACCGCCCAACGAGGTGTCCGAGTCGCCGTTGCGCTCGGTGGCCGGGGGATTCCGGTTCGCGATCGGTGACCGCGTGATCGGCGGGTTGCTCCTCGCGGGATTCGTGTCGATGCTGCTCGCCGGCTGGGCGGTCCTCATTCCGGAGTACGCCGGCGAGGTGCTCGGTGTCGGCCCCGCGGCCGTGGGCTTGCTGTATGCGGCGCCCGCGATCGGTGCGGTCGCCGGGTCCCTCACCAGCGGCTGGACGGGGACGGTGCGACGCTCCGGGCTCGTCGTGTTCCTCGCGATGCTGATCTCCGCGGCCGGACTGGTCGGGGCGGGCGCCGTCGGATCGGTGATCGTCGCCGTGGCCGGCCTCCTCGCGCACGGCTTCGGTGAGGCGGTGGCCGACATCCTCCGATTCGCGACGGTCCAGAAGTACACGCCGGACGAATACCACGGGCGCATCGCCGGGGTGTGGACCGCGCAGGTCACCGCCGGCGCGTCGGTCGGCGCGTTCGTTGCGGGCGTCGTCGCGGCCGTGGTCCCGGTGCACCTGGCGCTGACCGTGTACGGGGCCACCGGGCTGGTGGCGACGGTCCTGCTCTGGGCGATTCTGCCGACCCTGCGCCGACTGGACGAGAGCCGGACACCGGCGCCCGTGGCCTAACATCGCATGCACACGTGGCGTCGTCGAGGACGGCGTCCGCGACGCAAGGCACGGAGGGCAGGCTTCTGCACATGACCGAACGCAGGTTCTCGCTCGATCAGCGGATCGTCGCCGCCCTCCAGGTCGACGGGCGGTGTTCGTGGAGTCGCATCGCCCAGGCGCTGGGCGAACCCGAACGGAACGTGACCCGGCACGGCATCGCGCTCCTCGAATCCGGCCGGGTGGCCGTCACCGCCGTCGCGAACAGTGGCGGCACCGCGATCGTCCGTCTCCAGTGCTCCCCGGGAACGGTGCGGGTGGCGGCGAGCGCCCTCGCGCAGCGCAGTGATTGCATCTTCGTCTACGTCCTCACCGGCACCGCCGACTGTGTGGCCGAAATCCACGTGTCCCGGGACCGCCTGCCCAAGCTCGTCATGGACGAATTGCCCGCGACGATGGGCGTGGTCCGTAGTTGGACCGACCCCGTGCTGCGGTACTTCCGCACGGTCCGCGAATGGGAAGCGGGGGTGCTGACTCCGGCGGAGAAGGAGTCGATCGGCGGGGTGGTGCCGCCGGCGACGTTCCTCACCGATCTCGAACGCGGCACCCGCGACCCCGTCGACCGGACGATCATCCGCGAATTGATGCAGAACGGGCGCGTGGGCACCACGTCGCTCGCCCGGACGGCCGGTGTGTCCGAGGCGACGGCCCGGCGACGAGTCCAGTCGCTGCTCACCGAGGGGGCGATCAGTCTCCGGGTGGTGGTGGATCCGGCGATGTTCGGGCTGCGGGCCGAGGCGATGCTGTTCATCAAGACCCAGCGCAACCGGATCGAACCGCTGGTGCGGGGAATGCTCGAGATGCCCTACGTGCGGTACGCCGCGGGCACGGCCGGCGAGTACCAGGTGGTCGCGAACATCGCCGCACCCGACGAGTCGGTGCTCTACGACTACATCACCACCGCCCCGTGGGTGGCGGACGCGCTGGCGCTGGAAACCAACATGGTGGTGCAGGCGGTCAAGCGCAGCGGCAGGGTGATGTGACGGATTTCGACATCAGACGGCCCCTCCGACGCGTCTGATTGCGATCTCCGACAGGTGGGTGGCCGATTTCGCCGAACCTCCATCAGCGGTTGAGTGCTGTGATCCGCACCACGCATGCTTCCTCTACTCCCTGGATGGAAGAAGGAACAGCATGCAACGAGAAGCCATTCTCGGGGCGATCGAGGATTCGCCGCAGCGCCGCTGGCTGCTGCTCGTCCCGGTCGCCCCGGTGCTCGCACTCGTCACCGCCGTGTGGCTGCCGTTTGTGAACACGGCCGATCTGTGGCTGGGCATGCCCCGGCTGCTCGTGTGGTGCTCGGCGTGGGTGCTCCTGCTGCTGCCCGCGCTGGCGGTGGTGGAGTTCGGCCTCGTCCGGCCGTTCGAGGACGAACTCCGCCTCGAGGAAGCGAGCCTCCGATGACGAACTCGGCTCTGTGGATCACCCTGGCAGGCATGATCGGTCTCGCCGTGATCGCCGTCGGCGGACACCGGACACGCGCTCGGAACCTGAGCGAGTGGACGGTCGGCAAGCGGAATTTCGGTGTGGTGACCAGCTTCTTCCTGCAGGCAGGTGAATCGTTCACCACGTTCACGTTCCTCGGCGTCGCCGGCATCGCGTTCACCGCGGGCATCGGCGCCACCTACGCCATCCCGTACATTCCGCTCGGCTACGTGGCCCTGTATTTCATCGGACCGCGGATCTGGAAGCTCAGCAAGGACCGCGGCTACATCACGCAGGCCGACTTCTTCGCCGACCGGTACCGCAGCCCACTCCTCGGCCGGCTGGTCGCGTTGTGCGGCATCATCTTCCTGCTGCCGTACCTGCAGTTGCAGATCACCGGCCTCGGCCTCATCGTCCGCCTCGTCACGGGCAGCGCGAGTTCGGGCACGCTCAGCATGATCGTCGCGACCGTCCTCGTCGTCGGGTTCGTGCTGTGGGCGGGCATCCACGGCCTGGCGCGCACCGCCTACGTCAAGGACGTCTTGATTCTGCTCGCCGTCGTGGTGCTGTCCCTCGTGATCCCGCTGCACTTCGCCGGCGGCATCGGCGACGTGTTCGGCCAGATCGCGCAGACCCACAGCGAGATGCTGACCGTGAACCCCGGCGACTACGACAAGGTCTGGTGGACCACCAGCCTGCTGATCTCCGCGATCGGCTGCGGCTTCCTCACCACCCCGCACCTGTGGCCGCCGCTGCTGGCCGCGAAGAACGGCCGGGTGATCCGCTCCAACAACACTTTCCTACCGATGTACCAGGTGGTCATGATCCTCCCGATCATGCTGGGTTTCGTCGGGATCCTCGCACTGAACCCGAACACCAGTAGCAACGCCGTCCTGCTCACGCTGGCCGGGGGAGCGCTGCCGAACTGGGCACTGGGATTGATCGCGATCGCCGCCGCTTCTGCCGCGATGCTGCCCGCCGGCGCCATCTGCATCGGCATCTCCACCCTGGCTTCGCACAACCTCGTGAAGATCGAGAGCGAGCGCACGACGCTCCGGTTCAACCACCTCGTCGTGATCGCCGCCGCCACCATGGCGCTGGTGCTCGGACTGACCCGCCCCGATCTGCTGGCCAACCTGCTGCTGCTCACGTTCGGCGGTCTCAGCCAGCTCGCCCCGGGCCTGGCGCTCGCCCTGCCCGAGAAGCCTTTGCTCGCCAAGCAATCCGTGTTCGCCGGTCTGCTGGTGGGCATGCTCACCGTCATCGTGATGACCTTCTTCGAGCTGAATCTCACCAACATCGACGCGGGCATCTGCGGCCTGGTCCTCAACCTCGCGGTGATCGCCGCGGTCGAGACCGTGGTCCGCGTCGCCCGTCCCCGCACCCCGACCCCCTCGCCGTCGGAAAACACTGCGCCGTCGGAAGACCGTCCGGCCGCCGCCCCGATCCTGGAGACCTCGAAATGACCCTCGACCACTACTCGACCGCGCGTGAGATGCTCACCGCACTCCGCAGCAAGGACATCTCGGCCCGCGAACTGCTCGCCCTGCACACGGAGCGGATCGCGCAGGTGAATCCGACGGTCAACGCGCTCGTCAGCCTCGACCTGGACCGCGCGCACGCCACCGCCGCCGCCGCGGACGAGCAGACGGTCGCCGGCGCCCCCGTGGGTCCGCTGCACGGACTGCCGTTCGCGTTCAAGGACACTCACGACGTCGCCGGATTCCCCACGGTCGCCGGTTCGCCGCTGCTCGTCGACAACGTGCCCGAGACCAGTGAGCTGATCGCCGAACGCGTCACCGCGGCCGGCGCCGTCACGATCGGCAAGACCAACGTTCCCGAGTTCGCCGCCGGCTCGCACACGTTCAACCCCGTCTTCGGGACCACCACCAACCCGTACGACCCCACCAGGAGCGCGGGCGGGTCGAGCGGCGGCGCAGCAGCCGCACTGGGCGCGGGACTGATTCCGCTCGCCGACGGCAGCGACATGGGCGGTTCGCTGCGCAACCCGGCGTCGTTCTGCAACGTCGTCGGATTGCGCCCCACACCCGGCCGCGTGCCGTGCTGGCCCAACAGCGCGCCCTGGGACGCACTGGTGACGCAGGGGCCGATGGCCCGCACCGTCGACGATCTGGAACTGCTGCTGTCGGTGATCTCCGGACCCGATTCGCGGATCCGCAGCTCGCTCGGTGCCGATGCGCGCGCGTCCCGGCTCGGTGTCGCCGGCCTGCAGGGTCTGCGTGTCGCGGTGTCCGCGGATCTGAACGGCCTGTTCCCGCTGGATGCGCCGGTCCGCGAGATCCACGACCGCCAGTCGTCGATCTTCGCCGCCGCGGGTGCGGTGGTAGCCGAGGACGCACCGTCGATCCCCGACGCCGAGTGGGTGTTCCGCACCCTGCGGGCGTGGCGGTTCAAGATCGACCTCGGCGACCGTGCCGACGCCACCCCCGAACTGCTGAAGCCGTCGTTGCTCGACAACATCCGGCAGGCCGACCGGCTCTCCGCCGACGACATCGCGAAAGCCATGGTGGCGCAGGCGGAAATCCAGGCTCGCGCCGTCGAATTCTTCTCCCGCCACGACGTCCTGGTGATGCCCGTGTCCCAGGTGCTGCCGTTCGACGCCGAACTCGAGTACCCGGCAGCGGTCGACGGCCGTCGCTGCGACGACTACCTCGACTGGATGACGTCGGCGCTGACGGTGACGGTGCTGGGGTGTCCCGCGATCTCCGTCCCCGCCGGGTTCAGCGCCGAGGGTCTGCCGGTCGGCGTGCAGATCGTCGCCGCCCCGGGCAACGACCTGTTCCTGCTCGACGTCGCCCGGGCCTACGAGCAGCTCAACCCGGCCGGAGCCGTTCGCCCGCACCTGCTCGAGGGTGCCGCGCGGGTCTAGCTGATGACGTTGTCCAGACTGACGCTCGTTCCGGCTCCGGTATTGCTGCCGACGAGCCAGTGGGCAGGCTCGGACGGCGCTGGGCGTACGGGTGCGCTCAGCGTCGTCCTCGTCGTTTCGACTTCTCATAGTGACCGGCCGCTGTGACTGCGCGACAACAGTTCCCCTGCGCCGACCTCACTCGCAACAGTGGCTCGGAGGCGGTGGATCTGCGCGAGCAGACTACTTCGTGAACGACCCTCGGTCGTTGTGTTCCCAGGGGAGTTCGTGTTCGCTCGGGGACTCGTCGAGCAGTTCGATGATGAAGTGGGTGACGGTCCGATCCTCGAGGTTCCGGATGCGGTGGGGTTTGAGGGGCTGCGTGCGTCCCACTGTCTTGTAGAGAACGAATCCGGGCTCGGCGACTTGGCTGATTCCCCAGTCCTCGTCGCCCAGATCCTGTCCTTGCGCGATGCCGGACTCGGGCCACACCACGACATGATCGTGGTGGTGCTGGTGGAAGTCGAACATTCCGTGGGGTTCGAGGGTCATCGACCACACGCGGACGCGGTCGTTCTCGAAGAGAAGCGTGTCGCCGGGCGTCGGGGGAATATCGCGGTCGGTATCGGTCACCGTGACCTCCTAGATTGGATGCTATCGTGAAACAATAGCATGTAATTTACTGGGAAGGGCCTTCTGAACTGCCATGACTGTGACGCGGGGGACCGGTGAACTGAGAAGAGTCACGGCGTGGGGCATGGTGCCCACTCCCTTCACCAGGGACGGTGCGGTGGACCGGCCCTCGCTGTGCCGCGTCGTGCAGCACCTCCGCCGGTGTGGGTGCGACGGCGTCATCGCCCTGGGCGCGATCGCCGAACCCTTCACGCTCAGCCCGCGAGAGAGGAGCGACGTCGTGCGAACCATCGCCACGGCGGCCGACGGCGCGCCAGTGGTCGGTGCTGTCCTGAGCCTCGATTCGGACCGGTTCGCCGTCGACTTCGACGCGCTGGAACCGTCGGCCCTCGGCGTGCTCGACGCGGTGATGATCCCGGTGACCACGCCCGATCCGAACTCGCTGCGTTCGGCGATCGCCCGCGCCGGGGACGTCTCGGGCCTTCCGGTGTTCCTTCAGGATCTCCCGCGCTTCTCAGGAGTCCATGTCGGTCATGCGGATTTGATCGAGGCGGTGTCGGCGAGTCCGTCGTGCATCGCCGTGAAGTGTGAGGCTCCGCCGACATACGAGCGGATCGGGCTGCTTGCTGCGCACACCGAGGCCACGCTGATCAGCGGATTCGGTGGGCTCGGCGTGGTCGACGATGTGATCGCCGGTGCTTCGTCGGTGGCGATCGGTTCCACCGTCACGAGGGCTGTCGTCGACGCGACGAGGCTCGCGCTCGCCGGACGGTACGACGATGCGTCGACGGTCATCGGGACCGTGGCGGCCCGTATCCACTTCGAGACCCAACCGGGCGCGAACGTCGCGATCCGGAAGCGTCACTGGGAGCGAGCCGGCGTGATCGACACCCACGTGGTGCGGGCGCCGACCCTTCCGTACCATTCGGAGTTCGAGAAACATTCGGCCGTTCACGCCCCAGGGGTCCCGCAGCCCGGCCTCAGTCTGTGACTGCGCACAGGATCCGCGAGGTGTAGTCGACCAACGAGCTCGCGTAGTCGTCCGGGCTCGGGAACCCTTCGTACGGAAGACTGTTCGGGGGCACGTGTCCGAGCGAGATCACCCTCATCAACAGGCTCTGCACGATGATCTCGTACGTGGTGGCGATGGCCCGTTCATCGTCCACCCCACGCGCTTTCAGGCACTCGACGAGTGCCGAACGAATCTGCTGGTGGAAGGCGAAGCCACGACTGCGCAGGCGTTCGTCGTCGGCAGAGTGGACGAAGATGAACGCGTAGAGCCGTTCCGCACCGAAGAGGGTCCGGGTCAGCGTGGTGACATAGGCGTCGATCACCGCCTCCACTGTGCCCTCCGCTTCCGCGAGGCGCTGCCCGATCTCGACCGCGAGATCGGACAGCACCTGGTCCTTGACCGCGTAGAGCAGTGCGTCCTTGTCCGGGTAGCGTCCGTAGACGCCACCGACGGACACCTCCGCGCGGGTGGCGACCGCCGCCATCGTGAAGTCCCGTATTCCGAGATCGGTGATCACGTCGATCGCTGCTCGGAGTATTCGAACCGCGGATTGGCGACTGCGGTTCTGCAGCGGCTCCAACGTGGGGCGGGTGGCCATCGGGTGGACTACTCCTTCCAGGATTCTCGCAGGAACGCCAACGCCCATTCCGTCCGAGTGTCGTCGGCGAATTCGGCCGCGCCGTGGTCAGCGCCCTCGACGATACGGAGTGTGCTGTTGAAGCCGGCATTCAGGAGTGCGGTGTGCAGATCGACCGATTGTGCGTGTCCGACTCGGCAGTCCGCGTTTCCGCGAACGAGGAGGTAGTCGGGTCGCACCCCGTCGGTGATGTGGGGCGCGACGGCCGGAGCGACGTTGCTGTTCTCGGTGTAGAGGTCGACGATCGCACTCAGATCCGCCGCCGCGCGGGCTCCACCGGGGTCGGCGTCGGTCGTCAACGCTCGTGCGTCCGCGACGCCGTAGTGCGCGATGACGGACCGTACGACGGTCGACTCCGCACCGTCTCCGATGGTGCGCCCCAGTGTTCGGTCGCCGGACACACCTGCGATACCGGCGAGCAGCGCACCTGCCGAGCTTCCCCACAGAGACAGTCTCTCGGCGTCGAGATTCCAGCTGCGGGCGTGGTGGCGCAGCCAACGGACAGCTGCGCGGACGTCCTCGACGGGCTCGGGGAAGCCGACCTCGGCCGCCAAACGGTACGAGGCTGACGCGACCGCAATCCCTCTGCTCGGCAACGTGGTCCACGGCCCCATTTCGCGGACGCCGCCGACGAAACTGCCCCCGTGGATGTAGAGCACGACCGGCCACGGGCCACCCGAGGTCGGGAGGTGAAGGTCCAGGCGTAGCGGCCGCCAGCCCGGCACGGCCGCATAGATAAGGCCGCGATGGCTGAGCGTCGCGGGCAGCGCTGAGACGGGCGGCGGCATCAGCAACTCGGGAGACGTCACCGATTCGTAGTCGATCGTCGGAGCGATGTCGGCGATCTTTCTTGTCATTGTCGCGTCCTTCTAGTCGATGACGGACAGTTCGTTGCGGTTTCCGATGCGGCGCTGACGTAGCGCGCCGTACACGGCCGCGCCGATCGGGAGGACCGGCATCAGCATGTCGAGTAGTTTCGTACTTCCGGTGACATCGGAGTAATTGGCGATGATGACACCGAGCAGGACCAGTAGGCACACGCCGGCGACGATCGGTGCGACGATCGCGGCCCAGGTGTTGGTCCGGGGCAGCTTGTTGCGGTGGACCGCGACGAGGATGCTCGCGCAGCACCCGACCATCAGTGAGATCAAAGACACGCTCGTCACCCCGGACACCATGGGGAAGAGGTTGATGATGGGGTCGGCGCCCGAAACCACGAACGGTGCGAGCACGAGTACCGAGATCGCCGACTGGAGGGCGCTCGCAGCGGCCGGGGTTCCCCATCGTGGGTGGACCGTGGCCAGGACCGGCGGCAGGAGTTCCGCCCGGCCGAGGGAGAAGTGGTAGCGCGCAGCCATGTTGTGGAAGGCGACGCTGGCGGCGAAGAAGCTGATCGTGACCAGGATCGAGAGCAGGTTGCCGGACCACGCTCCGAGGTAGATGTCCGCGGTCGCGAACACGAGGGCGCCAGGGTCCTCGGCGGCCACGGCCTTGACGTCGTCGAACGCGGCGACCAGTGACCAGGTGGCGATGACGAACACTCCGACGAGCAGGACGATCGATGTATAGGTCGCCGTCTTGATGCTCTTGCGCGCCGCCCTGGCTTCCTCGCCGTAGATGGCGGTGGCCTCGAATCCGACGAACGACAGGACACAGAAGGCGAGAGTCAGTGCCACGTTTCCGTCCAGCATCGCGCTGGGTGAGAAGACGTCGACCGTCCACCCCTCGGGTCGCTGGACCGCCACCGCGACCGCGAGCACGAGGAGCATCACGAACTGCATGATCGACACGACGGTGATGAGGTGCTTGGCGATCTCCACACCGCGTCGACCGAACCATGCGGTCAGCACCAATGCGACGGCCGCGTACACGTACCAGGGAGCGTCGAATCCGAGCATGGACTCCACGGTCAGGCCGAGGAAGTACCCGGTCGCGGCCGCCATGCCGGCGGCGGCCATGTTGTAGGCAGTCCTCCCCACCACCCCCGCGCCGGAGCCCACCGTGCGTCCGAGTCCGAACCCGATGAACGCGTAGTACGCGCCGGCGTTGGTCACGTATCTGGCCAGCGCGACGAACGCCGAGGCGAAGACGGTCAATGCCAGCGCCACCACGACGAGCAACCCGACGGTCCCGGCGCCGACGCCGAACCCGAGGCTGAGCGAAAGATTGGAGGCCATCGCGGTGAGGGGCGCGGCGACGGCCACCACCATGAATGTCAGCCCGAAGGCGCCGATGGTGTTCGGCTTGAGGTGTGCGGCGTCTGCGGGTGTCGATCGGCTGGTTTTTGAGGACATGTTGCCTTCAATTCGTTGGGAGTGGTCGGGGAAGTGCTCCGCCGGTCGTGTCGGTTGGCGGCATGGGCCGAGGTCGGAGGGCTTTCGCCTCTGTCGGCTGACCTATACGCGAATGCGAATTCGTGTTACAAATATTGCATCCAATGTGAATCACCGTCAATGGTGAAGGTGATCTGTAACACACGGGAAACAATCGAACCCTTGAGGCGCCGCGCAGTCGCATGCGGCGCGGAGGAGGACTTGACAGTGCATATTCTGATTTCTGGCGGTTCGGTGGCGGGCCTGACCGCCGCGGCGCTCCTGGGCCGGGCGGGCCACGCGGTGACCCTGGTGGAGCGATCGACCAGCCCTCGGCAGGGCGGTGTGGCCGTCGACGTTCGTGGTACGGCGCTCGACGTCGCCCGAAGCCTCGGGGTCTACGAACATCTGATCGCGAATCGGGTGACCTACGAGGACCGCTTCGTCTTCGTGGACCGCGACGGAACTCCCCACGCGGTCGTGGAGCCGAACGCCGACGTCTACGACAGCCCCGGCGACATCGAGATCTCGCGAGACCGAGTGGTCGGAATCCTCGCCGACGCGGTACCCGACGGTGTCACGAAGCTCCACGGGTACTGGATCGGCGACCTGCAGGACGAGGGTTCGCACGTCACGGTCGGTATCCAGGGACCGGATCCACGCCGTGAGCGTTTCGATCTGGTGATCGGCGCGGACGGCCTCCATTCCAACGTCCGCCGATTGGCCTTCGGTGCCAAGGAGCGCTTCGCGCGCCACCTGGGTCTCTACGTCGGGGTCATCCGGAGCTGCTCCACCGACCTCGGGGTATCGGACACCACCGTCTACAACGAGCCGGGCCGGATGGTCATGGTTCGCGGAAACGGTGACGAGCAGTCCCTCATTCTCGGATACCGATCTTCCGTGGTCGATTACGACTATCGGGACGTCGACGCGCACCGCGCGATGCTCACGGCCGCCTTCCCCGGTGACGCCGGATGGAGGTTCCGTGAGATCCGCGACGAGATCGCATCCTCACCGGATCTCTACTTCGACGCGGTGAGCCAGGTCGTCATGCCTTCGTGGACGACCGGCCGCGTCGCGCTCGTCGGCGATGCGGGTTACTGCGCGTCGTTCTTCTCGGGGATGGGTACCTCCCTCGCGATGACGGGCGCCGCCGCCCTCGCTCGTGCCCTGCACGCGGAGGCAACCGTGCCACAGGCCCTGGCAACCTACTGCACGGCAATGCGTCCCGTCGTCGACGCGGCACACGCTCTGGCAGGTGAGGGGGCCAAGATACTGTTCCCGACGACGGACGACGACATCGCCCGTCGCAATCGTCGTTACACGTTGAAGGTCTGAGTGCCGGCGGTGTCTTGCGGCAGTCTCGCTGCCGTAAGATGTTCGCTCGTCACCAAGTCAACTTCGGGTGGAGGACGAGCGGGTGGTGGTGGAACCTACAGCTGATGAGTCGTTGTCACTGAGCGACTCGTTGGTTGCCGAACTCCAGCGGCGGATCCTCGGGGGTCAGATCGCCGTGGGTTCGTGGCTCCGGCACGAGGCGATAGCCGAGGAATTCGGTGTCAGCAGAACGCCTGTCCGAGAAGCGCTTCGAGTCCTACAGGCTCAGGGCATCGTGACGATCGTCCGGAACCGTGGCGCGTTGGTGGAGGGGCTCTCCGGGCGCGACATCCGTGAACTCGGTGAGGTTCGTGCCGAGCTGGAAGGGCTGGCCGCGTCGCTCGCCGCCGAGAACATGACGGACGATCTGCTGTCCGTGGTGACCACGGCGTGGGACGCGTTCGAGTCCGAGTTGGACGCGGGTGGTGCCGACCGGACGGCATTGGAGACTGCGTGGCGGGACGCCAATCGGCGCTTCCACCATGCGGTCCTGACCGGCTGCGGCAACCGTCAGTTGGTCATCACGATCACAGAGGTGAGTCGTCGTCTCCCGACCAACTCGTCCTTCGCGATATACGCCAGGAGTTCGCGACTGCTTCGCGAGAATCTCGAGCAGCATCACGACATTGCCCGTGCGATCGAATCACACGATTCGCACGCCGCTCGTGCGGCGATGTCATTGCACATCCGATCCACGGCCGAACACCTGGCGCGTTGGGTGGAGGACAAGGACCGCACGTAGTCGAGTCCCGGGCGGTCGCCTCGGGTCAATATTGCATCCAATTGTCACTAATGTGCATACTGTGAGTATGACGACGGCCGCCACGGGCACCCGATTCCTTGCACCACCGACCGACACGTCTCGGCCGACCCTCCGCGGCTGGTTCGGCATGGCCGCATCCACACACTGGATGGCGACCGGTGCTGCGCAGTCGGTGCTCGAGCGCGGTGGCAACGCGTTCGACGCAGCCGTGGCGGCCGGATTCGTATTGCACGTGGTCGAGCCCCACCTGAACGGCCCCGGTGGGGACATGGTGGCCATCATCGCCCCTGTGCAGCGCGGTGTCCCCGAAATCGTTGTGGGACAGGGACCTGCTCCGCGCGGTGCGTCGATCGAGGCCTTCGCCGCGATGGGGATGACCGAGGCGCCGGCGGCGGGAGCCCTCGCGGCGGCGGTGCCGGCGGCCGTCGAATCCTGGTTGTCGATCCTGGAGGAACACGGCACCTGGGAGCTGGCGGACGTTCTGGTGTACGCCATCGACTATGCACGGAACGGGATTCCGTGCAGCCCGAAACTCGCCGGGGTGATCGAGACCTTGGCGCCCCACTTCCGTGAGCATTGGCCGACGTCCGCGGCCGTGTGGCTGACGGACGGGGCGCCGTCGGAGGGTGACCTCATCCGGAACCCCGCGTACGCAGAGGTTCTCGGGCAACTGGCTGAGGCCTCTGCCGTGGAGTCGAGGGTCGCCGGGATCCGCCGCGCGCGAGATCTCTGGCGGGGGCCGATCGCGGAGTCGATCGCGGCGTTCGTCGCCACGCCCCACCGTCATTCGGATGGCATCGACCGCGCCGGCGTCATCACCGCTCGCGACTTCGCCGAGCTCACCGTGCCCAGAGAGGCGCCCGTGGTTCGGAAGTTCCGCGGTGTCGACGTGGTCAAGGCAGGGTTTTGGTCGTCCGGGCCGGTCCTGCTGCAGACCCTCGGAATTCTGGACGTGGTCGCGGAGTCGGGGAGTATCGATCCGTCGACGCTCGAGGGAATCCACAACATCACCGAGGCGATGAAACTAGCCATGGCCGATCGCGATGCGTACTACGGAGATGCTTGCGGTGTATCGGAATTCGTCCGTGATCACCTGCTGTCGCCGGAGTACTGCGCCGACCGTGCGCGACTGATCACAGGCGAGGCGAGTACGGGTTTCCGGCCCGGTGCGGTTCCAGGGCATCGTCCCTTCATTCCTCCCGCGGCCACCCCCGATCGCACCGGATCCATCGGGACCGGTGAGCCCACCGTCGCACGGAACGGTGAAACGCGGGGCGACACATGCCATGTCGATGTTGTGGACCGGTGGGGGAATTTCGTCTCGGCGACGCCCTCGGGTGGATGGTTGCAATCGTCACCGGCGATACCGGGGCTGGGGTTCTGCCTCGGGACGCGGCTTCAGATGACGTGGCTGGATCCGGCCGCGCCGTCGGCGCTGATACCCGGACGGCGACCGCGAACCACCCTGAGTCCGACGATGCTGATGGCCGATGGTGCGCCCGTGGTGGCACTCGGCACGCCCGGCGGCGACCAGCAGGACCAGTGGCAGTTGCTGTACTTGCTGCGCACCGTCGTCGGTGGCTACACGCCGCAGGAGGCCATCGACGCACCGATGTTCCACACGACGGCGGTCACCAGTTCCTTCTGGCCTCGGGTGCGGTCCGAACGCGGGCTCGTGGTCGAGGATCGCGTCGGATCCGACATCGTCGACGGCCTTCGAGAACGAGGCCACGACGTCAGCGTGTCGTCCGGGTGGTCGCTCGGCAGACTCTCCATGGTCGGACGGGATCCGTCGAGCGGAATGCTGTGTGGGGCAGCTAATCCGCGCGGCGGTCTCGGATACGCCGCCGGCCGATGATCGCTGCGGGACCGCCCGCACGATCGTTTCCGAACGCCGCCGCCCGCGCTGCGGACGAACTCACCGCTGCCCGGCGGAGCGGTTGACGCGTTCGATATCGCACCGGGGCCTGCATCGCCAGGCTCGCATCGGTGCGTTCCATCCCGTCGGTGTCCCACCGATCGAGCCTGGACTCCACGGTGTTTCGCGAAACATCCAGTCGGGCTGCGAGTTCCACACCGGTGGTGCGGGGCCGTCACACAGGTCGTGCGTTGGTGCGATCGAAATCTGGCAAAGCGCTCAGTCCACTTCGCACCAGACCGGCAAGACAGTGCATATTGCGCAGATTTCAGTCTTGGACTTGCGCATGCTGCGCCACGCTGCTTCCCTTAGGTGACAGGATGCCAAATGGCACCAACAGCATTCAGGAGGAACCATGGTGTTCGAACTCCATGCCACCCCCGCCCAACTGATCACCGAGGACGGAGTCCGCGTCGAGCACGAGGACCTTTCCCCGCACGTACTCGAGGTCGACGGCACCCGTCTGCGCGCCCTCTACGAGGATCTCGTGGTGGTCCGCCGTATCGATGCCGAGGCAACGGCCTTGCAGCGCCAGGGCGAACTCGGGTTGTGGGCCCCGCTTCTCGGACAGGAAGCCGCTCAGGTGGGATCGGCACGCGCACTCGCCCCCGAGGACTTCGTGTTCGCCAGCTACCGCGAGCACGGCGTCGCCTACTGCCGCGACGTCGGTCCCACACACATGCTGCGGTTCTGGCGGGGCTCGACCCACTCGGGGTGGAATCCGCTCGAGTATCGGATGACCACACCCGCGATCATCGTCGGCTGCCAGGCACTGCATGCCACCGGATACGCGATGGGCACCGCCCTGGACGGCGAATCGGCCTCGACGATCACGTACTTCGGCGACGGCGCCACCAGTCAGGGTGACATCTCCGAGGCGTTCGGATTCGCCGCCAGCTTCCAGGCGCCGGTGGTGTTCTTCTGTCAGAACAACCAGTGGGCGATCTCGGAACCCGTATCACTGCAGACGAAGGTCAGCATCGCCGAACGTGGTCGCGGATTCGGTATCCCGTCGATCCGTGTGGACGGCAACGACGTGCTCGCCGTCCTCGCCGCGACCCGTGCGGCGCTGGCCAACGCACGGGAGGGCAACGGCCCCAGCTTGATCGAGGCCGTCACCTACCGCATGGGTCCGCACACCACGTCCGACGACCCGACCCGGTACCGGAACTCCGCCCTCGACGAGGAGTGGAAACGGAAGGATCCACTCGACCGGGTCCGGAAGCTCCTGGAACGGGAAGGCCTCGTCGACGACGAGTTCCTCGCCCGCATCCGGGAACAGGCGGACATCACCGCCGCGGCCCTGCGCAAGGGATGCCTGGAAACCGTGGAACCCGGACCCATGTCCCTGTTCGACCACGTCTACTCGCAGCCACACCCTCTGATCGAGGACGAACGCGAACAGTACGCGACCTATCTCGCCGGCTTCGAAGGATCGACACGATGACCACCACCCTCCCTCTCGGAAAAGCGCTCAACGCCGGGCTGCGCCGCGCCCTCGAAGACGACCCGAAGGTCCTGTTGATGGGCGAGGACATCGGCCCCCTCGGCGGGGTCTTCCGGATCACCGACGGACTGCAGAAGGACTTCGGGCAGCACCGCGTGATCGACACTCCGTTGGCCGAGTCCGGGATCCTCGGAACCGCGGTCGGGCTCGCGATGCGCGGTTACCGGCCGGTGATCGAGATCCAGTTCGACGGGTTCATCTACCCGGCGTTCGACCAGATCGTCTCGCAGGTCGCGAAGCTGCACTACCGCACGAGCGGCAACGTGAAGATGCCGCTCACGATCCGGGTGCCGTACGGAGGCGGGATCGGCGCGATCGAGCACCACTCCGAATCCCCGGAGGGCTATTTCGCACAGACCGCCGGTCTGCGCGTGGTCACTTGCAGCAACTCGGCCGACGCCCACCTGATGATTCGGCAAGCGATCGCCTCCGACGATCCCGTTCTGTTCTTCGAACCGAAGCGGCGTTACTGGGAGAAGGGCGAGGTGGACCTCGGCTCGGCGGTCGATGCGTACCCGCTGCACCGGGCACGTACCGTCGTCGAGGGCACCGATGTCACGTTGCTGGCGTACGGGCCGCTGGTCACCACTGCCGTGCAGGCGGCGAGGGTCGCGGCGGAGGAGGGCACATCGGTCGAGGTGATCGACCTGCGCTCGCTCTCGCCACTCGACATGGACACCATCGAGGCCTCGGTCCGCAAGACGGGCCGTCTGGTCGTCACCCACGAGGCTCCGGTGTTCCTGGGTATCGGCGCCGAGATCGCTGCGCGCGTCTCGGAGCGCTGCTTCTATCACCTCGAGGCGCCGGTCCTGAGAGTTGGTGGCTTCGCCATTCCGTACCCGCCGGCCAAGCTCGAGGAACACTTCCTGCCCGACGTCGACCGGATGCTCGACGCGGTCGACAAGTCGACCGCCGCGTGACGGGAGAACCGAACATGACTACAGCGCAGACCTTCCGCCTTCCCGATCTCGGCGAGGGCTTGACCGAGGCCGAGTTGATCACCTGGATGGTGGCCGTCGGCGACATCGTCGAGCTCAACCAGATCATCGCCGAGGTCGAGACGGCCAAGGCCTCGGTGGAATTGCCGTCGCCATATGCCGGGACCGTCCTTGCACTCCACGCCGAGGAGGGGGAGACCGTCGATGTCGGCAGGCCGATCATCGACATCGGCACCGCCGGGGCCAGCGGTGAGCCCGCAGCGCAGTGCGAGGAGGGCGACCGCGCGGCCGCCGGTGCGACCGAGGATGACGTGAGCGAACGCGTCCCCGTCCTGGTCGGGTACGGCGTTGCCGGGGAGGGAGCCAGCCGCCGTCGACGAGGCAGCAATTCCACGCCGAACAACGCTGCGGCGGCGCAGTCCACTGCCTCGCCCGCCGCGGATCGGACGCGTCCTCTCGCGAAGCCGCCGGTCCGGTTTCTGTCCAAGCAGAACGGAATCGACCTGTCCGACGTCACACCGACCGGGCAGCGCGGCGAGGTCACGCGAGCGGACGTGGTCGGGTACCTCTCCGACCGGGACGCGGAACGCGACCGTGGCAGCGCCGCCACCGTCGCCGAGGAGTCGACGCCGGTGGCCAGGGGCAGCGACGAGACCCGCACGCCGATCAAGGGCGTCCGCAAGCACACCGCCGCTGCGATGGTGTCATCCGCGTTCACGGCCCCGCACGTGACCGAGTTCGTCACCGTCGATGTCACCGAGACCCTCGAATTGCTCGACCGCCTGCGTACGCATCGCCGGTTCGCCGAGACCCGACTGACGCCGCTGGCCCTGATCTCCAAGGCACTGCTCATTGCCTTGCGGGCGAACCCGACTCTGAACTCGCAGTGGGACGAGGACGCTCAGGAGATCGTCACCAAGCACTACGCGAATCTCGGTATCGCCGCCGCCACCCCTCGCGGCCTGATGGTGCCGAACATCAAGGGCGCCGACCGGATGTCCCTGCACGAACTCGCGGAGGCGTTGGTCGACCTGACCACCACGGCGAAATCAGGTAAGACGGCTCCCGCCGACCTCACGGGTGGCACCATCACCATCACCAATGTCGGCGTGTTCGGTGTCGACGCCGGAACGCCGATCCTCAACCCCGGCGAGGCAGCCATCCTCTGCGTCGGCGCGATCCGTCGTCAGCCTTGGGAGTATCAGGGCGAAATCGCTCTCCGCTCGATCACGACACTGAGTCTGTCGTTCGATCACCGGCTCGTCGACGGTGAGCAGGGTTCACGGTTCCTGGCCGACATCGGACGGATCCTGTCCGACCCGTTCGAACTGATCGCGCTCGGATGACACGACACACGAGACCACCAGTCACCACGAATTCGGCACCGCCGGACGCTGCGGGACTCCGCACCTTCGCCGAGAACAAGATCGGGTACACGATCACCGTGCACCGTCGTCGTGACGGATGGCGCGACGGCGAGCCCGCCCGGATCGTGGCGGTGGTGTCCTCCCGCGGCCACCTGTGCTGGCTCGTCGAGTACACCGGCGGCAGCACCGATGTGATCCGGATCGACGACCCGACATGCCATTACACACTGCAGAAGGTGCCGGTGGACTCGCCGCTGCGTCGAAGACAGGAGAACCTCTGATGACCCGCACCCCTGATGTCGTCGTCCTGGGCGGCGGTTCGGGCGGATACGCCTGCGCGATACGCACTGCCCAGCTGGGGCTTACCGTGACACTCGTGGAATCCGACAAGGTGGGGGGCACCTGCCTGCACCGCGGGTGCATACCGACCAAAGCGCTCGTTCAGGCCGGCGAGGTCGCCGAAACCATCCGTGACAGCGCACGATTCGGCGTGCTCGGCACACTCGACAAGATCGAGATCGACCGAATCCACTCCTACAAGGACGGCGTGATCGGCAAGCTGTACAAGGGCTTGCAGGGACTCGTGAAACACCACGGCATCGAGGTGGTGTCCGGCCACGGCCGCTACATCGGCGAGAGAACCGTCGAAGTCGAGGGCGAGCGGATCACGGCGAACCGGGCCGTGGTGCTCGCGACCGGGTCGCAACCTCGGCCCGTGCCGGGTCTGCCGATCGGTGGCCGTGTCGTGAACAGCGACGGTGCGCTGGAACTGACCGAGATTCCTTCGCGGGCGGTCATTCTCGGCGGCGGCGTGATCGGCGTCGAGTTCGCGAGCGTACTGGCCTCCCTCGGTACCGAGGTCACGGTGGTCGAGGCACTGCCGCGTCTCGTCGCGGCGGAGGACGAATGGACCTCGAAGCAGCTTGCTCGTGCCTTCCGCAAGCGGGGTATCACCGCCGAGACGTCGACGAAGCTCGTCGACGCCGTCCAGTCCGGCGACACCGTCACCGTCGGTCTCGACTCCGGGGAGAAGATCGAGACCGACCTCCTCCTCGTCGCCGTCGGCCGAGAAGCGCGCACGACGGACTGCGGTTTCGCCGAGTCGGGCATCGCGCTCGAACGCGGCCACGTTGCGGTGGACGAGCGGCTGCGCACCAATCACGACGGAGTGTGGGCGGTCGGTGACATCGTCGCGGGACTGCAACTCGCGCACCGTGGCTTCCAGCAGGGTCTGTACGTGGCCGACCAGATCGCCGGCCGCGATCCGGCCCGCATCGACGAGAGCGGAATCCCGCGCGTCACCTACACCAGCCCCGAGATCGCGTCGGTGGGCCTGACCGAGGCGCAGGCCCGCGAGAAGTACGCCACCGTCACCACCACCGAGTACGACCTGGCCGGCAACGGCAAGAGTCAGATCCTCGGAACGACAGGCGCCGTCAAGCTGATTCGTGCCGGAGAGGGTTCCGACGACGGCCCGGTCGTCGGTGTCCACATGGTGGGGGACCGGATCAGTGAACTGGTCGGCGAGGCCCAGCTGATCGTCAACTGGAATGCCTATCCCGAGGATGTGGCCGCGCTCGTCCACGCGCACCCCACCCAAGCAGAAGCACTCGGCGAGGCGCACCTTGCGCTCGCCGGGCAGCCCCTCCACGCCCACGGATGACCGATCCGACCACCAGCCACGAAGAAGGAACCCATGTCCGTCACCGCTGACGTCCACGACATCACCAACGACCCCGCCGTTTTCGACCGCGCGGACGCGATACCCGGCTTTCCCCACGAACAGGTCGTCTTCTGCGAAGACGCAGTGACCGGGCTCCGTGCCATCATCGGCATCCACTCGACCGTGCTCGGACCGGCACTGGGCGGCACACGCTTCTACCCGTATCCCGACCAGGGTTCCGCACTCACCGACGTGCTCCGCCTCTCCCGCGGGATGACCTACAAGGCCGCGGTGGCCGGCGTCTCCCTCGGCGGTGGAAAGGCCGTCATCATCGGCAACCCGGCCGAGAAGAAGACGCCCGCACTGTTGCGCGCCTACGGCCGGTTCATCGAAACCCTCGGTGGCCGTTACATTTCTGCCGGCGATGTCGGCACCGGCACGTTTGACCTCGACATCATCGGTGAGGCGACCGACCACGTCGTCGGGCGGTCGGCATCCGCCGGAGGTTCGGGCGACAGTGGACCCATGACCGCGCTCGGTGTCTACCAGGGGATGCGAGCCGCCGCCACCGTCGCGTGGGGGGAACCGACCCTGAAGGATCGGGTGGTCGGCGTCGAGGGCGTCGGAAAGGTCGGGTCCGAACTCATCTCCCTGCTCGTCGCGGACGGCGCACGCGTCGTCGCCACCGATGTCAGCCGCGATGCCCTGGCACTGGTGGCCGACCGGTTCCCGGGGGTGACGACGACCGGTGACGTCCTTGCTGAAAGGCTGGACGTGTACGCACCCTGTGCGCTCGGAGGCACCCTCAACGAGAAATCGCTCGGGCGACTGGCGGCATCGATCGTGTGTGG
Source organism: Rhodococcus sp. NPDC057529 (assembly GCF_042802055.1). Classification (NCBI taxonomy): domain Bacteria; kingdom Bacillati; phylum Actinomycetota; class Actinomycetes; order Mycobacteriales; family Nocardiaceae; genus Rhodococcus; species Rhodococcus sp. NPDC057529. Next base: position 613,897 of record NZ_JBHVEY010000001.1, read on the forward strand.
CGCCGCCAACAATCAGCTGCTCGAACCGGGGATCGACACGCAGCTCCACGATCGTGGGGTCATCTGGGTACCCGACTACGTCGCCAACGCCGGTGGACTGATCCAGGTCGCCGGCGAACGCGATGGAGCCACCGTCGACGAGGTGCGTGGCCGCGTCGACGCCATCCACGAGACGGTGATCGCGATCTTCGATCGCTCCGTTGCGGAGTCGATCGCGCCGGGTCGTGCGGCCGACCGGATGGCCGAAGGACGGTTGGACGCCGCTCGCGTGCGCTGATCGGCGTACCGCCTGCGAAAACGGCCCTGCCTGGTGGTGGGGCCGTTCCGCGTGTGCGGTCGGAGGTGGCGCCGGTCCGGGGAGCCTCGGACGGTCAGGGGAGCCTCGAACGGTCAGGGGAGCCTCGAACGGTCAGGGGGCCGACCCGCCGTATCTCGCGATCATCATCGCGACGGCCTCGTCCACGACGCGGGACATCGTATCGGCTGCAGGTGACCAGTTCACGAGCAGGAGTCGGGGCCAGAAGACGAAATTCGAGATCATGCCGAGGAACTGGGTGGCCGCGAGTTCGGTGTCTTCGATGTCTGCGGTTCCCGCCTGACGCTCGGCGTCGAGGTACCTGCGCACCGAGTCGAAGTACGGCATCTTGCCGAGATCGAACTGCGTGTTACCGAGTTCGGGGAAGCGCGGGACCTCGGCGATGACGATGCGGAACAGATCCGTCATGCCGGGTCGGGTGAGCAGGTCCACGTAACCGCGTCCGATCGACGTCAGGCCGGCCTCGAGATCGCCGGGTCCCGGACGGATCTCATCGGCACCGTCGATGTTCCACGCTTCGGTGACGATCGCCTCGAACAGTGCGGCCTTGGTCGGAAACTGTTTGAAGAGGGTGGCCTTCGAGACCCCTGCGAGGTCGGCGACCTTTGCCAGGGAGGTGCGGTCGTAGCCGGATTCGAGGAACAGCGCGGTGGCGGCGTCGACGATCGCCGTGCGCTTCTGCTCGGCGACGCGCCGGTGATACGTCGAGGGTTCGGCGGGCATGGGATCAGTGTGCCAAACCACGAGGCGAGTCACTTGACTCACCATTTGGCGAAGCGATACCGTCACCATGGTGAGTCGGTTGACTCACCATTGATTGACGGGAGATTGCGTCATGGGACGCTTCGAGAACAAGACGGTGCTCGTCACCGGCGGTGCCGGTGGACAGGGAGCCAGCCACGTACGGGCCTATCACCGCGAGGGCGCCAACGTCGTCGTGGCGGGCATCTCCGAGGACGAGAGTCGGGCCTTGGTCGCCGAACTCGGCGACCGATCGACATTCGTCCGGCTGAACGTCGCCGACGAGAGAGAGTGGCGAGCAGTCGTCGCCGAGACCGAGGAACGGTTCGGGCCGATGGACATCCTCGTGAACAACGCGGGCATCCAGAATCCGGCCGCGCCGATCGAGCACACGGACCTCGCGGTGTGGGAGCGAGTCCTGGGCGTGAACCTGACCGGGCAGTTCCTCGGAATCAAGACGGCGGCGCCGTCCATGCGGCGTGCGGGGGGCGGCGTCATCGTCAACATCGCGTCGACGATGGCTCACGGCGGCACCGCGTTCTACTCCCCGTACGTCGCCAGCAAGTGGGCGCTGCGCGGGCTGACCCGTACCGCGGCGTTGGAACTGGGCCGCGACAACATTCGGGTCAACTCCATTCACCCCGGCGTCGTCTCCACGCCGCTGATCACCAGGCCCACGGTCCCCGGGCAACAGCCGATCGGCGACTTCTATTCGCCGGAGCCCTACGCGGTGCAGCGTCTCGCGGAGCCCGAGGAAATCACCAGCGCCCTGTTGTACCTGACCTCACCCGAAGCCGCATTCGCCACAGGCGCCGAACTCGTGATCGACGGCGGACTGCTCCTCGGTCCCGCTCTCCAGTACGAGTCCGGGTCGAAAGGCTGACTCGGACAATACGTGTGGCAGGGTCGGGAAGTTCGACCTGAAGAATCGGGCCAAGGCATTCGGCTGACAGCCGGGACTCGCCAACACATTCGGTCCCGTTTCCCGCTCCGGTCAATCAGTGTCGGATCGGTGCGCGACACGGGCACGGAAATGGTGCAGGCCGACGCTTCCCGCGTCGGCCTGCACCGAGATCTGCCCCGATATTCGAACGTGCCCGACTCGACAGCGTAGCATGGCGGCGAATCCGATTCCGCCTGCGCTGTGGCTGAGGTCACCGCCGCGTGGCGTGCGCGGGGTCGAGTCGCTCGTGGTCGATGCGTTCCGGTCGTGGTTCCTGCTCCAGCACCTCCAGGTCGAAGTCGTTCTCGACCTCACCCTCGGGTGCGGGAAGGACCTCCCCGGCGAATACGCGGCGAGCCCGGTCGACGTCGAGTTCGTGGTTCCATTTGGCGACGAACAGGGTGGCGACGGCGTTGCCGATGAAGTTCACCAGGGCGCGGCATTCGGACATGAACTTGTCGATACCGAAGATGAGCATGATGCCGGCCGCGGGGATGGTGCCGAGGGTGCTCAATGTGGCTGTCAGGGCGATGAATCCGCCTCCGGCGACACCTGCGGCGCCCTTGGACGTGAGGAGCATGACGCCGAGCAGGCCGAGTTGCTGAGGGATCGACAGGTCGGTGTTGGTGGCCTGCGCGATGTACAGCGCGGCGAGGGAGAGATAGATGGCGGCGCCGTCGAGGTTGAAACTGTAGCCGGTGGGCACGACCAGACCCACCGTGGGCTTCTTGACTCCGGCGTACTCCAGTTTGCGCATCAAACCGGGCAGCGCGGGCTCGGCGGTGGAGGTGCCGAGAATGAGCAGCAGTTCTTCCTTGAAGAAGCCGAGCATGCGGAAGATGTTGAGCCGCAGATACGCCATGACGGATCCGAGGACCACGACGACGAAGAACGCGGACGTGACGTAGAACAGCAGGATCAGGCTGCCGAGGCTGGTGAGCGTGGAGACGCCGTACTTTCCGATGGCGAAGGCCATGGCGCCGAACGCGCCGAGCGGTGCGAGTTTCATGATGAAACTCAGGACCTTGAACACCACCGCGGTGAGGCGTTCGACGGCGTCCCGGATCGGCGCGGCGATCTGTCCCACCGCGTTGATTGCCACACCGAAGATGACGGCGAGGAAGATGACCTGCAGGATGTCACCCTCGACGAACGGGCCGAACACGCTGTCCGGGACCAGGTGGGTGATGAACTCCCACCACTGTTTCTCCTCGCCGGCCTGGATGAGTTTGCTTGCGGATTCCGTGGTTTCGAGGGAGGACGCGTCGGCGTTCACCCCGTCCCCGAGGCGGAAGAGGTTGATCGCGACGAGTCCGGTCAGCAGCGCGAGGATCGTTCCGACCTGGAAGTAGGTCAGCGCCTTGATTCCGGTCAGCCCGACCTTCTTCAGGTCCGCGACACTCGCGATGCCGCCGACGATCGTCAGGAACACGATCGGGCAGATCAGCATCTTCATCGCCGTGATGAAGGTGGTGCCGATCGGCTCCATCGCCTCGCCGGTGTCGGGCCAGAGCCACCCGACCAGGATGCCGAGCACGATCGCGATCAGGACCCAGAAGTACAGTTGCCTGTACCAGGGTTTCTTCACGGTCACCTGTGGGTAACTCGCTGCGCTGCTGAGTGTTTCCATGACATTCACCTCGGGTGAGAGTGTTCAGGTATGAAGACGGGTGGCCGAGAGTTACCGACCGTTCGAGCAGTGACGGCCCGACCCGGCAGATCATGCCGAGTCGGGCCGGCTGTGTGTGTGGGTCGGTCAGGCAGGGGTCAGTGCGGTCTGCAGGGCGTGCACGATCGCTTCGGTGACGGCCGCGGTGTCCGATGTGCCGCCGATGTCGCGGGTCAGTGCGCCGCTCGCGGTGGCGGCTTCGATGGCGGCTTCGACGCGGCGGGCCTCGTCGTGCAGGCCGAAGTGGTCGAGCATCAGGGCGGCGCTGGCGATCGCGCCGATCGGGTTGCTGATGCCCTGGCCCGCGATGTCGGGGGCGGAACCGTGGACGGGTTCGAACATGCTGGGGAAGCGGCGCTCCGGGTTGAGGTTCGCGCTCGCCGCAACCCCGAGGCTTCCCGCGAGCGCGGAGCCGAGGTCGGAGAGGATGTCGGCGTTGAGGTTCGACGCCACCACCACGGACAGTTCCTCCGGGTGCAGGATGAACTTCGCGCTCATCGCGTCGACGAGGACGCTTTCGGTCGCGACATCCGGGTAGTCGAGGGAAACGCGCTTGAAGACGTCGTCCCACAGGACCATGCCGTACTGCTGGGCGTTGGACTTGGTGACGCTGGAGACCTTCTTCACCGTGCGGGTGCGGGCCAGGTCGAACGCGAAGCGCATGATGCGCTCGCATCCCTTCTCGGTGAACAGCGCGGTCTGCAGTGCGACCTCGTTGCCCGGTCCGCGGCCGCTGAGGTTACGTCCGCCGAGGCCGGCGTATTCGCCTTCGCTGTTCTCCCGGACGACGACCCAGTCGAGTTCGGTGTCGTCCGCCTTGCGCAGCGGGGACTGCACGCCGGGGAGGAACTTCACCGGTCGCACGTTCGCCCATTGGTCGAAGTTCTGGGTGATGTTGAGCCGCAGCCCCCAGAGGCTGATGTGGTCGGGGACGTTCTCCCAGCCGACCGCTCCGAAGTAGATGGCGTCGAAGGCCTTCAGGGTGTCGAGGCCGTCGTCGGCCATCATCTTCCCGGTCTGCTCGTAGTACCCGCAGCCCCAGGGGAACTCTTCCCACTCGAAGGCGAAACGCCCACCGGACTGTTCTGCGAGGACGTCGAGCACGCGCCGTCCGGCAGCGACGACCTCCTTGCCGACGCCGTCGGCGGGGATCGATGCAATCGTGAACGTCTGCGGTGCCATGTCGTTGCCTCCATCGTGTTGTGCTCGTCACAGTGTGTGATGCATCCATTAACCCGTCACACTTGCGCAGCGTCCATGACCAAGAAGTGATTCGCCTTATAGGTTTCACCTAATCGACGAGTGTTTTCGCAGGTAGAGTGAGTGGCCTGGACAGCGTTTCGGCGCGAGGTGAACGAAAACGAGGTGAGCCGGTGGACGCGCGGCAGTTGCGGTACTTCCTGGCGGTGGTCGATCAGGGTGGCATCAACCGCGCGGCGGAAACACTGCTGATCGCGCAGCCGTCCCTCTCGCAGTCGATATCCGCGCTCGAACGGGAACTGGGGGTGCCGCTCTTCCACCGCGTCGGACGCCGGCTGGTACTCAGCGACGCCGGCGAAACACTCGTCGGCCCGGCCCGGGTGGTGCTGCGCGACCTCGAGGACGCGAAGGCGTCCGTCGATGCGCTGAAGGGACTGCGTGCCGGCCGCGTCGACCTGATCACGATGCCGTCACCCGGGATCGAACCCCTCACCACGATCCTCACCCGTTTCAGCCGCACCTATCCGTCGGTCACCGTCAACGCCGAGGCGGCGTTCACACCCGAGGAGGTTCTGCACGCCGTGCGCACCGGCGTCTGCGAGGTCGGGATCCTCGGTTCCCCCGCCGCGGTGCGTGCCCCCGAACTCGACGTCGTCGCGCTGGAAAGCCAGCCGCTGATCCTCATCTCCGGGCCGGGCGCCGAAACGCCGGAGCGCCCGGAGATTCGGAGATCGGAGCTGTCCGGATTCCGGTTGATCGTGTCGCAGCGGGGATCGTTGATGCGGACCCTCGTCGACGAGGTGCTCGCCAGCGGCGTCGCGGCCACCATCGTCGCCGAGGTCGCGCACCGCACGTCGATCCTGCCGATGGTGCTCAGCGGATTCGGCCAGGCCGTCATGCCGTCGTCCTGGGCGCCGTCGGCGCGGCAGGCGGGCGCCACCGTGCACCGCATCGTCCCCGAGTCCTACCTCCACGTCGCCGCCGTCTGCCGGCAGAGCCACCTCACGCCACCCGCGCGGACGCTCATGGACGAGGCGCGACAGTACGCGGCGCGAACACCCTCCGCGTGGGAAGTGCCCGCGACGGAGCGCACTCGTGATGGATACTGAAGAGGGACGCCCGGAAATGGCGAGGTGGTGGCGATGGCACTCCACGAGAGGGACTCGGCAGAATCTGCGGATCCTGCGAGCGGGCGCCGACGTTGGCTGGCCCGGGCCACCTACCTGGCGATCTTCGCCTCGGTTGCCGTGCTGCTGGTGTTCGCCGGATTGCACACCCTGACGCTGCTGATCGTGGCCGTCGGCGCTGCGGTGGTGGAGGTCGCGGCGCTGTTCTGGTTCCTCACGAGCCGCGGCGCGCTCCGCTGGATATCGCTGGTCGTGCTCATTCTGACTCCGATCGTCGTGCTCTGGCTGCTCGTCAGCGCCCGGCTGCTGTGGGTGGTGCTGCTCGCCGCGGCGCTCGCCGCGCTCGCCGTCGTCTGCGCCCGCGCCGCCCTCGGCCGGGATCGCTCGGACTGGGTGATGCCCGAGCATCCGGCCGTGCCGCCGAAACACGCCTTCCTGGTGATGAATCCGCACTCGGGTGGCGGGAAGGTCGGGAAGTTCGATCTGAAGAAACGAGCCGAGGCACTCGGCGCTGAGGTGGCCCTGCTCGAAGGACCGGGGACGGTGGACGTCGAAGCGCTGGCCAGGGACGCGGTGGCACGCGGCGCCGATCTGCTCGGCGTGGCAGGCGGCGACGGCACACAGGCGCTGGTCGCCGGCATCGCCGCCGAGCACGACCTCCCGTTCCTGGTGATCAGCGCGGGCACCCGCAACCACTTCGCGTTGGATCTCGGATTGGACCGCGAGGATCCGTCCCGCTGCCTCGACGCGCTGACGGACGGGATCGAACTGCGCATCGACCTCGGCAAGGTCGGCGAACGAACCTTCGTCAACAACGCCTCGTTCGGCGCCTACGCCGAGGTGGTACAGAGCCCCGCCTATCGGGACGACAAGACCGAAACGACCCTGCGGATGCTTCCCGACCTGATCGAGGGGCAGCGCGGGGCACGCCTCCTCGCCCGTTTCGGGGACAGTACGGTCGAGGGACCCCAGGCCGTTCTGGTGAGCAACGGGCCGTACGAGATCTACGATCTGGCCGGTCTCGGACGCCGCCCGCGACTCGACCGCGGCACCCTCGGCGTGGTGACGATCTCGGTGAGCAGCACGCGGCAGGCCGTGGCTCTGCTTCGTCGTGCGCGCCAGGCGGGGCTGATCCAGCATTCCGGTCGCGAGGTCGTCATCACCGCAGACACGCCCTCGATTCCCGCCGGGATCGACGGCGAAGCCCTCGTGATCCCCACGCCCGTACGGTGCACCGTCACTCCCGGGGCGCTGCGGGTACGGGTTCCACGCAACCGTCCCGGTGTCCGCCCGCCGGCCCGGCCGGTGGACTGGGTCCGGCTCCGCCGACTGGCATTCGGGGGCTCGAATTCTGCGTGACGCGGTACCGGTCGGCGGCGGCCGTCAGTAACCCGCGTCGAAGTCGAACTCGTTGATCAGGGCGGCGTCACCCGACAGGTAGCGTCCGAGATTCTCGACGAACAGATCGACGATCTTCCCGTTCTCCGACGGCACGTTGGCTGCGCTGTGCGGGCTGAGGATGACGTTGTCGGCCGACCACAGCGGCGAATCCTCCCGCAGCGGTTCGGTCGACGTGACGTCCAGGACCGCGCCGCCCAGGCGGCCCGCCGACAGTGCTTCCACGAGGGCGTCTTCGTCGACGACGGGCCCCCGGCCGACATTGACGACCAGTGCGCCGTCGGGGAGAGCGGCGAGTTCGCGGCGTCCGATCAGGCCGCGCGTGTGCTCGGTGAGGGCGCAGGAGACGACGAGGATGTCGGCGGTGGGCAGATGCTCGGCGATCCGATCCGTGGTGGTCACGACGTCGAAGGGGGCGCCGGCAGGTCGCGGTGTGCGGGCGACGCCGGTGGCGGTGACGGAGAAGCAGCGGAGCAGTTCCGCTGTGCGCGAGCCGATCTTGCCCGCGCCCACGATCAACGCGTGCCGTCCCGCGAGTTCGGTCGTCTCCTGTTTGCGCCACGTCCGGTCGCGCCGGTCCGCGATGAGTCGGGGAAGTCCACGCGCGAAGTGGAGGATGCCGGCGAGCGCGAACTCCGCCAACGGGTCGGCGTGGACACCCGCGGCGGTCGTCACCGTCAGCGGCGCGTGGGACAGCCCGAACCTCTCGATCAGCTGTCCGGCGCCCGCGGACGTCGCCTGAATCCAGTGCAGATTCGGCGACTGTTCGAGGGTGCGTTCGGGGTGGCGCCAGTCGAAATCGAACATGACGTCGGCGGTCCGCAGCATCGACGTCCACCGGTCGTGCTCGCCGGCCGTCAGTTCGCGCGGCACCCCGACGTGATCGCTGTGCCACCGGGGCCGGGGGAGCAGTTCGGGGGCGTACGACACCCGGACCCGCGGGTCGCTGTCTGCGATCCTGTCGACCAGGTCCTGCTCGAGATACGACGCGACGAGCACGTCGACGCACTTGTCGGGCACGGTGTCTCCTTCAGTGCTGACGGTCGGACGCCGGTGCGGTCGGCTCGACCTCCGGCGCGGCCGCGGATTTCGGCATCGCCGCCGCGGCGAGGACGAGGACGACGGCCGCGCCGAGGGCGGCCAGGAACACCAGATGCAGGGCGCCGGCCAGATCGACCGGCGCCGGGTTGTCGTCGCCGCCCAGTCGTGCGTTGACGAGGGCGCCGAACAGGGCGACCCCCACGGCGCTGCCGATGGACCGGGCGAACATGTTGGTGGACGTGACGACGCCGCGCTCGGACCAGTCGACGCTCGACTGCGCCGCGATGAGGGTGGGGCTCGCGACGAGACCCATGCCGCCGCCGATGACGAAGCAGCAGATCGCCACCTGCCACACCGCCGACTCGATGGACAGGACCAGGGTGAGGGCGGTGCCCGCCACGACCAGCAGGCTGCCCGCGGTGGCCGTGAACCGGAAGCCGAAGCGCAGGTACACCCGACCGGACTGCGACGCGGCGATCGGCCAGCCGATGGTCAGCGTGGCCAGCGCGAACCCGGCCACGAGTGCGCCCGTCCCGAGCACGCCCTGGGTGAACGTGGGGACGTAGGTGGTCAGGCCGAGGACGATGGCACCGACCAGCAGGGAGACGAGATTGCTGGCCGCGAGAACCCTGCGGGTGAACACCCACAGCGGCAGGACCGGTTCGGCGGCGCGTCGTTCCACGAGGACGAACGCGATGAGGAATACGAATCCCGCGGCGAAGATTCCGAGGCTGACCGGTGAACTCCACGCCCAGGCCTGCCCGCCTTCGAGGAGTCCCAGGATGAGCAGCGTCGCCCCGACCGCCAGGATGCCGGCGCCGGCGTAGTCGACGGACCGCTCGGTGCGCACCCCCTTCTCGTCGAAGGTGCGGATCAGCATCACGGCCGCGAGCAGGCACAGGGGAATGTTGACGAAGAAGATCCACCGCCACGAGAGGTACTCGGAGAACAGGCCGCCGAGGGTCGGGCCGACCACCGCCGACATTCCCCAGACGCTGGCCAGGTAGCCCTGGGCCTTGGCGCGTTCGGCGAGCGTGTAGATGTCGCCGGCGATGGTCATGCTCATCGGCTGAACCGCTCCGGCGCCGAGTCCCTGCACCGCGCGGAACGCGATGAGCGCGGGCATGCTCCACGCGATCCCGCACAGCACCGAGCCGACGCCGAACAGGGCGATGCCGAGGAGCATCACGGGTTTCCGGCCGAAGATGTCCGCCAGCTTGCCGTAGATCGGTACCGACACGGCCTGGGTGAGCAGGTAGATCGAGAACAGCCACGGGAACTGCGTGAACCCGCCGAGATCCCCGACGATGGTGAACACCGCGGTGGAGATGATCGTCGCGTCGAGCGCGACCAGCGACGTCGTGAGCATCAGCGACACGAGGATCGGTCCGCGTTCCGAACGGAATCCGACGTCCACCGGGGCCGTGTCCGTCGCCATTGCACACCTTTCCCGTTACCGCGCTCACAAGAGTTCCTGAACAACGGTAACGACATCGGGCGGCGAAGTGTTCCGCGGCCGTGGAACCGGTCGCGGAACGCACGGTCAGCGACCGGCGGTCGGTGCCCGACCGATAGGCTGGATCACCGTGCGCCCCTCACTCGATTCATACGCCCATCTGGCCGGTGGCAAGGTCCGCGACCTCTACACGATCGACGACGAGCACCTCCTGTTGGTCGCGAGCGACCGGATCTCCGCCTACGACCACGTCCTCAGCACCCCGATCCCGGACAAGGGGCGGGTGCTCACCGCGATGAGCGTCTTCTTCTTCGGCGTCCTCGGCGGCAACAACCATCTGGCCGGCGAACCCGACGACAGCCGGATCCCCGAAGCGGTCCTCGGCCGCGCGCTGGTGGTCCGGAAGCTGAAGATGGTCCCCGTCGAGTGCGTCGCCCGCGGCTACCTCACCGGGTCGGGGCTGATCGACTACAACGAGACCGGCGCGGTCTGCGGGGTCGCCCTGCCCGAGGGCCTGGTGGAGGCGAGCCAGCTGCCCGACCCGATCTTCACACCCGCCAGCAAGGCCGAACTCGGCGAGCACGACGAGAACATCAGCTTCGAGGCCGTGGTCGAGAAGGTCGGTCAGGATCTGGCCGTGAAACTGCGCGACGACACCCTCGACGTCTACGGCCGGGCATCGAACTTCGCCGCGGACCGGGGCATCATCCTCGCCGACACCAAACTCGAATTCGGACTGGACGCGCAGAACAACCTGATTCTCGCCGACGAGGTCCTCACCCCCGACTCGTCGCGGTACTGGCCCGCCGACGGCTACGAGGCCGGGAAGGTGCAGCCCAGCTTCGACAAGCAGTTCGTCCGCAACTGGCTCACCGGACCCGAATCGGGTTGGGACCGGGCATCCGACACCCCGCCGCCGCCGCTGCCCGCGGAGATCGTGGAGGCGACCCGCGCGCGGTACATCGAGGCCTACGAGCGGATCTCGGGCCTGTCGTTCGCGGACTGGGTGGGCTGACACATGACCGCCGAAGGCGCGAAGCTCACCCCGCCGGTCGCGAAGAAGGTCGCCACCGAACGTGTCCACCACGGTCACACGTTCGTCGACGAGTACGAGTGGCTGCGCGCCAAGGAAGACGCCGAGGTCGTCGCATATCTCGAGGCCGAGAACGCGTACACCGAGCAGCAGACCGCGCATCTCGCGCCGCTGCGGGACCAGATCTTCCAGGAGATCAAGTCCCGCACGCAGGAAACCGACATGTCGGTTCCCACCCGGATGGGCGACTGGTGGTACTACGCCCGCACCATCGAGGGCAAGCAGTACGGCGTGCAGTGCCGGGCCCCGATCGCGGGCGCCGACGACTGGACCCCGCCGGAACTGGCCCCGGGCGTCGAACTGCCCGGTGAGCAGGTTCTGCTCGACGGCAACGCCGAGGCCGAGGGCCACGACTTCTTCTCCGTCGGCGCCTTCTCTCTCAGCCACGACGGCACGCTCCTCGCGTACTCGGTCGACGTGGTCGGCGACGAGCGGTACACGCTGCGCTTCAAGAATCTCGAGACCGGGGAACTGCTGCCCGACGAGATCCCCGACACCGCGCCCGGCGCCACCTGGGCCATCGACCACAGTCACGTCTTCTATCTCACCGTCGACGAATCCTGGCGCCCCGACACCGTGTGGCGGCACAAGCTCGGCACCGACCGCGCGCAGGACGTCACCGTGTTCCACGAACCCGACGAGCGGTTCTGGGTGTCGGTCGGGTCCACCCGGAGCGAGAAGTACCTCATGATCTGGGTGGGGTCGAAGATCACCAGCGAGGGCTGGGTGCTCGAATCGGAGAATCCCGAGGGCGAGTTCCGGGTGGTGCTGCCGCGGCGCGAGGGCGTCGAGTACGGCGTCGAACACGCCGTCGTCGCCGGCGAAGACCGCTTTCTGATCATGCACAACGACGTCGTCGACGGTGAGAAGGCTGAGAACTTCGTGCTCGCCGAGGCGCCGGTGTCCGACCCGACGTCGCTGACCATCCTCATTCCGCACCGCTCCGACGTGCGGTTGGAGGAGGTCGACGCGTTCGCCGATCACCTGGTGCTCGGCTACCGCCGCGAGGCGTTGACCCGGCTGGCCGTCTGGCCGCTCGGCGACGACGGCTACGGCGAGTTCACGGAGATCGAATTCGACGAGGAACTGTTCAGCGTCGGGCTCGGCGCCAACCCGGAATGGCGGCAGCCGACACTGCGGATGGCGTTCACGTCGTTCATCACGCCCGGCCAGGTGTACGACTACGTGCTGTCGACGGGCGAACTCGCGCTGCGCAAGTCGCAACCCGTGCTCGGCGACTTCGACGCACGCAACTACGAGCAGCAACGCGACTGGGCCGTCGCCGAGGACGGGACGCGCATCCCGCTCTCGATCGTCCGGCGCACGACGAACGGCGCCGACGGCCCCGCCCCCACGCTCCTCTACGGGTACGGCTCGTACGAGGCCAGCATGGATCCCGCGTTCTCGGTCGCCCGGCTGTCGCTGCTCGACCGCGGCGTCGTGTTCGTGGTCGCGCACGTGCGCGGCGGCGGCGAGATGGGCAGGCACTGGTACGAGACCGGCAAGACGCTCACGAAGAAGAACACCTTCACCGATTTCGTCTCGAGCGCACGGCATTTGATCGACACCGGACGCACCGTGCCGCAGCAGTTGGTCGCCGACGGCGGCAGCGCGGGCGGCCTGCTGATGGGTGCGGTGGCCAACCTGGCTCCCGAACTGTTCGCCGGCATCCTCGCCAACGTGCCCTTCGTGGATCCGCTGACGTCGATCCTCGACCCGTCGCTGCCGCTGACCGTCATCGAATGGGACGAGTGGGGCAACCCGCTGGAGAACGCCGAGGTCTACGAATACATGCGCTCGTACAGTCCGTACGAGAACGTCGAGGCCAAGGACTACCCGGCGATCCTGGCGATCACCAGCATCAACGACACCAGGGTGCTGTACGTCGAACCGGCGAAGTGGGTCGCCAAACTGCGGGCCACCAAGACCGGTGACTCGCCACTTCTCCTCAAGACGGAGATGAGCGCCGGGCACGGCGGCGTCAGCGGACGCTACGAGAAGTGGAAAGAAGTAGCGTTCGAATTCGCCTGGGTGCTCGACACGATCGGCAACTAGGTACTGCGCCACCCGCGCCGAGGCTCCGATCCCGGCGTGTGGTTCGCGTCGGCGGGCGAGGCGGAAGTCGGTTTGTCAGGCCACTTTCCGTCTCGCCGGGCTCAGATGCAGAAACTGATGCTGGCCGACCCCAGGGGCAGGTTCAGGCAGACCGCGATGGAACCGACTGCGGGTGTCGGTGACGGGGCGGCGGGTGCGGCGACGGCTGCGGGGGCAGCGAGCGTGCCGAGTGACAGGGTCAATGCGATCGCGGCGAGTGTGGTGGCAATTCTGCTAGACATTGTGACGGTCCTTGACTGAGTGACTACGAGCCGGAGGTGACTCCTCTACAATCGTCCACCGATGTGATGTAGGTCACAACCCCGGTTCGGCACTTCAGCGCAGCGCATACCGGACCTGCGGGCGCCCCGCCCGGCCGTACTCGGTGTGCCGGGTGAGCACCCCGTCGTCGGCGAGCCGTTCGAGATACCGCCAGGCCGTGACCCGGGAGACCCCGATCCCTGCCGCCACCTCGGCCGCCGTCAGCGGTCCGGCCGCGTCGCGGACGCAGGCGGCGACGTGATCGAGGGTCTGGGGTGCAACGCCTTTCGGGGACGCCGCGCGCTCGTCCGAGGTGCGCAGGGCAGACATCGCCCGGTCGATGTCGTGCTGACTCAGCGCATTGCTTCCCGCCGGCAGAGCGTCGCGGAATTCCCGGTACCGCTCCAATTTGTCGCGGAACGCCGCGAACGTGAACGGCTTCAGCAGATACAGCGCGATCCCGCGCGCCACAGCGGTGCGGACCATCTCGAGGTCGCGGGCCGACGTCACGGCGATCACGTCGGGACTCGGTCGCACGCCGCTCAACGCCGCGGCCACGTCCAGTCCGCTCGCATCCGGCAGGCCGATGTCGAGCAGCACCAGATCGATGGGGTCGTCGCCGGCGTTCGCGGCGGCGACCGCGCGCATCGCCCCGCTGCCGTCGTGCACGACGGTGTGGACCGAAAAGCCCGGTACGCGTTCCACATACGCGCGATGAGCCTCGGCGATGAGCGGTTCGTCCTCGACGATCATCACCCGGATCACGAGGCGGCCCCCTCGATCGGGATCTCGACGACGATCATCGATCCGAGCGACGGCTCCGTGTGGATCGTCCCGCCGTGCCGGGCCACCACCTGCGCCACCAGCGCCAGCCCCAGCCCACGCTGGCCCGACTTTGTGGAATAGCCGCGCGTGACCGCCTTGTCGAGTTCGTCGGCGGGAATGCCGGGACCGCTGTCGGCCACCCGCACCACCATCGTCGAATCCTCCTGACGGACCGTCACTTCCACCCACGCATCCTCTCCGGGGGACGCTGCCGCACCGCGGGCGGCGTCGATCGCGTTGTCCACGAGATTACCCACCAGCGTGACGAGTTCACGCGCACTGAGAGGCGCCACGGGCCCGAGAGCGGTGTCCTCGGTGACGGTCAGGTCGACTCCCCGCTCCGCGGCCACCCCCACCTTGCCGAGCAGTAGTGCGGCCAGCGCCGGTTCGTGCACCGCCGCCATCAGGCGGTCGATCAGCTCCTGCGACAACCGCAGATCCTCGGTGGCGAACGCGATCGCGTCGTCGTAACGGCCCAGTTCGACCATCGTGATGATCGTGTGCAGCCGGTTCGCCGACTCGTGGGCCTGCGACCGCAGCGACTCCGCGAAACCGCGAACGGAGTCGAGTTCGCCCATGATGCTCTGCAATTCGGTGCGATCACGCAGGGTCAGCACCGTGCCGAGCCGCTGCCCCTCCCACGTGACGGGTTCCCGGCTGACCAGCAGCACGCGGTCCGCGGTCACGTGCACCTCGTCCCGGGAATCGCCCTCGTGCGACTGCCGCAGCGACTCCGGCAACGCGGACACCGGGACGGGGCCCTCCGGGAGGCCGAGGAGGCGGCGCGCCTCGTCGTTGACCACCTCGGCGCGCGCCGTGTCACCGCCGTCGCGGCCGAGGACCACCAGGCCCTCGCCGATCGAGTGCAGGACGGCGTCGTGGTGCTCGTACATCTGCCGCAGTTCGTCCGGGGCCATCCCAAGCGTCTGACGGCGCAGGCGCCTGCTCAGCAGGAACGAACCCGCCGCCGACACCGCCAGGCCGATCGCGGCGACCGCGAAGATGGTCGGCAGGCTCGCGGCGAACTGGTCGCCGATCTTCGCCCGGGTGACGCCGACGGACACCAGGCCCGCGATCCGGTCGCCGTCGTACACCGGTGTCACCGCCCGGATCGACGGTCCCAGCGAACCGGCGTACGTCTCCGTGAACGTCTCCCCGCGGAGCGCGCGCTCGATGTTCCCGGAGAACACGCCGCCGATCAGCTCCGGGTTGGTGTGGGTGAAGCGGATGCCTGCGGGGGTCATCACGACGATGAAGTCGGTGCCCGTCGCGGCGCGGATCCGCTCGGTCTGCGGTTGGAGAACGGCTGTCGGATCGGGGGAGCGCAACGCCTCCACCGTGCCGTCCGACAGCGCGAGCGTGGTGGCGACGGCGGTGACGGCTCGTCGCGTGGTCTCGTCGCTGTCGCGACGCTGGTCCACGATGGCAAGCGCCGTGCCGGCCGCGATGACCAGCACCAACACCACGAGCTGGAGGAGAAAGAGCTGCCTCGCGACGCTCATGGGCCGTCTCGGCGGATGGTGCGGCAATGCATTTCTCCTGAACGTAATGAACACAAACTTCACCAGCCAAGCGATCGCTTAGAAGATTCTTCCAAGACGTGATCGCGGTCACTAGCCGGCCTCACCGATCAGCTTGCCACTCGAATTGGAGGACAATCCCATGAGTACTGCGACAGGGAAGACCAAGAAACGCGACCGGACCCACTGGTTGTACATGGGGGTCATCGTCGCCGTCGTCGCGGGCATCCTCGTCGGGTGGCTGGCTCCCGGAGCCGGCAAGTCGCTCGGCGTGCTCGGCACGATGTTCGTCGACCTGATCAAGATGATGATCAGCCCGGTCATCTTCTGCACGATCGTCCTCGGCATCGGATCGGTGAAGGCCGCCGCGAAGGTCGGCAAGGTCGGCGGGCTCGCCCTCACCTACTTCATCGGCATGTCCACGGTTGCGCTCGGCATCGGTCTGCTCGTGGGCAACCTGCTCGACCCGGGAACCGGCCTGAACATCAGCGCCGACACCGCGAGCACGGGTGCGGCGCTCGCCGAGAAGGCCCACGGCGCCGGCGGCACCATGGACTTCCTCCAGTCGATCATCCCCACGTCGCTGATGTCCGCGCTGACCGAGGGAAGCGTGCTGCAGACCCTGTTCGTGGCGCTGCTCGTCGGCTTCGGGCTGCAGGCTCTCGGCAAGCAGGGTGAACCGATCCTCCGCGCCGTCGGCTCCGTCCAGAAGCTCGTCTTCAAGATCCTGTCGATGATCCTGTGGCTCGCACCGATCGGTGCGTTCGGTGCCATCGCGAACGTCGTCGGCCAGACCGGTCTCGGCGCCGTCGTCCAGCTCGCCACGCTCATGCTCGGCTTCTACCTCACCTGCCTGATCTTCGTGTTCGGTGTCCTCGGATCCGTGCTCCGCGTCGTCGCAGGCGTCTCGATCTTCAAGCTCGTCCGATACCTGGCCCGTGAATACCTGCTGATCTTCGCCACCTCCTCCTCCGAGTCGGCCCTGCCCCGCCTGATCGCCAAGATGGAACACGTCGGCGTCGAGCGCACCACCGTCGGAGTCGTCGTCCCCACCGGCTACTCGTTCAACCTCGACGGCACGGCGATCTACCTGACGATGGCCTCGATCTTCATCGCCGACGCGATGGGCCAGCCGCTGTCCTTCCCCGAGCAGCTGTCGCTGCTGGTGTTCATGATCATCGCGTCCAAGGGTGCTGCCGGAGTCAGCGGCGCCGGGCTCGCCACCCTCGCGGGCGGCCTGCAGAGCCACCGTCCCGAACTGCTCGACGGCGTCGGCCTCATCGTCGGTATCGACCGGTTCATGTCCGAGGCCCGTGCGGTCACGAACTTCTCCGGCAACGCCGTCGCCACCCTGCTCGTCGGTTCGTGGACCAACACGATCGACAACGACCGCGTCCGCACCGTCCTCGACGGCAAGCTCCCGTTCGACGAGTCCACCATGGTCGACGACGGCCACGGCGAGGTCGTGGAAGAGCAAGCCACGGAGACCCCTGCCGGCGACGAGCCGAAGGTCCTCGTGAAGAGCTGACACCCCTCCGAAGGAAACCTCTGTGCGCCCGGGCGATTCGAAGCCTGGGCGCACAGAGGTTTGTTGGCTACGTTGGTGCGCATGACGACACCTGTTCAGAACATCGGTATCAACACACTCGGCGGCACCCCGACCTCCCTCGGCGAATACGACGGCCGCGCCGTCCTCGTGGTGAACGTCGCCTCGAAGTGTGGACTGACCCCGCAGTACAAGGGCCTCGAGAAGCTCGCCACCGACTACGCCGACCGCGGGCTGACCGTGATCGGCGTCCCGTGCAACCAGTTCATGGGGCAGGAACCCGGCACCGCCGAAGAGATCGAGACCTTCTGCTCCACCACCTACGGCGTCACGTTTCCGCTGCTCGAGAAGATCGAGGTGAACGGTGAGAACCGGCACCCGCTGTACGAGGAACTGACCAAGGCCGCCGACGCCGAGGGCGCCGCGGGCGACATCCAGTGGAACTTCGAGAAATTCCTCGTCGCACCCGACGGCACCGTCGTCAAGCGGTTCCGCCCGCGCACCGAACCGGACGCCCCCGAGGTCGTCGAGGCCATCGAGGCGGTCCTGCCGAAGTAGGTGGCTCCGCCGCTCGTGCGCCTTTCCGGTAGCTCCCACTACCGGAAAGGCGCACGAGCTTTGCCCCCTGTTCACGTTCACCTGTCACGCTGGGACCCATGACCGGACAGCTGATCGTGTCGGTGTCGGGGATCAAGGACGAGACGCGCGACTTCGCGGCCGCGTTCGCCGAGGAGATGGATGCGCGCGGCGTGCCGCTGTCGCTGCTCGTCGCCCCACGCCTGAAAGACAAGTACCGCCTGGTCAACGACCCCGCGACGCAGGACTGGCTCCGTGCGCGCCGATCCCGCGGCGACGCCGTCGTCCTGCACGGATACGACCAGGCCGCCACCAAACGCCGGCGGGCCGAGTTCGCCGCGCTGCCCGAACACGAGGCGCGACTGCGACTGCTCGCGGCCGACCGGGTGATGGAACAGACCGGGCTGCGCACCAGGCTGTTCGCCCCGCCCCGCTGGCTGGCGTCGCAGGGCGCCGTCGCGGCACTGCCGTCCGCCGGGTTCCGGCTGCTCGCCGCGATGACCGCCATCCACGACCTCGAACGCGGGACGTCGGTGCGGTCGCGGGTGCTGGGGATCGGGGAGGGGTTCCGCGCCGAACCGTGGTGGTGCCGGGCCCTCGTCCTGGGCTCCGGACGCACCGCCAAACGCGGCGGAGTGGTGCGTCTCGCCGTCACCGCCAAGCAGCTGGGCACGTCGGGACCGCGGCAGGCGATGCTCGACGCCGTCGACCTCGCGCTCTTCCACGACGCGCGGCCCGGCGTGTACCGGTGGGAGCGGCGGATCTCGCAGATCGGTGCCGCCTGACCCGTGAGTACTTGTTAACCGCCGGCGGTTAACAAGTACTCACAGGTCACGCCACCTCGACGCTCGACTCGCTCGGCATCGTGCGGAACTCCGTGCCCTCCGGTGCCATGTCCGAGTAGCGACCGTAGAAGATGCCGGTGGCCTCGTTCGCGATGATCGCCTGGTGGATGGGCACCGCGACCCGCGGTGCGACGGCGCGCAGGTAGTCGATGGCCTCGGAGATCTTCAGCCACGGCGCCGCGGCGGGCAGGGCCAGCACGTCGACTTTCTGTTCCGGCACGAACAGGGAGTCGCCGGGGTGCATCAGCCGGGCGGGGTTGCCGGTGTCGCCGAGCAGGAACGCCGTGTTGTCGATCACGGGAATGTCGGGGTGGATCACCGCGTGCCTGCCGCCCGTGCCGGTGACGTGCACGTCGCCGATGTCGAATTCGTCGCCGGCGTGCACTCCCGTCCACGCGCCGCCGAGCTGGGCGGCGGTCTGCGGGTCGGAGTACAGCGCCGCGCCGGGGTTCGCCTCCACGAGGGCGGGTAGTCGCTGCTGGTCGACGTGGTCGGGGTGCTGGTGCGTGACGAGGATCGCGTCCAGTCCGGTGATGCCCTCGAATCCGTGCGAGAAGTTGCCCGGATCGAAGAGGATGGTGGAACCGTTCAACTCGACGAGGACGCAGCTGTGGCCGAAGTGAGTCAGTCGCATGAATTCGAGTATGCGCCTGCATGCATGGCTCGTCCCGTTCGTCCGATGCGAACCGCAGGCAGGTAGCCCGGTAAACTCCCGGGTGCCCGGTGTTCCACTCTGGGCTCGCGCACAACAACAAGGAGCAGCACGTGGCCCGTGTCGTCGTCGAAGTCATGCCCAAGGCCGAGATTCTCGACCCCCAGGGGCAGGCCATTGTCGGAGCGCTGCCGCGGCTCGGCTTCGCTGGAGTTTCCGATGTCCGTCAGGGCAAGCGGTTCGAGCTCGAGGTCGACGGCAGTGTCGACGACGCTCAGCTCGAGAAGATCGCCGAGGCCCTGCTGGCCAACACGGTGATCGAGGACTGGACCGTGAGGCGCGTCGAAGCATGAGCGCCCGCGTCGGAGTCATCACCTTCCCCGGCACCCTCGACGACGTCGACGCCGCCCGCGCCGTGACCCTCGCCGGCGGCGAGGCCGTGAGCCTGTGGCACGGCGACGCCGACCTCAAGGGTGTCGACGCCGTCATCGTCCCCGGTGGCTTCTCCTACGGCGACTACCTGCGGTGCGGCGCCATCGCGCGGTTCGCGCCCGTCATGGGAAAGGTCGTCCAGGCCGCGCAGGGCGGCATGCCCGTGCTCGGTATCTGCAACGGCTTCCAGGTCCTGTGCGAAGCGGGCCTGCTGCCCGGCGCGCTCACCCGCAACGAGGGCCTGCACTTCATCTGCCGCGACGAGTGGCTGAAGGTCGAGGCCACGTCGACGGCGTGGACGTCCCGCTACGAGACGGGCGCCGAGATCCTCGTCCCGCTCAAGTCCGGCGAGGGCCGCTACCAGGCGTCGGCGAACGTCCTCGACGAACTCGAGGGTGAGGGCCGTGTGGTGTTCCGCTACGCCGGCGACAACCCGAACGGTTCGCAGCGCGGCATCGCCGGCATCTCCTCGGCCAACGGCCGCGTGGTAGGCCTCATGCCGCACCCCGAGCACGCCACCGAGGCCCTCACCGGGCCCAGCGACGACGGACTCGGCATGTTCTATTCCGTGCTCGACAGCGTCATCTCTGCCTGACCCGACGGCGCCGTGCGGGCCTCGGCCACGCACGGCGCCATCACGCGATGCCTATCTGACGGCGCGGATCACCACGATTTCCTCGAGCGTCTGGCCGACCTCGATGAGCCCTCGCCGCTCGAGCATCTCCCGCCGTTCGACGAGGACGGGTCCGAACGGGATCTCGGCCGTCGCGGCGACGTCGACCGTCATGTTCTGTTCCTCGAGCATCGTCAGCGTCTTCTCGACTCCGCTCAGGCCGGACTGCGCGAGCAGCAGAACCCCGCCGTCGACGAGAAGGTCGGGGGCCTGGAGGCAGATCCGGTCGAGCAGTGCGCGACCGTTCTTCCCCGCGTCCCAGGCGCGCGCCGGACCGCGGTCGGGCACGGTGTCGACGGGTGCCGGGACGTACGGCGGGTTGGACACGACGAGGTCGAACCGGTCTTCGCGGACGTGTTCGGTGAGGTCGCCGTGGATCACCCGGATCCGGTGCCCGCGGGCCAGTGCATTGAGCCGGATGCTGATCGCCGCCCGCCGCGACACGTCCACCGCTGTCACCCGGCCCGCTCCGGCGGCCGCGGCGGCCACGCTCAGCGCGCCGGTCCCGGCACACAGATCGAGTACCCGGGAGTGGGGACCGAGTGGCTCCGCCGCGAGGACACCGGCCAGCAACTGCGTATCGTGTTGCGGGCGATAGACTCCGGGAAGACGTAGCAGCATTGAAGACTCCTCGGTTGCCGGGCGCATCGGTGTCGACCAACCGAGTGCCACCGGGCGCTCACCGTGGACGCCGTGCGTCTGATTACCGAACAGTTACCCCACCCGCCGCACTGCCAATCACGCCGGCGGGTCCGACGGCCGCGGCGGCGATCCGGAAGACGCGCGGAACCCGAGGCGAACTGGCACGATCGACGGGTGACGTACACCGAGCAGTTGCGTGATCTCGCGGCCCGGCACGGGGTGGCGACGTCGTACCGGGGTTGGGATCAGCGGCATCACGACGTGGGCGACGACACGCTCCGCAGCGTCCTCGCCGCGCTCGACGTCCCCGCCGGAACGGAGGACGAGGTTCGGTGCGCCCTGTCCGAGCGCGACGTGGCGCCGTGGCGGCGGATGCTGCCGCCCGTCGTCGTCGGAACGGACGGATCCGAGACCCGTTTCGTGGTCCACGTCCCGCACGGGGAGGACGTGGACGTCACCATCGACACGGAGTCGGGCGGGACGGTCCGGGCCCGCCAACTCCAGGTGTGGGTCGATCCGCGGGAGGTCGACGGTGTTCTGGTGGGGCGCGCGACGTTCGCCGTGCCCTCCGAGGTTCCGTGCGGGTGGCACACGGTGCGGGCGTCCACCTCGGGCACCTCCTCGTCGTGCACCCTCGTGGTGACACCGGCGCGGTTGTCGACGTCCGATGCGCTGCGCGACCGCAGGCGCTGGGGTGTGCTCACCCAGTTGTACTCGATCCGGTCGCGTCGGTCCTGGGGTGTGGGGGATTTCGGCGACCTCGCGGATCTCGCGTCGATCTTCGGTTCCGTCCACGGCGCCGACTACGTTCTCGTCAATCCGCTGCATGCGGCGCAGCCCCGGCCACCGATCGAGGCGTCGCCGTACCTGCCGACCACCCGCCGGTATGTCAATCCGCTGTACGTCCGCGTCGAGGACATCCCGGAGGCGGCGTACCTGTCGACGCGACGCCATGCGCGGATGCGCGACGCCGCAGCGCGATTCGCGCGGGCGAACGACCGCTCCGACCGGATAGCGCGCAACCCGTCGTACCGGGCCAAACTCCGGGTGCTCGAACGGATCTTCCGGGTCGAGCGCAGCCCGAGCAGGCAGCACGCGTTCGAGGAGTTCTGCCGCGTCGAGGGCGACGGCCTGCGGGACTTCGCCACGTGGTGCGCGCTCACCGAGAAACTGCCGCCCGACGACCCCCGGTGGCGGACGAAAGCGCAAGCGCCGGACAGCGACTGGGTGCAGGCGCAGCGGCGCAAGCTCGCGCCGCGGGTGGAGTTCTACTCGTGGCTGCAATGGGTGTGCGACGAACAGCTTTCCGGCGCACAGGCCGCGGCCCGCGCGGCGGGCATGGACATCGGGATCGTGCACGATCTCGCCGTCGGCGTCCAGCGTGGGGGTGCGGACGCGTGGTCGCTGGGAACTGCTCTGGCAGAGGGCATTACCGTCGGCGCTCCTCCAGACGACTTCAATCAGCAGGGCCAGCAGTGGAATCAGCCGCCGTGGCGGCCGGATCGGCTGGCGGAACTGGGGTACGCCCCGTACCGCGACATGCTGCGCACCGTCCTGAAGCATGCGGGCGGTCTGCGGGTCGACCACATCCTGGGGCTGTTCCGGCTGTGGTGGATCCCCGCCGACGCGCAGACGCCTGCGGACGGAACGTACGTCACCTACGACCACGAGGCGCTCATCGGGATCCTCGCGCTCGAGGCGGAGCGGGCCGGCGCCGTCGTGATCGGCGAAGATCTCGGGGTGTTCGAACTCGCCGTGCAGGACTACCTCGCCGAGCGCGGCATCCTCGGGACGTCGATCCTGTGGTTCGAGCACGACGGCGAGCGGCCGACGCCGCCGGAGGAGTACCGGACGCTGTGCCTGACATCCGTGACCACGCACGATCTTCCGCCGACCGCCGGGTACCTCGCCGGCGAGCACATCGAACTGCGGTCACGGCTCGGGCTCCTCGAACGGGACCTCGAACTCGAGAATGAACACGACGCGCAGCAACGCGAGGCCGTCCTGCAACTGGCGCGCGACCGCGGATTGCTGGCGGAGGACGCGTCGATCCCCGACACGGTGAAGGCGCTGTACCGGCTGATCAACCGGAGTCCGTCGCTGCTGTCGGGTGTCGCGCTCGCCGACCTGGTGGGGGAGTATCGCATCCAGAATCAGCCGGGCACCGACGCGACCCAGTACGCGAACTGGAAGATCCCGCTCGCCGACGCGTCCGGGCGCACCGTCCATGTCGAGGACCTGGCACACAGCGATTTCGGGTTCGTAGAAGACGTTCGCTGATCTGCGCTCAGGGTGCGAGGGCGCGCATCGCCAGGTCGACGACGGCGTCCGCGTGCTCGTGGGTGAGGGGATGGGCTCCGGACTGCCAGCGGTAGAACATCGGCGCCATGAACAACTCGAACGCCAGGGCGAGGTCGACGTCGGGTCGCACCTGCCCGGCGTCCTGCGCCGAGCGGAACCGCGCCGCGACGAACTCGAACTGCGGCCGGTAGATCCGTGCGACGATCTGTTCCCGCAGGGCTGGGTCCTGCAGCGATTCGATGGACAGCGCCCGGAACAGCGGTTCGACATCGGGGGACGTGAACTCGTCGACGGTCGCGCGGAGCACCAGTTTCATGTCCGCGGCGAGGTCACCGGTGTCGGGCAGGGCCAGGGCCTCCTGGGCGCCGGCCGCGTTCTGTTCGTGCAGGGCGTCCACGACGAGCGCGCCCTTGGACCGCCACCAGCGGTAGATGGTCTGTTTCCCGACCTTCGCGCGTGCGGCGATGCCTTCGATGCTGATCTTCGCGTAGGGCTGTTCGCGGATCAGCTCCTGAGTGGCCTGCAGGATCGCGCCGCGGGACCGTTCGGATCGGCGGGGATTGTCGGCGGACGGCATGAACGGATCCTAGACCAGACGAGACGTATCGTCTTGACTCGTCTGTGGTCCGGTGCCACCATGTAACGAGACGGACCGTTCCGTCTCGGAAAGGATGAAGATGACCCGCTCACACATCGCCATGGTCAGCATCCCGGCGCCGGGGCACGTCAACCCCAGCCTGGAGATTCTCCGAGAACTCGTCGGGCGCGGGCACCGCGTCACGTACGCCAACGACGCCGCGGTGAAGGACGTCGTCGAGAGCACCGGGGCGGAATTCAAGGAGTACGCCTCGACGTTGCCGCGCGTGAACACCGCGGGCGCGGCGGACGAGTCCGGAAAGTCCTGGGACGGCGACACCATCGATCACCTCACCCTGTTCCAGGCCGAGTACGAGTCGATGCTGCCGCAACTGCGGAGACTGTACGAGGACGACCGCCCCGACCTGTTCCTCTACGACATCGCGGGAGGCCCCGCCCGCGTCCTCGCCGAGGAATGGAACGTGCCGATCGTGCAACTGTCGCCGACGTACGTCGCCTGGGAGGGCTACGAGGACGACATGAAGTCGTTCGTGGACACCATGCGGGCCGACCCGCGCGGTGCCGCGCTGTACGAGCGGCAGGGGAAACTGCTGCGGGACAACGGGGTCGCGACCGACCCGGACGAGTTCTACGGGCGCCCGGCCCGGGCGGTGGTGCTGATCGCGAAATCGATGCAGCCCCACGCCGACCGGGTCGACGAGGACGTCTACACATTCGTCGGACCGGCGCTGCCCACCCGGCGGCCCGCCGAAGGCCGGTGGGAGCGTCCGGCGGGCGCGCACAAGGTGCTGCTCGTCTCGCTCGGCACCGCGTTCACCGATCACGCCGACTTCTACCGCCGCTGCATCGAGGCGTTCGGCGACCTCGACGGCTGGCACGTCGTCCTGCAGATCGGGCAACACGTCGACGTCGGTGAACTCGGCGCCGTGCCCGGCAACGTCGAAGTCCACCGCTGGGTGCCGCAGTTCGACATCCTGGGGCAGGCCGACGCGTTCCTCACCCACGCAGGCATGGGCGGGTCCAGCGAGGGCATGTTCACGGGGACCCCGATGATCGCCGCGCCGCAGGCCACCGACCAGTTCGAGAACGCCGACGCGCTCGTCGCCGCGGGAGTGGCGGTGCGCGTGGACAGTTCGGACGTCTCCGCGGCCGAACTGCGGGACGCGCTCGCCCGGGTCGACGCCGAACCGGTCCGTCGCCGCAGCGCGGAACTCGCCGCCGAGTTGCGTTCTGCCGGTGGCGTGGACGCCGCCGTCCGGGTCATTGAGGAGTTCCTGTGAAGCCGCGAAACGTGTCGGTGGTCACGGCTACTGTGCGGGCATGGCACTCACACTCGGCATGATCACGTTCGACACCACCGATCCGGGGCCGCTCGCGAACTGGTGGGCGAAGCAGACGGCAGGCACGGTCGAGCAGGAGAACGACGGCTGGTTCTACGTCGTCGCCCTCCCGGATTCCGCGCAGAAGCTGGCGTTCCAGAAGGTCGACGATCCCACTCCGGGGAAGAACCGCATCCACCTCGACCTGGCGTCCGAAGATCTCGACGGCGAGGTCGGCAGGCTGAGTGCCGACGGCGCGACGGAGGTCGGGCGGCACGAGATGGGCGATTTCCGATGGGTCACTCTCGCCGATCCCGACGGCAACCAGTTCTGCGTCTCGGGTCCCCACCCGTGACAGCGGGTCCTGCATGATTGACCCATGCCTTCCACCACGTGGGCCGACGCCCAGGGACTCTGCACCTTCGTCGATGCCTCACCGTCGCCGTTCCATGTGTGCGCGACGGTGTCGATGTTGCTGACCGGCAACGGTTTCACCGAGTTGCACGAGACCGACTCGTGGCCCGGCGAGCCCGGCCGGTACTTCCTGGTGCGCGGCGGATCCCTCATCGCATGGAGCACCGAGGGGGTGGGCCGGACGGCGCCGTTCCGCATCGTCGGCGGGCACACCGACAGCCCGAACCTGCGCGTCAAGCAGCACCCCGACCTCTCGTCGGCGGGGTGGCAGCTGGTGGGCCTCGAACCGTACGGCGGCGCGTGGCTCAACTCGTGGCTCGACCGCGACCTGGGCATCTCCGGGCGACTGAGCGTGCGGGCAGGCAACGCTGTGGAGGAGAAGCTCGTCCGCGTCGACGAACCGATCCTGCGCGTCCCGCAACTGGCCATCCACCTGTCCGAGGACCGCAAGGGCGTGCACCTCGATCCGCAGCGTCACCTCAACGGCGTGTGGGGCGTGGGTGCCGACCGCCGGTCGTTCATCGACTTCGTCGCCGAGCGGGCGGAGGTGCCTGCCGACGCGGTGCTCGGGTGGGAACTGATGACTCACGATCTCGCGCCCAGCGCCCTGGTCGGAACCGAACAGGACCTCGTCAGCGCGCCGCGGCTCGACAACCAGGGCACCTGCTACGCGGGCACCCAGGCGCTGCTCGCGGCGGCCGAGAATCCCGGGGATCGGGTGCCGGTGCTCGCGCTGTTCGACCACGAGGAGGTGGGGAGCATGTCCGATCGGGGCGCGTTCTCCGATCTCCTGAGCACCGTGCTCGAACGCATCGTCCTCGGCCGCGGCGGTGGTCGCGAAGAATTCCTGCAGACGATGGCCGGATCGATCTGCGCGTCCGGGGACATGGCGCACGCGACCCACCCCAATTACCCGGACCGACACGAGCCCGCCCACCACATCGCCGTCAACGGGGGACCGGTGCTCAAGGTCAACCAGAACCTGCGCTACGCCACCGACGCGGCCGGGGCCGGGGCGTTCGCGCTCGCCTGCGACCAGGCGGGTGTGCCGCTGCAGCGGTACGTGCACAGGGCCGATCTGCCGTGCGGTTCGACCATCGGCCCGATCACCGCGTCCAGGACGGGGCTGAGCACCGTCGACGTCGGCGCCGCCCAGCTCGGGATGCACTCGTCGCGGGAGCTGATGGGCGCCCGTGACGTGCGAGCGTATTCCGACGCCCTTGCGGCCTTCCTCACACCGACGGCGTGACGGGGAAGGGGCGAGGAGCGCCAGGTCGGTACCGGAAGGAGCCGCCGGATAGACTGACGTACGGCTCGTCGCCACCCGGCTTGCGCCGACCGTGACTCCCGGCTTGCCTCTCTTGACTCCCGTAGGGAAGGGACCCCACCTCCAGTGTCAGCACACCCGGTCGATACCGTCACCGCCGCCACCGCGACCCCCGACGTCGCACAGCCTTTCAAGGAGCTGGGTCTCAAGGACGACGAGTACGCCCGCATCAAGGAGATCCTGGGCCGGCGCCCCACCGAGGCCGAGCTCGCGATGTACTCGGTGATGTGGAGTGAGCACTGCTCCTACAAGTCGTCGAAGGTGCACCTGAGGTACTTCGGTGAGACCACGACCGACGAGATGCGGTCGTCGATGCTCGCGGGTATCGGCGAGAACGCCGGCGTCGTCGACATCGGCGACGGCTGGGCGGTCACGTTCAAGGTGGAGAGCCACAACCACCCCTCCTACGTGGAGCCCTACCAGGGCGCGGCCACCGGCGTCGGCGGCATCGTCCGCGACATCATGGCCATGGGCGCCCGTCCCATCGCGGTGATGGACCAGCTGCGTTTCGGTGCGGCGGACGCCCCCGACACCCGGCGCGTCGTCGACGGTGTGGTGCGCGGTGTCGGCGGCTACGGCAACTCGCTGGGTCTGCCCAACATCGGCGGCGAGACCGTGTTCGACGAGTCGTACGCCGGTAACCCGCTGGTCAACGCGCTGTGTGCCGGGACGATGCGGGTCGAGGACCTGCACCTGGCGTTCGCGTCCGGCGCCGGCAACAAGATCATCCTGTTCGGTGCGCGGACCGGCCTCGACGGCATCGGCGGCGTGTCCGTGCTGGCGTCGGAGACGTTCGACGGCGACGAAAGTGGGGACGAACACGAAGCCGAAGGCGGAGCTGGAGCATCGAAAAGCCGGAAGAAGCTGCCTGCGGTGCAGGTGGGTGACCCGTTCACCGAGAAGGTGCTCATCGAGTGCTGTCTCGAGCTTTATGCCGCGAAGCTGGTGGTCGGTATCCAGGACCTCGGCGGGGCCGGGCTGTCCTGCGCCACGTCGGAGCTGGCCGCGGCCGGCGACGGCGGCATGCACATCAACCTCGAGCAGGTCCCGATGCGAGCCACCGGCATGACCGCCGCCGAGGTGCTCTCCAGCGAGTCGCAGGAACGCATGTGCGCGGTCGTCACCCCGGAGAACGTGGACGCGTTCATGGAGGTCTGCAAGAAGTGGGACGTCCTGGCCACCGTCATCGGTGAGGTCACCGACGGCGAGCGGCTGACCATCTCCTGGCACGGCGAGACCGTCGTCGACGTGCCGCCGCGCACCGTCGCCCATGAGGGCCCGGTGTACGAGCGCCCCGTGCAGCGTCCCGCGAGCCAGGACGCGCTGGTCGCGAACACCACCGCCGGCCTGACGCGCCCGGAGTCCGCCGAGGAGCTGAAGGCGACGCTGCTGAAGATGCTCGCGTCCCCGGCGCTGTGCAGCCGCAAGTGGATCACCGAGCAGTACGACCGGTACGTGCGCGGCAACACCGTCCTGGCCGAGAACGCCGACTCCGGGGTGATCCGGGTCGACGAGAAAACGGGCCGCGGCATCGCGCTCGCCACCGACGCGTCCGGCCGCTATACCGCGCTCGACCCGTACGCCGGTGCGCAGCTGGCGCTCGCGGAGGCGTTCCGCAACGTCGCCGTCACCGGCGCCACTCCCAAGGCCGTCAGCAACTGCCTGAACTTCGGGTCCCCGGAGGACCCGGGCGTGATGTGGCAGTTCCAGCAGGCGGTCCGCGGTCTGGCGGACGGCTGCGCGACGCTCGGCATCCCGGTCACCGGCGGCAACGTCAGCTTCTACAACCAGACCGGGTCGACCGCGATCCTGCCGACCCCGGTGGTGGCGGTGCTCGGTGTCATCGACGACGTGCACCGGCGCATCCCGACCGGTCTCGGGCTGGAACCGGGCGAGACGCTGATCCTGCTCGGCGAGACCCGCGACGAGTTCGACGGGTCCATCTGGTCGCAGGTCGAGCACGGCCACCTCGGCGGCGTCCCGCCGAAGGTCGACCTCGCCCGGGAGCAGTTGCTGGCCGACATCCTGCTGGCGGCGTCACGCGACGGTCTGGTGTCGGCGGCGCACGACCTGTCCGAGGGGGGTCTGGCGCAGGCCGTCGTCGAGGCCGCGCTGGCCGGGGAGACGGGCTGCCGGATCCTGCTTCCCGAGGACGCGGATCCGTTCGTGACGCTGTTCTCGGAGTCGTCGGGCCGGGTGCTGGTCGCGGTTCCGCGTACCGAGGAAACTCGCTTTACCGGTATGTGCACGGCCCGTAATCTGCCGTGGGTGCGTATCGGTGTGGTGGACGAGGGGTCCGATTCCGTCGAGGTCCAGGGCCAGTTCTCGGTCTCGCTGGCCGAGCTGCGTACGACGTTCGAGGGAACTCTGCCGGCATTGTTCGGGTGATGAATGGTCGAATCGGGGGCATTGGAGAGGGTTGACAGGGGGCCGCGGGAACTCTCGCGGCTAGTCGATCCTGCACTCCTCCACGGTCCCCGGCTCGACCGGACCTGGCGTTTCCTTCGCCTCGACTTCACCGGTATCGCGTTCGCGACGCTGTTCTTCTGCTGGTCGCTGACGCCGTCGCTGCTGCCCCGCGACTGGTTGTTCCAGGGGCTGATCGGCGGCATCAACGCCGCGATCGGGTATGCGGTGGGTACCGCGATCGGCTGGCTGGCCCGCCGCTACGTCCTGAAGAACCGGTCGTGGTGGCCGCTGCCGGAACCGTGGTCGACCGGCCTGCGCGTGCTCGTGACGGTGACGTGCGTGGTCGTCAGCCTCGTGATGCTCGCGTACTCCGCGGCGTGGCAGCGGGAACTCGCCGCGCTGATGGGGGCGGAGGGCACCACCACCACCGGCTACATCCGCACGGGCGGTCTGAGCCTGCTCGTGGGTGCGGCGGTCATCTCGGTGTGGCGACTGGCCCGCGAACTGGTGCGGTGGATCGCGGGACGACTCATCCGGCGATGGCACCTCGCGATCCCGACGGCCACCACCGTCGGCATCCTCATCGTGACGGTGCTGTTCTTCCTGCTCGTCGACGGTGTCCTGATGCGCGGCGTCTACGCCGCGACGAATGCGGCGTTCAGTCTGCAGAATTCGACGACCCGCGACGGTGTCGAACAGCCGCTCGATCCGGAGAAGTCGGGCAGCCCGGAGTCGCTGGCGCCCTGGGACACCCTCGGCTACGAGGGCCGGAACTTCGTGTCCCGCGGCCTCGACGCCGACGAACTCACGGCGGCCAACGGCACCCCGGCGAAGGATCCGATCCGGGTCTACGCCGGACTCGAGACCGCCGAGGACCCCGACGAACGCATGGACATCGTCATCGACGAACTCGAGCGGACCGGCGCGTTCGCCCGCAAGGTCCTCGTCGTCATCCCCACCACCGGCACGGGCTGGGTCAATCCCACTGCGGCGCAGGCGATCGAGTTGGTCCACAACGGCGACACAGCATTGGTGGCGAGCCAGTACTCGTTCCTGCCGAGCTGGATCTCGTTCCTCGCAGACCGGGAGAAGGCCGCCGAGGCGGGAAAGATGCTGATCGACCGGGTGCACGAACGGTGGTTGCAGGAACCCGAGGAAACCCGCCCCAAGCTGCTCGTCTACGGCGAAAGTCTCGGCACCCAGGCCGGCGAGGGCGCCTTCGACACGCTGAGCGACATCCGGCAGACCGTCGACGGCGTGCTGTGGGTCGGGCCGCCCAACTCGAACCGGCTGTGGGGTCAGCTGGTTCAGCGCCGCGACCCCGGCACTCCCGAGGTCGACCCCGAGTACGCGGCGGGTCTGGTGGTGCGGTTCGCCGACGACTCCGCCGACATGGTCGAAGACCCGGGGGAGTGGTTGTCGCCGCGCATCCTGTACGTCCAGCACCCGTCCGATCCCGTCGTGTGGTGGTCGCCCGACCTCGCGTTCACCCGCCCCGACTGGTTGAAGGAACCGCCGGGCGACGATCGTTCGCCGTCGATGAAATGGTTTCCGTTCGTGACGTTCTGGCAGGTGTCCGCCGACCTCACGAATGCCGCCGGCGTGCCGGACGGGCACGGCCACAATTACGGGACCCTCGTCCTCGACGGCTGGATCACCGTCGCGCAGCCCGAGGGGTGGACGCCCGCCGACACCGAACGCGTCCGGTCCACCCTCGAATCCCTCGCCGGGACGGAGGGTCCGGAGAAGTGACGAGGCTCGCCTCCGTGGCCGGTGCGGCGGCGGCCGTGCTGTGGAACAACGTGGTGCTGCCCGGTTCGGGGCTCGGCCCGTACGGGCGGGCCGTCGCGGGCGGCGTACTCGGGCTGTCGGTGGTGGGCGCCGCCAGGGCGGCGGGGTACGGCGTCGACGAACTCGGGCTGTCCGCGCCGGCGGTGCGGACCGGGCTGCGGTACGGCGCGGTGGCGTCGGTGATCCCGCTCGGCGGATACGCGATCGCGCTGAGCGTGCCCGCCGCGCGCAGGCGGATTCCGACCGGCGACCGCGCCACCGATGTCGCCGGCTGGGTGGGGTTCCGGATCCCCGTGGGGACCGTCGCGCACGAGGAACTGCTGTTCCGCAGCGTCCTGTCCGCGATGCTGCGCCGGGGCTGGACACCCACCATCGCGTACGCCCTGCACGCCGTGGCGTTCGGGCTGTGGCACGTGCGCGCGGCCCGGATCGCCGGTGACCCGATCGGCGCGAGCGTGCTGCTCACCGGTTCCACCGCGTGGCTGTTCGAGTGGTTGCGCCGGCGCAGCGGCAGCGTCGTAGCCCCTGCACTGCTGCATCTTTCGGTCAACGTCGGCGGGGTGGTGGTCGCCGAGGCCGCGCGGGACCGCGCAGTAGATTGAGCGTATGCCGTCGCGTCGAGCCGTAGATCCCGCCGAACTGAGGGCCGCCGTACTCGACGTCGGACCGTGGTTGCGCGGCGACACCGAGGAGAAGCCGTCCCGCACCCGGCTGGCCGCGGCGGTCCGGCTCAGCGCACGGACGCTCGAGCAGGTGGCCCCCGGTTCGAGCGTGGAGGTCCGGGTTCCCCCGTTCGTCGCGGTCCAGTGCATCGAGGGTCCCCGGCACACCCGCGGCACCCCGCCCAACGTCGTGGAGACGGATCCGCGGACGTGGCTGCTGCTGGTGACGGGACTATTGGATTTCGACGGCGCGACGTCCGGCGGCGAGGTGTCGGTGTCGGGGAGCCGTGCCGGGGAGATCGCCCACTGGCTGCCGTTGCTGCGCGTGTAGTCACCCCGGCCACCGCGCACCAGCCGTTGCGGGCTTCCCTCCGCGCTGGGGCGTCCCGATCACGCCGCGGCTGCCGGACCGAAACTGGTCCATTTTCGGCCGGTGATCCGGGAGTCGGACCGGTTCGATCGGCACCGTGGGCGAAGCTGCGGCGCGGGGCACGTAGACTGACCTTGCCCCTCACACGCCCATCCCCAGGGAGCACCCCGGTGACCAGAGCCGATCTGTCGGTCCACAGTCCTAATCTTCTCTCTTCGAACCCGTCCGACGAGGACGAGAACGAGCCCCGCGAAGAATGCGGAGTCTTCGGCGTCTGGGCGCCGGGAGAGGATGTGGCGAAACTCACCTACTACGGGCTTTATGCCCTGCAGCACCGTGGTCAGGAAGCGGCGGGCATCGCCGTCGCCGACGGTTCGCAGGTGCTGGTCTTCAAGGACCTCGGGTTGGTCAGCCAGGTGTTCGACGAGCAGACCCTGGCAGCGATGCCGGGCCACGTCGCCGTCGGTCACTGTCGCTACTCCACCACGGGCTCGACCACGTGGGAGAACGCGCAGCCGATCTTCCGCACCACCGCGGCGGGCAGCGGCATCGCCCTCGGCCACAACGGCAACCTCGTCAACACGGCGGAACTGGCGCAGCGCGCCCGTGCGGCGGGCCTCGTCAACGACAAGCGCCCCGGCGGCGCCACGTCCGACTCGGACGTCGTCGGCGCCCTCCTCGCGCACGCCGCCGCGGACAGCACCATCGAGCAGGCGGCCATGACGCTGCTGCCGACGCTGCGCGGCGCGTTCTGCCTCACGTTCATGGACGAGCACACGCTCTACGCGGCGCGTGACCCGCACGGCATCCGCCCCCTGTGCCTCGGACGACTGGACCGCGGCTGGGTGGTGGCCAGCGAGACGGCCGCACTCGACATCGTCGGCGCGTCGTTCGTCCGCGACATCGAACCCGGCGAACTCCTCGCCATCGACGCCGACGGCGTCCGCTCCTCCCGCTTCGCGAACCCCGAGCCCAAGGGCTGCGTGTTCGAGTACGTGTACCTGGCGCGTCCGGACAGCGTCATCGGCGGACGTTCGGTGCACTCGACCCGCGTCGAGATCGGTCGTCGCCTCGCCACCGAGCACCCCGCCGAGGGCGACCTCGTCATCCCGGTCCCCGAATCGGGCACTCCCGCCGCGGTCGGGTACGCGCAGGGGTCGGGCATTCCGTACGGCCAGGGTCTGATGAAGAACGCCTACGTGGGCCGCACCTTCATCCAGCCCTCGCAGACGATCCGCCAGCTCGGTATCCGCCTCAAACTCAACCCGCTGAAGGAAGTCATCCGCGGCAAGCGCCTCGTGGTGGTGGACGATTCGATCGTCCGCGGCAACACCCAGCGCGCGCTCATCCGGATGCTCCGCGAGGCAGGCGCCCTGGAGATCCACGTCCGGATCGCGTCGCCGCCGGTCAAGTGGCCCTGCTTCTACGGCATCGACTTCGCCTCCCCGGCCGAGTTGATCGCCAACGGTGCGGGCGGTAGCGGCGAGCCCGGCAGCTTCGACGAGATGCTCGAAGGGGTGCGCCGCTCCATCGGCGCCGACACCCTCGGCTACATCTCCATCGACGGCATGATCGCGGCCACCGAACAGCCGGCGTCACGACTGTGCGCGGCCTGCTTCGACGGCACGTACCCCATCGCGCTCCCCACGGAGACGTCGATCGGAAAGAACGTTCTCGAAGGAATGCTCGAGAGCGCGGCAGGCGGTCCCGCGACGCGGGAGAACGACAACGCGAACGCCCTCAGTCGGCCGTAGGCCGGTACATCGGGAGCCGGCCGGAGAACGTACTCCGGTACCGTAAGGACGCAATCACAGCACTCGATTGCCCGACCGACACGATTTTGACGAGCAACAGAAGGCTGGAGTAACAACCACATGACCGAGGATCCGACAAGTCGCCCTGGCGCGTCCTACGCCGCCGCAGGAGTGGACATCGCCGCAGGCGATCGGGCGGTGGAACTCTTCGCTCCCTTGGCCAAGCGCGCCAGCCGTCCCGAGGTTCTCGGTGGTCTCGGTGGATTCGCGGGACTGTTCTCGCTCAAGGGTGACTACAAGGAGCCGCTGCTCGCGGCGTCCACGGACGGTGTGGGCACCAAGCTCGCCGTCGCCCAGGCACTCGACAAGCACGACACCGTGGGCCTCGACCTGGTCGCGATGGTCGTCGACGACCTCGTCGTCTGCGGCGCCGAGCCGCTGTTCCTGCAGGACTACATCGCCGTCGGGCGGGTCGTCCCGGAGCGGGTCGCCGAACTCGTCAGCGGCATCGCCGAAGGCTGCATCCAGGCCGGGTGCGCGCTGCTCGGTGGCGAGACGGCCGAGCACCCCGGCGTGATGGCGGACGGCGACTACGACCTGTCCGCGACCGGTGTCGGCGTGGTCGAGGCCGATCAGGTGCTGGGCCCCGACCGGGTCCGTCCCGGCGACGTCGTGATCGCGATGGGTTCGTCCGGTCTGCATTCCAACGGTTACTCGCTGGCCCGCAAGGTGCTGCTCGAGATCGATCACATGAGCCTGACGGCGCACGTCGACGAGTTCGGCCGCACCCTGGGTGAGGAGATGCTCGAGCCCACGAAGATCTACGCCAAGGACTGCCTGGCGCTGGCCGCCGAGACCGACGTGCGCACGTTCTGCCACGTCACCGGTGGTGGACTGGCCAACAACCTCGCGCGGGTCATGCCGAAGGGCCTGGTTGCCGAACTCGACCGCGGCACGTGGAGCCCCGCTCCGATCTTCGCGATGATCGCGCAGCGCGGACGCGTTGAGCGGGCCGAGATGGAGCAGACGTTCAACATGGGCGTCGGCATGGTCGCGATCGTGGCGCCCGAGGACGTCGATCGTGCACTGGCCGTCCTGACGGCGCGGCACATCGACTGCTGGACGCTGGGCAGCATCAAGAAGTCGCACGACGTGTCCGCCGAGCGCGCGATTCTCGCCGGCGATCACCCGAGGTTCTGAGGGTCGGACGCCGTCGGTCGGAACGGGGCGAGCTAGTGGCCCCGACCGGCTGAAGATGTGGAAATGAGGGGGAGCCGGTATCGGCTCCCCCTCATTTCTGTGTCTTCAGATCTCAGCGCCGCCAGTCGTCGTCGTCCTCCCGGGAGTGACCCTCCCTGTCGGCACGCTGGTCAGCGAAGACCTCGTCCCGATGCGAGTTGGACGACCCACCTGAGAGCTCTCGTTGCAGGCTGTCAAAATCCGTGGTCGGTACGCTGTACTTCAGCTCGCGTGCAACCTTGGTCTGCTTTGCCTTAGCCCGGCCGCGGCCCATGGCTGACCCCCTCGCGCTTTCGCGGGGCGGCCTGGGGAATTTGGCGGCCCCGTTTGAGTGTGTAAGTTCCTGCCCCACACTCTAGCGTGGAAAAGTCCCTCGCGCTTCCATCCACACCCCGAACAGGTGTCTGTTTAGTCTCATCGAGGTCGCGAGCTGCCCCGATGCCGGTATTTCGACTTCAGAACACTCCCGGAATTGCCCGGACCGTCCCCACCCGGACGCCGCCGCCGAGCACGGGCTGCGATGCGAGGGCCGCCAGATCCTCGGTCCATTCGGCGCCCATCCGGTGGAGAAGTGCTGCGGCGAGGGGCAACCGGGCCCGTTCGTGACCGTCGTCGATCTTCAGCGCGAACGCCGAGCCGTCGGGGAGAGCGCCCGCGTAGACCCCGTCGGCGCCGGCCTTCGTCATCAGCCCGGGTACGACCGGCATCAGGCGCGCGTCGTCCTTTCCGGTACCCGAGACGAGATAGGGGTGCTCGCGGACGGCGTCGGCGACGGCGAGTTCGGGGGATCCGGGTTCGGCGGTGACGAGCCGCGCGAACGCCCGCGCCAGGTGCGTCAGCGACAGCGGGACGATCGGCAGCCCGCATCCGTCGATGCCGAGTTCGGCGTCGACGTCGCCGCTGATCGAGCCGAGTGTCTCGACCACCGCGAGTTGCAGGGGATGCGTCGGCTCCAGGTAGCTGTCCAGGGGCCAGTCGGCGGTCAGGCAGGTGGCCAGCATCGCCGCGTGCTTGCCGGAGCAATTCATGTACACGGGGCGGGGGAGTTCTCCGGCGGCCAGCAGTTCGGCCCGGGCGAGCTCGTTGGAGGGTAGATCCGCGGGGCACCGGAGCTGATCCTCGTCGAGGCCGTACCGGGCGAGCAGCCGCTCGACGAGTTCGATGTGGTCCGACTCGCCCTCGTGGGATGCGGTCGCGATCGCGAGTTCTTCGGAACTGGTCGGTTCGAAGCCGTTCCTCAGCATCGTCACGGCCTGCCACGGCTTGTTCGACGACCGCGGGTAGATCGGCGTGTGCACCTCGCCGAGGGCGAGCGCGATCTCGCCGTCCGCGCTCAGAATCACCGCCGAACCGCGGTGGACGCACTCACGGAATCCGGAACGGACGACCTCGACCAGTTCGATGCTCAATACGTGACCTGCACTTCCAGTCCGGCGATCCGTCGGCGGGCCTTGTCCGCGACGGTCGGAGCGAGGTTCTCCTGCTGTTCGAGTAGAGCCACGAATTGTTCCGGGTCGCGGCCGGTGAACAGATCGCGGACGGTGACGCCGTGCCCGGGCACGTGGATGCGGTGGACGGCGTCGCCTGCGGTGATCGACCCCTCGGTCACCACCCGCAGGTAGGCGCCCGTGTCGCCGCGTTCGGAGAACCGCTTGACCCACCGCGGCTCGGCGGCCCACACGCCGAACGTGCCGCACGGTGTTCGCGGGCCGGACACCTCCAGTTCGGTGGAGCCGATCCGCCAGCGCTCGCCGATCACGGCGTCGCTCGCGGCGATGCCGTCCAGGCGGAGGTTCTCGCCGAACCATCCCGGGGGCAGTTCCCGGCCGAGTTCCGTCGCCCAGCGCTGTGCCTCGTCCTCCTGGTACGCGTAGACGGCCTTGAACGGCCCGCCGTGGTATTCGGTGTCGCAGACACGGTCGCCGGCCAGTCCGGCGGTCGTGACGGACACCGGGCCGTCGACGGGTCGCTTGTCGATCGCCGTGCGGGTCACCCGCCGGGTGCCGCTGTCGCGTTCGGTGTGCAGCACGCAGACGGCCAGCACCTCGCCGGCCGCCGCGGTCGTCCCGCTCACCGGCCGCGGAGCCGGTCGACGGCGGCGCGGCCCGCCTGGACCGCGTCGTCGACGGGTACGGAGTCGGGGTCGATGGACGCCGCGCACGGGCCGGTCACCAATTCGGTGTCGGTGGGGACGGACCGTTTGACGAGGGCCAGCGCGATGGGGCCGAGTTCGTGGTGGTCGATCACCGTGCCGATCCGTCCGACCGCGCGGCCGCCCGCCGTCACCGGGTCACCCGGTTCCGGCCTGCCCTCGGCGCTGCCGTCGAGGTGCAGCAGGACCAGGTGCCGCGGCGGTTTGCCGAGGTTGTGGACGCGGGCGACGGTCTCCTGACCGCGGTAGCAGCCCTTCTCGAGGTGGACGGCGCCGTGCTCGGCGGGACCGCCGATCCAGCGGACCTCGTGCGGGATGGTGCGGTCGTCGGTGTCGAGCCCGATCCGGGGACGCACGGCAGCCACCCGGAGTGCCTCGAACGCCCACGTTCCGGCGGGGGCGGCGCCGGCGGAGGTGAGCCGGCCCCACCACGTCGCGAGGCCTTCCCGCGGGACCAGCAGGTCGAAGGAGTCGGCGGTCGGCCACGGCATGCGGCGGACGAAACCGCCGCCGGCCACTGCGGCCGCGGCATACGGCTCGGCGGGCACGGCGACCCCGGCGGCGTCGAGGACGGCCGTGGCGTCGGGGCCGATCACACTGAGGACGGCGAGTTCGTTGCCGTCGCGGGGCTCGGCCTTGGACCAGAACACCATTTTGGTGAGGAACGAGAGAAGGTCGGGTCCGCGGTCGGCTTCGGTGTCGATCCAGGTGACGCCGTCGAGGTCGGTCTGGACGAAGTGGTGTTCGACGCGGCCGTTGACGTCGAGGCTGAGGTTCTCGGCGCTCGAGCCGTCGGCGAGCGCGGCGACGTGCTGGCTGGAGATGGTGTGCAGCCAGGTGAGTCGTTCGGGTCCGCTGATCGCGATGACGAACCGGTGGGAGCGGTCGACGACCACCGCGGAACGCTCGGCGCTGCGTTGTTCGCCGAGCGGATCGCCGTGGTGCCAGGCGACGCCGGCGTCGGGGGAGCCTTCGGGCGCGGGGACCGCACCAGGGGCCGTGACGAGTGGACTGGGTGAGACGGGCAGTTTGTCGACCACGAACCCAGTCTAGGGACCATGGACCTCGGGTGGCGGTCAGCAGGGTCGATAGGCTGGGTCTCATGTCTGATCGAGTGCTGGTGACACTGGACCACGAGGTGCGCGACGCGGATGCCCCGCTGCTGCACGCGGACGATCTGGCGGTGGTGCGCGGTGACGGTGTCTTCGAGACGCTGTTGGTGCGCGGCGGTCGTGCACTGAAGGTGGAGCCGCACCTCACTCGACTGGTCGCGTCGGCGCGGGCCCTCGGCCTGCCGGTGCAGGACCTGGACGACTGGCGGTTGGCGTTGGAGTTGGCGGTCGAGGAGTGGGGGTCCGAGCGGGAGGGCGCGATGCGCCTCGTGCTCAGCCGCGGCCGGGAGTCCGGCGGCGACGCGACCGCCTTCGTCACCGTCGGGCCGGTCTCCGACCGGATCCTGGCCGCGCGGCGCGACGGAGTGTCGGTACTCACACTGGCCCGGGGCTATTCGGTGGATCTGTCGGCGAGCGCGCCGTGGCAGCTGCTCGGGGCGAAGACCTTGTCGTATGCCACGAACATGGCCGCCCTGCGGTACGCGGCCACGTTCGGGGCCGACGATGTGATCTTCGTCAGTAGTGAGGGCAACGTGTTGGAAGGGCCACGTTCCACGGTGGTCATCGCCCGCGAGAAGACGCTCCTGACGCCGCCGCCGGAGCACGGAATTCTGCCGGGCACCACCCAGCAGGCCCTCTACGAGGTGGCGTCCGGCAAGGGGTTCCGCTGCGAGTACGCGGCGCTGCGTCCGGCGGATCTCATTACGGCGGAAGGTGTTTGGCTCATCTCCAGCATCACCATGGCTGCCCGGGTGCGCAAGATCGACGGCCTCGCGCTGCCGGACGCGCCCCTCGCCGACGAGATCGTGGAGCTGGTCGACCTCGCGGTCGAGACGTCGGGAGCCGAGTCCGCGGAGGCTTGACAGGTCTACTACATTTCGTAGTAGCAAAGTCCTGCGGGGGAAACGACCCCGCAGTACGTTGTTTTCAAGGGTCGGGCGGAAGCCCACGCTCCGGCCCTGAAGCCTGTCCTACGGGCCCAGTTTCGGAGTAGCCATGGATGCCTTGGACGTCTCCCGGTGGCAGTTCGGCATAACCACCGTCTATCACTTCATCCTCGTTCCGCTGACGATCGGGCTCGCCCCGCTCATCGCCGTCATGCAGACGATGTGGGTGGTCACCGGTAAAACCCACTGGTATCGACTCACCAAGTTCTTCGGGAAGCTCTTCCTGATCAACTTCGCGCTCGGCGTCGCCACCGGCATCGTGCAGGAATTCCAGTTCGGGATGAACTGGAGCGAGTACTCGCGATTCGTCGGCGACGTGTTCGGCGCCCCCCTCGCCCTCGAAGGCCTGGTCGCGTTCTTCCTCGAGTCGACGTTCCTCGGACTCTGGATCTTCGGTTGGGGCAGGCTGCCCAAACTCGTCCACCTCGCCACCATCTGGCTCGTCGCGATCGGTGTGAACGCGTCCGCGTTCTTCATCATCGCCGCCAACTCGTTCATGCAGCACCCGGTCGGAGCGATCTACAACCCCGAGACCGGGCGCGCAGAGCTCACGAGCATCTGGGCGCTGCTCACCAACAACACCGCCCTCGCGGCCTTCCCGCACGTCGTGTCCGGGGCATTCCTCACCGCGGGCACGTTCGTGGCCGGCGTCGGCGGCTGGTGGATGGTGCGCAGCATGCGCAGGGCGAAGGACGCCACCGAACCGGAGGTGGCGAAGAAGCACGAGGAGACCGCGAGGACGATGTTCCGTCCGGTCACGATCCTCGCGCTGTGGGTGATGGTCGCCTCCGGCGTCGGACTCGCGATCACCGGAGACATCCAGGGCAAGCTGATGTTCGAACAGCAGCCCATGAAGATGGCGTCGGCCGAATCGCTGTGCCACACCGAAACCGGTGCCGATTTCTCCATCCTCACCGTCGGCACCCAGAACAACTGCGAGAGCATCACCCAGCTCATCAAGATTCCCGGACTCACCTCGTTCCTGGCCGACGGAACGTTCGACTCCACCGTCGAGGGCGTCACCGAGATCCAGGCCCGCTACGAGGAGCTGTACGGACCCGGCAACTACAAGCCCAACCTGTTCGTCACCTACTGGACGTTCCGCGCGATGATCGGCTGGGCTGCCGGGTCGGCCCTGCTCGCCGTCGTCGGCCTGTGGATGACCCGCGGCGGTCGCGTCCCGGACAAGAAATGGTTCGGCTGGTTGTCGATCGCGGTCATCCCGACGCCGTTCCTCGGCAACAGCGCGGGCTGGGTGTTCACCGAGATGGGCCGCCAGCCGTGGGTCGTGGCACCCAACCCGACCGGTGTCGACATGATCAGACTGACTGTCGACCAAGGTGTCTCGCATCATTCGGCATGGACCGTGTGGGTGTCGCTCATCACGTTCACCGTGGTCTACGGTGCCCTGGCCGTCGTGTGGTTCACGCTGATCCGCCGCTACACGGTGGAGGGACCGCTCGAACACGACGCGCATCCACCGGGTGACGGCCACGACGAGCCCGAAGAACCGGGCAAGCCCGAGCAACTCTCGTTCGCGTACTAGGGGAGACGGTCATGGGACTTCAAGAAGTGTGGTTCATCCTGATCGCGGTGCTCTTCATCGGGTACTTCGTCCTCGAGGGATTCGATTTCGGCGTCGGCATGCTCATGCCAGTGCTGGGCAGGCGCAAGGACCCGGACGGGGACACGCGGCGGCGGGTGGTGCTCAACACGATCGGCCCCGTGTGGGACGGCAACGAGGTGTGGCTCATCACCGGCGGCGGAGCCCTGTTCGCGGCGTTCCCCGAGTGGTACGCCACCCTGTTCTCCGGCTTCTACCTGCCGCTGCTGATCATCCTCGTCGCCCTCATCGTCCGGATCTGCGCCATCGAGTACCGCGGCAAGATCGACGACGACACCTGGCGCCGGCGCTGCGACTGGGGCATCGTCTTCGGGTCCTGGGTGCCCGCGGTGCTGTGGGGCGTCGCGTTCGCGAACATCGTGCGAGGCGTCGACATCGACGCCGACAAGCAGGTCACCTCCGGCCTCTTCGACCTGCTCAATCCGTATGCGCTGCTGGGCGGTCTGACGACCGCGCTCGTGTTCGCGCTGCACGGCGCGGTGTTCCTCGCCCTGAAGACGGCCGACGAAGTGCGCACGGACGCCGTCGAACTGGCGTCCCGGCTGGCGATCCCCGCCGTTCCGGTGGCAGGCGCGTTCGTGCTGTGGACACAGTTGGCGTACGGCACGGGCTGGACGTGGGTCCTCGTGGTGGCCGCGGCCGCCGCCCTCCTCGGGGTCGTCGCGTTGACCCGCGTCGAACGTGAGGGGTGGGCGTTCGCGCTCACGTCGATCGCCGTCATCGGCACCGTGGCCCTGCTGTTCGGTTCGCTGTTCCCCGACGTCATGCCGTCCACACTGGACGCCGCGTACAGCCTGACGATCGAGAACGCGTCGTCGAGCCCGTACACGCTGAAGGTGATGACGTGGGCCGCCGCCTTCCTCACCCCGGTGGTGCTGATCTACCAGGGCTGGACGTACTGGGTGTTCCGTCAACGGATCTCGACCAAGCACATCCCGCCGTCGATCGGTCTCCCGCTCGAGCGCAGATGAGCACAGCGGTCGGCGACGCACCCCGCCCCGCCGGGGAGCGTGGTTCCCGGCGCCCCGTCGATCCCCGCCTGTGGCGGTACTCGGCGGCGGCCCGCGGGTATCTCGTCCTCACGGTCGGCCTGTCGATCGTCAACGTCGCGATGGTCATCGTGTCGGCGATCGTGATCGGCCGGGTGCTCGGTGGCGTCATCGTCGACGACGCCACCGACCTCGGGCGGTGGTCCACCGAACTGACGGTCCTCGCGGCCGCGGTGGGGATCCGGGTCCTCGGCACCTGGACGCAGTCCCGGTTCGCGCACCGGTCCGCGTCGCGGGTCGTGGCGGAACTGAAGGGCGAGGTGCTCGGTGTCGCGACCCGGATGCGGCCGCGCGCACTCGACCCGCGGCGCGACGAGATCGCGACCGTCCTCACCCGCGGCATCGACGGACTCGTGCCGTACCTCACCGGGTATCTCCCCGCCCTGGTCCTCGCGGGCACACTCACGCCGGCGACGTTGGCGGTCATCGCATTCCAGGATCTGACATCGGCGGCCATCATCGTCGTCACGCTGCCGCTCATCCCGGTCTTCATGATCCTCATCGGCCTGCTCACCAGGGGCAAGGCCGTCAAGACGCTGACCGCGATGACCACGCTGTCCTCGCAACTGCTCGACCTGCTGGCCGGCCTGCCCACGCTCCGCGCCCTCGGCCGCGAGCAGGGCCCGGCGACGCGGGTGCGCGAACTCGGCGACGCACACCGCCGCACCACGATGTCGGCGCTGCGGGTGGCGTTCCTCTCCTCGATGGTGCTGGAACTGCTCGCCACCCTCTGCGTCGCGCTCGTTGCCGTGAGCATCGGGCTCCGGCTGGTCTACGGGGGCATGGAACTCGAAGCCGGGATCGTGGCACTGATCCTCGCCCCCGAGGTGTACCTCCCGCTGCGGATGGTCGGAACCCAGTTCCACGCCGCCGAGGACGGAATGGCCGCCGCGAGCAGGGCCTTCGCGGTCATCGATGCCGATCGTCCCGACCCGGCCGACGGTGCGGTCGTGGTGGACGCCACCGGGGCGCGCCTCGAGTTCGACGACGTGGACGTCGCGTCGCGCCGCGGCCTGGCGCCGCACGGACTGTCCGGGACCGTCGAACCCGGCGCGGTGACCGTGCTGACCGGACCCAACGGGTCCGGGAAATCGACTGCGGTGCACGCGCTCCTCGGCCTCGTCGAACCCGCGGGCGGACAGGTGCGGGTCGCGGGCGTCCCCGTGAGTTCGCTCGACCGGTCCGCGTGGTGGTCGCAGGTGGCGTGGCTGCCGCAGCACCCCGTCCTCGTTCCCGGCACCCTCGACGAGAACCTCCGGCTCATCGGCGACGTCGTCGACCTCGAACAGGCCTGCGCGGCCACGGGTTTCGACGAGGTCCTCGCCGAACTCCCCGACGGCTGGAACACGAGTGTCGGTTCCGGGGGAACGGGACTGTCGCTCGGACAGCGGCAACGGCTCGCACTGACCCGGGTGCTGGCCACCCGGCGTCCGGTCCTGGTGCTCGACGAGCCCACCGCACACCTCGACGACGCGTCGGAGCGGACCGTGCTCGATTCCCTCCGCAGCCTGGCCGTCGCCGGCCGGACGGTCGTGATGGTGGGGCATCGCCCGGCCGTGCTCGCCGCCGCCGACCGGGTGATCGAGGTGAGTGCCGATGTCGCGTGACCCGCTGCTCCGGGCGCTGCCGCTCCTCGACCTGCAACCGGGACGGGTCGCACGGGCCGTCGCCGCCGGAGTCGCGACCCTGGGCAGTGCCCTCGCGCTGGCGGCGCTGTCGGCCTGGTTGATCACGAGGGCATGGCAGATGCCGCCCGTCCTCGACCTCAGCGTGGCCGTCGTGGCGGTGCGGGCTCTGGGCATCTCCCGCGGCGTCT
This sequence comes from Rhodococcus sp. NPDC057529, assembly GCF_042802055.1. NCBI lineage: Bacteria > Bacillati > Actinomycetota > Actinomycetes > Mycobacteriales > Nocardiaceae > Rhodococcus > Rhodococcus sp. NPDC057529. The sequence continues at coordinate 657,830 of NZ_JBHVEY010000001.1, forward strand.
TCCGCTACCTCGAGCGGCTGGCCACCCACGACACGGCCCTGCGCGGCACCACGTCCGCCCGCACCCGGCTGTACCAGCGGCTCGCCGACGGAGACCCCGCGGCCGCGGCCGGACTGCGCCGCGGCGAACTCCTCGCGCGCACCGGTGCCGACGTCGACACCCTCGGGGACGTCGTGGTCCGCGCCCTCGTCCCGATCGCCGTGGCCGTCGTCCTGGCCGTGGCCGCCGTCGGTATCCTCGCGGTGATCTCGCCGGCCGCGGCGCTCGTGCTCGCGGTCGCGCTCGCGGTGTCGGGGGTCGCGGCGCCCTGGTTGTCCGCGCGGGCCGCCCGCCTCGCCGAGACGTCGGGGGCGCAGGCGCGCGCCCGGTTCAGCGAGGACGCCGTCACCGCCCTCGATCACGCCGCGGAACTGCGCGTGGCAGGCCGCCTCGACCGCGCCGTGTCGCGGGCCGTCGACGCGGAGCACGCCGCGGTCTCGGCCACCGACCGCGCCGCCGCACCCAGCGCGTTCGCGGACGCCGCCACACCGCTGGCCGTGGGGGTGAGCGTCATCGCGTCCCTGATCATCGGCATGGACCTGTACTCGTCGGGGACCATGAGCCCGATGGGGATGGGCATCCTCGTGCTCCTGCCGCTGTCGTCCTTCGAAGCCACCGCGGCACTGCCCGCCGCAGCGGTCGCGCTCACGCGGGCCCGCATCGCGTCCCGCCGCATCCTCGCCGTGCTCGACGCCGCCGTCGCGGATCCGCACCCCGGAGACCGGGACCTCGACGGACCGGCAGACATGGTCGCGAAGGACCTGCGGTGCGGCTGGCCCGGCGGGCAGGTCACCGCCCCACTCGACGTCGACCTCCGCCCGGGTGCCCGGGTCGCGCTCGTCGGGAGCAGCGGGTCGGGGAAGACGACCACCCTGATGACGCTGGCCGGGTTGCTCCCGCCCGGCTCGGGAACGGTCCGGGTCGACGGCATCGACCTCCACCAGATCAGGTCCGAGTCGCTCCGCCGGAACGTCGGATTCTTCGCGGAGGACGCACACCTCTTCGACACGTCCGTGCTCGAGAACCTGCGGGTGGCACGCGGCGACCTGGACGACGCGGAGGCGGTGACCGTCCTGGAGTCCGTCGGGCTCGGGGACTGGGTGGCGGGGCTGCCGGAGGGCGTGCACACGACCCTCGCCGGCGGTGCCCGGGCGGTGTCCGGCGGGCAGCGTCGCCGACTGCTCCTCGCCAGGGCGCTGCTGTCGCCCGCTCGGGTGCTGCTGCTGGACGAACCGACCGAACACCTCGACGCCGACGCGGGCGCCGACCTGCTGCGGAGATTGCTCGCACGCGACGGCGGACTGGTCTCCGCGCAGCGCACCGTCGTGGTCGTCACCCACCAGCTTCCGCAGGATACCAGCGCTGACCTGGTGATACGGGTGGAGAAAGCCGAGAGCGAAAATGCGTTGCCGACTCCGTGAGTGGGGCGTACGTTCTTGAGTACACGAGGAAGGAGGTGGTCTGAAATTGAATGACAGACGGACACGTGAGGTGGCTGCCAGCTAGCCGCTACCGCTGACGGAATTCACTGACCGCGCGAGCGGCGAGCGAATCCCAGGCAGCTACCCGGCCCCCGAGCCCCCGGTCTGGTCCAGATCGGACCCGGTGCACCAGCACCGGAAGGCTCGGGGGCCGTTGTGCGCTTCGCGCCCGTGAGTACTTCTTAACCGCCGGCGGTTAACAAGTACTCACGGCATCGCGGGCACGGGTTCGACCCACTCCAGCCACCCCGCTCGAGCACCGTCCGCACCTGCGCCGCGACCTCACACGAGCGTCGCGTCACCTCCTCCCAGCCGTAGACCAGCGTGGCCTTGCCCGCCAGTTCCGCCGCATTGCCGCGACGCCGGTCGCGTAAGGCCACCGACCTCAGGTCGCCCTCGCGGGGAACCAGGCGGTCGGATCGCCGTCCGACCTTGCGATACGTCGGCCCCTGGTGCTCCGCGGACAATCCGTAGGGCACGGTGACGTGGATCGGACCCTCGGGATCGATGCGCACCAGCGCCCACTCCTCGGCCGCGGTCCGGTGGCTGAGAATCGCGCGGGGACCACCGAACAGCAGCGCCGCCCACAGCATCATCGGCCGATCGAGGGGTCCGTTGGTGACGGCGTAGACGCCGTGCAGAACCGCCGACCACTGGCCCGACTCCACCATGTGCTGGATCTGCCGGGTCGTGATGCCCAGCCCACGCAGTTGCCGGGCCGTGACGAGGCCGTGCTGGTGGTCGAGGACACGTTGGAACTCGGGTTTGAAGTCGATCGTCGCAGGTGTCATGGACGCGACGGTGCGGAACCCGGCCGACAGGAAAAGCCCCAGAAGGCCCGATTTCAACTGGCCTGTGGATGAATGGCAGGTTGTGGATAACCCGAGCCGTGAGTACTTGTTAACGGCCCGTGGTTAATAAGTACTCACGGGCGGCGGAGCCGCAGTCAGCCAACGTAGCGGGACAGCCGCGCGGAGAGATGGGGGCGCAGCTCACCGTCGGCGATGATGCGTTCCTCGACGTACGCGAGGTCGCCGCCCTCGACGATGCCGTAGAGACGCTTGGCGCCGCCGACGAGAACACCGGAGGTGCTGCGGATCACGACGTCGGTCGCGAGTTCCCACGACGATTGCGTGAGGGCGCGCCCGTAGAAGAGTTCGACGATGCCGGAGCTGTGGGTGAGAAGGAGTTCGACGACTTCCTCGTTGGTGCTGCCGGGGATGCCGTCTCCGCTGATCCGCCAGAAGCCGGTCTCGTGGAGGTCGGGGCGCACGTACTCGCCGTCGGCGTCGAGAACCCAGGTCTGCGATTCCCACTTGAGGTAGTTGCCCCCGTTGTGGGAGACGATGATCTGCTGCCCGAAGGGGTAGTCGCCGGTGTCGGGGTCGTGGCCTTCCCCTTCACCGCGCCAGACACCCACGAGCGGCAGGACCGCGAGAAGTTCGTTGTTCAGATCCGGGCCGAGGCGCAGATTCGCGGTGTCCTCGGGCAGCGGAAGGTCCGGAAGCTGCGGGATGTTCCGCGACGCCGTCGTCTTGGAACGCTCGATGGCGTCCGCGACGGCTGCGTCACCGCTACCACGACGCACGGTGGGGGAGTCCCCAGCGGGCTCGCTGATAGTCGGGTGCTCGGAAGGCGGATCTGCGCCTGCGTCCGGGGTTTGACTCACGACTCGTCGGTGACCAGGCGGTAGATCGTGTAGAGCGAGAACCACGTGATCAACACGGCGGCAAGGACAAGAAGTACCTCGAAGAAGATAACCACGGTGACATCCTAAACCGAACCCGTCGAACGGTCGAAACGGGAGGCGGCTTACCGTCTCTGCGGCTACGGTTTCTCGAAGGCGACCACCCGGTCGGTTCCGGATATCCTCATGCCGTCGTCTCGTCTCCCGCTCCTCCCGGAGGTCTCATGCGTCGATCCAGCCCCGCCCTCCCCGGCCTGGCGCGAGCCGCGGTCACGGCGACGGTTCTGCTGCTCACCGTGTCCGCGTTCGGCGCTCCCGGCCTGGCCGTCGCGGCCCCGGACTCCGGCAGTGCAGGGTCGGGAAGCGCCGGTTCGGGGAAAGACGACACCGACCGTGTCGATCCGAACAACTACGCCGCCGACTGCCCCGACGTCATGATCGTCGCGGTGTCCGGTGCTACCGACTCGACGGCGGACCGCAACCCTCTGGCTGACGAGAACCGTCAGCTGTGGTCGAACTGGGTGGGCAACGTGACGGTGCCGGCCGGCGAGGCGAACGCGGACGAGCCGGGGACGGTGGGGTGGATGTACGTGCCCTACCCGTCCACGTACGGTCTCGGTCTGCTGCAACCTGTTCCGACATACCAGGATTCGATGGCTGCCGGTGTGGCGTCGACGAACAGGATCCTCGACGAGAGCAAGGCGAAGTGCGGCGACGGCACCGAGTACGTGCTGCTCGGTTACAGCGTCGGCGCGGAGGTCGTCGAACGGGTGTCGCGCGAACTCGGACACCGGGACAGCAATTCTCTGGTTACCGCCGACGACATCGCCGGTGTCGCGCTGGTCGGCGACCCGTACCGCCCGGCGGGCACCCCGTCGCTGGGCGAACCGGGCCCTGCCGGAGGCGGATTCATGTCTTCCGAGCCGGCCGACTACGGCGCCCTCGACGGCAAGATCATCTACGCGTGCCGCCCCTACGACATCGCGTGCGACGCGCCGCAGGAGATCGCCGTCCTCGAGTTGGCGCTCGGTGTGCTGGGGCAGCTGCACTTCACCCTGCTGAACCCGGGCCAGACCGTCTCCGACTTCGCGAACGCGGTGACGAACATGGCGGCGCGGTCGATCGTGCACATCGTCACCCACGACGACTGGTTCGCCTCCGACGAGTCCTTCCTCGACGTCCTGCGCACGGTGGCCGACCGGACCTACGACCCCGACGGACCGGACCGGAACACGCAGGTGTCGCAGGAGCAGATGGTCGAGGCGCTGAACTGGGCGATGGGCCCCGGTTCCGACGTCGTGAAGGCGAAGCTCGCAAAAGAGGGCCCCGGGTTCGTCGAGGACAACCGGGACGTCTTCGAACTCGTGATCAAGCCGTACATCTTCCTCGGCTTCATTCAGCACCTGTTCTACTGGAACAACAACCCGAACGACCCCTGGTACTGGGAGAGCGAGAAGATCGTCGACTGGATCACCGCGCTCGCGCAGAAGCAGTAGGCGGCGGAGCCGCACGAAGAAGGCCCCGCTCCGAATGCCGGAGCGGGGCCTTCCTGCGTTGGTGCCGAGTCTTACTCGCCGACCGTGACGTCGACGTTGTGCACGCCTGCGCTCGTCGGGCTCACCGTGGCGGTGCCGTTGCCGGAGCTGGACAGTGCACGCACGGTCCAGTCGCCGGGAGCGGCGAAGAAGCGGAAGTCTCCGGTGCCCGAGGCGACGACCTCGGCGGTGAACTCTCCGCCGCCGTCGAGGAGACGCACGAACGCTCCACCGATCGGCTGGCCGTCAGCGGCGAGAACGCGGCCGGTGATGACCGTTTCCTTCTCGACGTCGACGCCCGCGGGCAGGGTCTGGGTCTGTACAGGTGCTCCACACATGGCTCAGTGAACCTCCAACTCGATGGGTGCGCCGACGAGTGAGCCGTATTCGACCCAGCTGCCGTCGTAGTTCTTGACATCGGACTTGCCGAGGATTTCCTTGAGCACGAACCAGGTGTGGCTGGAGCGCTCGCCGATTCGGCAGTACGCGATGGTGGGCTTCGACTCGTCGTAGCCCTTCTCCGAGTACAGCTTCTCCAGGTCGTCGTCCGACTTGAAGGTGCCGTCCTCGTTCGCGGTGGTGCTCCACGGGATGTTGATGGCCGTGGGGACGTGTCCACGCTGCTGCGCCTGCTCCTGCGGCAGGTGCGCGGGGGCGAGGATCTTGCCGGAGAACTCGTCGGGCGAACGCACGTCGACGAGGTTCTTGTTGCCGATGGCGTCGATGACCTCGTCGCGGAAGGCGCGGATCGTCAGGTCGGGTGCGTCGGCCTTGTACTGCGTGGCCGGGCGGGACACGGTCTCCTTGGAGAGGGGGCGTCCGTCGAGCTCCCACTTCTTGCGGCCGCCGTCGATCAGCTTGACGTCCTGGTGGCCGTACAGCTTGAAGTACCAGTACGCGTATGCCGCGAACCAGTTGTTGTTGCCACCGTAGAGAACGATGGTGTCGTCGTTGGCGACACCCTTGGCCGACAGGAGGTCGGAGAATTGCTGCTGGTTCAGGAAGTCACGACGGACCCCGTCCTGCAGGTCCTTCCGCCAGTCGAGGCGGATGGCGCCTTCGATGTGGCCGCCGTCGTATGCGCTGGTGTCCTCATCCACCTCGACGAAAACGGTCTTGGGGGCGTTGAGGTTCTGCTCAGCCCAGTCGGCGGAGACTAGGACATCGGAGCGAGCCATGGTGTTCCTTTCGATGTGTTCTTACTTGTGTCGGGTGGATCGTGCGGTGGTTCCGGGTGTGAAACTTTCAGGCCGCGGGCCTCAGGCGTGCGACGAGTGGATAGATCTGGCAGCCGAGACAGAACCCGAATGCGGCGTTGAGGAACGCCGCGAACAGGGCGAATGCGGTGGCCACGGCGCCGACGATGCCGGAGCCGGCGAGGAAGCCGACGGTGCCGACGGCGGCAAAGACGAATCCGACGAGTTGCGCGAACCGCAGCGGTGCGGCCGGTTCGCGTTCGCTCACCGGAGCGAGTCGCGGCGCGACGAGGGTGCCGAAGATCCGGCCGTACGGGCTGCGCCGCGGCCCGGAGGCCGCACCTGCCGCGAAGACGACCGCCTGCAGTGCCAGCAGAATTCCGGCTGCGACCAGCGAGAACGTCGACACGACGAGGACGGCGACGAGGACGGCGGTGGTGACCCAGGCGGCGAACCGGGGGCCACGAACGTCGACCTGCTCGACCTCGAGTGTTGTGGACATGAGAAGTGCTCCTGCGTTGAGTCCTGAATGCTTGCCTGGCGCCGAGCAACGACGGACGACGTCGTCATCGGGTTTCGATCACGTGCGCGGAGTCCGCGGTGTCAGCAGAAAGCGACAGCCCTGGTGATCAGCAACAGGTACAGCAACAAGCCCCGAGGCGGCACAGGTCTACCGTGCGGCGTCGGGTGAGCATGAGCTCGTGGCTGGATTGCACGGCGACGAGTTTACCCGGTTCTTCAGGATTTTGAAGCCGGGGGCCGGGTGAGGGGTCCGAGCGCCGCCTTCAGGTCGGCCGCCGAGGGCACGCCGGACACCCGGAAGCGTTGCTGCAGGTCGGCGTCGAGAATGAACGTCGTCGGCAACGACAGAACGCCGAGTTCCTTGGCGAGAGCGGGATACTCGTCGATGTCGACTTCCACCTCCACGGGTGGTTCGGGCTCGCCGGCGAGGTCCGCGACGACCTGTCCGACGACCCTGCGCACCGCCGCGCAGGGTCCGCACCACTCGGCGGAGAAGTGGAGAACGGTGGCCTGCCGACCGTGCCCCGAACCCGGTCCGACACCCGCCGCCTCGAGGAGCGTGCGACGCTCGCCGGTCACGACCGCGGTCGTCTCGCCGGTGGTCCGGACCTTCCCCTGGCGACGCTGCCAGACGAGCCCGAACACCACGGCCGCGACCAGTGCGATCAGTAACAGTGTGATTCCGGTCATCGGCTCTGCAGTTCGTTCAGGTCGATCGTGACGTTGTCGCCGACGCCCTCGATGACGATCTGGGAGCCCTCCGCGTACACCTCTGTCGGCTGGACGCCGAACGGGAGTTCCTTCGGGTCGATCGTCCGGGTGAACAGGCCGAGGATCGCGGGGGCGAGGGGGTCGGGGATGGTGAAGTCGGCGTGGCCCTCGGGCCCGAAGTAGAAGTCGCTGGCGACGATCTTCACCTGTCCGCCGTCGAGGACCAGGTCGGCCTGCACGCTGACGGTGGTCTCGATCGGTCCGACGGGGACGGTGCCGGTGAGGACGACGCCGCCCGCGGTCGGCATCCCGGAGCCGCCGGAACCGCCGGTGCCGTCCGACTTGCTGGCCGGCGGGGCGGAAACCTGCAGGTCGGGGATGTCGAGGAAGCGCCCGAGGTCGGTGGCGTCGATGAGCATGCGGCCGGAGAGGTGATCGACCGGAAGGGTCTTCACGGAGCCGTCGACGAGGTCGGACAGCGGCGCGGACACGCCGAGCAGGGTGGTTTCGATGGTCACCTCACCCACCACGTCACTCTTCACTCCCTGGGCGCGGATCTCGATGTTCTCGTACTTTCCGTCCCACGCCTGGGTGAGGAACGGGAAGCCGTGCACCGTCACCTCGGGATCGGCGGTGAGGGACGCGCCGGCCCGCAGTTCCCGCGACACCCGGTACTCGGCGTAGGCCGCCGAACCGAAGTCGACGACGAGTCCGAGTGCCACGAGGAAGACGATTCCGATGATGAGTTTCCGCACGGCCCCATTGTGACGGACACAGTTCCAAGCGGCGCCGGTGCAACCTCCGCGCCGGTTGCCGGGGTTCGGTGCGACGGACCTTGACGGCGGCGCGCTACTCTGTCACCGACAAAAGTGTCGATACCTTCAGTGTCGATCTACCTGGACCGGCGGACGAACGATCCGTCGGCCGGTCCAGGTACGACGGCGACGAGATGGGAGGCTGTGTGGAGCTACTGCTTCTTACCTCCGACCCCAACCCCGAGGCAGTGCTGCCTGCCCTCGCCCTGCTGGCGCATTCGGTGCGGCCTGCCCCGACGGAGGTGTCCTCTCTCCTGGAAGCGAGCTCCGCCGACATCGCCCTGGTGGACGCGCGCACCGATCTCGCGGCGGCCCGCGGCCTCTGCCGGCTGCTGGGCAGCACGGGTTCAGCGGTCCCCGTGGTGGCGGTGCTCACCGAGGGTGGCCTGGTGGCAGTCAATTCCGACTGGGGGCTCGACGACATCCTGCTCCCGGGCACCGGACCGGCCGAGGTGGACGCCCGCCTCCGACTGCTGGTCGGACGCACCGGCGGCGTCGCCAGCCCGGAGGCGTCGGGCAAGATCACGCTCGGCGAACTGGTCATCGACGAGGGCACGTACACGGCCCGGCTGCGTGGCCGCCCCCTCGACCTCACCTACAAGGAGTTCGAACTCCTCAAGTACCTGGCGCAGCACGCGGGTCGCGTCTTCACCCGCGCGCAGTTGCTGCAGGAGGTGTGGGGATACGACTTCTTCGGTGGTACCCGCACGGTCGACGTCCACGTGCGTCGCCTGCGGGCCAAGCTGGGCAGCGAGTACGAATCCTTGATCGGTACAGTCCGCAACGTCGGATACAAGGCCGTGCGTCCCACGCGCAGCAAGTCGGGTGCGCCGGTGCCGCCGGTCGACGACCTCGACGCCGAAGATGCAGATTTCGAATCCGCGGAAGGACCCGTGATCCAGTGAGCGCTTCGGTGCAGTCCTGGACCGATCGACTCGACGGGAAGCAGGCCGCGGACGTGTCCGCGCTGCTCGACCGCGCGACCGCGGCGGACGGAACCGCGCCCGTGTCGGAGCAGGGCGTGCACGCCGTGTCCGGCGCCGGTGGCGACGGTGTCCGTCATCTCGTGGAGACCGACGCCGATCGGATCGTCGGGTACGCGCAGTTGCAGCCCGGTCGTGGCGAGCACCCCGCGATGGCCGAACTCGTGGTCGATCCCGAGGCCCGCGGCCGGGGGGTCGGTGGCCGACTGGTCACCGAGGTCCTGTCCGAGGGTGGCCCGGACACCCGGGTGTGGGCGCACGGCAACCTGCCCGCGGCACAGGCGGTGGCGCACCGCCTCGGGCTGAGCGGTGCCCGTGAACTGCTACAGCTCCGGCGCCCGCTCGACGGGGCGGAACTTCCGGAAATCGTTGTTCCGGAGGATATTTCGCTTCGCGTGTACCGGGGCGTCGAGGACGATCCGGAGGTGCTGCGGGTCAACGCCGCCGCCTTCGCCTGGCATCCCGAGCAGGGGTCGTGGACCGAACGAGAGATGGCCGAACGCCGCGCGGAGGCCTGGTTCGATCCGGCCGGGCTGTTCATGGCGTTCGCCACGTCGGACGAGGAGCGGCTGCTCGGATTCCACTGGACCAAGGTGCACCCGCAGCAGGGCGACGAGCCGGCCATCGGCGAGGTCTACGTGGTGGCCATCGGACCCGACGCCCAGGGGCGCGGTCTCGGCCGATTGCTCACACTCGCCGGACTGCACTACCTGCGCGACCGCGGGCTCGGTGCGGTGCTGCTCTACGTCGAGGGCGACAACACGTCGGCGCTGCACACCTACGACCGGCTCGGGTTCGAGCGGTTCCACACCGACGTCGCGTACGCGCGAGCCTGAGGCGCTCCTCTACTTCGGCACCCGTCGTTCGTCTCGGAAATATGGGCGAATGCTCGGTCTGTTCACTTTCCGTTCACCGATCGTGGTCCAACTGGACATTAGCTACCCCTAGGTTTCTCCGTGGGCAGCGCCGTGCTGCCTGGTGCAGGATCCTCCCGGTCCGCGCCTCATGTCGCCGCCCGATCGAGGGCGAGACGGTATTTCCGGAGGACTAGGTGAATCTCAAGCGCAGTGGCGCCCTGCTCGGTGCAGTGGCCCTGGGTGCCATGACCTTGGCCGCGTGTGGCAGCGACAACAACACCGCGTCGAGCGGCGTCGACGCAGCCGCCTCGAACGCGACGTGCGAGGGCAAGGCCAACCTCTCCTCGGCCGGCTCCTCGGCGCAGAAGAACGCCATGGACCAGTTCGTCTCCACCTACATCTCCGTGTGCCAGGAAAAGGGCAAGACCGTCAACCTGGCGTACAACCCCAGCGGTTCCGGTGACGGACGTACCCAGTTCATCGCCGGCCAGATCGACTTCGCCGGTTCCGACTCGGCGATCAAGGCCGAGCAGGCCGAGCAGGCCAAGGCGCGCTGCGTCGGCGGCGAGGCGTGGAACCTTCCCCTCGTCTTCGGACCCGTCGCAGTGGCCTACAACCTCGACGGCGTCGAGGACCTGGTGCTGAACGGTGAAGTGACCGCCAAGATCTTCAACGGCACCATCAAGAAGTGGAACGACCCGGCCATCGCCGCCCTCAACCCGGGCGCCACCCTGCCGGACCAGGACATCACCGCGATCATCCGCTCGGATTCCTCGGGAACCACCGACAACTTCCAGCAGTACCTCACGGCCGCCTCCAACGGCGCCTGGACCACCGGTGCCGGCTCCGACTTCACCGGTGGCATCGGTGAGGGCGCCAAGGGTTCCGCCGGTGTCGCTCAGGCAGTGGCCTCCGCGCCCGGATCGATCACCTACGTCGAGAAGTCGTACGCGGACCAGAACAAGCTGTCGGCAGCGCAGATCGACACCGGCTCCGGCCCGGTCGCCCTGTCCGACGAGTCCGCCGCGAAGGCCATCGAGGGTGCGCAGTTCAAGGGTGCGGGTGTGGGCGATCTGACGCTCGACCTCGCCTCGATCTTCGGTACCAAGGAAGCGGGCGCGTACCCGCTGGTGCTCGCCACCTACGAGATCGTGTGCTCGAAGGGTTATGACGCCGACACCTCCGCAGCGGTCAAGTCGTTCCTGACCAGCGCCGCCAACGAGGGCCAGAACAACCTGGCCGAGCAGGGTTACGTGCCGCTGCCCGACTCCATGAAGGAGAAGCTGAACGCGTCGGTCGCCGCAATCGGCTGATTCACACGGTAAGTCGTTCGGACCCGCCCATGACTCGATATTCTGACGATGAAAGATTGGGAGCGCAGATGAGCGAAGCGCACACCGAATCAGTACCTCGCGCCTCCGGCTCCGCTTCCGGCGGGGCCGGGGTGGGCGGTCCGAACGGCACCCCGGAGGCCGAGTTGAGTTCCACCAAGGCCGAAACCCCGACCCCGACCGGCACTCCTCGCGGCAAGGCCGTCGCGAGGCCGGGGGACCGGATCTTCAAGTTCCTCGCGACCACGTCGGCGATCGTCATCTCCATCCTCATCGCCGCGATCGGCATCTTCCTCGTCTGGCGTGCCGTTCCGGCGCTGAGCCGGAACCAGGTCAACTTCCTCACCAGCCGCGAATGGGTCACCCAGAACATCAACGCCATGGCGTTCGGTGTGCTCGACCTCTTCCAGGTGACGGTTCTGGTGTCGCTGTTCGCGCTCGTGCTCGCGATGCCGGTTGCGCTGGGTATCGCGATCTTCCTCACCGAGTACTCGCCGAGTTGGCTCAAACGCCCGCTGGCGTACGTCATCGACCTGCTGGCCGCAGTGCCGTCGATCGTCTACGGCCTGTGGGGTCTGCTGGTGTTCGCTCCCGCGATCAAGCCACTTGCCGTGTGGCTCAACGAAAAGCTCGGCTGGTTTCCGCTGTTCGCGACGGGCAGCGGATCCATCACCGGCGGCGGCACCATCTTCACGGCGGGCATCGTGCTCGCCGTCATGATCCTTCCGGTCATCACCGCGGTCACCCGCGAGGTGTTCGTCCAGACACCGACATCCCAGATCGAGGCGGCGCTCGCCCTCGGCGCCACCCGGTGGGAAGTGGTGCGTACCACGATCATTCCGTTCGGCAAGTCCGGCTACATCAGCGGGTCGATGCTCGGCCTCGGTCGCGCCCTCGGTGAGACCATGGCGCTGTACCTGATCCTGCGCACCACATCGCAGCCCTTCGGATGGTCGCTGTTCGACGGCGGCGCCACCATCGCGTCCAAGATCGCCCTCGGCTACGCGGAGTTCAACAACAACATCCAGGCCGGCGCGTACATCGCCGCAGGTCTGGTGCTCTTCGTACTCACGTTCGTCGTGAACGCCGCGGCCCGCGCCGTGATCGCAGGAAAGAAGGACTGACCCATGACCGCGACACTCGACAAGCCGGTCAAGGCACCCACCTTCCGGGGTGTGGGAACCCGCCGTCGAATCACCGACCTCACCGCCACCGTTCTCGTGACGCTGGCAGTGCTCGTCGCCCTCATCCCGCTGGTGTGGGTCCTGATCACCGCCGTCGTCAAGGGCATTCCCGCCTTGACGACGGCCACCTGGTTCACCCACTCGCTGAGCGGACTCACGTCGTCGGCGGCGGGCGGCGGCATCTATCACGCGCTGATCGGCACGATCCTGCAGGGACTCGTCTGCGCGGTCCTGTCCATCCCGCTCGGGCTGTTCGTCGCGATCTACCTCGTCGAGTACGCCGACCGGAAGTCGCGGCTGGCGAAGCTGACCACGTTCATGGTCGACATCCTCAGCGGTGTCCCGTCGATCGTGGCGGCCCTGTTCATCTACGCCCTGTGGATCGCGACGTTCGGTTTCCCGAAGTCCGGGTTCGCGGTGGCGCTCGCCCTGGTCCTGCTGATGGTGCCCGTCGTCGTCCGCAGCACGGAGGAGATGCTCCGCATCGTGCCGCAGGACCTGCGCGAGGCGTCGTACGCGCTGGGCGTTCCGAAGTGGAAGACGATCGCCAAGATCGTGCTGCCCACCGCGCTGCCGGGCATCATCACCGGCGTCATGCTGGCGCTGGCCCGCGTGATGGGTGAGACCGCTCCGCTGCTGATCCTCGTGGGATACGCACCCTTCATCAACTTCAACCTGTTCGGTGGCGAGATGGGCACCCTGCCCGGCGTCATGGTCGCCGAGATGAACAACCCGACCGATGCCGGTACCAACCGCATCTGGGGCGCGGCGCTGACGCTGATCCTGCTCATCGCCATCCTCAACATCGCGGCCAAGGTCGTCGGCCACTTCTCACAGGTCCGCAGCAAGTGACACATACACTCGATTTCGTACATCAATCAGTAGGGAGCCGGTAATGGCCAAGCGTCTGGATCTCAAGGACGTCAACATCTACTACGGCAAGTTCCACGCCGTCGCCGATGTCGGGCTGTCGGTCCCCCCGCGGAACGTGACCGCGTTCATCGGTCCGTCCGGTTGCGGCAAGTCGACCGTGCTGCGTTCGCTGAACCGCATGCACGAGGTGACTCCCGGTGCGCGCGTGGAGGGTTCGATCCTCCTCGACGGTGAGGACATCTACGGTTCCGGCATCGACCCGGTCGGCGTCCGCAAGACGATCGGCATGGTGTTCCAGCGTCCCAACCCGTTCCCGACGATGTCCATCAAGGACAACGTCGTGGCCGGCCTCAAGCTGCAGGGCGAGCGCAGCAAGAAACGTCTCGACGAGGTGGCCGAGCGGTCGCTGCGCGGCGCGAACCTGTGGAACGAGGTCAAGGACCGTCTCGACAAGCCCGGCGGCGGACTCTCCGGCGGTCAGCAGCAGCGTCTGTGCATCGCCCGGGCCATCGCCGTCTCGCCCGACGTCCTGCTGATGGACGAGCCCTGCTCGGCGCTCGACCCCATCTCGACCCTCGCGATCGAGGACCTCATCACGGAGTTGAAGAAGGACTTCACCATCGTGATCGTCACCCACAACATGCAGCAGGCGGCGCGTGTGAGTGACCAGACCGCGTTCTTCAACCTCGAGGCCACCGGCAAGCCGGGGCGTCTCGTCGAGATCGACGACACCGAGAAGATCTTCTCCAACCCGACGCAGAAGGCCACCGAGGACTACATCTCGGGCCGCTTCGGATAACGCTCACCGACGAGAACGCCCCGGCCGGATCTTCGGCCGGGGCGTTCTCGTCGTATGGTCGACTGCCGGTGAACGAACGGGACGCTCGTACGGTCAGACCGTACGAGCGTCCCGTTCGCGCGAAAAGTGTTGGGGGAGTTCTATAGTTCCGGGTAGGAGGTGAGGTTGTCGGCGTCGTTCACGGCGGTCTCGGTGTCGTCGGGCAGCTTGCCGGTGACCAGGAAGATCACCCGGCGACCCACCTCGACGGCGTGGTCGGCGAAACGCTCGTAGAAGCGGCCGAGCAGGGTGACGTCGACGGCGGCGGCCACGCCGTGCTTCCACTCGCGGTCCATGAGCACGGTGAACAGGTGCCGGTGGAGGTCGTCCATCGCCTCGTCCTCTTCGCGCAGACGCGCGGCACGCTCGGGATCGCGGGTCTCGAGGACCTCACGGGCGGCGGCACCGATGGAGACGGCGATGCGTCCCATCTCGGCGAAGTAGCCGTTGACCTCTTCGGGGAGCACGTGGTTGGGATGTCGGCGCCGCGCGATCTTGGCGACGTGGAGCGCCAAAGCACCCATCCGGTCGATGTCGGCGACGATCTGGATTCCGCTGACGACGGAGCGGAGGTCGCCGGCGACCGGTGCCTGCAGGGCGAGGAGGGCGAACGCCCGCTCCTCGCAGATGGTGCTGAGCTCGGTGATCTTGTCGTGCTCGCCGATGACCTGCTCGGCGAGCGAGAGGTCGGCCTGGAGCAGCGACTGGGTGGCTCGCTCCATGGCGACCCCCGCAAGCCCCGCCATCTCACCGAGCAGGTCGGCAAGCTCGGTCATCTGTTCGTTGTAAGCCACGCGCATGAGGTCACAGCCTACGGTGCACGGGAAACCAAGTCACGATCACACGGTGAACGCAGGGTGAACGACACCGCTGAGCGTGCGCTCAATCGCAGGACGTGTCGCCCGCATTCACAACCGCCAGGTCCGCGGGGATTTCCGCGTCCTCCGGCTGGCCGATTCGCACGTCCGACACGTTCAGCGGAGTGTCGATCGGGCTCGGTGTCTGCACGGTCCCGGAGAAGCTCGAACCGAGCGCCACCTCGACGACCGTTCCGAGTCCGGTGGTCGCTTCGAGCACCGCACCCGGGAACGACGACGCCAGGGTCGCCGCCTCGGCCTCGTGGCCCGGCGAGAACCTGATGACGGTCTCGCTGCTGGTGCCCGTGTAGTTGCCGACGCTGTAGATCTGGAACCCCTCGGCGGCCAGGGAGTCGGCGGCGGTCGCGGCCAGTCCCGACTCACCCGACGCGTTCGACACCTGCACCGTCACGCTGGACGGGTCGACGGCCTGGACCGTCTCCGGGGCGGGCGGCGCGGCCTGCGGCTCGGGGGCGGTCGAGGGCAGCGGTTCCGCCCGCTTCTCGCCGGGCAGCGCCTCGTCGTCGATGATGGCGCGGAAGATCGCCTTGATGTCGTCGGTGCGGGGAATCTCGTTGCCCCACTCGGTGGTGCCCGCGGTGGGCACGGTCAGGAAGGTGACCGCGCCCGCGTCGACGTTCTGCAGTGAGCGCCCTAGCGTGACCAGCGATTTCGTGTCGATGTTCTCCACGAACGTGTCGCGGGTGAACGCGTTGATGAAACCGTTCAGTTTTCCGGGATTGAGTAGCACCTGACTGGACAGGGCGCCCCGTAGCAGGGCGGAGAGAAATCTCTGCTGCCGGTTGATGCGGCCGTAGTCGCCGTTGCCCTCCGCCTCGACGTGTCGGGCGCGGACGAAGTTCAGTGCGGTCTTGCCGTCGAGCATCTGGGTGCCCGCCTGCGGTAGAACGGTGCCGAGTACGCCGTCCTCGAGTGGCTGGGTGGTACAGACCTTGACCCCGCCGATCTCGTTGACCATCGACTCGAAGCCGGCGAAGTCCATGCCGACGAAGTGGCCGATCTTCAGACCCGACATCTTCTGGATCACCTTCACCAGGCACTTCGGTCCGCCGAGCGCGTAGGTGGCGTTGAGTTTGTCGCCGTCGGCGGCGGGGAAGGTCTCCTCGGTGTAGGTGCCGCTGTCGTTGTCCCAGCCCTGGCAGACGGGCCGCTCGACGTCGAGGTCGCGGGGGAACGACACCGCGACCACCCGGCTCCGGTCGGCGGGAATGTTGACGAGCATCACCGTGTCGGCGCGGGAGCCCTCGGCGTCGTCGATGGTTCCGGCGCCCACCTCGCCGCTCGCGCCGGCGCGGGTATCGGTGCCGACGATGAGGTAGGTCTCGTCACCGGTCTGCCCGACGGCGTCGACGATGTCGGTCGACTCGGTGTCGAGTGCCGCGATCTGGTCGAATTTGCCCTCGGTGGACCGGAGGTAGCCCCAGACGATGCCGGTTCCGGCGAGCGCGACCACCGCCACCAGCGCGACGACGGCGCGTCCCGCTGCGCGCAGGCGCTTGCGTTTGCGGGTCTTGTTGAGGGCCAGGCGCGTGGTAGCCGGGTTGCCGACCACTCGCGGTACCGCGGTGGTCTCGGCGGAATCTGCGACCCATTCGGGTTCGGGCGCACTCGGTGGCGGTTCCGGCGGCGGCGCTGGCGGTGGGGTCTTGCGCGGAGGAACCCCGGGAGGCGGCGGCTGCCGCTCGTCGATCGGGGGGATCGTCTCCGTCTTCTCCGGATCGTTCGCCTCGTTCGCCTCGTCCTCGGCGACCTTCTTCACCAGGTCGGCGACGGAGAGCGCCTCGGTGGGCCCGCCCGCGGCCCGGCGGCCGATCCGCCCGCTGTCGTGGCGGGACGGTTCGGTGCGTTCCACGGGCGCACGGTGCTCGGGGGCTGCGGGCGGTTCGGGAGGCCGCCGTTCGGGGGGTGGCTGTCGGGGCGGGAGTCGCCGCGGCCGCCCCGACTGGGCTTCCCGGTAGCTGGGATCCGCTAGAGGACGTTCCCACGGGGCGCGGGATTCGGGCGTCGGTGAGTCCGCACTGTGATCATCACCCACCGATGCACCCTGACCTCTCCGCCGACTCGGACCTCCGTCGGCCCCGACGGATTCCAGCCATAGTACTTATCGAACGTCGAAGCTCCCCACATGTAGCCAGGTGACGCGCGTTCGTGCTGCTAACCACCCGAATGCATGAGGTCGGCGCCGGCGGGCACCAGGCAGTCCTCGGGGTCGTCGAGCCACCCCTCGGGGAGCGCGACCGTGCCGGGTGATCCCTGCCGTCCGCGCGGACCCTCGGCGTCCTTCGGGAACGGGATGGTCGGATCGAGCTGGACGAGGAGATCGTCGAGTTCGGTGAGAGTGCTCACGAGGGCCATCGCGACCCGCAGTTCCGATCCGGCGGGGAAGCCCCGCAGATACCAGGACACGTGCTTGCGCAGTTCGCGCAGGCCCTTGTCCTCGCCGTGGTGATCGGCGAGAAGTTCCGCGTGCCTGCGGATGATCGTGGCCACCTCGCCGAGGTTGGGCGGAGTCGGCTGTGGCTTCCCGTTCAGAGCCGCGCTCAGCTCCGCGAACAGCCACGGCCTGCCGAGGCACCCACGTCCGACGACGACGCCGTCGCACCCGGTCTGCTCCATCATGCGGGCCGCGTCCTCGGCCGCGAAGATGTCGCCGTTCCCGAGGACGGGCACGTCCGTGACGTGCTCCTTGAGCCGGGCGATCTCGTTCCAGTCGGCCGTGCCGGAGTACCGCTGCGACGCGGTCCGCGCGTGCAGTGCGACGGCGGCGGCACCCTCGCCCGCGGCGATCCGGCCGGCGTCGAGATGCGTGTGATGCTCGGCGTCGATGCCGACACGGAACTTGACGGTCACCGGGACGTCGGTGCCCTCGGTCGCCTTCACGGCCGCCGCGACGATGCGGCCGAACAGGGTGCGCTTGTACGGCAGTGCCGCACCGCCACCCTTGCGGGTCACCTTGGGGACGGGGCAGCCGAAGTTCATGTCGATGTGGTCGGCCATGTTCTCGTCGACGATCATCTTGGCCGCGGCGTACGTGGTGTCGGGGTCGACGGTGTACAGCTGCAGCGACCGCGGCGTCTCGGTGGGGCCGAACGTCGTCATGTGCAGGGTCGCGGGCTGCCGCTCGACGAGCGCACGCGCGGTGACCATCTCGCAGACGTACAGGCCGGACGTGCTGCCCGCGCGTTCCGTCTCGAGCTCACGGCACAGCGTGCGGAAGGCGACGTTGGTGATCCCGGCCATGGGGGCCAGAACCACCGGACTGCGCAGTTCGAGCGATCCGATACGAAGGGATGACATTGACGACCTCTGGGAAAGTGCTGGAAAAAAGTGTGCCCGGTACCGAATCCGGTACCGGGCACAGGATAACTGTTTACGTCACGAAGCCTTCTGCTCGCGCTTCTTGGCCTCGCGGGCCAGCATGCGGTCGCGCTGCTCCTCGAACTTGGTGGCCTGGCCCTCGAGGTTCTCGAGGAACTTGCCGAGGCTCTCGCGGATCTCTTCGCCGCGGGCGGTGAAATCGTTCCGCTCGAAGATGTTCCACTTGCGCAGGACGGGCATCACGACCTCTTCGAGGTGCTGACGCAGGTCGTAGATGCCGTGCTTGGCCA
This sequence comes from Rhodococcus sp. NPDC057529, assembly GCF_042802055.1. Classification (NCBI taxonomy): domain Bacteria; kingdom Bacillati; phylum Actinomycetota; class Actinomycetes; order Mycobacteriales; family Nocardiaceae; genus Rhodococcus; species Rhodococcus sp. NPDC057529. Next base: position 676,368 of record NZ_JBHVEY010000001.1, read on the forward strand.
TGAGGACACCGTTGCGCCGGAAGTTCGGCATGCCGGCGCCCGGCATCTGGAAGTTCTGGACGATCATGTTCACGGCCTCGAGCGCCTGGTCGGGCGCGAGGTCGAGGGCCGCACCGCACATGTTGCGGTAGAAGATCATGTGCAGGTTCTCGTCGGCCGCGATGCGCTGCAGCATCTTGTCCGCGATCGGGTCCTTGCACGCCTTACCGGTGTTGCGGTGGCTCACGCGGGTCGCGAGTTCCTGGAACGTGACGTACGCGACGGAGTGGAGGAAGCCTGCGTCGACGTCGGCGGGGGATGCGAAGCCGTTCGTCATGTGTTCCATGCGGAAGCGCTCGAGCTGGACGGGGTCGACGGCGCGGGTCACGACGAGGTAATCGCGCATCACGATTCCGTGACGGTTCTCCTCGGCGGTCCAGCGACCGACCCACGTTCCCCACGCGCCGTCCTGCGAAAAGTTCTCCGCGATCTCGCGGTGGTACGACGGCAGATTGTCCTCGGTGAGGAGGTTCGTGATCATCGCGGCCTTGGCGACCTCGTCGAGTTGCGACTGCTCGGGGTCCCAATCGGTGCCGCCCATCGCGGCGAAGTTGCGTCCTTCGTCCCACGGAACATAGTCGTGGGGATGCCATTCCTTGGCCATGGAGAGGTGGCGGTTGACGTTCTCTTCTGCAACCGGCGACAACTCCTGCAGCAGTTCGAGTTGGGTCAGGTCCCTCGCCATGTGTAATGCCTCCAGTAGCTCAAATTTGACTTTGTTCAGCCTACGGCACCGTAAGTAGGTTGGTAAACGCCGTCGGCGGCCCGGGAACCGTCGAAGTTACCGATCCGTAATGGACCTTCCGGGATGTGTCGCCGCCACGCGGCGAACTGTTACATGACAGTGTACTGATGAGGTTGCGTGTGCGGTGACCAGCGTAATCATCCCAGGGAGAGATCATCACAGCGACGCGCGGGCAGTTGTGGACGATCACAGATTTGTGGGTCTCCACAGATTCCTCGCCCGAACTCGAGCCGTGTCGACGGTTGTGCCGGAGGCGCTTCGTCCGGGCTCCGAGTCTCCTGGGAATTCGGTCCACCCCAGGTGTGAATATCGCCACCCCGTGGGCAGGCCGCCGAGAACCGGCATCAGTGAATCCCGTATGTCCGTTATGCCTGTTGCGGTGGGTCGGGGTGCTGCCGACAATCGTCACATGGGCAACAACATGAGCCGCCTCGAACAGATCGCCGCCGAATTGCCCGAAGCCGTACGGGTGGACATCGCCCAGTGGGACGGGCACCCGACATTCCGGGTGCGGGGCAAGAACTTCGTGTTCAGTGACGTGGACGCCACCCGGTTGACGGTGAAGCTCACCGTCGACGAAGCGGAAGCGGTGGTCGCGACGGAACCGGGGGCGGAGCCCGCGGGATACGGTCTCGGTAGACACGGCTGGATCGCAGTGGACGTCGCGGACGCGGACGGGCCCCGGTGGGAACAGCTGCGTGAGTGGATCAGGACGTCGTACACGCTCGTCGCGCCGAAGCGACTGGCGAAGCAGGTGCTGGACGAAGAACCGTTGCCGACGCAGGGAGACCAGTCATGACGACCGACGACAGCGCATCCACCACCACGCCGGCGAAGTCGGGGCTGCCGTCGTGGGCCAGGAAGGCCATCGGGATCGCCGTCCTCCTGGTGGTGCTGGTCATCGCGTATTTCATCCTCGCGGCGTACCTCCCGCGGGCGTGGGCGCAGAACGTGGGCGGGATGGCGGACGGCAGCTTCGGCGGCGGCATCCTGTGGGGACTGTTGTTCGGCACCCTGTGCACGCTGCTTCCCCTGCTGCTGTTCCGCGGGGCGTGGCGGTTGTTCCGCAGGCGCAGGTTCAAGCCCGTGCAGATCGTGTTGCTGGTCCTCGGAGTCCTTGTGGTGCTGCCCAATCTGCTGACGCTCAGTGTGGTGCTCGGCGGCAACAGCGCGGCGCATGCCGGCGAACGGATCATGGACGTCGACGCGCCCGGATTCCGCGGTGCGTCGCTCGCCGGCGCCATCATCGGAGTGGTGCTGTTCCTCGGCGTCGCCGGAGTCAGCTTCACGTACCGCAAGCGCGGTGAGGATCTGGCCGAGATGCGCAGAGACACGAAGGCGAAAGACGGACAGGCCGCCGGCGACGGGCCGTCACCTGCCGCACCCTGACGATTCACCACACGAGCACGGGCTTGATCACCGTGCCCGCAGCCTGATCGGCGACGGCGCGGTTGATGTCCTCGAACCGATATTCGGTGACGAGGCGGTCGAACGGGAACCGTCCCTCGGCGTGCAGCGCCAGCAAGTGCGGAATGAACTGCTGCACGGACGAATCGCCCTCGACGCAGCCGCGGAGGGTCTTGCCGTTCAACATCAGGTCCTGAATGTTCACCGCCACTTCGGGTGTACCCAGTCCGACCACCACCGCGCTGCCCCGCGCCCGCAGCGACGACAGCGCCTGGCCGATGACGGTCGGGATCCCCGTCGTGTCCAGCGTGTGGGTGGCGCCGCCGCCGGTTCCCGCGCGGATCGCCGCGACGACGTCCTGCGACCCGGGATCGAGCGCGACCGCGCCGACCTCCGCCGCGAGCGCACGCCTCGCGGGCACCGGATCGACCGCGAAAAGCGTTGCAACACCTACCGATCGGGCGGAAAGTAGCGCGGCGAATCCGACGCTGCCTGCGCCGAAGACGACCACACTCGAATCGCTGCCGGGCCGGAGCACGTTCAGTACCGCACCGGCGCCCGTCTGGAACCCGCAGCCGAGCGGTGCCGCGGCGGTCAGGTCGACGGACCCGTCGACGACGACGATGTTGTCGGCCGTCGCGAGAACGTGGTCGGCGAAGCTGGACTGGCCGAAGAAGGCGGCGCGTACCGGTTCGCCGTTCCGGGTGACGGTGGCCGAGCCGTCCGCGCGCCTGCCCGAACTGTTCAGGCGGTGCGCGTCGACGCAGTACGCCGGACTCGCACTTCGGCATTGGTCGCAGTCACCGCAGTGGCGGTAGCTGAGAATCACGTGATCGCCGGGCACTATCCGGCTCACGCGTGCCCCGACGTCGACCACGATCCCGGCACCTTCGTGCCCGAGGACGGCCGGTCCGGCGGCGGTGGGGAGCGCCGCCTTGGTGACGAGGTCCGTGTGACACAGGCCGGTGGCGACGATCCGTACCAGAACCTCGTCCGCGCGGGGCTCGTCGAGTTCGACCGTCTCCAGTGTGAACGGAGAATCGGGTCCTCGGGAGAGCGCTGCTGTGACCTGCATTGGGGCTCAGTCTCGTTCGAGCAGGAAGTAGTAGTGCCTGCCGCCGTCGAGGACCAGTGCGGACTTTCCGTTCATGATGCCCATGAGCGTCGAGTCGTCGACCTTCTTGAAGTGATCGAAGATGGGGGCGCCGTCATACACCATGGTCGCGGTGACCTCGCCCCGGAACTCGATGTTCCACAGGCTGGCCTCGCCGTTGCCGCCGTCGACGTCGGAATAGAGGTTGCCGTCCGCGTCCCGGCAGATCAACGGCTTCGCGTCCTCGGGGGAGTGGAACGTCTTTCCGTGCCAGCGGCTCGCGACCAGTTTGTCGTGCAGGCGGTGTCCGGTGGCGAAGTCGTCGCCCTTCCAGCTGCCGAGGATGTCCTCTGCCCGCACGGTGTCGAGTGCGGCCCACACGGCGTCGAGTTCGTCGGGGGAGACGCCGGTATCGCGCCGGCGTAGCTCGTGGAACGTGCTGCGGGCCTGATCGATGTCCATGGTCGTACCTCGGTTCTCGGGCGGACGGGCAGTCGAGTTTCCGAACCAAATTGTTCGTCAACTGCGCACGCTACGCCGAACCAACTGGTTCGGCAACGGGCAATTTAGGATGTCGGCATGCGATCAGCGGGAGAAGCCACGCGCGACCGGATCCTCGCCGCGGCCAAGGACGAATTCGCCCGCTACGGAGTCGCCGGGGCCCGGATCAACCGCATCGCGGCGGCGGCACGGGCGAGCAAGGACCGCCTCTACGCGTACTTCGACAGCAAGGAAGCGCTGTTCGACGCCGTCATTCAGCAGTGGATCGCGGAGACCACGGAACAGACGGCACTGCGGGGCGACGATCTGCCGGGGTATGCAGGCCGCTTGTTCGACGACTACGTGGCGCACCCCGAGAACGCACGGCTGCAGGAGTGGGCCGACCTCGAGATGCGGGAACAGATCGCGGACAGCGACGCGCGGATCGTCGCCCTGCGTCCCAAGGCCGCCGAGATTCGCCGAGGTCAGCAGGAGGGGTTCGTCGATCCGTTGTGGAACGCGGGCGAACTACTGCTCGTGATCACCGACGTCGTCCGATCGCTGGCCACCGCACCCGGCGGCAAGAAGTCGGGGGAGCGCACGGTGGCGCAGCGGCGAGAGACCGCGGTGGAAGCCGTTCGGCGGTTGATCCGGGTGCCTCCGACCGACGCGCCGGGCGGGCGGTGAGTGTCGCTCAGCTGCGCAGCAGCGCGTTGAGCCGAGCGGCCTGCCGTGTGAGGTGGTCGCGTTCGGGGAGATTGGGTGCCTTGTCGGCCGCCTCCGCGTAGAGCCGCGCCGCCGCTGCCAGGTCACCGTCCCGCTCGCGGAGATACGCCGCCACCGCGGCGTGACGGGGCAGTGCGTCGTCCAGTGCCGCCAGTGCGGCCAGGCCGGCGCGCGGGCCGTCGGCCTCGCCGACCGCGACGGCACGGTTGAGGCGCGCCACCGGGCTGTCGGTGAGATGCACCAGTTCGTCGTACCACTCGACGATCTGCACCCAGTCGGTCTCCTCCGCCGTCCGGGCGTCGGCATGGAGCGCGGCGATGGCGGCCTGGGCCTGGAACTCACCCAGTCGGTCGCGGGCCAGGGCCGCCTGGAGTACGTCGACGCCCTCCGCGATCAGGCGGGTGTCCCACAGGCTGCGGTCCTGCTCGGCGAGGGGTACGAGACTGCCGTCGGGGCCCGTCCGGGCAGGGCGCCGCGCGTGGTGGAGCAACATGAGCGCGAGCAGCCCGGCGACCTCCGGATGGTCGATCGCGGCCGCGAGCTGCCGGGTGAGCCGGATCGCCTCGGCGGCGAGGTCGACCTCGCCGGAGTACCCCTCGTTGAACACCAGGTAGAGCACCCGCAGCACCGTGGCGACGTCGCCGGGCTGGTTGAACCGGACGCCCGAGACGGTCCGCTTGGCCCGGCTGATGCGCTGGGCCATCGTCGCCTCCGGCACCAGGTAGGCCTGCGCGATCTGACGCGTCGTCAGGCCGCCGACCGCGCGCAGCGTGAGTGCGACGGACGATGCCGGTGTCAGGGACGGGTGGGCGCACAGGAAGTACAGCTGGAGCGTGTCGTCCACCGCCTCGACCGGTCCCGGCACGGGCTCGGCCTCGATGCGTTCCTCGCGCTGCCTGCGGGAGGCGTGGGCGCGGGCGGTATCGAGGAACCTGCGCCAGGCCACGGTGACCAGCCAGCCCTTGGGATCCCGCGGCGGGTCGTCCGGCCACGCGCGCACTGCCTCGACCAGGGCGTCCTGCACGGCATCCTCGGCCGCGGCGAAGTCGGCTCCGCGGCGGACGAGGATTCCGATCACGGCGGGGGTGAGAGTGCGCAGTACCGCCTCGTCCACTGGCGAACCTCCTTGGTGAGGTACGGCCCGTTGTGGCCGTGTTCACTGCGGGGACGGAGCCGGCCGCGGATTCTCGACATCACCACGACCACGATGATGACGCCGCCGGGTCGGCGGGTGGTCACGTCGTGACCACTCCACCGCTCCGAACGCGTCAGTCGCACTACCCGACCAGGATGAACCTGGTCGGGACGGTGCCCCCAGTAGGGCTCGAACCTACGACCTGCGGATTAAAAGTCCGTAGCTCTACCAACTGAGCTATAGGGGCGCGGGGCCAGAGTCTAGTGCGCAGACAGTGACCGGGAAAACAGCACCCCCGGCACGGCGCGCCGCCCGGGGGATCGAAGTGGTGGGGGCGGGGGGGGGGAACCACCAAAGACACAAAAGAAACCCCAAGCATCCCCACATGGGTGTTTTTTTTCACGGTCTTGCTTTTTCGCCACCC
>NZ_JBHVEY010000001.1:682426-685714 GCF_042802055.1 Rhodococcus sp. NPDC057529
GGGCGGGAGAAAAAACCCCCCCCTAGATGCGTGCCTCTCGGGGGGGGGGGGGGGTTTTCTCTTGGTTTCCCCCCCCCCGCAAGCACACCCCACCCGACCCGAATTATACCACTTGGTGTGTTTTCGGCAGCGGTCCGATTTCGGCACAATAACGGACTTCAAGTTTGTTATATGGAAGATTTCATGATCAACAGACTGCTCTGTTGGTTTTTTCAAAACAGGGATACTGTTATGTACGGCTCCACGCTCGCCCCTGCAGGGCGAAAGGCGGGGTTACGACATTTGGGAGAGGGATTCACCGTCATGGCACGTCAGCAGGAACGTGCGCGACGCACTCGCGCTGCACTCGTGGAGTCGGCCGCGATCGAGTTCGCGAAGCGCGGCTATGCAGCGGCGTCGGTCAACACGATCCTCGAGGGCTCGAACGCCACCAAAGGGGCGATGTACTTCCACTTCCAGTCGAAGGAAGAACTCGCTCGCGCCGTCCTCCAGTCCGGGGTGGAGCAATTCACCGCCCTGACCGACCGGTGGACGAGTCGCACGGACATCGGACCCTTCGAGGCCCTGCACGGATTCGTGATCGACCTGGCGAAGCTGTTCCATTCGAGCGTCATCGTGCGGGCCGAGTTCCGGCTGATCGTCGAACCCGAGTTCTACCCGGACGTGCAGTCCGGCGGCTCGCAGGTGTGGGGGCGCACTGCACACGAATTCGCGATCCGCGCCCAGCGGGACGGGTCGCTGCGCGCCGACGCCGACCCGGAGAAATTCACCCGGGTCCTGGCGGCGTCTCTCGCCGGCCAGCGGTACATGTCCGACATGACCGCGCTGGAGGGCGACCTCGGTGCACGGTTCGTGGAATCGCTCGAAGTGATCCTCGAGGCGATGGCGTCACGCGAATGGCTGGAGAGGTTTGCGCGGGACGGATGGCCGGATTCCGGCTCAGAACTGCCCGATTCGTAGTCTGACCTGGCGATTTGGGAAATTCTCGATCCGTGTCCTAAGCTATCCAAGCTCCCAACGGAACGCCGTTGAGGTACTGGTTCGGAGAAATCCGACGGGCCCCCTTCGTCTAGCGGCCTAGGACGCCGCCCTTTCAAGGCGGTAGCGCGGGTTCGAATCCCGTAGGGGGTACGTTTGACCGGTGTCGAGCATGCGGTATGGTTCGACGGCAGTAAAAGTGACACGCAGTAACGCTCTACACTTGTAGAGCACAGCAGGACAAGCAAGGCCCTGTGGCGCAGTTGGTTAGCGCGCCGCCCTGTCACGGCGGAGGTCGCGGGTTCGAGTCCCGTCAGGGTCGCAAGTGTGTTGCCGATACTCGGTATCGGCAACACAGTGCGATAGGCATTCGGTTCGGGTGCCGTCCGGCCAGGTAGCTCAGTTGGTACGAGCGTCCGCCTGAAAAGCGGAAGGTCGCCGGTTCGATCCCGGCCCTGGCCACCACGATTCACAGAAGCTCCGTTGTCGAGAACATCGACAGCGGAGTTTTTTCGTTCCCACCCCACGTGAGTGCCAAAGTGTGGGGGAACACACTTTGGCACTCACGTGGGGCGACCGTCGCGCGACGGCGGCGAGGTGACTGTCGCTAGGCTGACGTCCATGAGCACTGCTGAAGAGCCGCTGACAGCGGGCCGGGACGGGCTGTTGTCGTTGCTCCGCAACGGGCAGCTGCCCTCGCGCGGGGCCAAGGCCCCGCAGCGGGAGCGGTACCAGCGGATCGTCGCCGCGGCGATGGAACTCGCGTCCGAGGGCGGGTACGACGCCGTGCAGATGCGGGCCATCGCGGATCGGGCGGGCGTCGCGCTGGGCACCGTGTACCGGTACTTCCCGTCGAAGAACCACATGCTGGTGATGGGCCTGCTGATGGTGTTCGAGGGCATGCGGTCCCGGTTCGAGAACGTCACAATCCCCGGCGACACCCCGTCGGAGCGGATCCTGTTCGTGCTCCGGAAGAACACCGAGGTCCTCGAGAAGGACCGGCCGCGGTACGAGGCCCTCGTGCGTGCGTTCATGTTCGCGGACGCGTCGGCGTCGGCCGAACTGGATGCGTTCGGCGCCCTGATGACGGAGATGTTCGCCAAGACCATCGGGGTCGAGCAGATCTCCGACGACCAGTTGAACGCAATCCGCGTGATCGGCGACGTCTGGATGTCCAGCCTGGTGTCCTGGGTGGCCGGCCGCATCTCGGTGGACGAGGTGATGGCGCACCTCGGGCTCGCGGTCCGTCTCGTGTTCCGCCGCCTCGGCGGCTAGCGCCTCAGCCGACGCGGCCGAAGTAGGCGTCGCGGATCACCGCCCTGTCGTCGATCGCGCCCGCATCCGCGTCCATGACGACGCGTCCGACGTCGAGGACGGTGACGTGATCGGCCACGCTCATCGCGGCGTCGACGGCCTGCTCGACGAGGAGCACCGCCAGCCCGGCCTCCTTGAGGGTGCTGACGCGTTCCATGACTTCGCCGACGATCACGGGCGCCAGTCCGCCGGACGGCTCGTCGAGCAGTAGCAGGGTCGGTTTCGCCATCAGCGCCTGACCGATCGCCAGCATCTGCTGCTGCCCGCCGGACATCGCACCGGCGAGCAGGCCGCGTTTCGCGCCGAGGACGGGGAACAGGTCGTAGATGCGTTCCGCCTCTTCGCGTACGGCCGATCGTCGCATCCTGCGGACGTACCCGCCGAGAATCAGGTTCTGTTCCACGGTCTGCCGGTGGAACACCCGCTTCCCTTCCTGCACGTACGCCATTCCCTGACGGACCCGCCGGTGCGGCGCCACCTTCGCGATGTCGCGGCCGTCGAACTCGATCGTCCCGGCGGACACCCTGTTCAGCCCCGAGATGGCACGCAGCGTGCTGGTCTTCCCCGCACCGTTCCGGCCGAGCAGTGCGGTGACCTTGCCGGGCCACACGTCGAGCGAGACGTCCCACACCACCCGGAGGTCGCCGTATCCGGATTGCACGTTCCGCAGACTCAGCAGCGGTGTCGTCGCCTGCTCGCTCATGAGGTCGCCTCTCCGGCCAGTTCCGTGTCCTCGACGACGCCGAGGTATTCGCTGAGTACGCGAGGGTTGTGTTCGATTTCGGACGGCGGACCTTCGGCGATCACGCGGCCCTGGGCGAGCACGACGATGGTGTCGGCGAGCGCCAGCACCAGACGGAAGTTGTGCTCGACCAGCACGATCGTGCAGCCGGCGTCGCGAAGGTGCCGGATCAGGCCGGCGAGACGTTCCACTTCGTCCTCGTCGAGACCCGACGCGACCTCGTCGAGCAGCAGGACCCGTGGTTCGGCGACCAC
>NZ_JBHVEY010000002.1:0-35143 GCF_042802055.1 Rhodococcus sp. NPDC057529
CGGAACTTGAAGATGATCTGCGTCCGCTTGGCCAGCGAAGTATCACGCCAGGCGGGGAACGCGGCGGCGGCCGAGTCGATGACGGCGCGGGCGTCTTCGACGCTGGCGAGGGCGACCTGCCCGGTGACGGCGCCGGTGGCCGGGTTGGTGACGGGGGCGGTGTTGCCGCTGGTGCCGGGGAAGGTCTTGTTGTCGAACCAATGGGAGATCGTGGCGACCACGTGAATCCTTTCGAAGGAGTGGCGGAGTGCGAAGTGGGATGCGGTGAGTGCGTCAGAAGATGGCGTAGGCCTTGCGCAGGGTGTCGGTGACGTCCCAGCGTCCCGACCAGCCCGGGGGCAGGACGACGAAATCGCCTGCCGAGATGTCGACCTTGGTGCCGGTGTCGTCGTCGGTCAAAGTCGCCCTACCGGAGATGATGTAGCAGGTTTCGGTGTTGGGCCGGTCGATCACGGGCCAGCCACCCGGCCGGCATTCCCAGATCCCGATCTGGGCGTCGGTGCCGCCGTCGAGGGGCAGCGTGCCGAGTTGTGGGTCGCCGCTGTCTGCGCCGGGGCGCTGCCCGGCGGGGGTCAGCTCGCCCTGAACTGTGCCGGCGGGCAGGTGGATCAGTGATGCCATGGTGATTTCTCCGAACGGTGTGTGGTTGACGGTCAGTGGGCGCCGGTCAGCTTTTCGAGCAGCGCGGAGACTTTCGACGGTTTGCCGGTCACGCGCTCTTCGAGGTCGGCGGTCGCGGCGGCGCGCAGGCCCGCGTTCACCCCGAACCATCGGAACGGCTCCACCTCCCACTTCGGCGAGCGATGGTTGACGACCGGGAGCGAATTCAGGTCGTCGCGCCTGTCGAGGATGAGGTTGCGCAGGATGCGGCCGGCGAGGTTGCTGGTCGCGACGCCGTCGCCGACGTACGGTCCGGCCCAGGCCGTCTTGTTGTTCTGGTCGTAGCCGACCGACGGGAACCAGTCGCGGGGAACACCGAGGGGACCGCCCCACCGGTGTGTGATCGGTACGTCCCGCAGGGCCGGGAAGAATTCGTGCATCGTGTCGATGATCTGTCCGTGGATCTTCTCGTCGACGTCGAAGGACGAGTCGACCTTGGACCCGAAGTGGTACGGCGCCCCCCGCCCGCCGAACAGCAGGCGGCCGTCGCTGGTCGGGTGCGCGTAGATCCGGAGGTTGCGCATGTCGTTGAACGCGGTGCGTCCGTCGAGACCCAGATCCTCGCGAAGGCCCTCGGGCAGAGGCGCGGTGGCGACGACGAGCGAGTACAGCGGTGCCACGTTGCGCCGGTACGCCGGAAATTCGGGGGTGAACGCCTCGGTGGCGCGAATGACGACGGAGGCGGTGACCGATCCGTGTTCGGTCCAGACGATGCCCTTGCCGATCTCGTCGACCGCGGTGTCTTCGTAGATGACTCCGCCGTGTTCCTCGACCCAGCCGGCGAGTCCTCGCACGAGCTTGTCCGGGTGCAACAGCGCGCAGTGCTCGGTGTAGATGCCGCCGAGGACGTCGGTGGCGTTGATCTTCTCCTGCGCCGCAGCGGAATCGAGCAGTTTCCACTGTCCTCGGGTGCCGAACTTCGCGGCACCGGCCACGGTCGCCTTCGCCCGCGCCCACTGCGCCTCGCTCCGCGCGAGGGAGACGAACCCGTCGCGGGCGTATTCGCAGTCGATGCCCTCGGCGTCGACGACCCGACCGATCTCGGAGACGGTGTCGTTCATCGCGGCCTGCAGATCCAGGGCGGCGCGGTGCGAATACAGCTGTTCGACGCGGGCGAGGGAGACCGGGAAGATCGACGACGCCCACCCGCCGTTGCGGCCGGAGGCCCCGAATCCGGCGAATTCACGTTCGAGCAGTACAACTTTCAGTGACGGGTCCGCCTGCAGCAGGTAGTAGGCCGCCCACAGTCCGGTGAAGCCGGCACCGACGATGGCGACATCGGCGGTGACGTTCCCCGGCAACGCGGGCCGTCGGGCGGAGAACTCTCGATCCTCGCGCCACAGGGGTGTACCGTGTGCGGCACCTGACACGTCGCGCCCGGGTTGGGTGTTACTGACTACCATCTAGAGCCTCCAGCCCTCATTCGTTTCGTGCGTCGGACTCCAGTGTCGTGTCAGCGTGTGAGCCCCGACATACTCCGGATTCACAGACTTCGACCCGGCGCGCTGTACGTTTGTATGAGGAGGTGAGGGCGGTGATTTCCGTCGATCAACTGGTCGCGATCCCGTCGCTCGGGCTGCGGTATCTCGCCGGCGAGAGCGGCGGTACGCGTCTGGTGACCTGGGCGCACGCGTGCGACCTTCCCGATCCGTGGCTGTGGTTCGAAAGCGGCGACCTGGTCATGACCACCGGCGGCGGGCTGCCCGACAATCCCCCGGAGCAGTCCGAGTGGATGGCGCACCTGATCGACAGCCAGGTCAGCGCCCTGGTGATCGCACGAGGGCCCGGCACCCCGGAAGTCGCGCCCGCGCTGCTGGACGTCGCGCGTGAGCGGGGGTTCCCGGTGCTGTCCGCCAGTTTCGACCTGCAGTTCGTGACGTTGGCGCGGACCGTCATCGAAAGCGCCGTCGAATCCGAACGTCAGCGTCTGGCAACCATCACCCGCCTCTACGACGTGTACTGGCAGTCCCTCCACGCCCGTGGCAGCTTCGGCGACCGGATCTCCACGCTCGAAGGCACCACCGGGTGGGCGCTCGAAGTGCGGGACCACGACGCCGGGGGAGAGGTCGTGGTCAGCGGACGCCTGGCCCTGCACCAGCACACCGTCGATCAGGACCCGACGCCCGAGAGCGTGAACATTCCCATCCCGGGCGCCGGGGACGTCGTGCTGACCGCGCGCGCCGGCCGCAATCCGGTCAACGACCGGCCGCTTCTCCAGCATGTCGGCGGGTTGATCGCACTCGAACTCGAGCACCACGCCGCCGAGCGAGACCGACTCCGCGCCTCCGGGCAGGACCTGCTGGTCGGATTGCTCGACGACACGGTCACGCTCGCCGCGGTGTGGCCCGAACTGCGACACCGGGGTATGCCCAATGCCACGGCGATCGCATGTTGGAGCCCCGGGGAAAGTGCTGTGCTGCATCATGAGTCGATTCACCGACAGGTGTGCCTGCAGCAGTATGCGCCGCTGCTGCTGCCGTCCGGGGCGATGCTGATGGGGCTGGTGCCGCGCGACCTCGAGTTGCTCGCCACGATCAGTGCAAAACTCGGCCCGGACTGCGCAGTCGGTGTCAGCACCGCCTTGACCGCGAATTCCAGTGTCGCCGAAGCGGCACGGCAGGCTCAGCTCGCGGTGGCCCGCGCGCACGAGCAGGGACAGACGGTCAACGTCTACGGGGACGACCGGGACGACGTCGGTTTCCTCCCCCGCAGCATCGAGGACACCCGCACCCTCGTGCGGCGGGTCCTCGGCCCACTCATCGTCCACGACAAGGACAACGAAGGAAATCTGCTGGACTCGGTGCGGGTGTTCCTCCGTAACGACGGCGCCTGGCAGAAGAGCGCCGACGAACTGAACATTCACAGGCAGACCCTCGTCTACCGGCTGCGTCGTGTCGAGCAACTCACCGGTCTCAAACCCACCTCCACCGAGGGGTCGGCGATGCTCTGGCTCACGCTGTCCGGGGCCGAACGTGCCAAGCTCTCGCTCGACGACCTTCTCGAGTGACCGGAATGCGATCCCGTCGGCCGGACGAAGAGAAACACATCGACGGCATGGCGCCGTCGATGTGTTTCCCGGTGGGGTGATTCGCTAGGTGGGATGGACAGGGGAGGGTGGAGTCTCGATATCGGCCGAGCGGGCGGTATCGAGGTCATGCGATCCGCGGGCGGTGCGGGCCCTCCTCTTCACCAGGTAGATGACCGTCAGCACCACCCACACGGCGACGCCCTGCATCAGCTCGATCCGGTTGGCATCGCGCAGGCCCATGCTGACCAGCACCGCAACGATCGCGACGGTGACCAGGATCGGCAGGCCCGGGTACAGCCACATCCGGAACTCGAGGCCACCCGGGTTCTCCTTCTCCCACCGGCGACGCAGCCGGAGTTCGGAGATGCAGATCATGAAGTACACGAACAGGAACACCGCACCGGAGGCGTTGATCAGGAACAGGAACACCGTGTCGGGGAACACGGCCGCGAGTACCACACATCCGTAGCCGACCACCGTGCACGAGAGGATTCCCTTCACCGGGACACCCCGCTTGTTGGTCGAGGTCATCCACGCCGGAGCGTCGCCGCGTCCGCCCATGACGAACAGCAGCCGCGAGGACGTGTAGAGACCGGAGTTCAGGACCGAGAGCACCGCAACCAGGATGACGAGGTTGAGCAGGTCCGCCGTACCGGGAATGCCGATCCGGTCCAGGGCGGCGACGAACGGCGATTCCCCGGGAACGACCGAGTCCCACGGCACGATCACGGCGATCAGGAATGTCGAGATGACGAAGAAGGCGAGGATGCGGAACACCACCGAATTGACGGCCTTGCGGATCGATTTCGCCGGCTCCGCCGATTCGGCGGCCGCGATCGTGACGACCTCGACTCCGGTCATGGAGAAGATGACTACCACCACGCCGACGAACAGGGTGGCGAGGCCGTTGGGGAGGAGCCCGCCGTGGTCGGTGAGGTTGCCGAAGTCGATGCGTGCGCCGGGCCAGAGCCCGAACACGAAGAGGGCGGCGACGGCGATGAAGGCGACGATGGCGACGACTTTGATGCTCGCGAACCAGTATTCCGCTTCACCGAAGGCACCGACCGAGAGCAAGTTGACCGCGGTCATGATCACCATCAGGGTGAGGGCGATGGCCCACACCGGTATCGACGGGATCCATTTGTTGATCATCTGACCGCCGACGACGGCCTCGAACCCGACGACGATGACCCAGAAGTACCAGTAGAGCCATCCCGTCGAGAACCCTGCCCATTCGCCCCACGCCATCCGCGCGTAGTCGGTGAACGAACCGGAACACGGTTTGGCAGCGGCCATTTCGCCGAGCATCCGCATCACCAGCAGCACGATCAGTCCCGTGATGCCGTACGTGATGAACGCGAGCGGCCCGGCCTGGTTGATGATTGCGCTCGAGCCGACGAACAACCCCGCACCGATGACACCACCGAGCGAGAGCATGGTCAGGTGCCGCTGTTTGAGGCCGGGCTTGAGTTGATGGCCTCCGTCCGGAGTCGTACCCATGGCATTCCCTTCATCAGGTGTGCGTGCCCGCCGCAATCGCGGGCGGCATCGAGCGTGTGACGGCAATCACTCTGCTTGTCCGTGCGTCCGTTCACCATGCGCAAACGCGCTAACGGTGGGGGTGCCGGTTCATACAAACTGATGAACGCTCGAGCCGAGGATGTATCTGACCAGGTGTTGGCGGCGACACGACCATCAGCATGGTCGTGCTCGCCGGGTAACCAACTCACTCGTCCGGGCGCGTCCGGGCAAGGAAGGTCTCCGGGATGGACGGCCAGTCGGGCTGCCAGCGGCCGCGGCGTTGATCGTCGGCGATGTCGGTGAGGAGGTCGGTGACGGATTCGCCGCCGTCGGCCACCAGGCGGGGCAGTCCGTATTCGGCGCAGTCGGCGGTAACGGGGATGAGAACCTGTTTTGCGTCCGTGGCCCTTCCCGCGGCCGCCAGGCACTGGGCGAGCAGCATCCGGGCCTCGAGGAGGGCCAGGGGTCGCCGCGCTGGATCCAGTGCCCGGACCACCGCTTCCGCACGGGCACAGGCTTGGTCGTAGGCGTGTGCGGTCAGGAGCAGCCGGATCTGGGAGTCTTCGTCGAGTTCGGTCGTTCGTGTGCTGAGGTCGGCGGGCTGGCGTTGTGCCGTCGATCGCTCGGTGCGAGTGCGGAATTCGGTGCCCGGTTCCCATCCGCAGCGAACCCGCTCGTTGTCGATGCGTGCGGCGAGCCGCGGCAGTCGCAGCTTCCGGGCGGTGTCGGCGCCCTCGTCCAACCGCTGCGCGGCGGCGGGCATGTCACCGCGCAGGGCCTTGATCCGGGCGCCGGTGCCGTAACTGGCGAGCATGAAATCGACGACTCCGCCCTCGGCGCCGAGGCGGTAACTCGCATCCAGCAGATGCTCGGCCTCGCCGACCCTGCCCTGCTGATACACCAGGTCACCGAGCAGTGCGCCGGACAGCTGCGCCGCATACGAGTGGATTCCGACAGAGGCGACGGCGAGGTTCCAAGCCGCCCGGAAGTGGCTCTCGGCGGCGGTGACGTCGAGAAGTTCGTTGGAGGCGATGCCGGCGAAACAGTGTCCGATCATTCCGAAGTGCGGTCCGCGAGTCTGCTCGTGGTAGCGCCGCGCCCAGTCCTGTCGGCGGCGGGCGGCGGCGAACTCGAAGCTGCAGATGTCCGCGAACGAGGAGACGTCGGCCGCGGCGGCAACGACGAAAGGCGGTAGGGTGTCCGGCCTTTCGAGGCATTCGCGGACCTGCTCGACGGTCCCGTCGATCACGTCGGCGTGGCATCGACCGACGTCGGCGATGACTGCTGCCTCCACCCGCAGATCGATCGCCTGCGCCTCGGCCGGAGGGTGCTCGCCGAGGGCGGCCTCGACCCGTGCCAGGGCTACCTGCATCGGCTCGAGCCGGTGCAGCAGGACGTTGGCCCATGCCACGATCAACTGGACCCGGGCCCGGTTCCGGGCGAGCGATGCGGGCAGTTTTGCGACCAGCGCGAGGACCGTCCCCATCTTCGAACTTTCGATCAAGCTCATCGCGTGCGACTCGATCAGGTCCACGGCACGGCCGTCATCGCCGGCGGCCAGTGCATGATCGACCGACTCGCCGAGCGCGCCGTGGCCGGCGAACCAGTCCGACGCTTTCCGGTGCAACCCGGCGAGCCGCTCGGGTGCGTCGCGTTCGAGTCTGCGTCGGAGAAACTCGGCGAACAGGTGGTGATAGCGGAACCAGTCGCCGTCGTCGTCGAGGCTGCGCAGGAACAGATCCCGCTCCTCGACCTCCTCGAGCAGCGCCTGCCCGCGGGTCGTGTCCGCAAGGGTTCCCGCGAGCTCGCCGCAGATTCGTTCCGGAACCGAAGTGGCCATCAGGAAGTCGAGCAGTTCGGGTTCGAGTGCATTCAGCACGTTCTCGGCCAGGAACTCGCCGATGGCGTGATGTCGGCCGGACAGGTGCGCGATCAGATCGCGCGCTCCGGATGTGCCGCGGAGTGACAGGGACGCGAGTTGCAGAGCGGCGACCCATCCGTCGGTGGAGCGGGTCAGCGCCGCGAGCTCGGAGTCTGCCAGCGCGAGTCCGTTCACGTCCACGAGAAATCGGGTGGATTCGTCGAGATCGAACCGCAGGTCCGCGGCCGTGACCTCGACCAGTTCGTCACGAACCTTCATTCGACCGAGCGGCAGTCCGGATCGGGTTCGGCTGGTGACGATGAGCTGGAGGTGGTGGCAGCCGTTGTCGAGCAGGTAGCCCAGGGCGGCGACGGTCGCGGACTCGGTGACCCGGTGCCAGTCGTCGATCACCACCGCCACCGGCAGCCCCCGATCGTGCACCTCGTCGACCAGTGAGGTCAGCACGTAGCGGTCGGCGTCGTCGCCGCGGTCCTCGAGCACCTGACCGAGATCGTGACCCAGAGTGGGCTGCACACGCCGGATCGCCTCGATCAGATGCGCGAGAAACCACACCAGGTTGTTGTCGTCGTTGTCGACGGAGAGCCACGCCACCACCGTGCCTCCCTCGACGAGCGCCTCACGCCACTGGGCCGCGAGGGTGGACTTGCCGTATCCGGCGGGCGCATGGATGAGCACCAGCCGCCGCCGCCTCGCGGCGCGCAAGGTCTCGAGCAGCCGTGCCCGGCGCACCAGGGCCTTCGGTGCGGTGGGTGGCCGGAACTTCGTCGCCGGAGTCGGCGGCGCACGCCGGGTCCGTTGCGTGCCGGCGGGTGTCTCGGTCGGCACGGGCCCCGATTCCGGCGCGACCGCGGGCACGTCGGCGAGCGCTCCGGCCCGGGTCCGAGCGTCGCGCAGCTCGACCTCGAACTCCGCCGCCGTGCGTGGCCGCGCCGTGGGTTCGGCGGCCATGGCGTGTCCGATGGCCGCCGTCACCGCATCGGGAATGGCCGGGTCCCGCAAGTCCGGCACCGGCTCGGTGGTGATCCGCACGAACTGGGCGACGAGCTGTTCGCCGCTGCGGCGTTCGAACGCGGCATGCCCGGTCAGCGCGCAGAACAGGGTCGCGCCCAGGCTGTAGACGTCCGATGCCGGGGTGGGGCTCTGCCCGGCGAGGACCTCGGGGGCGGTGAACGCGGGCGAACCGGTGATCACACCGGTACCGGTCTCGAAGCCGCCCGGAATTCGGGCGATCCCGAAATCGGCCAACTGTGCGTCGCCGTATTCGGTCAGCAGGACGTTCGCCGGTTTCACGTCGCGGTGCACGACCCCGGCCTGGTGGGCAGCCTCGAGCGCCCCGGCCAACGCGATCCCCATATTCAGCGTATCGGCCCAGCTCAGGGGGCCGGTGCGGCGAATCGTGGCGTCGAGCGCGCCGTACCGGTGATACGGCATCAGGAGGTACGGGCGGCCCGCCGCGGTGGTGCCCACCTCCAGAACGGTGACGATGTGGGGATGTCCGGACAGCCGGCCCATCGCCCGCTGCTCGCGCAGGAACCGCTCCAGATCCTCTGGCGCCGGGTCCGCGGCGAGTACCTTGACCGCCACCGTGCGGTCCAAATGCTGTTGACGGCATCGGTAGACGACGCCGAACCCTCCGCGGCCGATTTCTTCGAGGCCGGTGAATCCGGCGGCCTCCAGCTCTGCCGTGATGTCCCCGGCGTCGTCACGCTGGGTGGCAAGCGGATCGAATTCGACCATCGCACATCCCATCCCGGTCTGCGTCACCACACCGCCGGCCGGCACGAGTCATCCCGTCGCAGGCGGACAGTGATCCCAGAGTATCCCCACACCGACACCAGGGGTACCGCTCGCGGCGGGCCACATTCTATTTACATCACAATCGTTGTTTTAAATTCCGGCTTGTGGCTACAGTGATCCCGTCGCCTGGCGGTCTGATCGCCGATCGACTCGGGTGGCCCACGATCACACGAGGAGGACGTCAGATGGGGCACACGCCGGAAGGTGCGGTGGAGGTCGAGCTCCGATGGACGGACATCGACGCGTATCGGCACGTCTCGCACATGGCGCTTGTCGCGATCGCCGACCAGGGGCGTGGTCGCTGGCTCGACAGCGTGGCGCACCTGCCGGCCGACTGGGCGTACGTCGTCGCCCATCTGGAGTTGGACTTCCGCTCGCCGGCCGTCCTGGACGACCGGAAGTTGCTCTGCTCGTTCGTGGTCGACCTCGTCGGAACGTCCAGTATCCGGCTTCGTGAACGGGTCACCACGCCCGCCGGTGCCGTGGTGCTGGACGCGGTGAGCGTGATCGTCGCGTGGAATATGGAACGGTCGGAGAGCCGGGCGTTGACCGAGGAGGAGAAGTCCGTCCTCGAGGTGGCGGGCGCTCGGCCGTGAACCCGATCGGTTCCGCGTCGAATCGACGACGCGGCGGAGTCGCACGTGACACTCCGCCGCGGTCATGCGTCGCTACTTGTTCGTGCTGAGCTCCTCGGCGGCAACGCCTTCGAGCGAACGGTTGGTGGTACGGGGTCCCCATGCGGCGACGACGAGCGAGAACGCGATGTAACAGCCCGCGGCCGCGATCATCACGCCGCCGAGACCCCATCCGCCGTAGAGTGCCGCACCCAGGACGCCCGAGACGGCGCCGCCGAACCGTCCGACGCCGATGATGATCCCGCTGCCGATGCCGCGCGCCCCCGTGGGAATCGCCTCGGGGATGTAGGCGTAGAACACGGTGAGCACGAGTCCGGTCGTGATCGCTGCGGCGCCGCCCGCTGCAGTGACGACCCAGCTGCTGGTCGATATGCCCAGCAACGCGAACGGAAGTGCGCTGACGAGGGAGGTGACGAGGATCAGGATTTTGCGTTCCACCTTGTCCATCACCAGGAGTGCGACCAGGGGGGTGACGCAGTAGACAACGTTCCAGATCAACTGGACTTCGTACGCATGGGTTTCGGAGTATCCGAGACCGTTGATGAGCGCGTAGAGCGCCCAATTGCCGAACAGGTAATAGCCCAGGGTGGCGCCGAAGTAGCCCAGGGATACGACGGTGATGACACGGAGCACCCTCCGGTTCCCGAGGATCTGGCGGAGTGACTGCTGCTCGGTGTCGGAGCCGACGACCACCGGCGGGTCACTGAGCGGTCCGCGGCGGCGGGCGCGGGCCTCGAGCTTCTCGACGATCTGTTCGGCCTTGTCGATCTGGCCGCGCGAGATGTACCAGCGGACCGATTCCGGCAGGACCAGACGCGCCAGGGGAGCGATCAGCAATCCGACACTGCCGATGATGAACAGATGCCGCCAGGTGTCGGGTCCGCCGCCCGGGATGGTGACCAGGGCGAGTAACGCGACAAGCGGGGCGACGATCACGAATCCCGTGGTCAGGATCGATACGAACCGGCCGCGTGTCTTGCTCGGGAACATTTCGGCGACGTACACCAGCAGGACCGATGTCGCCGCCTGCACGCCGACCCCGGTAACGAAGCGCGCGAGGATCATTGCCTCGAAGTTCGGTGCGAACGCGGTCGCGAGCGCCCCGAGCGAATAGAGGACCGTGGACCACACGAGGACCTGCCGCCGGCCGAATCGATCGGACAGCCACCCGCCGGCCACTGCGCCCGCCACCATCCCGACGAAGAAGGCGCTGCTGACCGTGCCGAGCTGGCCCAGGCTCAGGCCGGTGCTGTCCGCGATCGCCGGCATCGTGTAGGCGAACAGTGCGTTGTCGTAGTACTCGAGCGCCAGATTGACGGCCAGTATCGCAATCCAGACGATGTGCGGCGCCATGACCGGCAGGCGGTCGAGCCGGGCAGGCACGTCCCCAGATTTCCTTGTTCGGACATTCTTGTCCGCAGAATCCAACAGATCCATTGTTCTGCCTTTCATGCGACGGCATTTCGTCCTTGCGGACCAGGAGAAGGAGGAGGTGACACTTGTGCCTCGTAGCGCGGGAAGCGTTGTATCCGATCGACTCGGTTCGAGGCCGTCACGTCAGAGTGACACGGATCACTGTATCCTCGGATGGGTTTTTGCACAACGGATGTTCTGTAAAATCTGTGACACAATCGAAGTGTGCTGAAGAAGCAGATCGGACATGCGAGTGGTAACGGCGAAACCGAGTTGCCTTCGCGGCGGGGCCGCCCACCGGGAGACCCCGAGGCAAAGCGTGCGGAGTTGCTGAAGGCGGCGACATCGGTGATCGCACAGGAGGGCTACGCCAACGCATCGCTGCGCAAGGTGGCCCAACGTGCGGGGTACACCACCGGGGCGGTGACGTACTACTTCGCGAACAAGGAAGAACTGATCGTTGCGTTGATCGAGAGTCGGTTCGACCGCTACGACGCGATGATCAGGGACATCCGGGCAGCCACCGCCATCGAATCGCTCTTCGAACGCTGGCTACGGCTGACCACCGGTGACCCGGAGTTCTGGCCGGTGATGTCGGAACTGCTCGCACACGCACGGCACGACCCGAAGCTCGCTGCGGTCTACAAGCAGCGCTACGCGCAGTTCCGCGACGTGTACACCTCGATCCTCGCCGCCGGGCAAGCGCGGGGCACCGTGCGGGACGACATTCCCGCGGACCTGCTCGCCGACCAGTTGAGCGCCATGGGCGATGGCTGGGCGCTGCTGTTCCCTCTCGAACCGGGGAGGTTCACCCCGAGCCGGGTCAAGGAGCTCGTCGCCGCGGCCATCGCCTTGATTTCTCCGGTTCCTGGCACGCGGCGCTAGCCGGATGCCCCGTCTGGTGCGGTGACCGGCCCGCACCAGACGGAAACCGCGCCGATCAACGGGGCGCGTCGGCCAGTGCTCGTGCGATCTCGCGGGCTGCCCTGGTGCCGGTCTCGATGGCGCCGTCGATGCCGCCGATGCCGACCTCGGCGATGTCGCCGCCGGCGAAGTGGATGTGGCCGTGGGGTTCTCGCATCCGCGGCACCGCGTGAGTGAGGTTCCCCGGCCGGTGGTGAACCCACGTGCCCTGGGAGAACTCGTCGGCCACCCAGTCGTGACGGGCGATGTCGACCACCTCGATGTCGGGGACGAACAGGCGGAGCGCGCGTTGCACCGCTTCGCGATCCCCGCCGTCGATGGCCGAGGAGTCGGAGCAGAAACACACGACCAGCGTGTCACCGTCGTGCCGGTACTCCACCCGGGCGGTGTTGATCGGATGCTGCCCGGCCGGGGCGAGGGCGGCGAAGGCTTCGATCTCACCCCTGACCCGCGCCCAGATCTTGACGGTCTTCATCGGGTGCTTCTCCTCGACAAGCGTGCGGGCCTGCGCCGTGAGCGCAGGGGTGATGGTCACATCGCCGAGCGTGTTGAGCGGGACCGCGGAGACCACGTACCGCGCGCGAAGGGTGTCGCCCGCACGTGTGGTGAGCACGGCCCCCCATTCGGCATCTTCGATCGCCGTCACCGGAGTGGACAGGCGCAGCTCGGCCGTCGACTCACCGTTGATCGCGTCGAGCAGCCGTTTGGTCCCGCCCACGATCGGCCAGTGGCCGGCCGCTTCCTTGAATGCGTCCCAATGGCCGCAATTGATCGAAGCCCAGAACAGGAACTGCGCAATGCCCTGTTCGCTCTCGGAGTGGACCAGCGACGACATCGCGCCCGCGAGCACATCGCGATCATGGGTGGACAGGTTCAACGAGTCGATTCGGTCGGCCAGTGTCTGCTTCTCGATCACACCGGTATCTGCGGCGGCAATATCGCTCGGTTGCGGAAACCACTCCCGCGAATCCGACAGGCAACGGGCAGTCAGCGGGTCGGCGACGCCGGCGTACTCGGCTAAGGTTCCCGAGTGCACGACTCCGTCTGCGAGCCAGTAGATCTTCGCGAGTTCCACGGGTGTGGCCAGACCGAGGCCGTAGCGTCCGAGTTCGTGCCAGACGTGCGCCTGAGTCCAGTGCACATAGGTGCCGCCGAATTCCACCGACCGGCCGAACGCATCACCGAGAAACGTTCGGCCGCCGATCCTGTCGCGCGCCTCGAGCAACACGACCGAGTGGCCCCCGAGACTGAGATCCCTGGCCGCGGTCACACCGGCAAAGCCGGCACCGATTACTGCAACGTCGAAAATGTCCTTCATGAGAAACCTCTCGGGGTTCGGGCACCGGGTGGTGACGGGATGAGCGGACTCAGCCGCGACGGTCGGTGAACCGGTCCGCCAGCCACGCCAGCTTGATTGTCTGTGAGTTGACCAGTCCGGGCGCGAACTTCGGCTTCGCCCGCCACACGGCCCTCAGGTCGTCGTGCATGCCCTTGCCGCAGATGTAATCTGCCACAAGACTTCCGAGATACGGTGCTTGAGCCAATCCGTGGCCGTTGCACGCGCTGTTGTAGACGACGCGAGGAGACGCGTATCCGGCGACCGGCAAGACCGATGGAGTCATGCCGATCCATCCGGCCCACGCCTTCGCCGGCTGAACGTCGTGCAATGTGGGAAAGCGTGTGCGGAATGCCCGTTCCAGGTCGGCGACGATCGCTTGATCGGGCTGGCGGTCGTCGATCGTTCCACGCGATGTCTGGAGCTTCCGGGTGGTGACGACAATCGTGCCGCGGGCTGTGGTTCGATAGCTCTCCATCACCATGTGCCTGGTCACCATCGGGGTGCGGCTCGTCCAACCGGCCGCATCGAGAAGGCTCGGTGCCACCTGCCCGGTCTCGATGGCGGTCACCCGCACGGGGGTGGAGAGCCATCGCGGGGTGATGGACAGTTCGTTCGCGTGAGCGTTGTTCGTCAGCACCACCTTCTCGGCGTGGACGCGGCCACCGGGCGTGTCGAGCGTGACCGAGTTGCCCGTGTCCGTGACGTCGAGGACCCGACTCTGTTCGAACGTCTTGACATTCGATGCCAGGACGGCGTCGCGGATATCGAGAGCGAACGTGCCCGGATTCATGATCCCACCGACGCGCGCGTAGATGCCGCCCAGGAAGGCGTCCGGAACGCCCATGTCACGGCCGTCGACGATCTCCGAGTCCATGCCGGCGTCGATGAGTATCCGGGCGCCTGCTTTCACCGCCTCGAACTGGGACGGTGTCACGGCAGAAGCGAGAATGCCGGTTTGCTCGTAGTCGCAGTCGATCGAATGGTGGCCCATCAGATCTTCGGTGAAGTGAACCGCAGAGTCGGCGAAGCGCACCAAGCCACGGAAACGATCCCCGTAGTACTTCGCGAGGATGCGTGGGTCGCTTCCCACGGCGTTCGACAGGTAGCCCGCGTTGCGCGCGCTCGCGCCCCAGCCGCAGAGGTCGGATTCCAGTAGGGCGACGTCACGACCGTGCTCGGCCAGTCGCAGCGCCGTGATCATCCCGCCCATGCCACCACCGACCACGGCGACGTCACAAAGGTGCTCGCCCTGAACGGGCGCCTCGAGATGCGTGGGACGGTCGGCCCAGCCCGTGCTCGGGGAGTACTGCATCGGCGATGTGAGAGTCTTCATCGGGTTCCGTGCGTTCTGCCCGATTCGTGCTGCTGCCGGGCCGCGACGGCGACGACGCGGATCTCGACGACGAACTCCGGCCGGGCGAGCTGGCTGACGCCGACTCCGGTCCACGAAGGGTACGGTTCGCCGATGTACTGATCCTTCACCGCTCCGAAGCCGGGGCCGTCCCCGTGCAGATCGGTGTGGAAGGTCGTCAACTCGACGATGTCGTCCAGAGATGAACCCGCCTCTTCCAGAACCTGTTTGACGCCTTCGAACGCCAGTCGTGCCTGAGCCTGCGGATCTTCGGGAATCTCTCCGGTGGCACGGTCGAGACCTACTTGCCCGGACACCCAGATGAGGTTTCCGGCCCGGGTCGCCTGCGAAAAATGCAGCCGCTCGTAACTGGCGAGGGTGGTGTCGAGATTGATGGCTTCGCGCTTCATGGTCTTCGTGTCGTCCTCTGCTCGTGGGGTGGTCATCGGAGCTGGCGGAAGATCGGCGAGCGGAACGGGTCGCCGTCCTCGAGCTTGGCCATCTCCTCCTTGAACAGCGCCCCGTTGCGGGCGTAGTGCGGGTTCGATTCGGGCAGAACACGGAATGTTGCGTCGTCACCGAAGAATCGGAGGACGAGGGTGTGTCGCGTCGGGGTCTCCTGATCGACCCCCGCGCCGCCGTGCAGCGATGAGGGGTGCAATGCGACGATGTCGCCTGGTTCGACCGTCCACGACATGACATCCCAAGAATTGGGGTCCTGGGCGAGGTCGCGATCGATGTGTGGCAGGCGGGGGAGCGTGCCGTCGCCGAATGCCGGGTCGGTCGGGTCGTCGGCATTCGAGAAGCTCGCGCCGTCGTACCTGACTCCGCGGTGGCTGGCGCGAATGATCTCCAGGGAGTTCTTCTTGGGTAGATCTTGAAAGCTGATCCAGGCGTTGCCCCAGTGCTCGCCCGCCAGGGGCATCACGGAGGTGTCCTGGTGCCAGGGACCGCGACCGCTGGCGCCGCCGTCCTTGAGGAACACCTCTTCGGCGTAGTACCAGACGTGCTCGGAACCCCAGAGTTCGGCATACAGGTCGGCGAAGGGCATCTGAGCCACCAGCTGGTCGAACTTGTCCTTGGCGTGGGGGTTCGCATTGTCGATGTGCGTCTGCAACTCGGTGCCGTCGAGCCGGTTGAACACGTGTGGACCGGGGTTGGCGACGTTCCACAGAAATGCCTCGTGGAGCTCGTCCATCTGCTGGGGGTTCAGCCAGTTCTTGATCAGGGTCGCTCCGTCTTCGCGGAACTGCTGCTTGGTTGCCTCGTCGATCATGATTTCTCCAACCCGTGGTTGATGTGGTGACGAGCGTCACGGTAGGGGATGGGAAGTATTTGCACAACGGTTGTTGTGAAAATAAGGAAAATTTCCACAACGCTTGTTGTCTGAATGTGGTGACCGGAGTAACGTGGCAATCGTCGGCCGTCAGTCACGGCGATGGAGGTCTGCCCGAATGATGCTGTCGGGCAGTGCATTGCACATCAATCAGGGTTGGTTGCCATCATCTGCGGTTCTTGCGTTGGTTGGCCTGGAAGCGCGCCTTCTTCTGACGATTCCCGCACGTGTTCATGTCACACCATTTGCGGGTGCGACTTTGGCTGGTGTCGAAGAACGCGGCCTGGCAGGTCGGCGATGCGCACAGCGCCAATTTTCCGTCCCGTTCGCCCGCGATGATGCTGATCGCGTCGGCGGCGATGACGCCGAGGGCATCTTCCACGCAGGACGCCGAGCTGAGCTGCCACCGACGACTGCGCTCGGGCGTCAGGATGGCCGCGGCCCGACCCTGAGTGCTGCGGTCATTGATGATGTGGACAGCGGATGCGGGGAGGGGTTCGTGTATCGCGGCCGCTGTCGCGGCGGCGTGAATCGCCTCTCGCAGTTCCCGGGCGAGGTCGAGCTGGGCGGTGGTGCAGGAGTCGACGGCGAGGCCGTTCACTGCCAGCCAGTCGACGAGTCGCTGCGGCGTGGGAATGCGCTCCACGGCGTCGCCGCGACGCTCCGTCAGAGTCGCAGTGAAGCTGGTCGCCAGCACGCTACCGAGGCGGAAGTCGGGGAACTCGGCACGCATGGAACCACCTTAGCTGGTTGCATGCCGGCACGAACGCGTGCTAGAACCGGCTTAGACGGTTCGCACTAGTTCCTAGCCGGTTCCACGGTCACCAGGAGGTCTCATGGCCCGCCTCACCAGCGACGTCCACGCATTCGAAGCCCACGCACCCGACGCCGACCTCGACGATCTGCGCGCAAGGCTGGCCGCGGCGCGACTACCGGAAGCAGAGACGGTCTATCGCGCCGCGCCCGGCCCTCGCCGATGGGAGCAGGGAGTTCCTCTCGCTGACCTCGTCGAGGTCGTGGACTACTGGCGCACCGGGTACGACTGGCGGTCGTTCGAGGAGCGCCTCGACCGGATCGGCCAGTTCCGCACGACCATCGACGATCTGGGAATCCACTTCCTGCACCGCCGATCCGCGCGCGCCGATGCCACTCCGCTGATCCTGACGCACGGCTGGCCCGGCAGCATTGCCGAGTTCGTGGATGTAGTGGACGAGCTGGCCGACCCGAAAGATGCAGACGCGCCGGCGTTCCACGTCGTCGCCCCGTCGCTACCGGGTTTCGGCTACAGCGACAAGCCGGCCACCACCGGCTGGGGAACCGAAAAGATCGCGGCCGCATGGGTGGAACTGATGGGCCGGCTCGGCTACGGCACGTTCGCGGCCCACGGCGGCGACTGGGGAGGCAACATCACCACGGTCCTCGGCGGCAGGTTCCCGGCGCACGTTCTCGGCATCCACACCTTGTTCGCGGAGGCACCACCCGGGTTGACGACGGACGGGCTGACGGCGGTCGAGCGCACATGGACCGAGGAAACTCGCGATTTCTGGCACCACCGCGCGGCCTACGCGAAACAGCAGGCAACCCGCCCGCAGACCATCGGTTATTCGCTCGTCGACTCACCGGTCGGGCTTCTCGCCTGGATCCTCGACAAATTCGCCGAGTGGTCGGACACCGAAGACAGCCCGTTCGAGACGATGTCCAGAGACCGAATTCTCGACGACGTCACCCTGTACTGGCTCACGCGGACCGGCGCATCGGCGGCCCGCATCTACTACGAAAGCCACAACTCGCTCGATCCCGACCTCCGGGTCGACGTCCCGTCGGCAATCACCATGTATCCCCGCGACATCGAGAAGTGTCCGCGCCCCTGGGCGCAGGAGCGGTACCGACACATCGTCCGATGGAGGTCGCCCGAAACCGGGGGACACTTCCCGTCGCTGGAAGTTCCCGAATACTTCGTCAAGGACCTCCAAGAAGGCCTCGCGGCAGTGCTGGCCGCCAATAGGTGAGCGCGGCGGGTGCTGGAGTTTGGGATAGGTCCGGGATGGATATCTGTGGGAGCGGCGGCGCCGGCGTGCTGCACCCACCCCGTCTTCCGGGATGGGTGCGGCGCACGATCTCCCTACGCGGCGAGGTCACCGCGGCGTGGGGAGTGGGAGTGGGGAAGGGGTTATCGCCGCTCGTAGTTCCCTTCACGGCGACCGAAGAAGGCGTCGAGTGCTTCCTGATGGTCGCGGGTGCGGAACATCTGGATGAACCGTTCGATCTGCAATTCGTCGCCCTGCTGTGCGGTCAGGTCGAGAGCTTCGCCGGCGGAGGTTTTGGT
The DNA here is from genome assembly GCF_042802055.1 of Rhodococcus sp. NPDC057529. Classification (NCBI taxonomy): domain Bacteria; kingdom Bacillati; phylum Actinomycetota; class Actinomycetes; order Mycobacteriales; family Nocardiaceae; genus Rhodococcus; species Rhodococcus sp. NPDC057529. Next base: position 18,213 of record NZ_JBHVEY010000002.1, read on the forward strand.
TGCCTCGACCGACAGTGGGGCCCGGCTGGCGATGCGGTGCGCCTTCGTCAGGGCGGCAGGCAGCAGATCCGCGGCGGAGTGGACTTCGCTGACCAGCCCCCAGTTCAGTGCCTGCTGCGCGTCGTAGCGGGCGCCGGTCAGCAGGATCTCCTTGGCGGCACCGAGTCCGACGATGCGGGGCAGTCGCCAGAAGCTCACTATCAGACCGACATTGACGCCCGCGGCGACGAAGAAGGCGTCCTCGGAGGCGATGCGGATGTCGCAGGCGAGAACGAATTCGAGGCCGCCGCCGATGGAGCCGCCGTTGATCGCGGCGATGACCGGGGCGCGGAACCGTTCGATCCGGTCCAGTACGGCGAAGAACTCCTCGATGTAAGTGCGCACGTCTGCGTCGGTGAGTGACTGGTCTTCGCGCAGGTCCCCGCCGGCGGTGAAGGTTTTCTGGGTGCTGGCGATGACGACACAGCGCACGTCGTGGTCGTTGTCGAGTTCGTCGAAGATGGAGTGCAGGTCGGCGCGCAACTCCTTGACCAGGACGTTGGCGGGGGGACTGTCCATGGTGATCACCGCGACGTGCGGTCCGTCCTTGTGCAGTCTCGCGTGCGGTGCGGTACGGCGGTCGGTGCTGGAGCGCTGGGGTGCGGTGGTGTCGGTGTTCAGGGTCATGACGGCCTTCCGGTCGATGGTTATTTGTTGGTGTTCATCAATTTCACTGCGGTCAGGGCGATGACCAGGTTGATCGCCAGGACCACGACGGCGACGGCGCCGACCTGTTGGTACAGCGAGTCGTTCGCGAGTCCGTACAGCACGGTGGCGATGGTGGGGTTCGAGCCGGTGAACAGGAACACCGACATTTCCAGTTCTCGCAGGAGGATGACGACGTTCAGCAGGCCGGCGGCCAGCAGTGACGGTTTGAGCAGGGGGATGGTTACCCGCCAGCAGGTGCGGAACCAGCCGGCGCCCAGCGACCGTGAGGCCTCTTCCATCTCGGCGCCGATCTGTCCCATGCCGGCGTCGACATAGGAGAACGTCAGGGGCAGGGCGTGCGCGATGTAGGCGATCGCCAGGATGGCCAGGGTTCCGCCGAGTGCGAAGGGCCGCCCGGCGTAGGCGATGATGATCCCGATGGCAAAGATCGCCCCGGGGAACGCCAGCGGGGAGGCCATGGCCGCCGGTATTCCGGCGTTGGTCTTCGAGGTGGTGCGTTGCTTGAGCCACGAGGCGAGAATGGCCACGACCATGGCCGCGAGGGTCGCGGCGAGGGCGAGGACGATGCTGTTGACGAACGCCGCCACGATTCCCGGTTGGGAGAACACCCGAACGTAGTTCTCGGTCCAGGTGAAGTTGTCCATCCCCATCGGCCTGCCCACCGCGCGACGGAAGCTGGTGAGCACCAGGATCCCGAAGGGCAGCACCAGGCTCAGCAGCAGAACCAGCGTCGCGAACCCGAACGCCGGCAGTTTCCAGACCCCCAGCCTCGTGGGTGCCTGCTGGCCCGGCTTCCCGCCGATCACGACGAATTTACGAGAGCCGAGAATCTTGTGCTGGATGAACAGCAGTCCGGCGAGCATCACGATGATGGGCACGGCGATGACGGCGGCGAGCTCGATCCGGGGCGGGAATTTGAGCATCTGCAGCAAGACCGTCGGAACGGTGTCGAACCCTGCGGGCCCGCCGAGCACGGCGACGGGACCGAACACCACCACCGAGGTGACGAAGGTCAGGATGGAGCCTGCGACGACAGCGGGTAGCACGATCGGAAACGTGACCGTGCGCAGCACCTTGAATCGGCTCGCACCCAGGGTCGAGGCGGCATGCTCGAGCGAGGGGTCGATCCCTTCCAGCGCGGCCGAGACCGGCATCAGAATCAGCGGATACAGGAACAGCGACAGGACGAAGATGATCCCCCACGGACCGAAGATGTTGAACGGGGGTTCTTCGAGCCCGAACAGATTCTGGATTCCTGTGTTGAGCAGACCGTTTCGTGGTCCCAGCAGCAGTACCCAGCCCAGAGCGGCGATGAAGCTGGGTGCCGCGAAGGTCAGCACCGCGACGCTACGGAACACTCGCCGTCCGGGAAGATCGCTGCGGACCAGCAGCCACGACATCGGCAGTGCGATCGACAGGGCGCCGATCATCGTGCCGACGGCAATCCACAGCGAATGGAGGATTGCGACCGCGATCCGGTCGTCCTCGAACAGGATCGAGTAATTCGCGAACAGAGACGTGCCGTCTTCCGAGGACAGGCTCTGCGAGATGATCCGAGTGACCGGATACGCAACGAGGACCACCATGACCAGTGCCCACACGAGTCGGGCGATCCGTTCGAAGCGGTTGCGGTCGCGGTGCGGTCGGCGCTTGACCGCCGGAGTGGGTGCGGCGGCCGCCGGCCGGTCGGCAACGGCGGTCATTGGTCCGCCACCTTCGCTGCGAACTCGGCGCGAACGGTGTCGCCGCGCACGATCAGGTCGTCCGCCAGCACCGTGCGGATGCGATCGGGGGCGAGTTCGGGTGCGCCGACCGGGGCCGGTAGGCCCTCGAGGACTCCCCGGGTGCCGTTGTCGCCGAGTGCCTTCTGGAATTCGTCACTGAGTTGGTATCGCAGGAGCAGTTCGGCGGCCTTCGGATGCGGGGCACCCGCCAGCGCGGCGACGGTGAGGGTCGTCGCGGGTACCGGACCGTCCGGGTAGGCGATCGAGAGCGGCTCGCCCTCGTTCGCCGAGGTCAGCACGGTCGACTCGAGTGCGGGGAGCCCGAGGTCGGCTTCACCGGTGAGGACCAGTTGGTTCAGCCCCAAGGTGCTCTCGGTGACGATCGGTCGTCGGGCTCCGAACTGGGCCGCCCAATCCTGGCCGAGCTCCTCCGACATGACGGTGTAGAAGGCGAGCGCCGAGCCCGACGCACGGGGATCGGCGGTGACAGCGATCTGGTCGCTGCCGGCGAAGTCACCCCACGTGGCCGGGACCTCGGATTCGTCGGTGTTCGCCGAGTTGTACATGATGCCCAGCGGCACCACCGCGAACGGAACCTGCGGCGAGTCCGCGGTGTCGAGACCGTCGGTGATCAGGTCCTGGTTCGGGATCGTGACCGGGGTGAGCACACCGTCGTTCGCCCAGGTCTGCATCGCCTTCGCATCCGCGAGACTGACGACGTCGGCATTGAGCTTGCCGCTGGCCAGTTCCGAGTTCACCGCATTGACGGTGCTTCCGGAGTCGGCTCGGTTGAAGGTCAACGAGACCCCGTATCGGGACTCGAAGTTGCTCTCGAGCAGGTCGAGCTGGTCGCGGGTGTGGCCGCCGGCGGCGAGGACCACGCCGCCTTCCTGGCGTGCCGCCTCGATGAGCTCGTCGGAGATTCCGGGTATGGGTGTCTGGTCGCCGACCGGGGTGATCGAGCCGCCACAAGCGGTCACGGCGCCGAGCAGCACTGCTGCTGCGGCGATACCGGCGAGGCGACGGCATCGGGGAGTGTTGACGTTCATCGTTGTTCCTCGGGTGTCGCTACGAAAGCTGGAGGGGCCGGGCATGTGCGGGGGACGCTACGCTGCGGTGGTTGTCGGTGAGGATCGCCACGGCGGTGTCGGAAATGGACAGTTGGACCAGGTCGCCGACCTCCTGCCGATCGACCGGTGATCCCGTCGCCCGGACCAGGGCTGCGCCACCGGCGATGCCCTGGGGACGAACGACATAGGCGGTGTGATCGCCGAAGAAGGATGCTTCGGTGACGATCGCGTTGCCGGAACCGCGTTCGCTGGGCTGCACCGACAGCTGCGCCGGTCGCACCGATACCGAGACGGTGTCGCCGCTGGCGACGCGCATTCCGCCGGGCACGGTGGCCGGTACCACCACACCGTCGAACGGGCGGATCATGGTGACGCCCTCGTCAGCCGCGAGTACCTCGGCGTCGAGAATGTTCGTGGTGCCCAATGCCTTGGCGACATACCCGGTCCGGGGGTGGCGATACACCATTTCCGGGGAGCCGATCTGTTCGATGTGGCCGGTGTTCATCACGACCAGTCGGTCGGCGAGAGACAGCGCCTCGGCCTGATCGTGGGTGACGTAGATCATCGTGACCCCGAGCGATCGCTGAATGCGCCGGATCTCGGTGCGCATCTCCTCCCGCAGGCGGGTGTCGAGGTTCGACAGCGGTTCGTCGAGCAACAGCACCTTGGGCTCGTTGACCAGGGCCCGAGCCAGGGCGACGCGCTGCTGCTGACCGCCGGACAGTTGGTGGATGTAGCGGTCGGAGATCTGGGGGAGCTGCACCAGTTCCAGTGCCTCCCGAACGCGTCGGGCGACTTCGGGTTTGGCGACCTTGGCGGTGCGCGGACCGTAGGCGATGTTGTCGAACACCTTCATGTGCGGCCACAGTGCGTAGCTCTGGAACATCACCGACATCTTGCGTTTCTCGGTGGGAACGTTGAGCTTGTCGTCGACCAGCGTGGTGGATCCGAGGCGGATCGAACCGGACTGTGGGCGTTCGAATCCCGCGATCATGCGCAGGCACGTGGTCTTGCCGCAGCCGCTGGGGCCGAGCAGTACCACCGACTCACCCTCGTCGATCGACAAACTGATGTCGTCGACCACGGTGTTGGCACCGTATGCCTTTGTGATGTTCTCGAGGACCAGATGTGTCATGGCGTCTTCCCTAGTTGGCGGCGATGGGTTGCGGAATCGTCTCGGCGATGGCATCCGAGGTCAGCAGCGCCTCGAACTCCTCCGCGGAGAACCCGCGCTGCAGAAGCACCTCGCGGGTGTGCTGACCCAGCAGCGGGGCCGTGCGTTCGATGTGGGCAGGTGTTCGGGACAACTTGATCGGCACCGTCAGGTGCGTCACCGACCCGAGCACGGGGTGTGTCGTGGTATCGGTGACCTGTCGGTCGATCATGTGCGGATCCCGGTGCACAGCCGCGATGTCGTAGATCGGACCGCACGGAACGCCTTGCGCGCGAAGCAGTTCGACCCACTCCGCGGTGGTCCGGTGCTGCAGGTGATCGGTCAGGGTGGTGGAGAGGTCGATGCGGTTGCGCAGTCGGTCGGCGTTGGTGGCGTACTGATCGGCCTCGAGGAGATCCGGCCGCCCGATCGCGGTGCACAACGCCGTCCACACCCGCTGATTGGCCGCGCCGACCGCAATGTGCCCGTCCGCGGTGGCGAGCGCCTCGTACGGTGCCGCGAGCCGGTGCGCCGAGCCGGTCGGTTCCGCGACCCGTCCGGCGCCGAACCATTCGTTCGACTCCCACACCGTCGCAGCGATACCGGCCTCGACGAGTGAGGTGTCGACGTACTGGCCCTCACCGGTGAGAAGGCGGCTGGCATACGCGCTGACCACACCGAACGCCGCGAACAGGCCCGCGTTCAAGTCGCAGATCGGCACTCCGACCTTCACCGGATCCATCCCGGGGTGACCGGTCACGCTCATGATTCCGCTCATCGCCTGAGCGACGAGGTCGAAACCGCCGAGTTCGCGGTACGGGCCGGTGGCCCCGAAACCGGAGACCGAGCAGTAGATCAACCCGGGGTTGATCGCGCGGAGGTGCTCGTAACCCAGGCCCAGACGATCCATCGCACCCGGGCGGAAGTTCTCCACGACGACATCGGCGTCGGCGGCGAGCCGGCGGATCACCTCCCGACCGGCATCGGACTTGAGATCGACGGCGATGCCGCGCTTGTTCCGGTTCATCGCGACGAAGGCATGGGAGGCCTCGATATCGGCGGACTCGGACATCCGGCGGGTGTCATCGCCGGTACCGGGGCGTTCGACCTTCACGACGTCGGCGCCGAGGTCGGCGAGTAGGAGTGAGCAGTAGGCCCCTGCCATGACCTGGGTGATGTCGAGAACCTTGAGACCGTCCAGCGCACCGGACTTCGTTCGTGTCATGAGTTTGCATCCTGTTCCGAAATACGGTACGGTATTCCTTATGTCGGTACGCAACTATGGCATGGCACACACTGGAGGTCAATGGTGAGTGCCGTCGAAAACGCGCTACGCATGCTCGAGGCGGTAGCCAAATACCAGCCGATCGGCGTATCCGCGGTCGCCCGCAAGCTCGAAATGAGCAAGACGACGGCGCAGCGAGCCCTGGTCGCGCTCGCCGACCTGGACTGGATCGCTCCCGCCCCCGGCGATTCCACGCGATGGGTGCTCACCACCAAGGCCTTCGCGATCGGGTCGCAACACGCCGGCGCGACCGACCTAAGGCAATTGGCGCGCGCACCGATGAAGCGCCTGTTCGACGAGGTCGGTGAAACCATCCATCTGTCGGTGATCGACGGCGCGCACGTCGTGGTAATCGAACTGCTCGAAACCGAGGCGCCCGTCCGAACCCATACGCGCGTGGGAGATCGATTCCCGCTGCATGCCACCGCCTCCGGGATCGCGATGCTGGCCGCAATGGATCAGGACCGTGTCGATCGGATTCTCACCCGAACGCCGCTGGAAAAGGTCACCGAATTCACCCCGACAGACGTGGAGACCATCCACGCCGCCATCGAGGATGCGAGGAAGCTCGGCTATGCCCGCGCGCTCGGCACCCGGCACGCCGAGATCGCTGCCATCGCAGCGCCGATCCTCGACCGCAACGGAGCCCCCACGGCCGCGCTGAGCATCTCGGCCCCCATCCACCGGCTACCGCCGGACAAGCATCAGGCCTATGGGCAGAAGGTTCGAGCCGCCGCCCAGGCCTCCAGCGGCATCTACGTTTCGTACTCGCGCAACGACTGAGTTCGGCGCCGGTCCTGCCCTGTCGATGCCGGTTCGCAACGGTCATCTGCGGGTCGTGGAGATCCGGAGGGAACGGGTTTCCGGGGAGGCAGCAAGGCGATCGGCGAGTCCGTGGATCTGGCATGTGATCTCGCCGGTGATCGTGTCGATATTTCCGGCGTCGATGAGCGACAACAATCGTTCGTGCTCGTCGACGAGATCATGAAGGTCCGCGAAGGATCGGTGGTTGTCTGCGAAGAACAGCCGGAGCTGTGACTCCCAGGTTCGCCACATGCTCAGCAGCAGTTTGTGACCGGAAAGCTCGTAGAATGTCCGGTGAAAACTCATATGGGCGTCGATGGTGCGGGATATGTCTCCCTCGTCGGCGCCGCACTCCATCTCTCGCAGAGCGCGGGTTAATTTCGCCCGACCGCCTGATGCCAACTGCGGCATGGCCAGCTCGACGGCATACGGTTCCACACGCATACGCACGCTGGCGATTTCGGCGATATCGTGCGCGGTGACTTCGGCGACGAACGCGCCTTTGAAGGCTACTTTTCGGACGAGTCCCTCGTCTGCGAGCATGCCGAGCGCTTCGCGCAGTGGTGCCCGGCTGACTCCGAGATCCGCGGCGAGGTGCGCCTCCCGCAACTGGCTGCCCGCGGCGAGTGTCCCGTCGAGGACAGCCCTTCGCAGTACATCGGCAACGTTTACCGGGGTGGTGCGTTGGTGGATCCGTTGGAAAGGATTCTCCTTCATCGGCATACGTCGAAGGGTCGGACTCGGATGATCGGGCATCCTGTCGCCCCTTCCTGCTCGTCGGTCTGGTGCCGAGTCGTCCCGTGGTCGTGTAGTGAGCCGGCACCGCCACTGCTCGGTGACCTCATTTTAGCATCTGTGCAATGTCACATGTCGTACTGTATTGATCTCCCGGTTGGAAAGGAAGAGTCATGTCACAACACCCCGCGTGCGGGTCCGCCGTGTCAAGCGAATTGTCGAGATCGACGAAGTGGCGAGTGCTCGGCGGTGCACTCAGCGGAAGCACCATCGAGTGGTTCGAGTACTTCCTGTACGCCAGTGCCGCCGCCCTGGTCTTCGACAAGCAGTTCTTCCCATCCGAAGACCCGGTCGTCTCGCTGATGCTGAGCTACCTGTCGCTGTCGCTGACCTTCTTCATTCGCCCGTTCGGCGGCATCGTGTTCTCCCATTTGGGTGACCGCATCGGCCGCAAGCGCACCCTGGTCATCACGTTGTGGCTGATGGGTCTGGCGACCATGGGCATCGGGTTCCTGCCGAACTACGCCGCGATCGGGGTCTGGGCGCCGATCCTGCTGGTAACCTGCCGGATCATCCAGGGGCTGGCGATCTCGGGGGAATGGGGCGGGGCGATCCTGCTGGCGTACGAGTACGCCCCGATTCGCCGCCGTGGCTTCTTCGGCAGCGTCCCGCAGATCGGTGTTGCGCTGGGGATGCTGCTGGCGACGCTCGCGATGGCCGGGCTGAGTCTGCTGCCGTCGGAGTCGTTCAATGCCTGGGGATGGCGGGTTCCGTTCATCGCCAGTGTCCTGCTGGTGATGGTCGGGCTGTGGCTGCGGTCCGGACTCGACGAGACCCCGGCCTTCCGTAAGACGCAGGAGGAGGGGCGCACCGCCAAGCTGCCCATCGTCGACGTGGTGAAGTATCACTGGCGGGCCGTGGTGGTGGCGATCGGAGCGAAGGTCGTCGAGACGGCGCCGTTCTACATTTTCGCCACGTTCATCCTCAGCTATGCCACGGGGGTGCTGGACTTCGCACGTACCTCGGTCCTGGTCTCGGTCAGCGTCGCGGCGCTGCTCGCCGTGTTCACCATTCCGCTGGCGGGCACCCTGGCAGACCGGATCGGCCGGCGTACCGTCTTCACCGTGGCTGCGGTGGCGATGGCTGCGTTCGCCTTCCCCTACTTCCTGTTGCTGCACGCCGGGGTGATGTGGGCGCTGCTGCTCGCCTGCTCGATCGCCGTCGGTGTCCTGTGGCCGGCGATCACCGCGACCTACGGAACGATCACCTCGGATATGTTCGCTCCGGAGGTGCGCTACACCGGGATCACCCTCGGTCAGCAGATCGGGGCGGCCGCCGCGGGTGGTACGGCACCGCTGGTGGCGACGTTCCTGCTCGGGGAGTTCGACCAGTCCTGGGTTCCGATCGCGCTCTACCTCGTTCTCTGCAGCGCGATCTCGCTGATTTCGGTGCGAGGGGCCCATCCGGCGACGTCAGGGCTGTCGACGGCGCCGGTCACCGACGGATCCGGGCGGACGGACGCTCCCGTCTGACCTGTCCGGGTACGCCAATCAGCGCCTCCTCACCCCACGGTGCCTTTCGGGTCCGGGGTGGGGAGGCGCTGTCGTGTGAAGGGGTGTTCCGACTAGTGGTGCGGGAAGGCGGTCTCGAACGCTGCGCGTACCGGGCCCCATCGGCGCACCCAGGGCTGGTCGCCGCGGGTGAGGTGTTCGCCGATCGCGTTGGCCGTCTGCAGGATCGCGGCCTCGGTGCGGGCGGGCCCCGTCGCCACCGCGTGGTCGAGGCGGGTAGTGAGGGTGGTGAGCAGTCCGCCGGCGGCCAGGGCCTGCCGGATCGGGTTCGCCAGCGTGGCCCGTTCGGTGAGTAGATCCAGGTGGCGCTCCCACCGGCGCACCACCTCGGGGTGCCGGGGTGCCCAGGTGCCGCGAAGCGCGGCGAATGCGGTGCGCGCGTCGGCGGGGTCGGCGGCGTCGTGGATCCGGGCGAGGTCGTGGCCGAGGGCCATCCAGTCGTGGCGGGGTACTCGGTCGAAGGTGCTGCGTAGCAGCCCGGGGACGTCGAGATGCACCGACGCGTGCGGCCACACGGTCGTCGCGGCGTGGTGCATCGCCTGCGGCCGCGCCGAAGCAAGGATGCGGACGTCCTGCACGCCGCCGGCGCGGAGTGCCTCGAACACACTCAGCCAGAAGCGGTCGCCGTCGCCGATGCACGAGCCCAGGTATCGGGGCACGCCCTGCTCGGTGAGGGCGACCAGGAGGTGGACGGTCGTGGCTGTGGTGCCCGAGTTGGTCACCTCGACCGACCGGACGAACAGGATGGGGGAGAGCTGAATCCGGGTGTGATGCGGGCACAGCGAGATTCGTGTCCGGGACCGGACTCCACCCACGGGGCCCGGTGATTCGCGGGCGGTCCGCACGCTGGTGGGTCCGCACCGGGTGCGGTCCGTGATGGTTGGCGCGCTCTGGCGGGACACCGGACTACCTTTCGGCTCGGAAATGTGGAAAACCGGTCACCGCGGCGGCAAGTCTGCCGCGGTGACCGGTCGTTCTGGGTGGGGTTGGGTGGTCAGTTGGCCGGGCGGGTCCGGCAGATCCGGGCGAGGGAGGTGCTCAGCCAGTGGGCGCAGAGTTGGCCGGAGGCGGTGTGCAGGTCCGCCTCGGTCGTCCAGACCCACTGGTTCGGGGCGGGGGTCTCGGACGTGGAGGCGACGGTGGTGGCGGGCATGCGGTGTCCTAGGCGATCTCGGTGCGCTGACCGGCGGCGGCGCCGCTCTTGCGGCGGGTGAGGAAGAAGGCGACCAGCAGTGCGCCGACGCTGACCAGGCCGAGGTAGAGCTGGGGCCGGGTGTCGGCGTTGAAACCGAGCAGTGCGATGACGCCGATGATGGCGAAGACGGTGAAGTAGCTCAGGTAGGGGAACAGCGGCATCTTCAGGTCGATGTCGGTGTCACCGGTCTGTTGGCGGTGGCGGCGCATCCGGATCTGGGAGCCGGCGATGGCGAGGTAGACGAACAGGGCGACGGCGCCGGAGGAGGTGGTGAGGAAGTAGAACACCGTGTCCGGGGAGAAGTAGGCCATCACGACGGCGAGGTAGCTGAAGGCCGTGCTGGCGAGGATGGCGCGCATCGGGACGCCCCGGGCGTTGAGTTTGGCGAGACCACGGGGAGCATCACCGGTTCCGGTGAGCGCGTAGATCATCCGGGAGGAGACGTAGAGGCCGGAGTTCAGGCAGGACAGAACGGCGACGAGGACGATGACGTCCATCAGCCGTCCGGCTGCGGGGATGCCCATCGAGCCGATGGCGGCGGCGAACGGGCTGCTGTCGGTGGGAAGCATGTCCCACGGCATTATGGTGACCAGGAGCAGTACGGATCCGACGTAGAACATCATCATCCGCCAGGGCAGCGTCGAGGTGGCCTTGGAGATCGCTTTGACCGGTTCGGAGGATTCCGAGGCGGCGACGGTGACGATTTCCGAGCCGAGCATCGAGAAGATCAGCGTGGCGACGCCGGTGAACACGGGGATCCAGCCGTGCGGGGCGAACCCTCCCTCGCTGGCCAGGAAGAAGATGCTGCCGTTGCTGTTCGGCCAGGCGCCGGCGACGTAGAGCGTGCCGAGTACGAGGAACGCGACGATGGCGAGGACCTTGATGGCGGCGAACCAGAACTCGAATTCACCGAATGACTTCACCGAGATCAGGTTCACGGCGGTCAGGGCGACGATGATGGCGAAACTCGTTGTCCACAGGGGGACGTCGGGGAGCCAGATGCGGATGGTTGCCGCGCCGGCGACGGCTTCGAAAGCGACGACGATGACCCAGAAGTACCAGTACAGCCATCCGGTGAGGAATCCTGCCCAGTCGCCCAGATACTTGCGGGCGTAGGTGGCGAAGCTGCCGCTGGCGGGTTCGGCGGCGGCCATTTCGGCGAGCATCCGCATGACGAGCATGACGAGGATGCCGCCCATCAGGTACGACAGGATCGAGGCCGGGCCGGCGCTGGCGATCACCGATCCGCTGCCGACGAACAGGCCGGCGCCGATGATGCCGCCGAAGGCGATCAGGACGACGTGGCGTTGCTTGAGGGTCTTCTGGAGATGACCACTGTCGCCGTCCTCGGGCGGCTCCGGGGTCACCGGTGGCGGAACTTCGCGCGTCGACGATCGCGTACGTGAAAACACGGATCCTCCAGAGGGATGTTGGGGTGAGGCCGATGACAAGAGCGCCCCGCTGTGCTGCAGGATCCGCCCGAAACGAGCCGTGGCTGTTGCGCCGGTCACATCAAATTAGCGGATTCCCCGATCAGATGCAATGTGACATACTACTGATATGGAACTCGGCCACACCAACGACGTCGTCGTCATCGGCGGCGGCGTGATCGGCGCAGCATGCGCGTACTACTGCTCGGAGGCGGGCCTGAAGGTCACCGTCATCGAGCGCGGCGCGGTCGGCGGAGGCACGACCGCGGCATGCGAGGGCAACATCTTGCTCTCGGACAAACACCCCGGATCCGAACTCGATCTCGCCCTGTTGTCCTCGAGGCTCTGGACCGACGTCGCCGAGCGGCTCGGTCCCGAACGCATCGAATACCACGCGAAAGGGGGAGTGGTCGTCGCGGCCTCCGAGGCCACCGCGGCTGGGCTGCGGAATCTGACCGCCTCCCAGCGTGAGGTCGGCATCGACGCTATCGACATCTCCCAGGACGAGCTCGTCGAGCTCGAACCGAGTGTCACCCCCGCGGCGGCCGGGGGAGCGCACTACCCGCAGGACAGTCAGGTCCAGCCGATGCTGGCCACCGCCCGGCTGCTCCAGCACGTGCGGGCCCGCGGCGGCACCGTGCTGACCGGCACGTCGGTGACCGGATTCCTCACGTCGGCGGACGATCGGGTCATCGGCGTGCGCACCGACAATCCCGCCGTGCCCACCGTGCACGGGCCGTGGACGATCAACGCCGCCGGAACCTGGAGCGGCCCGATCGCGGAGCTGGCCGGTGCGCCGATTCCGGTGTTGCCGCGCAAGGGTTTCGTTCTGGTGACCGAGCCGCTGCCGCGGGTGATCCGGCACAAGGTCTACACCGCCGAATACGTCGCCAACGTCGCCTCCAGCGACGCCGGCCTCGAGACGTCGGTGGTGGTCGAGGGCACTGGTGCGGGCACCGTGCTGATCGGGGCCAGCCGCGAACGCGTCGGCTTCGACCGGTCGGTGTCGCTGCCGGTGATCGAGAAGCTCGCCGCTCAGGCCATCGAGGTCTTCCCGTTCCTCGCCGATGTCTCCCTGCTGCGCACCTACCTGGGCTTTCGGCCGTACTGCCCCGACCACCTGCCGGTCATCGGCGCCGATCCGCGCGCGCCCGGCCTGATCCACGCCAGCGGCCACGAAGGCGCCGGCATCGGACTGGCCACCGGAACGGGATCACTGATCGCCCAATTCATCTCGGGCAAGGAACCCGACCTCGACCTGTCCCCCTTCCGTCCGGACCGCTTCGTGGAGGCAACAGCGTGAGCACCGACAACATCGTCTTCCAGTTCGACGAGCACACCGTCACCGCCGAGACCGGCCAGAGCATCGGCGCCGCGCTCATCGCGAGCGGCCGCCGCTCGTGGCGGCGCACCCGCGTCGCCGACACCCCGCGCGGGGTGTTCTGCGGCATCGGGATCTGTTTCGACTGCCTGGTCACCGTCAACGGCGAACCCAACCGCCGGGCCTGCCTCGTCGAGGCCCGCCCCGGTGACGTCGTCACCACCCAGGAAGGAGCCGGCCGTGGCGAACTCGCCTGCTGAGACCCCGTACGACCTGACCGTTCTCGGCGCCGGCCCCGCCGGACTGGCCGCGGCGACCAGCGCCGCGACCGCCGGGGCCCGCGTCGCCCTGATCGACGCGGGCAACCACCCGGGCGGGCAGTACTGGCGCAACCGGGGCGGCGACGACGGTGCCTTGCACCACGACTGGGCCACCTTCCAGGCCCTGCGCCTGCAGCTGCGCGCAGCAGGCCCGGCGATCGACTACCTGCCCCGCCACTCGGTCTGGCATATCGAGAACACCGGCACCGAATTCACCGCCCACGCCAGCACACCCTCCGGAGAGCGGATCGTCACCAGCCGTTCCCTGGTCGTCGCCACCGGCGCCTACGACCGGCAACTGCCCTTCCCCGGCTGGACCCTGCCGGGGGTGTTCACCGCCGGGGCCCTGCAGGCGCTGCTCAAGGGCCAAGGGGTACTGGCCGGGCGCCGGATCGCGGTCTCGGGGACGGGGCCGTTCCTGCTGGCTGTCGCCGCCGGTCTGGCCGACGCCGGCGCCGACGTCGTCGGTGTCTTCGAGGCCGGGCACCCGGCCGGGTTCGCCCGTCATCTCGGTGCGGTCGCCCGCAACGCCGCCAAGCTCGGCGAGGGCGTCGAATACTCCCTGACCATGCTGCGCCGCCGGATTCCGTACCACACCCGGACCGCGATCGTCGCTGCGCACGGACACGAGGAAGTCGCCGGTGTCACCACCGCGAAACTCGACCGGAACTGGAACCCGGTGCCGGGCACCGAGAAACAGATCGACTGCGACACCGTCGCCGTCGGCTACGGGTTCACCCCGCAGCTCGAGATCCCGTTGCAGCTCGGGTGCCAGACCCGCCGCGACATCGACGGCAGCCTGATCGCCGTCGCGGACACCGGCCAGCGCAGCACCGTGCCCGGGGTGTATCTGGCCGGTGAGGTCTGTGGCGTCAGCGGAGCGGCGGCCTCGGTGGTCGAGGGCCGCCTGGCTGGGTTGCACGCCGCGGCAGCGGTCACCGGCGTCGCGCCGACGCCGAAACTCCTGCGCAAGCTCGAGCGCCACCGGGCGGCGTTGCACGCGTTCGCGGTGGCGATGCACGCCACCTTCCCGGTGCCGTCGGGGTGGACCGGCTGGCTCAGACCCGACACGGTGATCTGCCGGTGTGAGGAGGTCGAGACCGCCGACGTCGACGCCGCCATCGAGGACCTGGGGGCGATCGATCCCCGGGCGGTCAAGCTCTATGCCCGCCCCGGCATGGGCATGTGCCAGGGCCGGGTGTGCGGCTTCGCTACCACCTGCCTGGTCGCCGCCCGCGCCGACCGCGAACCCACCGCCGACGATTTGCGTGGGGTCGCCAGTCGTCCTATCGGGCAGCCGGTTTCGCTGCGATCCCTGGCGGCCGGTGCCGAGCGCACACCGTGACGTGGGCGGGTAGCGGACCAAAAAAGATCTTCACAAGCTCTGTACAATTTCACATGTCACATGGCAGACTGTGAAGGAGCAAGTTCACAGTCTCCGGGTGATCCGGGACACTTGACTACTGGAGGACACATGAGCGCACGCAAGCCTTGGCACGGAGTGCTGGTGGCGACCGCCCTGCCGATGCACGATCGCGGCGGCAAGACCCTCGAGATCGACTTCGACGGGTTCGGCGAGCACATCAAGTTCCTGGCGGAGAACGGCTGTAGCGGTGCCACCCCGAACGGCTCGCTCGGTGAGTATCACAACCTCACCGTCGAGGAGCGGGCTCGCGTGGTGACCACCGCGATCGAGGCTGCGCCCGAGGGATTCACGATCATGCCGGGTGTGGCCGCCTATGGTGCCGACGAGGCCCGCCGGTGGACCGAGCAGGCCGCCGAGGCCGGTGCTCCCGCCGTGATGCTGCTGCCCCCGAACGCCTACCGCGCCGACCGCCGCGCCGTCATCGAGCACTACAGGATCGTCTCGCAGGTCGGACTGCCGATCGTGGCGTACAACAACCCCTTCGACACCAAGGTCGACCTGACCCCGGACCTGCTCGCCGAACTGCACGCCGAGGGCCTGATCGCCGGCGTCAAGGAGTTCTCGGGCGACATCCGCCGCTACTACGAGATCAAGGAACTCGCCCCCGAACTCGACGTGCTCTGCGGCACCGACGACGTGGCCTTCGAGTTCGCCATCGCCGGCTCTCCCGGCTGGATCTCCGGCTACCCGAACGCACTGCCCCGCGCCAGCGTTCAGCTGTGGGAAGAGGCTTCGGCAGGCAAGATCGAATCCGCTCTCGCCCTCTACAAGTCGCTGCACCCGCTACTGCGCTGGGACTCGAAGACCGAGTTCGTGCAGGCGATCAAGCTGAGCATGGACATCGTGGGCCGCTACGGCGGACCGAGCCGGCCGCCGCGCGTCCCGCTCAACGCCGAGCAGGAAAAGCTCGTCCGCGAGGCGACCGAAAAGGCCGTCGCCGAGGGATTGGCCTGACCCATGCGTAGTAACCGGGTCTTTCATGCGGTCGACTCCCACACCGAAGGCATGCCGACTCGGGTCGTCACTGGTGGCGTCGGGACCATTCCCGGCGCCACCATGTTCGACCGTCGCCGGTACTTCATCGAGAACCTCGACCACATCCGGCGACTGTTGATGAACGAACCCCGCGGGCATTCGGCGATGAGCGGAGCGATCCTGCAGCCGCCCACCCGGCCCGACGCCGACTACGGGGTGCTCTACATCGAGGTCTCCGGCTGCCTGCCGATGTGCGGGCACGGCACGATGGGCGTGGCCACCGTGCTGGTGGAAACCGGGATGGTCGAGGTCACCGAACCGGTGACCACCATCCGGCTCGACACCCCCGCCGGCCTGGTCGTTGCCGAGGTGGCCGTCGAGGACGGGGCCGCGAAGAGGGTCACCCTCACCAACGTGCCCTCGTTCGCGCTCGGACTCGACCGCACCGTGCAGGTGGGGCAGTGGGGATCGGTGCCCTACGACATCGCGTTCGGCGGCAACTTCTACGCCATCGTCGAACTCGACAAGCTCGGCATCGAGTTCGACCGCGCCAACAAGGACGAGATCATGGCCGCCGGACTGGCGATCAGCGCGGCGATCAACGAGCAGGATCTGCCGGTCCACCCGGGTAACCCCGAGATCACCGGCTGCCACCACGTGTACCTGGCGGCACCGGGGTCCACGGCCCAGCATTCGCGGCACGCGATGGTCATCGCACCGGGAATGTTCGACCGCTCCCCGTGCGGCACCGGAACCAGCGCCCGAATGGCGCAGCTGCACGCGAGGGGCGAGCTGGAGCTGAACACCGACTTCCTCAACGAGTCGTTCATCGGCACCCAGTTCACCGGCCGACTCGTCGACCAGGGCACCATCGGTGACATCACCACCGTCACGCCCACCATCACGGGGTACGTCGGACTTACCGGAACCGCGGAGTACTTGCTGAACCCGGACGCCCCGTCCCCGTTTTGTTTCAAGCTCTCACCCCCCCTGGCCAGGCCGATCCCGCCCCACCACAGATGTGGATGGGTCGGGACACCCCCGACCCGTCGACGCCCTGCGAGCCGCCGGGCAGTGCTACGGGCGACAAGGAAACAGAGCCCCCGTCGCCCGGGTTTCACCGGCGAACTCGGACGGCGGGGTGGACGGGTACCCCCCTCCCACCCCCCCCCACAAACCCCCAACCCCAGCCCCCCTCCTGGTCGTGCACCCAC
>NZ_JBHVEY010000002.1:35153-293342 GCF_042802055.1 Rhodococcus sp. NPDC057529
AACTGGGGTCCCACCGACGAACTCGAACGGAGCCGTAACAGGTCACCCCTGTCACGCCGCCGCACACGGACACCACGCTGCGGCTACCTGCCGGGTCGCGCACCGCACACGAGGAAAGGTACGACCGTGACCACCACGTCGATCGACTTCATCTCCGCCCGTACCGTCTTCGACGCTCTCAGCCCTGCCGGGGCCGTCCGAGCGCTCGAAGAGGCGCTGCGCGCGGGATTCGATCCGGCCACGGACTTTCAGCGCAGCATCCTCGACGTCGCACACGGTCAGCTGCTGGTCATGCCGTCCCAGTCTCCGACCGGCGTCGGTGTCAAGATCGCCACCGTCGCCCCCGGCAACCCCGCTCGCGGACTGGCCCGCATCCAGGCCGTCTACGTGCTCTTCGACGCAGAAACCCTCACCCCGCGGGCGCTGTTAGACGGAACCGCCCTGACCACGCTGCGCACACCGGCCGTCTCGATCGCCGCCGTCAAACCCGCCCTGCTGCGCGGCTCGGCGCCGCTGCACGTGACCGTGTTCGGCGCCGGACCGCAGGGCACCGGCCACGTCGAGACCATCACCGCCGTCGTCCGCGGCACCCGAACCGTCGCCTCGGTCACCTACGTCCTGCGCAGCCCGGTCGACGCGATCGGGCTGCCCGGAACCAATCCTCGGGTGGTGCGGGCCGGCTCACCTGAGGCCGACGACGCGGTCCGCCGCGCCGACGTCATCGTCTGCGCGACCGGATCCGGAGAGCCACTGTTCGACTCCCGCACCAGCAAGGACGACGTCATCGTCATCGCCGTCGGCTCCCACGACGCCGACCGCCGCGAGGTCGACGCCGCCCTGTGTGCGCGCGCCCAGGTCGTCGTCGAGGATGTCGACACCGCACTGCGTGAGGGCGGCGACGTCATCATGGCCATCGCCGAATCCGCTCTGACCGCGGACACGGTGATCCCGATGAAAGACGTCGTCCGCGGTGATGTCGAGCTCCGCGGCGATCGCGCCGTCTTCTTCAAGAGCTCCGGCATGTCCTGGGAAGACGTGGTGGTCGCCGAGGCCGTCGCCGCCGAGCTCGCCCACTGACCGACCGGACCGCTCCGAGGAGAACCACCATGACCCTGACCGTCGCCGCCGGGACCGCGCACGACTACGCCCTCGAGCTGCTGCGGGCCGACGTCGGCTCCGGGTTCACCATCGCGGTGAACCCACCCGCCGACACCCGGCTCACCTCGTCGACCGAAACCACCAACGGGACCCTGACTGCGGTGGAACTTACGTACGGCACCTCCGGACCGGTCGCCCGCATCCGCACCGGCTTCCGCTCCAGCACAGATTCGCCACCGGAACTGCCCACCACGGCGCTGGCCCGGTTCGTCCTCGACAACACCCCGGACGTGCCCTGGGACGAGCAGGCCGGGTTCGTCGAGGACCTGCAACTGGCCCTGGCCCGGGTGCCGCGCTTCGAATCCCCCGTGCTGCTCGACGGCACCGCCCGGCAAAGTCAGCTCACCGTCTTCGGCGGCTACAGCATGCATCATCTGGCGTTGCGCGAGCGCACCATCACCCTGATCACCGCCTACCCTCGGCGCGGCGAACTGGCGCTGCAGACCACCTGACGCACCCTGCGCCGACGTCGTCACCTGGCTGAACGAACCCGGCATCGACGACTCTGCCTGACCTCGACTTTCGAAAGGACATCATGGCCACCATCGCCGGAACCGATCCCCGCACCGGAACCACCCTCGACCCTGTCGCCGACACCACCACGCCCGAGCAGGTAGACCAGCTCGCTACTGCAGCGGCGGCCGCATTCACCGAGCTGCGCCGTCTCGGCCGCGGATTCCGGGCCGAATTGCTCGACGCCCTCGCGGCCGCGGTCGAATCGCGCCGCGACGACCTGATCGCCACCGCCTCGCGCGAGACCGGCTTCAACGACACCAAACTCGGCGGTGAGCTGACCCGAACCGTCTTCCAGTTCCGGTTCTTCGCCGACGTCGTCCGTGACGGCGGCTACCTGGAGGCGACGATCGACCCGGCCGCCGACACCGGCATGGGACCGCGCCCGGACCTGCGCCGACTGCTGGTGCCGGTAGGCCCGGTCGCCGTCTTCGGGGCCAGCAACTTCCCGTTCGCCTTCTCCGTCCTCGGCGGCGACACCGCCTCGGCCGTCGCCGCGGGCTCGCCGGTGATCGTCAAGGCCCACGGATCGCACCCGGCCACCTCACTGCTGTCCTTCGAGATCCTGCGCGACGCCGCCACGGCCGCCGGCGCACCCGCGGGCACCTTCGGCATCGTCTTCGGCACCCAGGGCGGCGCCGACCTGGTGGCACACGAGGCCATCACGGCCGTCGGGTTCACCGGGTCGCTCTCCGGCGGCAAGGCCCTGCTCGAGATCATCAACGCCCGCCCGGAACCGATCCCGTTCTACGGCGAGCTGAGCAGTATCAACCCGGTGATCGTGACCGCCGCCGCGGCCGCCGAGCGCGGTGAGGACATCGGCCGCGGACTGATCGCCTCGATCACCGTCGGATCCGGTCAGCTGTGCACCAAACCCGGCCTGGTCCTGGTGCCCACCGGTCCCGACGGGGACCGGCTCGTCGCCGCCGCCCGCGCGGCCGTGGCCGAGGTGCCCGCCCAGATCCTGCTCAACAAGCGCATCTTCGACTCCTACACCACCGACACCGACACGCTCGGCACCCGCGGCGAAATCACCCACGCCACCGCCGGGCACCCCGCCGAGGCCGGGTACGCGGTGGCCTCGAAGCTGTTCGAGACCGATGTCGACGACCTCACCACTGGGCTGGTCGACGAGATCTTCGGCCCCGTCACCGTCGTGGTCCGCTACGACGCCGGATCGGCAACCAAGGACGTCACCCGCGCCCTGGACACGCTCCACCACGCGCTGACCGCCACCCTGCACATCGGATCCGGCGAGACGGAGCTGGCCGGCCAGCTGCTCGCCGTCGTCGAACCGCGCGCCGGCCGAGTGATCTTCAACGGCTTCCCCACCGGTGTCGCGGTCTCCTGGGCGCAGACGCACGGCGGACCGTGGCCCTCGACCAACTCGATCCACACCTCCGTCGGCGCCACCGCCATCCGCCGGTTCCTGCGACCGGTCACCTTCCAGGACGCCCCGGAAGCGGTACTGCCCGAAGAACTGCGCGACGGCTTCACCCAGATCCCCCGCCGCATCGACGGGGTCCTGCAGGCCGCGCACTGACCGAGCCTCACAGACAAAACTGACCCGCGGCGGCGCCGGACATCCCCAGGGGTGCCCGGCGCCGCCGTCGTTGCCGACCCCGCCCACCACAGGGCCTACGGGTTCTGCACCGGATCCGTTGCCGACGAGGCAGTCACGCGCCGCGGGGACATGGGCCGCCGGGTGACCATCCACACCGCGGCCACCACCACCGCACACCCGGCGAGTTGGGCGGGGCCGGGGCGCTCACCGAGGACGACCATCGCGATCACGAGCGCCGTGACCGGCTGCGCGAGCAGCAACGTGGCCCCGACCTCGGCCGACAGCCGGGGCAGCGCCGCCCCGATCAGCACCCACCCGACGACCTGACTGGCCAGCGCCAGCGCCGCCAGCCAACCGAACGCCGCCCACCCGGGGGTGAGATCGATGGTGCCCCATAACGACCCGACGGCGGTGCCGACCACACCGGCGGCGACGGTGGAGACGAACACCTGTGAGGAAGCCCGGTGCGCCGCCCCGGCCCGGCCGCTGAGAAACAGGTAGACCCCGTAGGCGCCGCCCGCGGCCAGCGCCAGCACCGTGCCGAGCAGCAACTGGTCCCCGGCCCCACTACCGCCGAGCATGCCTCCAGCCAGGGCGACCCCGGCGAACAGGAACGGCACCGCCACCACGAATCGCATCGGCACCGGCTCGCGGAAGAACAGCCACGCCAGGATCGGCACGACGACCACCTGGACATTGGCCACGACGGTGGAGATACCGGCGCCGATCATCGAGATCGAGTGCGCCCACAACGCGAAGTCGGCACCGAGCATGGCCCCACCGAGGACCTGGCCCGCCAGCACCTTCAGCGAGATGCCGCCATGCCGGCGGAACTCCCGCCACGCCAGCACCCCCAGGAACGGAGCGGCGATGGCGCAGCGGAAGAACGTCGAGGTCGCCGGGCTCACCCCGGACAACTTGATCAAGCTTCCGGTCAGCGACGTCGCGGCCGCGCCCAGCAGCACAATCAACCTCGGATCGACGCCGTCCGCCAAGGGCAGGAATCGTGTGAAAATACCGGGACGCGAATGTAACTCCGTCGCATACATCAATTCTGCAAACTCCGAACAGGTAGGAAAGTCAATGGTTCTTCGGGTGTAGAACAGTGTGGGTATGGTCGCGCTCGCGCCGGTCCGGTCGAGACTCGACACGGTGCCGAAGTCGGAGCGGGCGAGATGACGATCGGGCCGGGAAGGTGTTCGTTGCAGCCCGCAACACCCGCCCGGCCCGATCGCCGCCGTCGCCGTGTCCTATCCGGTGAGCACACCGGACTTGATCACGGCGAGGACGCCGGTATCCGGTCTGGCCAGCACCCCGAGGTCGTCGTAGGGGTTTGCTCGGGTGAGCACGATATCGCCGTACGCCCCCTCGGCGAGCACCCCGAGTTCGCCTGCCCGGCGCAGCAACTCCGCCGCCGTCGTCGTGGCCGAGCGCACGATCGCCTGCGGCGACTGGACTTTCGCCCGCAACGCGAACTCCTCGGACTGACGCTCGTGCATCTCGCCGAGCAGATCCGTGCCGAAGGCGATCTTCACCCCCGCCCCATCGGCCAGCGCCAACGCCCGGAATCCGTCGTCGACCACCGACCGGATCTTCGTCAGCTGCCCGGGATCGAGTCCGAGGGTCTGCCCGTCCTCGACCTGGGCGACGTAGGTGGCCAGCGTCGGCACGTAGAACGCGTCGTGTGCCAAGAACAGCTCGATCGAGGTGTCGTCGAGGAGGTTGCCGTGTTCGATGGTGCGCACCCCGAACCTCAGACCCCGATTGACCGCGGCCGCGGTGTAGGCGTGGCCGGCGCAGTAGATGTTGGCGGCGTGCGCCTCGGCGACGATCGCGGTGAGTTCCTCGTCGGAGAACTGCAGGGAATCCACCCGGTCCGTCGGGCTCGCGCATCCGCCCGAGATCATGATCTTGATGTGGCTTGCGCCGCGCCGAATCTCGTCGCGCGCGGCCCGGCGGACCTCGGCAATGCCGTCGCACACCCGGCCGAGCACCGGCAACGCGTAATGCAGGTCGTGCACGTCGCGACCGGCCGGGCGCAGATCCCCGTGACCACCGGTCTGCGACAACGCCTTGCCGCCGAAGATGATCCGTGGTCCGGGCAGCAGTCCGTCGTCGACCGCCGCGGCGATGCCGAAGTCGGCGCCGCCCACATCGCGGACCGTGGTGAACCCCCGGGCCAGCATCCCGCGCAGGATGCCGGCCGCCTGCGCGGTGACGTAGGCGGGGGACATGTCGGCGACCGCACCGAGTGAGGCGGTGACGGCATTGACGTGCACGTGGCAGTCGATCAGGCCGGGCAGCGCGAACGCCCCGGTGCCGTCGAATTCCCCGGGCAGGATCGGTGTGTTGTCGTCGGCTCCGATGTCGGTGATCCGGCCCGTCACGATGCGGATCCGCTGATCAGCGATCACGGTGGCGTCGGCGGGGTGCACCGCCGAGACGTGTCGGATGGTCAGGTCTTTCGTGGGGGTGGTCATCGGCCGATCAACTCCTTCTTGCGTTCGTCCGACAGTGGCCATTCGAGGACCCTCGCCCCGACGTGGACACGGATGTCGGCGGTCTCGGTGGTCAGGGCGGGCATCTCTTCGCCGACCCGGCGACCCTGAGGGGTGGTCGAATGCCAGATCAGTGCCTCGAGGTCGTCCCACCGCTGGACCGACATGATGACCAGGGGGTCTTCGATGTCCCGGTAGAACTCGTAGAAGTCACAGCCGGGCTCGGCCCTGGTGGCTGGGATGACGTCGGTGAACAACGCCAGCGCAGTGTCGACGGTCTCGGGGCGGAATCGCATCCGCGCGGTACAGGTGATCATCACTGGCTCCTTACCGGTTGACGGTGTTCTGGCCGATCGACTCGAGGGATTTTCCGGTGGTGCGCTGTCCGAAGACGGCGACCACCGTCGCGCCGAGGGCGAGCAGTACGAGCAGCATCACGAACACCCCGGCGAAGCCGACGCTGCCGTAGGAGAAGCCGATCGCGATCGGCGCGATGATGCCGCCGATGCGCCCGACCGCCGAGGCCACTCCCAGGCCGGTGGTGCGGATCATGGTCGGGTAGATCTCCGAGGTGTAGGAGTACTCGAGGGCGGCATTGCCGTTCATGAAGAACGACAACAGCATTCCCCAGACCACGATGGAGGTGGCGGAGTCGGCGAACGCCATGCCCGTGGCGGCGGCCGCTGCTCCGGACAGGTACAGCACGATCGCCCACTTGCGCTCCATCATCTCGCTGACCCACGCGGCCGAGAAGTACCCGGGGGTTTGCGCGATGTAGATCAAGATCGCGAACATGAAGCTCTTCGAGATGTCGAAACCGCGCTCCACCAGTAACGACGGAATCCAGGTGAAGAAGCCGTAGAAGGTGAAGATCGCCACGAACCAGTAAATCCACGCGGTGAAGGTGGTCTTGCGCAGGCCGCCGCGGAAGAGCGCCTTCAGGTTGTCGGCGACGTTTCCGGCGGAGACGACCACGTCCGGGTCGGGAGCCGTCGCGGGCGGCGGCGGCAGCGGCTTGCCGGTGCGCGCCTGCACGTCCTCCTCGATGGCGGTGACGATCGCCGCCGCTTCCTCCTTGCGGCCGTGCACGTGCAGGAACCGCGGGGACTCGGGCAGGCTGCGCCGCCACCACAGCACCAGCAGGATCGGGACCGCGGTGATCAGCTGCACGTACCGCCACCCGTGATCGAACTCGCTGACGATGAAGTAGCCCAGCAACGCGGCCATGATGTAGCCGAACGAGAAGAACGCGGCCAGCGAACCGATGTACCGGCCGCGCAGGCGGGAGGGGACGAACTCCGACAGGTAGGGGGCGATGATCGCGCTCTCGGCTCCGGTGCCGATGCCGGCGACCACCCGGGCGCCGAACAGCACCCAGAAATTGGGGGAGAACGCGGCGATGACGCTGGCGATGCAATAGATGATCAGCGCGGTCACCATGACCTTCTTGCGGCCGATCTTGTCGCCGAGGATGCCGGCACCGAGAGCGCCGATGAGGAATCCGATCAGCAGGCTGCTACCGAGGATTCCGGTCAGCCCGGTCGACAGTCCCCATTCCTCGCGCACCGACGGGAGGATGAACGCGACGATCGCGCCGTCCATCGCATCGAAGGTGTAGCCGAGACCGCCGGCGAAGAGCAGTTTGTAGTGAAACCGGGACAGGGGCAGCCGATCGAGTCGAGCCGCCAGTTCACCGGATGACATCGTGGCACGCTTCGACTGCGCGCCGACCGATGGTGTGGTTTCCATGTGTTTCTCCAACCTCAGGGGTCGCCCAATGGCACCGATACAATGTCACACATCACATTGTTTGAGGTGAAAACTAGGCAACTTCCGTGAAGGGTCTGGATAATGTGACGTGTGACATGGTACTCCTAGGAATGGGAGGTGTGGAAGGGCGGATCGGCTGCGTACCCGGCCTCGGGAAGCGCTGGTCGAGATCGCCCGCCGCCGCACCATCCACCCCTCGCAGGCGGCCCCGGCACGGTCCTACCCCAGGCATCGGCGCCGAGAACCGTCATGTCCCCGCGCACACCACCGGATGTGCCACACCCCGAGGAAGACCATGACGCCATCGCACACCCCACCCGACATCGCCCTCGGTGACTTCGAGCAGTCCGACGCCCACCTACAGAGAAAAATCGGTCTGTGGCAGCTGATCGCCATCGCGGTCACCGTGCAGATCGGAGCGTCCTGGCTGCTCGCGCCGCTGGCCACCGCCGGCCTTGCCGGCCCCGCCGCCGTCGTCACCTGGATCTTCGGCGGCCTGATCTTCACGATCATGGCCATCCCGTGGCTCGAGGCCTCGACCGCGCTGCCCCGTACGGGCATCAGCGTGCGGGGCCCGCAATTCACCCACGGCTCCCTGCTGAGCTGGATGAACGGGTGGGGATACATGATTGCGTGCATCACCCTCCCGCCGATCGAGGCGCTCGCCGCACTGACCTACCTCGGCGGGCAGTTCCCCGGGCTGGGACTGCTGCACGTCGTCGACGGTGTCACCATGCTCACCTGGCCCAACGGGATCCTCGCCGCGGTCCTGCTGATCGCAGTCTTCTTCCTGCTCAACGTCTTCGGCGTGAAAGTGCTGGCGAAGACCAGCGCCTGGTTGTCGCTGTGGAAGATCGTCATCCCGATCGTCGTGGCCATCCTGCTGTTCTTCTCGTTCAAGTCGGAGAATTTCACCGACTTCGGCGGCTTCGCGCCCTACGGGGGATCGTCGATCTTCCACGCCATGACTGCCGGCGGCGTCGTGTTCGCCTTCAACGCCATTCGCGTCATCGCCGACTTCGGCGGTGAGTCCGCGAACCCCCGCAAACACCTGCCGATCGCCATCGTTGTGGGCGGCCTGTTGATTCCGCTGGTGATCTACCTCGCCCTGCAGGTCGGGTTCCTCGGAGCGATGGACTGGACGAGCCTGGGCCTGACGCCCGGCGACTGGCAGGGGCTGAGCGAAAGCAACTGGGCCGCATCCCCACTGGTCGACGCCCTCGCGGTGGCCGGCTTCGCCTGGTTCGGGACCATCCTGCTCATGGACGCGGTCGCCGCCCCCGCGGTGACCGGTCTGACCTTCGCCGGAATCTCCGGCCGCACCACCTACGCCAACTCCGTCAACGGCGCGCTCCCGACGATCTTCCAGCGCCTCAACCGCTTCGGCGTGCCCTGGGTGTCGATGCTCCTGTGCCTGATCGTCAGCCTGCTGTTCCTCTTCCCGGCCCCGAGCTGGTACCAGATGGTCGGCCTGGTCTCCACTGCCCTGATCGTCAGCTACCTGATCGGCAGCCCGCTGGTGATGGTGCTGCGCCGCACCGCCCCCGACCTGACCCGGCCGATCCGGCTGCCCGCCGCCGGACTGCTGTGCGGACTCGCGCACGCCGCATCCCTGCTGGTGATCTACTTCGCCGGCTGGTGGACCCTGACCAACCTGCTCACCATCTTCTTCTTCGCCCTGCCCATCGCCGCCGCCTACATCGGACCCCGCCTCGGCTGGTTCAGTCACACGGTCGGCTACACCATCGCGATCGTCTTCACCACCGCCTGGATCACGCTGGCCTGGGCCGGCGGATGGATCCTCACCGTCGGCACCACCAAACGGGAAGGCACCCTCGGCGACTGGACGTTCATCACCCTGTTCGTCGCCGCCGTCCTCCTCACCCTCCTGGTCATGTGGATCGCCGGCAACGCCGACGGCAAGCGGCAAGTCGCCGCCGCGGTATGGATGCCGGTCTCCCTGCTGTTCGCCATGATCGCCGCCTACCTCACCGACACCACCAACGGACACGAGAAGATCCTCGGCGACCTCTGGACCGCGCTGCTCGTCGTCGCCGCCGGTCTCGTCAGCGCAGTCTGGGCCACCCGCAGCGGTTTCGAGACCGAGGAGATCCTCGCCGTGCTGCGCTCGGAGAAGGAACTCGCCGCAGGTCGCGAGCACGGTGACGAATCGCTGCAAGAGCAGAAGGTCTGACGTGGCGGCGGGACCGCACGCACTGTCGATGTCCGTACTGATGACCCCCGACATGAGCAACTTCTCCGGAAACGTTCACGGCGGAGCGCTACTCAAACTGCTCGATCAGGTCGCCTACGCCTGCGCGAGCAAGTACGCGCGGTCCTACGTGGTGACCATCTCGGTCGACCGAGTCATCTTCCGCGAGCCCATCCACGTCGGTGAACTGGTCACCTTCTCGGCCTCGGTGAACTACACCGGCCGCACCTCCATGGAGGTCGGCATCCGGGTCGAGACCGAGAACATCAACACCGGAAACACCCGGCACACCAACAGTTCCTACTTCACCATGGTGGCCGTCGACGAGCAGGGCCGGCCCACCGCTGTCCCGGAACTGGTTCCCGCCGACGATGTCGCACACCAGCGCTACCAATCGGCCCGCCGCCGACGCCGGGCGTTCCGAGATCTCGCCGCCCACCAGCAACCCAAGGACGCACTCGGGGCCGATCCCGCACCGGTCTGACAGCTGCTCTTGCCGGTGACTGCCCCCGCCCACCCTCCGGAGGGGCGGGGGCAGTCACACGGAGAAATGTCGCATGCCACACCGCACGCATAATGCCATGTAACATTGCATTGCTCCTGGTATGATCAGCAGAACGAAATCACGTGGGAAACGCACCCGTGCACCCCACCGATCTGCATGCGTCGAGCGACGCCCACCGGTCAATCAGGAGGAAGCATGTCCACGAGCATTTCAGCTCCTGTTCTGGCCGCGTTCGCACCTCGACGCAACATGCGAGAAGAGATCATCGAAACCCTCCGGGGTGCCGTCATCTCCGGTGAACTCCGACCCGGGCAGGTCCATTCCGCGCCGGTGCTTGCAGAGCAATTCGGTGTCTCGCCCACTCCGGTTCGCGAGGCCATGATCGACCTCGCCAAGGAAGGTCTGATCGAAGTCGTCCGTAACAAGGGCTTCCGGGTGCGGGAGCTCTCCGAGGAAGAACTCGACAACCTGACTGCATTGCGCCGGTTGATCGAGGTCCCGACTGTGCGACGAATCGCCGAGGTCGGCGCCCCCACGGAGGCGCTCGAGGCATTGCGGCCCCTGGCGCTCGGCATCGAGAAGGCCGCGGTCGAGGGTGACCTCATCGCGCACGTCACCATCGATCTCGAATTCCACTCCGGACTGCTCGCGCTGTCCGGAAACCCGCAGTTGGTCGAAACCGTTCGATCGTTGCGCGCCCGCTCCCGGATCTACGGTCTCAAAACCCTCGCCGAACGCGGCGACCTGATTCCCTCCTCCCATGAACACGCGGAACTTCTCGACCTGATCGCCGCCCACGATGCCGACGGCGCCGAAGATCTCATGCGCCGGCACATCGGGCATGTACGCGGAATCTGGGCCGACAAGGACTCCGACCCCACCTGAGAAGCGGATACGGCGGCGACCGTTCACGGCACCGCCGGCGCGAGGTCCTTCCCGGCCGACAGTAGGCTGCGGACGTGCAAGCGCGCTGGAAGACCGCTCCGACCCCGGACGCAATCGAGCCGGACCGTGCCTTCGGGCGATTCGACGGGGGGATGCCGTGAACAATGCTGGTTCCATGCGTGCACAAGGCGCGGCGCGCGCACGAAAGCCCACGATGGACGACGTCGCTGCACGGGCGGGAGTGTCCCGCACCCTGGTCTCGTTCGTGATGCGTGGAAAGCCCGGAGCGGGGGAGGAAACACGCCGGCGCGTGCTGGAGGTCGCTGCGGAACTCGGGTACAAACCGGACAGTGCGGCACGATTGCTGGCCCGCGGACGCAGTCGAACGCTGGGGGTGCTGCTCGACGTCCAGCAGCCATTCCAGGCCGAGCTGGTCACGAGGATCTACCCGGTCGCGAAGGCGGCGGGGTACGAGGTGCTGTTGTCGGCGAGCGCACCGGGGCGCAACGAGGTCGAGGCGATCGAATCGATGCTCAGTCATCGGTGCGAAGGTCTGATCCTCCTGGGGCCGAGTTCGGGCCAGGAGTACCTCGACGAACTCGAGGACCGCGCCGTCGTGGTGGTGGTGGGAAAGCCGATGCGGCCGAGCGTATTCGACACCGTGCGCAGTGCCGACGACAGCGGTATCCGGCAGTCGGTCGATCATCTCGCCGACCTCGGGCACCGCGTCATCCATCACATCGGCGGAGGCTCGTCGCCGGGCGCGGCCGCGCGAAGCGACGCCTACGTCGCGGCGATGTACGAGCGTGGCCTGGCGGAGTTCACTCGGGTGATTCCGGGACTCCACACCGAGGCCGCGGGAGTGGCGGCGGGACGCCTGATGCTCGAGGTGGGTGTCCTTCCGACCGCAGTCCTGGCGGGTAACGACCGGTGTGCGCTGGGACTGATGGACTCCCTGGACCGGGCGGGTGTCGACGTCCCCCGTGACGTGTCGGTCGTGGGTTACGACGACAGCGAGATCGCGCATCTGTCGCGCATCGACCTGACCACGGTTCGTCAGGACGTCGATCAGCTGGCCGAGAACGCGGTCGACTTCGCGGTGCGGCGGCTCGAGGACGACACCGCGGCCGCTACCGATGTCGTCGTCGAACCGCGGTTGATCGTGCGGGGGAGCACCGGACGTGCCCGGTCCGCTCAGCGCGAGCGCGCTCTCCGTCGGCGCGTTCTCGAGCGATGAGGCGCCGGGCCTGTCGTCGACCGCAGGCTGAGGCGTGGCCGGAGGACCACCGATACGGGTTCGGTCCGTCCGTCGTCGAGCCGTTCCAGCACGGCCGCCACCGCCCGCCTGGCCTGTTCGCGCGGATCCTGGCTCACCGACGTCAACGCGATGTGCGTCAATTGCGCCAGCTGGGAGTCGTCGTATCCGGTGATCGACATGTCGCCCGGAACGTCGATCCCGTCCTTCTGGATCGCGTCCAGCAGTCCGATCGCGCAGCGGTCGTTGACGCACACCACAGCGGACGGTAGCTCGTCGCGATCCAGCAGCGCCGCGGTGGCGGCGCCCGCCATTTCGGTGAAGCCGCTGACGACGATCTGCGGTTCCAGCCCGTGGCGGTTCATCGCCCGGGTGTAGCCGGATGCCCGGTCCGCGCCGATCGCGCCACTGCCCGAAGCATGGATGATGTCTGTGTGTCCCAGT
This sequence comes from Rhodococcus sp. NPDC057529, assembly GCF_042802055.1. Lineage (NCBI taxonomy): Bacteria > Bacillati > Actinomycetota > Actinomycetes > Mycobacteriales > Nocardiaceae > Rhodococcus > Rhodococcus sp. NPDC057529. Next base: position 47,958 of record NZ_JBHVEY010000002.1, read on the forward strand.
GCGACAAGGTGATCGACGATCATCCCGACTCCTCGACCGTCGGCGGTCCGAATCGTATCGACGGTCGTCCCGGGTAGGCGGCGCCCCACGCTGACCACCGGCGCGCGTTCGTCGATCGCGCGGAGCATGGCGGCGTCGAGTTGCGGTCCGAGCAGGACGAGCGCTTCGCATTGGAACTCGAGCAGCATGTCGACGGCCCGGGCCTGGGTGCGTGTGGCGGTCACGGGTCCGAGCACCACGTCGTATCCGGCTCGTTCCGCGTCGTCGACGAGAAAGTCGACCAACTCCGTGTGGAACGAGTTTCCGATCTCGGCCATGACGCCGATCAGTCTGGTGCGGCGCAGGGACAGGAGGGCGGCGGCACGGTTGTGGCGGTAGCCGAGCTCGTCGGCTATCTCCGTCACGCGGTTCCGAGTGGCTTCGCTGGGGCCGGCGACGTTGCGGAAGACCATCGACACCAGCGCTTTCGAGACGCCGGCGCGATCGGCGATGTCCTGCATCGTCGTTCGTCGTGGGGTGCGCTCGTCGATGGTCGATCTCCTTGTTCGTGCCGCTCCGGTGATTCATTTCGTCACGGGCTTGACCGCGGGGTGTGATGTGGCCGATAGTAGGCTACTGAAGCGCTTAAGTAGACCGATCTAACCACACCCGTTTCGTGGGCACATCGTCCTACCGGCGCCCGGTGATCGATCAGTTCAGTGCAACCGCGACGAAGGAAGAAATGATGAAGCTCGGCGTCTACAACGCGATCCTTCACGACAAGAGCCTGCCCGAGGCCCTGGAGACCATCGCGTCCCTCGGTCTGGAGGGCATCGAGATCAACTCGGGCGGATTCCTGCCTCCCGTCCACATCCCGGTGGCCGATCTGCTGTCCGGCAGAGTCGCTCCCGCCGAGTACCTCGCCGTGTTCGAGGGAACGGGCGTGTCGATCGCCGGCCTGAACTGCAACGGCAACCCGCTGCATCCCGATCCCGAGGTCGGCCCGGAAGACGCCGACGACCTGCGTAACTCCATCAAGGTCGCCGGACTGCTCGGCATCGACCGGGTCGTCACCATGTCGGGTCTGCCCGCCGCACATGCCGGCGGTCAGTGGCCGGCCTGGCACGTCAATACCTGGGACTCGGGCTACCTCGATTCGCAGGACTACCAGTGGGACGAGGTCGCGGTCCCGTTCTGGACGGAGATCGACGCGCTCGCCCGGGAGAACGGCGTCAAGGTCGCCATCGAGATGCACCCCCAGAATCTCGTGTTCAACCCGCCGACGATGAAGCGCCTGGTCGACAAGATCGGTGCCACCAATGTCGGCGCCGAGATGGACCCGTCGCACCTGTTCTGGCAGGGCATCGACCCCGTGAAGGCGATCGAGTGGCTCGGCCCGCTCGTCTACCATGCGGCAGCGAAGGACACTCGCATCAACGAGAACTGCGAGATCTACGGAGTCCTCGACGATCGCTTCACGCGCATTCCCGCGGACCAGAATCCGACCGGGCTCGGCGGCAAGCACGTCGTCAACAAGTGGCCCGAGGACTCGGCGTGGGACTTCGTCGCCGTCGGCAACGGACACGACGTGGACTTCTGGAGTCGCTTCCTCACCGCCCTGTACAAGGTCGATCCCGACATGGCCGTCAACATCGAGCACGAGGACACCGCATACAGCGCACTCGAGGGACTGCGGATCGCGACCGACACCCTCTTGGCGGCCAAGAAGTCGGCCGGAATCTGACGAAGGGGAGGGCGACGGTGACAATCGGCTGGGCGACATACCCGTACGACGGCCGCGTGGTGGTGGTGACCGGGGCCGGATCGGGCATCGGCCGGCAGATCGCCGTCGCATTCCTCGAGCAGGGCGCGACAGTCTGTCTGCTGGGGCGCTCGCCCGAGGCGCTCCACGACACGGTTGCGCGGTTCCCTGCCGACCGCAGCCTGGTGGTCCCGACCGATGTGACCGTGCAGGCCGAGGTCGACCGCGCTGTTCGGTCGATACTCGACCGTTTCGGCCGGATCGACGTCGTGGTGAACAATGCCGGGCTGAGCGAGCCGAGTGGCATCGACGAATTCGACCACCAGGCATGGGAACGAATGTGCTCGGTCAACCTCGACGGGTTCATCCATGTCGCACGCGCGACGGTGCCGGCACTGGAGACCACGGCCGGCAACCTGATCGCGATCTCGTCGGTTGCGGGACTCGGTGGCGACTGGGGCCAGTTCGCTTACAACGCAACCAAAGGCGGCGTCAACACCATGGTGCAGAGTCTGGCGTTGGACCTCGGTGGCCGGGGGATACGAGTCAATGCGATCGCCCCCGGTTTCATCGCAACCAAACAGACCCGGTCCCGACTCGACGACGTCGAGTTCTCGAACGCGTTGATGAACCGCGTGCCGATGGACCGCGCGGGTGTGCCGGAAGATGTTGCACGACTGGCGTTGTACCTCGCCGGCCCGGATGCGGGCTACATCACGGGCGCGATCATCCCCGTCGACGGCGGCATCACCGCGTCATCGGGGACTCCACGTCCCCTGCGGCCGATTCGGTACCAATAGCGGTCATGCCACTCGGGGGTGCGACGAATGTTCACCGACTTGTCGCCCCCCGGTCGACGTGGCGCCGGTCTGCCGACATCGTCGCGGACGATGCTGCGGATATGAGCGCACTGCGTCCGGTTCACGTCGTTCTCGCCGAGCAGGGATCGGTCACCACCGAGCAGCAGGCAATGGCGTACGTGATGGAGGGATTGGTCCTCGTCAACGGATTGCCGGTGCAGAATCCGCGGCGGCTCGTCGGCCCCGACGATTCGGTCGCACTCGATCAGTACCTGTGCACCACAGTGTTCTGAGAACTACCGATCGCGCGCTTCGGCGAGTGCGGTGGTGCGCTGGTCGATCCAGGTGCGCATGGACTCGACCTTCTCCCGCAGTGCGTCGGCGGTGAGGCCGTCACTGGTCGGGATGGACGCCGAGACGGTGTCGAGCAGTTCGAGGGCGCGGCCGCTGCCGTACATCTCTTCGTACAAATCCCAGTACGCGGCCTGGTAGCTCGCGTCGAACGCGTCGGAGGCCAGGAACCGTGTCTTCAGGGAGTTCCCCATTCCGGCCGGCGACCTCGCCGGATCGTTGCCGGCACCCGGACCGCGTCCCATGCCGCCCATCGTGACGGCCTGGTCCGGCCCGGTGGTCGCGTCACCGTTCATGGCCAGGTTCAGGTCCCAGGAGATGACGGAGATCTTCTCGGTGTCCAGGTCGTACCAGAGGTAGTAGTTCTGACCGGGGCCGGACATGTCGTCGCCGTTGACGAGCAGGTTCTGCGTGGCCAGGTAGCGGGCGAAGGAGTCGACATCGACCCAGTCGCCGAGGTGGGCGTCGAACTCCTCGTCGTCGGCCGAGTCCAACCATTTCAGGAAGTTGATGATGGGCTGGACGTCGCCGGTGCCGGCGGCGTTGAGTTGCTTGAACTGGTCGGTGTAGTCGGCCTGATCGTCACCGACGTAGGTGAATCGGGAGTTGGCGTCTGCCTTGTACAGGTACCCGTCGGAGTCGAACAGCGAGTTCGCGTACGACTCGTCCGGGTGCTCGAGCACCAGACGCGTCGCGGTGGCCCTGTCCCCGATCGAGTACACGGTGTAGGCGTAGCGCTGCGACGGCTGCCCGGTCTCCGCGGTCAACGACAACGCCATCGCCTCGTTGAGGACCGGGGTGCCCGGGCGCACGGACAGTTCGGTCATGCCCTGGTATGCGCGGCCTTCGGCGTTCCTGTCGAAGCTGATCAGCAACGGCAGAGACGTCGGATCGTCCTCGGAGATCGCGGTCATCCCGCCCATGGCGGCCGCCGGATCGAATCCTTCGGGCAACTGCCCGTCCTGCGGCATCTCCATCCCCTCGGGTGGTTGCATTCCACCGGGCGGGCCGGCGCCGTCCCCGCGGAGGCCCATCAACGTCGAATTGCCTTTGAGTCTCACCTCGGCATCGGTGATGGTGGTGCCGTCGATGGTGATCGTGGCGTTCACCCACTTCTTCTCGCCGTTGTCCCGGTAGGCGGAGATCATCTCGTCGTACTCGGCGTCGGTGATGTCGATCGTCAACTCGTGACCGACGGTGCTGTCGAACAGATCAACGGTGCCGGTGATGTTCTCGGTGATCTCCGAGGCGATGACGGTGGCATCACCGGTGATGTAGGGGTGAATTCGGTTGGCGCCGAACACCGTCGCCATGAAGGTGACGAACGCGACGAACACCGCGGCCAGCTTCCAGTGTTGGCGCAGCGACGTCGGGATCCGGTGCCGGAGTCGGCGCTTCGGTGGTCCGGCGGCGGCGGTGGTCGTCTCGTCCATCAGATGTCCGTCTGGTCGTATCCGGTCAGGACGGTCACACGCTGACCCGTGTTGACTCCGCTGAGGGCGGAGATCAACTCGGTGGGTTTCTTGTTCTTCTTCAGCTGCGCTGTGTAGTACAGCTCGTTGAGCGCCCCGGACCTCACCGCTTCGGTCGAGACCAATTCGAACTCGGTGCAGTACTCGATCAGCACATCCTCGACGAGGGAGGTGTACTCCTGCTCCGGCGGAACCTGGACCTTGACCACCTGACGCTGCACGTCGAGCTTGAACCAGTTGAACTTGTACATGATCAGCATCACCAGGCAGATCGCGACGGTCGCGGCGATCGCCAGCACGTAGAAGCGGGTGCCGGTGGTCATGCCGATCGCCATCACCAGGAAGATGAACCCGACGTCGCGGGTTTCCTTGATGGCGTTGCGGAATCGGATCACCGACAGGGCCCCGACCAGGGCGAATGCGCGGGCGATGTTGGAGCCGACCACCAGCATGATCAGGGTGATGATCATGCCGCACAGCACCAGAGTCTGCACGTAGGACTGACTGTAGGAGACGTTCTTGTGGGTGTACCGGTACACCCACGCGATGATGGCCGAGAGGACGAACGACAACGACAACGACACGATGATGTCGAACGTCGTGAACGTCCCGCTCAGATCCTGCAGGTCGAAGTTCATTGTGATCCTGTTTCGATAGAGGTGAAGGCACTCCGGCCCGCCCTGGGCGGAGGCACCTGGAAGGTCAGCGCCCCGCCGGGGCCTGATCGTTCAGGAGTTCGGCAGGCGCACGATCGTCGAAGCCATCCGGCAGCACCAGCTCGGGTGCCCCCATCCGCGACCGCGGGGCCAGCCCGAACGCCTCGACGGACTGGCAGTACTTCGACACCCGGATGACCGACATGTCCAGGCGCGCAGTCAGGTCCGTCGCCCAGTACGGCACCCGCTCGTTGGCCTTGAGTTCGACGACGGCCAGCTTCGGCGGAATGCTGAACCGGTTCGGTGCACCGGAGGCGAAGTGGAAGTCCCGGTCGCGCCCGTGCACCTTGTGGTCGATCGTCACCCGCAAACCCAGGTCGGCGTCACGGCCGACGAAGGCCTCCCGCAGATACCCTGTCGTCACCACCGGCCGCAGGTCGAGGTTGCCGATCATTGTCGTCACCTCGTTGACGAAGGAGCGCTGCGTCGGATGGCAGTCGATCTCCTGCCGGCCGTTGAGCCACCGCTGCGCCTGACCGTAGGGCAGGGCGATCCGCCGCTTCTGCGTCACGCGATTGACTCGCTGCTTGATCTCGATCTGCACCGGAGTCTCGTCCGTGCAGTCGGCCGGCGATCCGTACAGCCGCAACCGCAGCTTCCGCCGGAACTTCAACCCCTCGATCTTCTCCCAATAGAAACGCAGATCCGGGGTGTCGTAATACAGCGAGGTCACCGGGTATCCCCCGTGCGGAGAGTAGGGGTCGGCGTCCATCCGCGCCGCCAGTTCCCGACGCAGCTCGGGCACCTCCAGCTCGTCGACGAAGTACTTGATCTCGTACCGGTTGAACGCATGCAGCCTACTGGCGGTCTGCTGATAACCGGTCGGAGTCGTGGGGACGTCGTCGGGTCGATGACTGCTCTCCGCCGACGGTCTGCGGAAACGCTCGAACACACCCATGAAGCCGCCCCTCTACCCTCTGCGCACCACTCGGGTGAACTCTGCATGAACGGCATCAGTTCACCCGACTAACCTCGAGGAACAATGCACTGAACCTGGCAAGTAGCTGGCAAAGGGTAGGTAAAGTCCGCGCTGGTTGTCGCGGCGCGAGGCGGAGTGGACCGCTACGGCGCCGCCGCAGGGAAGGCGCCGGGTGCGGGGTGGCCGGTCACGTACAGGCCGGGGATGCCGATGCTGCCTCCGGCGGCGGTGATGTCCATCAGTGAGTTCAGGACGGTGGCGGGTTGCTCCCGGTCCGCTTCGGCGCCATGTCCTTTGGCCTCGAAGCCGACGGCGTCGACGTCGACGGTCTGGCAGCCGAACGAGCGGGCTTGTGCGAGCCGGTCGGCGTTCATGTCGGCCACGATGACCACGGCGGCCCCGAGCAGCTGGGCGGCGACCGCTGCGGCGAGACCGACGGGTCCGGCGCCCGCGATGTAGACGGTCGACCCCGGACGGACCCCGGCGGTCACGGCGCCGTGGAATCCGGTGGGGAAGATGTCCGACAACATGGTCAGGTCGAGAATCTTCTCCATCGCTTGATCGCGGTCGGGAAATTTCAGCAGGTTGAAGTCGGCGTAGGGGACCATGACGTACTCGGCCTGACCGCCGACCCAACCACCCATGTCGACGTATCCGTACGCCGACCCGGGCCGGTCGGGGTTCACATTCAGGCAGATCCCGATCCTGCCGAACTTGCAGTTGCGACAGCGTCCGCAGGCGATGTCGAACGGCACCGAGCACAGGTCGCCGATCTCGACGAATTCGACATCGCGGCCGACTTCCACGACTTCGCCGGTGATTTCGTGGCCGAGGACCAGACCCTCGGGGGCAGTGGTGCGGCCGCGGACCTCGACCGTGCCGGGGCCGATGTAGGTGACTGCTCGGTTCGACGCCACTGCCGTGTTCCTTCGTTCGGGATCCGAGGGAGACGGTGGTGTATCAGTGGGCCGCGGGGCCCAGGCGGACGATGCGGCCGCCGATCATCCATTCGGTCAGGTAAAGGGCATCGTCGCGGACGGTGATGCCGTGCGGGCTGTTGAACGATCCGTCGCGGAGTCGGGGTGCGACGGTCTGCCCGGTGTCGTCGATGCGGTTGGGCCAGCCGGGTTCGTTCCGGTCACGCGGAGACGACCCGATGTGACCGAGGTAGTCGTCACCGTCGAATATGGCCAGTGCGCCGAACAATTCGGTGACGACGAGGTGTCCACGGTAGTCGACCATGCTGGACGGGCTGTCGACCACGTCGGCGGCGAGGGTGCGCAGGTAGGTGCCGTCGAGACCGAAGACGACGATGCGGCGGTTCGATCGGTCGGCGACGTAGAGCCTTTTCTCGGTGCCCTCGGACCGGATCAGGATGCCGTGCGGGCAGTCGAAGCGTGTCCCCGACTCGGTGCCGTCGACAGTGGCGAGCAGGACGCCGTCCGCCGAGTAGCGGTGGATCAGGCTCTGCCCGTAGCCGTCGGCGACCCAGATGTCGCTGCCGGGGTCGTCCGCGTCGACGAGGGCGACGGAGGTCGGGCTCCACGGCCGGGAGGCGTCGGGGTCGTCGAGTTCGCGCACCACGTGTCCGTCGAGGTCGAGAGCGACCACCCTTCCGGGCGCGTGGATTTCACCGTAGTCCGGGGTGTCGTGGACGAAGCGGTGCCCGTTGTCGGCGGCCCACACCACGAGTGCGCCGTCCGTGGTGTTCGCGACGGTGAGGCAGTGCATCTCCGTCAGGGCAGTGGTGATGCGCGTGCTGTCTCCGCTGTCGTCGATGCGGATCAGGTCGCGGCCCTCGGGATGGGCGACCAGCAGCGAGCCGTCGGGAAGGGCGGCGATGCCCGAATGGAGCCAGCCGGTGCCGCCGTCGTGCCCGGTGGGCACTCGGGTCCAGCGGAGTGGGGTGTCACCGATGGCGAGTGCGGTGAGGTCGAGGCGGGTGCGCAGCGGGGTCGGCAAGAGAATGGTCCTCCGGTGTCGGGGCGGTGGGTGTCAGCGCAGGAACTGTTTGAGGTTGACCGTCGGGTCGGCGAGCGCCACCGGGTCGGCGACGACCCGCCTCGCGATGGCCATGTCGGCCAGGCGGATGTCCCTGGCCACGCTGTTTCCGATGCCGACGGCGGCCGCCGAGACGAGTCGGCCCGTGGTGTCGAGCCCGTAGCGGATGCTGACCCCGTCGGGACGGGACCGCACGACCTCGGCGGCGGCCTCGGCCGGCAGCCCGGCGACCTGCAGGCTGAGATCGTATTGATCGGACCAGAACCAGGGGACTGCGTCGTAGGTCCGGTCGCCGCCGACCATGTTGTGGGCGGCGACGACGGCCTGGTCCTGGGCGTTGCGCCAGGCCTCGAGGCGGATCCGGCGGCCGTCGTAGAGAGGGTGGGGGAAGGAGCAGCAGTCGCCTGCGGCGAAAATCCGCGGGTCCGACGTGGTGAGGCGATGATCGACCACGATGCCGTTGTCGACCTGCAGTCCCGTCTTGTCGGCGAGCGCCGTCTCGGGAACGGCGCCGATGCCGACCACGAGGACATCGGAGGTGATGAGGTCGCCGTCGCCGAGCGTGACGGTGGTGCCGGTCTCGGACTCGGTGATCTCGGTGAGGGTGACGCCGCACCGGACCGTGACCCCGGCCTCGACATGTCGGGCGTGGACGCGGTCGGCGACCTGCGCGGGCACCGCACGGCCGAGGAGGCGGTCGGCGACCTCGAGGACGGTGACCGCGCAGCCGAGGGAGCGTGCGGCGGCAGCGAGTTCGAGCCCGATGAAGCCGCCACCGATAACCGTCACCCGGTCGGCCGAGCGGAGCCCGGCACGCAGCCGGAGGGCGTCGTCGTGGGTGCGGAGGGTGTGGGCCCGGTCGAAGCCGGCGGCCATCGGCAGCTTCCGTGGCGTCGCCCCGGTGGCCAGCAGCACACGTTCGTAGTCGATGCGCCCGCCATCGGCGAGAACGACTTCTCGGTGGTCGCGGTCGAGGTCGGTGACCTCGACGCCGGTGCGATGCACGATGTCGAGGTCCCGCAGCGCGGCCTCGTCGTAGATGGACACCGGCACCGGGTCGAGGTCCGCGAGCAGGGTCGCCTTGGACAACGGTGGCCGCTCGTACGGCAGGTGCCTTTCGGCGCCGATCAATTCGATCCGGCCGTCCCACCCGGCCTCACGCAACGCGGCAGCGGCCCGGGCGCCGCATTCGCCGGCGCCGACGATCACCATGGCGCGCATGTCAGCCGATTCCGATGTGGACGGTGTCGGAGTCGTCGACCTTGACCGGGTAGGTGCGCAGGTTCTCGATCACCGGTGCGCCCTGCGCTGTGCCGGTCGCGTAGTCGAAACGGCCGTTGTGTTTGGGGCATTCGATGGTCTTTCCCATGACGAGGCCGTCGCAGAGGAGTTCGCGTTCGTGGGTGCAGTAGCCGTCCGTGGCGAAGAACTCGTCATCGGCGGAGCGGTAGATGGCGTACTGGGTGCCGGCGTGCTCGAACGGGACGATGTCCTCGGTGTCGATGTCGTCGGCCTGGCAGGCGGGGATCCAGTTCATGATGGTGAGGCCTTTCGTGCGGAAGACGGAGCGTTCTCGGGGTGGGCGTGGGTCACACGGCGACGGCGCGATCCTCGGCGGGCGCGGGGGTCGGCTCGTTGTACGGCGCGGCTCCTTCGGGAAGTTCGCGGCGTACGTAGTACGTCTGGTCTTTCAGCTGCGCGAGGACGGCCGGGATGATCTCCTTGTACGCCGCCCACATCGACGGGTACGGCTCGGCGCAGTCGTCCTTGATTTCCTCGTGCAGTTCGGCGAGCCGATGCGACGGAATCATCGGGAACATGTGGTGCTCGACGTGATAGTTCATGTTGCAGTACAGGAAACGGTTCAGTCGGTTCATGTAGACGGTGCGGGTGTTGAGCCGGTGATCGAGGACGTTCTCGCCGAGGCCGGCGTGCTGGGTGAGGCTGTACACCCAGAGCATGGAGGCGCCGTAGGCGCGAGGCAGTCCGATCAGCAGCGCGGGAACGATCGAACCGGTCGCGACACAGCCGGCGGCGGTTGCACCGTAGATGCCGAGCCAGATCCGGGCCGTGCGGTACACCTTGGGTCGCTCGGACTCGGGCACGAATGTTTCCTCCTCCTCGTCCAGCCGCCCGGCCGCCCGCGTCACCATCTGCTTGAATGCGGTCGGCACGTCGATGAGCCCGATCATGTTGGCCGCGATTCGCGCCAGCCGAGCCGGCCGCATCGCCACGATCTCCGGATCCCGCCCGACGACGAGGGTGTCGGTGTGATGGCGGGTGTGACTCCAACGCCACACCGTCGGGTCCTTCATCATCATGAACGATGCGATCTGGTACACCGCGTCGTTCTTCCATCGGGTGGCGAAGAATGTGCCATGACCGGCTTCGTGCCACCGTGCGTCCGATGCCGAGCCGTACAGGACCCCGTACGCGGCCAGCGCAGGCACGGCGGCCCATTTCTTGCCCTTCGACCAGGCCAGCGCGCCTGCCACGCCGGTGACGGCGAGTGAGCCCAGCCAGAGAGCGGTGTCCTTGGTGGCCGGCTCGTCCGAACGGCGCATCAGTTCCTTCATCCGCTTACGCGGGATCGCACTGCGAAACCAGTTGCCGCCGGACAGTCCTTCCTCGACGGCCTTCTGCCCCTCCGGGCCGGTCAGATCGTAGCGGGCTAGACGTTCGGTCCCCATGGGACGACCACCTCTGCTTTCCAGTCTCTCGCCGCGAGAGCCTCGCGGGCCTGTCGCGAACGGTGCGGTGAGGCGCATCACTAGAGCGCTCTAGAACAGAGAGTAGAAAGTCGATGTGGTGATGTCAACCGCTGGCGGGGTAACTCAGGCGCGGGCGGGGCCGGTGGTTGCCCGCACCATCAATATGGGCTCGAGGACCTGTTCGCGTTCGTCGATCCTCGCGCCCTCCACGCGGGTGATGGCCCGGTCGATCGCGAGTTTGGCCATGCGCCGCGGGTCCTGCGCCACGGTGGTGAGGCGGATGTGCGGGAGCTTGGAGACGGCGCTGTTGTCCCATCCGATGATCGAGATATCTTGGGGCACTCGATATCCTGCATGCATGAAGGCCTCGAGAATCGAGACCGCCACCTCGTCGTTGAAGGCCACCACCGCGGTGGGCAGCTCGGGATCGTCGAGAAGTGTCCGGGCGGCCGTGTAGCCCTCGAGCTGCGTGAGGCCACCGGATAGGACCCGGGATTCGTCGGCGAGGCCCTGGGTGCGCATGGCTGTCAGGAATCCGTCGCGCCGGGAGTCCGCGACGGCGCCCTCGCCACCGTCGACGTGCACGATCCGTCGGTGCCCACGCTGGACGAGATGCTCGACGGCCATCGTCATGCCGTCGGCGTCCGAGGTGCGGACGACGTCGACGTCCGGGTCGTCGACGTGCCAGCCGACCACGACGAGCGGTACCTTTCCCGCGAGCACGGGCTTGGGCGTGGCCGGGCCGAGCATGATCAGTGCGTCGAACCGGAAATCCTGCAGGCTCTCCACCGCGCGATTCTCGTCGCGGCTCTGCGTGAGTGCGCTGAGGATCAGCTCGTAGCCGCGGTCCGCGGCCGCCGTGTACAGGCCGTCGAGGACGTCGAAATGGAACGTGCCGCTCATTCCGAAGACGGTCCCGATCAGCTTCGATCGGCTCCTGGCCAGCATCTGGGCGCGCACGTCGGGCCGGTAGCCGAGCTCGTCCGCGGCCCGCATCACCCGCTCGCGTGTCGCTGCGCTGGCGCCGGGAGCGTCGCGGATGACGATGGAGACAAGTGCTCGCGAGACACCGGCACGGGCTGCGACGTCCGACAGCGTCGCACGCCTTTTCGGGAGGGCCGCTTCTCCACCTCTGGTGCTCACCGCACGCCTCCCGTCCGAATCGTGAACTGCTCGGGAATCGATCCTACGGCGACCCCGCGACCGCCCGAGGGGGTGAGCGCCGTGGCCGGGATCCGAAGAATTTGCGGATGTGCCCTTGATCACGCCGCTAGAGCGATCTAGTGTTCTGGATCACCCGTTGAATGTGCGTATGTCAGGACATGACATCGCCTCCCTCCCGGTTACTGCCACTTCGTCGAAGGACTACGCAATGGCCATCCAGAACACCACCACCCCCGGTACGGAGCAGCCACCCACGGCGCGCGCCGGCAGGAGGTTCCTCACGAAACTCACCGTCATCTCCACGCTCGGCGGCCTGCTGTTCGGTTACGACACCGGCGTGATCTCCGGGGCGCTCCTGTACATGCGCGACGACCTGGGCATGACCAGCGTCCAGGAAGCCGCGGTGGTCAGCGCCCTGCTGTTCCCCGGGGCGGCGTTCGGCGCCGTCTTCGGTGGCCGCGTCGCAGACCGGCTGGGCCGGAAGTCCAGTCTCGTACTCTGCGCGGTCATCTTCCTGGTCGGCGCGCTCGGGTGCGCCCTCGCGCCGAACGTGACCATCATGATTCTCGCCCGCATCGTCCTCGGATTCGCGGTGGGCAGCGCTTCGGTGACGTGCCCGCTCTACCTCGCCGAGACAGCCCCTGTGGATCGGCGCGGCCGCATGGTCACGATCAACGAGCTGATGATCGTCACCGGGCAGTTCCTGGCGTTCGTGATCAACGCGGTGCTCGACCAGTTGATCGACCATGCATCGGTGTGGCGGTACATGCTCGCCGTTGCCGCGATCCCCGCCGTCGCCCTGTTCGTCGGCATGCTCACGCTCCCCGATTCGCCGCGCTGGTACGCAGTCCGCGGTCGCCTCGACGCGGCGCACAGCGCCCTGCGCAAGAGCCGGAGCGCCGCCGAAGCCGACGCCGAATACGCCGAGATCGTTGCCGCCGCCCAGGAGGACGTCCGTGAAGACAAGGGCGCCGCACTCCGCGACCTGCGTGCCTACCCGTGGATGCGCAAAATCCTCTACATCGGAATCGGTCTCGCCGTCGTGCAGCAGGCCACCGGCATCAACACCGTCAACTACTACGCTCCGACCATCCTGGAGAACAGTGGGCTCACCGCCTCCGCTGCCCTCGTCGCCACCGTGGCCATCGGCGTCACCCTCGTGGTCACCACCGTCCTCGGAATCTGGCTGCTGGGCTTCGTCCCACGTCGCCGCATGCTTCTGATCGGCTTCACCGGTGTCACGCTCGCCCAGGGTGCCCTGGCCCTGGTGTTCCTGCTCCCCGAATCCACCGTTCGCAGTTACGTCATCCTCGCGGCGATGATGCTGTTCGTCGGTTTCATGGCCACCTTCATCGGCACCTGCGTCTGGCTCCTGCTCTCGGAGATCTTCCCGATGGCCATCCGCGGATTCGCCATGGGCGTAGCGGTATTCGTGCTCTGGACCACCAATGCCGGCATCTCGTTCCTGTTCCCGATCATCGAGCGGGCACTCGGCGGGAGCGGCACATTCGGTCTGTTCGTTCTCGTCAACCTCGTCTCGCTCGCCTTTGTCGCACGCTACGTCCCCGAAACCAAGGGACGTAGCCTCGAAGAGCTCGAGAGCGAGTTCCGTCACGGCGCCGCTGCTCGATGACCGACCCGAACCCGTGCGGCGCATGTACGAGGTCGAGGAGGGTCGTCCCGTGTGGAAGCTACGGCCCCTGATGCTGGCCGTGATCGTCGTCGGTCTGGTCCGCCCGCTGGCCGTTCGTCCTCGGCATCGTGGTGGTAGCCGTGGCCATCCTCTATTACGTCACACCGAATGTGAGACAACCGAAGTTCCGTTGGATCAGCGCCGGGGCGTTCCTCGCCATCGTCACGTGGATCATCGCGTCGGTCCTGTTCGGGCTCTACGTCGCCAACTTCGGCAGCTACAACAAGACATACGGCTCCCTGGCCGGAGTCATCGTGTTCCTGCTCTGGTTGTGGATCACCAATCTGGCGTTGCTCTTCGGCGCCGAACTGGACGCCGAACTGGAACGCGGACGAGAGTTGCAGGCCGGCATGCCGGCCGAGGACGAACTGCAGTTGCCGCCGCGAGATACCCGGGTTTCGGACAAGAACGCGGAGAAGTACGAGGAGTACGTCCAGCAGGGCAGGGCATTACGCGAGAGTGACGGTAACACCGCCGACGTCGATGCGGTGGAGCGGTAACCGGCGTCGGAATTGTCGGTCTGCATCACCCGGCTCGCCGGGATTCAGCGAGTGGAGGATGTCGCGCTTACCCACTCGGATACGAGGTTCGTTCTCGACGTCGCCGGGCACGGCCGGTGGACCGTCACCGTCAACGATGCCGGCCATGTACCCGGTCAGACAGTCGCGAGCACATACGAGAGCACGAATCCCGCCCGTCTCGGACGCCGCGCCGTCGAGTTTCTCGCTGCCATGCGGCTCCCGGTGTGCGCCCTCGGCGAGCCGGTCCAGTCGCTGGCTGAGGACGGTGAAAACGATCGCGCCGGCAGCGAGTCCGAGTGCGGCCCGCGAGATTCCGCCTTGGTGGTACGACTCTTCGAACAGCTCGAAGGTCAACGCGGTGATGAGAGCGCCTGCGGCGAACGCCAGCATGCCGGCGAGGACGCGTTTGGGAAGCGTGAACCGGCCGCCGACCAGCGCTCCGATGACCAGAACTCCAACATGCCGCTCAACGAGGTTGCCCTGAACATCATCGAACACGGACCCGACCCCGCGAAGTGAGCGACGGTGGGTCGCGGAAACACGTTGTTCGCTGCCGTTTCTCCCGGGTCGGGGTTCATCCGGTCGGAGATGGATTGCCCGGGCGGATTTCGGGGAAAGCGGTGAGTCAGGGCCGGTGCTCGACCGGTAGGGACATCGGTCCAGGTTCTGCGGGTTGACCAAACCAGCCCGCGGGACCGTTCCCCAGTCCACTAGAAGAGACGTCGCCACCACCAGCTGCGGTTCGCCCTCCCACCGCAGCCGCCTCGGCGATGTGCAGCTGCGCCGAGTTCGAAGCGATGTCGAGTACCCCCAGCCGCACACCGGGCGACTACCCCGGACCTGCAGAGCGAACCATCGAGCGGCATCGTTTCCGTGCCTCCCAGGCCGCCATTCTCAGGCTCTGGGTGTTCGGATCCGCACGGGTGAGGAGTCCGGCGCCGGGACGCGCTCCCTGGGTCGGGCGGCCGCGAGGCGGGTTCGTCGGGTGTGGCGGGCGCGTTCGGTTTCGGACATGCCGCCCCAGATGCCGTGACTTTCGGCGGTGAGGGCGTGGGCGCGGCATTCGGTGAGGACGGGGCAGTCCTGACAGATGAGTTTGGCAGTGTGCTCGCGCTGCGCACGGATGCGGCCGCGTTCACCGTCAGGGGAGAAGAACACCTCGGTGTCGGTTCCCCGGCAGGAGGCGCGGCGCTGCCAGTTGCGGTCGATGTGGTGGTGCGAACGATCAGGCATTTCGAAATGGGTCGCTTTCGGGGTCGAACAGTGACGCGATCCGCCGGCAAGAGCAGGGCACGTAAAGCTGCGGGTGGGGACCTGGGCCGGTCGCCGGCGGTGTGACCGAAGAGGTCGATGTCGGAGAGTGGGTTGGTATGGCCTCCTTGCGGGATCGGACAGTCTTGCCCGGGATGGTCGGGAAGTGTTGTGCAACAAAGAGCTTCGATTCTTCGCGGTTCTACACCTGATGTCCGGGCGCGGGCAGTGGCAGACCGGGGACATGGACGGCGATCTGTACGGCACCGGGTCCGCGGTCGAAAATGAACGGTCTCGGCGCGGTGATGCCATGGCTCGACATCGGGGTCAGGAGGCACCCTCCGCGCTCTCAGAAGAGCTGGTGAAAGGGTGTGATGCTGATGCTATCGGCACACCGGTGGACGATTGACAGGAATCGCTCGACAGTAACTGGCATCACATCGGCCGCCTCGGCCGATGAGCATGAGCACGCCGGTGCGGTGTGCTTGATCGCGCGAACACGCGCACGGGCACGGACTGGTGAACCGAGACGATCGAATGGGTACAAGTGTTGACATGAGATGGCCACTTTCCGAGTGGGCCGGGACCCGGACGCAGCGACCCCATGCGGGTGGCTGGGGTACCTGGCTGCGCAGGGAGCTACAGCACCCGGGCCTGGTGTCCGCCGTGAAGTGCACGGTGGCGGTGCTGACCGCCTGGTTGCTGGCCGATCGAGTGTTGCAGAGCCCGGAGGCCTTCCTTGCGCCCTACGCCGCCTTGTTCATCATCGGCACCACGGTCCGCAGCTCGGTGTCCGCCGCCGCACGTCAGGTCACGGTCGTGGTTCTCGGTGTGCTCGTTGCCGCGTTGGCGGCAGGCACCCTGCCTGGACTCGCCGCCATCGCAGGTGCGGTGGCAGTCGGGACGATCCTCGGCCGCAGCCGGTGGTTGGCGCCGGACGGGATGTGGGTAGCGATCACCGCCCTGTTGGTCGTGCTGTACGGATCGGCCACGAACGCAGCCCTGGTGTTTCATCGCGTCCTCGATGTCACCGTCGGTGTGCTCGTCGGCGTCGCGGTCAACGCGCTCGTGCTGCCTCCCGACCAGCTTTCCACGGCCCGCGATCTGATTCTGCAACGTGCTCATGAACTCTCGACGCTCCTTGCCGATCTTGCCTACGGCCTCCGGTCCGGCCGTCACGACGGTGACCGAGGACGGCAACGGGTGTGGGATCTGCACAAGTCGACCGGCGCCGGGGTTGCGCTGCGCGAGGGCCGGGAAAGTCTGCGCGGCAACCTTCGTAGCCCCGGCTGGACCAAGGTAGGCGGATCGCAGGTGTACCTCCCGGTAGCAACGGTCCTCGACGACACCCTGCTGCATGTGTCGGTGCTGGAAGTTGCGGTCGAGGCGCTCACCGGCACCGATGATCTGCCGGCAGGTCTCCCGGCGCCCACACTGGAGCAACTTCGGCACGAGGCAGCGGCACTGCTCGAGGCATTCTCGGCCGCATTCGACGAACTCACCTGGGACCCGGCTCACCATCGAGAGCCCTACCTGCGTGTCGTGCAGACCGCTCTGCCTGAAGCCCGCTCGCGCCTCGAGTCCTTCGAGGAATCTGTCCGACGACACCAACCCGTACCCGGTGCGTGGTCGGCGATCGCCTTGGCCGCGGATGGCCTGTGGGCCGCGCTGGCCGTGCTGGACATGTCCGATCCGCGCTGACGCGCGAAACTTGCAGCAACGTTCGTCGCCGGACGTGGAACTGAGTGAGTTGGGGAGCGCTGCGCTACAGAGAGTTTCGCGCGGATCCGGCTGTGATGGTTCCGGTACGGCAAACAAGGTAAGAATGAACCGCAGGACACCCCGGCGGCGCGGTGGCGCCGGTAGAGGATGCCGGAGCTCGTCCGGGCTGTGTGGTGATGCCCTGCACCCGACCGGGGGCCGGCCGGTGTACGGCGATGTGCTCGCGTGGGTTGTCGAGGCCACTGTCGGTGTGGTCACTGCGCGGCTGGGTGGCGCGGGTCCGGAGGAGACGTTGATCCTCGACGTTCGCTTCGCCGAAGGACGGTACGACGACGGCGACGCATTGCCTCCGTCGGAGCGCTGGGTGCTGCGGACGGTGTCGGCGTTCCTCGCCGAGGATCTGGTAGAGGGAGAGCGGTCGCTTACTGCCGCTGAACAATTTGACATCACCCTGCGCGCGGAAATCTTGGCCGACGCCCTGATCTGGCTGGACTTCGTCCTCGATGTCGATCTTCCCGACCCGCCCGACTTCACCACCGCACAGGAGGGGTGACGGCTCGATCACCGCGCCGATATCCTCGGGAACCGCCTCACCCGCCCTCAGCTCGTGCGGGGCGGCTGGTGTGCGGTGAGCAACAGGTGGTCGAACCGCGTGCGCAGGCCGGTGTCGGGTTCGAGCTCGCGGAATCTGGCGACGATTCGTTCGGCGAGGATGCGGAGCCGGATGTTTGTTTCCTGTGAACGCCAGGTCAGGATGTCGAACGCGCGGTCGGCGGGGATACCGTAGACGAGCATCAGGGCCCCTTTTGCCTGCTCGATCACCGCCCGCGACTGCTCGAGTGCGGCGACGGTTTCGTCGACGGAGTCTTTGACGTCGTTGCGGTGGGAGTCGGTGATATCGATGTAGAAGCCGGTTGTGCCGATCACCTGGCCGGTGTCGTCGTGCAGGTGATCACCGACGACCACGACGTGGCGGACTTTGCCGGCGGTGTCGATGATGCGGTGTTTACTGCTGAACGGTTCGGCCTCGTTGACCATCCGGTCCAGGACCCGGGCGACGTGCGGATGGTCCTCCGGATGCTTGTGGGAGAGCAGCAGCTCGGTGGTCGGAGTGACCTCGCCGGGCCGGTAGCCGTGCATCTGGGCGACGGCGTCGGACCATTCCCACCGCTGACCGTCCAGGTAGAAGCGGAAACTACCCACCCGCTGTGGCTCACCACCACCGAACACCTGCTCTGAATCCACGACTACTTTCTAGCGCACCGTCGCATGTCGCGCAGGTGCTATCCGACCCGAATCAGGTTCGACGACCCGCCGCATGCCCGCGGAGGGGGCACGATCGATCTCGGGATTCACCACCGCTGGCGCGTACGCGGTGGCTGCGTCCTCGGGGTGAAACCGCGACACTTGTACCGATCTGTCAAGGAGTTCGCGCAGCCGACGCGCGTAAAACAGGCGTCCGAGGGGTAATCCTGGGACAGCCACAGTTTCCCTGCCCGGCAGCTGGACGCGGCGCTGCGGGTCCCCACGGCTCGTGGACGGCGTGGGTCGCGGTGAGAACGCGGTGCCGGTCCGGTCGGCTTGCAGTGATGATCCTGCGCTGCAGCAGCTTCCGAGCAAGCGTGACCAGCCCGGGCGGCAAAGCGTGCCGAAGGCGTAGCACTCGGCATTCACACTTCGGTGGAACGAATGGCGGAAAAGGCGGTGAGCGGGGTGAGCGCCGGACCGCAGACCACTACGGAACTGCGGGTCGAGGCGGCCCGGGATCAGTTGCCGATCATTCGGGCGGTCGCGCGGGAGCTGGCCCACCGGCGCGGCTTCCTGCTCACCGAGATCGCGGACATCACTCGCGCGGTCGACGAGGTGGGTGCCGCGCTGATCGAAGCCGCGACGCTCGGTTCTCCGCTGCGCTGTTCGTTCGAGGTCTCGGGGTCTGCCTTCCTGCTGACCACTGCGGTCACCTCGCGCCGAGGCCTCCCGCGGTACCCCGGTGCAAGGTGGCGGTCACTGGAGGCGCTGACCGACCGCGTGCTCACCACCGACCTGCTGGGGGAGAAGTCGGGCGAGCGCGAAGTTGTGGTGGCATTCATGAAACAACGTCGCGGACGCCGCTGAGACGACCGGTGCCGGCCGGCGGCAACCTGTTGCGGTCCCGGCCGGTGGACACCCTACGTCGGCGAGATATCGGCCGCTCGAGGTGCGGTCGTCCAGACCGCACGCGGCGGGCATGTCGGAAGGAACGGGTCGATCCCGGGCAACCAGGAGGCTTGCGCATGGACCGCTGTCCGGGTACGGCCGCCGGTTCGCCTTTTCGTGCGCCGGGTACCCGACACCGCTGCACCCATCTGGGTGCTCCGCCGCATGACGGCTCCCTCGACGACGGGTGCATCGAATGCCCGTGGCACGGCAGCCGTTTCGACGTCGCGGACGGCCGGGTTGCGCGAGGTCCCGCGACCCGTCCGCAGCAGGTGTACGAGGCCCGCGTGCGGGACGGACGGATCCAGGTGCGCCAACCGGACGAGCAGCGAACGCTCCGCACCAATCCCGTTGCCAGCGATAAGGAATGACGGAAGCGCGTCGTAAGAACCATCGGCGGTGCGCATCTGATCGTGGTGAGGTGGCGGGGCTGTGGCGGAGACCTCTGTGAAGACCCGCGGACCATCGAGACCCAGACCTGAGCAGGATACCTGCACAGAATCAATCGAAGACTCCCACGATGTCGAGTACGAGCAGGATTGCGATCGCCACGAATACGACCACGATCACGCCGACCACCACCATGGTGGCGATGCCTGTCGGCGGAAACGCCCAACTCGTGCGCGGTTCGTTCTCGGACAGTCCTGAAGTCTGGGCGGCGTCGGGCGGGGTCGAGCCCGGCGGGACACCGCCGCCCGGCTCGAGATCGGGGGTGTTCGCCGGATCGGGGTCCGGAGGTTGAGCGGTCGTCATGAAGCGGCCCTTCGTGGAGTGCTGCCGTTTCGTCCGTCGAACTGACGGCTGTCGCATACGAGTACCCGGATTCGCGACGCACACACGGCCACGAACGGCGGCGGTGGAATGCCCCGGTGTCGGGGGACGGCGGCGAGTGGGTAAACGTTGTGACGACGACTGTGCACCGCGGTCGGCGATGCATACGAACTGGCAACGAAAGCCGATGATCCTGAGCGGGTATGTCGATTGCGGCGACACTGCCCGCCCCCAAAACAGGACAGCTCATAGGGCGAGCGCTCCGGTGCTGGCTTCCGCAGCCGCCGGTTCGGGACCGGCATCAGTGGTTGCGCAGCGCGTCGATCAGTTCGCCCTTCCTCTTGGACGAATAGCCCGACAGACCGACCTCCTTCGCCTTCTTCTTCAGCTCGGCGACGGTCCAGTCCTCGTACGACGACGATGTGCCGCCCTTGCGGCTGGTACTGGACCGGCCACGGTTGGCGGCCGAGTTCGCGATCCGCGCCGCCTTCTCCTTCGATGCGCCATCCTTCCGTACTTCCTGGTACACCTTCTCGTCCTTGATCGATGACCGCGGCATGGTGGTCCCTCCTCGACTCGTTGCTGCTCGTCGGGTACCCGGATCCGCTGTTCCGTACCAATCGGGTACGGCGCCTTACCGTCCGTCCGCTACTGCGGGCCGGCCTGAACGGTCGCCGACATCGGGAAGTTCTGACCTCCGCGTGGACGTGCCAGTCGGGGTTCGGGTGCGGAGTGCGTAACCGACGTACGACACGGCGGGGAGCAACTGCGCAGCTGCTAACGTCGGCGTCGTCACTCGGAACCCAGGAGCGCTCCGCCATGAAGTACACCGTCTCGACCGAGATCGCCCTGCCGCGGGAGGCAGCGGTACAGCTGCTCGCCGACCCGGCACACATGCCGAAGTGGCTGCGGGGTCTGGTGCTGCACGAACCGTTGAGCGGGGTGCACGGGCAGGTCGGCACCACATCGCGGGTCGTGCTGCAGATGGGGAAGCAGAAGTTCGAGTGCACCGAGACCATCACGCGTCGGGAACCGGCAGACCTGCACGCGATCCCGAAGGGGAGCGTCGTTCACTTCGACCGTGAGATCGTCGGCGAGGGTATGTGGAGCGCCGTGCGCGACCGGCTGACCGAAGCCGGCCCGGAGACGACGCTCTGGGAGAGCGAGAGCGAGTACCGGTTCAGCGGCGTGCTGATGCGGCTGGTGGGGCTCCTGATGCCCGGCACCTTCCGCAAGCAGTCGCGACAGCACATGCAGGACTTCAAGGCGTTCGCCGAGCAGGGAACGGACGTCCGCGAAGCGAAGGATTGAGACACGATCAGCGCTCGTTCCCCGAAGGGTGCAGTGTGGGGTGGGCGAGGGTTCGGCGGATGAGGTCAATGTCGGCGCCGGTGGCGAGCAGGATGGTCAGCAGCACCCGGGTTTTGAGCCCGTCGAGCAGCCCGGCGGGGATGAGGCCGCGGCGTTGCAGGTCGATCTCGCCGCCGACGCCGCCGTAGGTCGACCGCAAGGCGGGACCGGTGCCGGGGCGTCCGGCGTAGAGCACGGGGATGTGCCGGGCGATCTGTTCGAGCGGCTGTGCCCAGGACGGGGGTGTGGAGCCGCCGCCGGCGGCTTCGATCACCAGACCGCGGTAGCCGACGTCGACGAGGTGGGGGAGCAGGCGGCCGTCGTCGCCGATCGCGGTGCGCAGCAGTGCAACCGGAGGGAAGGGCCCGTCGGGAAGTCCCAGGGGGCGCCGGCGCGGTGGAGGGGTGTGGAGATATACGACGCCCTCGCTGATGTCACCGAGTGGGCCGGCGGCGCTGACGAAGGCGTCGACATGGCTGGTGTGCCGCTTCTGGACCTGGGAGGGGACGTGGATGCGGTCGTTCATGACGACGACGACCCCGGCGTCGCTGGCGGCGGGGTCGGTGGCCACCCGCAGCGCGCCGACCAGATTGGCGGGCCCGTCGGCGCCGGGCGCTCCGGGGTGGCGCATGGCCCCGGTGACGATCAGCGGGGCCGGCGCCGACCACATCAAGTCGAGAGCGAACGCCACTTCCTCGAGAGTATCGGTACCGGTGGTGACCACTACACCGCTCGCCCCGGCGGCGACCTCCGCTTCGGCATGGGCGATCACGCACCGCAGCAGGTCGAAATCGATTGCCGCGGAGGGAACTTGCGCGAGACTGCGCTCGGTGATCTCGACCCCTGGCAGTAGCTGCTCGATCACCGGGCGCAGACTCGGGGACTGCTCGCCGGGGAGGACACCGGGACCCCCGGCGTGCGGGAAAGCCGCGATCGTCCCACCGAGCGTGCAGAGCGCAACGCGGTGACGGGCACTCATGAGCTACTCCTCTCGGCTGCACCGAAGTGCGGGGCGGCGTCGATCCGGGTGGTGGGGTCAGAGGTGTGTGTGCTCATCGGATTCCTTCTGTACCTCTTCGGTGACTTCACCGAGGGCTTCGGTGCCGGTTTCCGGTGCCCACACAAAGCAGATGAGGCCACCGATGGCCAGGACGACCACGCAGGCGATCAGGGCGACGTCGACGCTGTACTGGGCCACGACGATCGGGAGCAGGAAGGTGCTGGCGGCGGAGCCGATGCGGCTGGCGGCGACCGCGATGCCGACGCCGGAGGCGCGTAGGTCGGTGGGGAACAGTTCCGGTGGGTAGACGTATTCGAGGTTCACCGCGGCGGCCAGGACCAGTGCGAACAGGGCGAAGATGACGACGGCGACGACGGGGCTGGTGTCGGCGAAGGCGACCAGGGCCGCGAGCAGGGCCGCGCCGAGGAAGAACGTGCCGATCAGGAATGTGCGGCGGGTGAGTCGGTCGATGAACGCCAGGCCGAGGACGGCGCCGATGAGCAGGAAGGTGTTGTAGGCGGCTCCGGCGCCGAGTTTGCTGGTGACGCCCAGCGATTCCATGACCTGGGGGGGAGAAGGTTCCCAGCGCGAAGAACGGAATGACCTGGCAGACGTAGAACAGGGCGCCGACGGCGGTGCGCCTGCGGAACTTCGGGGTGAACAGCACCCGGATGCCGCGGCGTTGGATCGTGGTGGTCTCGACCGGGGGTGGGAGGACGCCGGCGCCGAGGTGGGTGCGGACGACGGCGGCGGCTTCGGCGGTGCGGCCGTGCTGGGTCAGCCACAGCGGGGACTCGGGGACACCGAGCCGGAACCAGAAGATCAGCAGCGCGGGAAGGGCGCTGGCGGCGAGCATGTATCGCCAGGATTCGCCGTGGAGTTGGGTGAGGAGGTAGCCGACGAGGTAGGCGGCGACGTAGCCGGTGGCCCACGCCACGGCGAGCAGGCTCATCAACCGGCCGCGGAAACTGCGGGGTGCGTGTTCGGTGACGAGGGATTTGCTCACGACGTAGTCGGCGCCGAGGACCACCCCGATCAGCAGTCGTAGAACCAGGAGCTGCCAGGGCGATTCGATGAAGAACTGGATCGCGGACAGGACCGCGAAGAGGAGCATGTCCCACGCGAAGATGCCGCGGCGGCCGATCCGGTCGGCGATCGGGCCGGTGACGATCGCGCCGACGAACAGGCCGGCCAGGGTGGCGGCACCGAGGAGACCGATCCACATCGGGGTCAACCCGAGGGCGCCGGTGGAGGCGGTGATGACGATACCGATGATGCCGAGGATGAACCCGTCGCTGAACTGCCCGCCGGTGCCGGCGATGGTGACCTTGATCTGGAACTTCGTCAGCGGGGCGTCTTCGTAGGCGACCGGTGCGGTGCGGTGGGCGAGGTTAGTCATGGCGGGCACCGTTCGTGACGGGGGCGGTCTGCGCCTGGTCGTGGTAGCGGGTGGTGGTGGCTTCGTAGCCGGTGGTGGCGGCGAGGGTGACCCAGGAGTCGAGGGCGCCGCGCAGGTTCTCCTCGCGGCGGGGCCCGTCCCAGGTGATCCCGGCGACGCAGCGGCGGACGAACGAGGTTGCGGCGGCGGTGATGTCGGAGAGGATGGTGATGATCGAGTCGACGATCACCGGTTCCATGATGTTCAGTTCCAGCTCGCCCGCGGCGACGGCGCACTGCACGGTGTGGGCGGCGCCGCGGATCCGGTAGCTCAGCTGCATCACGTACTCCGGGATCGCCGGGTTGACCTTGGCCGGCATGATCGACGACCCGGCCTGGACGGCCGGGATGGTCAGGTCCCCGAAGCCGCCCGCAGGACCGGAGGACAGCAGCCGGATGTCGGCGGCGATCTTCGCCATGGTGAGGCCGGCGCGGGCGCCGGCATCGGCGATGGCCGCATACGGGTCGAGGTTGGCCAGGGCGTCGCACAGGTCGGGGGCCGGTTGCAGGTCGCGGCCGGTCACCGCCGCGAGTTCGCGGACCGCGATCGCGCGGTAGCCCTCCGGTGCGCCGAGCCCGGTCCCGACCGCGGTGCCCCCGAGCGCCACGGTGTGCATCTCCGCGACCGCGTCACCGAGGGCGCCGGCGGTGCGTCGGATCGCGGCGGCCTGCGCGCGGTGGGACCGGCCCGCGGTGAGGGTGACCGCATCGCGCACGCAGGTGCGACCCAGATGCGGGGTCTGATCGAACTCGGCGCCCTTCGCCTCCAGTGCGGTCGCCAGTTCGTCGAGCGCCTCGAGCGGCTCGTGCGCCAGGTCCAGCATCGTCAAGGCCATCGCGGTCGGGTAGGTGTCGTTCGTCGACTGCGAGGCGTTGACGTGGTCGTTCGGGTGCACCGGCTCGCCGAGCAACTGGGAGGCCCGGGCCGCGACGACCTCGTTGACGTTCATGTTCGTGGTGGTGCCACCGCCGCCGAGCAGCAGCGCCGACGGGAACTGGCCGGGGTGCGCGCCGGCCGCGATCTCCTCGCACGCGGCGACGATCGCGTCCCTCCTGCCTTCGTCGAGGACACCGACCTCGTGATTGGCGCGCGCGGCGGCCAGTTTCACCAGGGCATAGTTCCGCACGAACGTGGGCACATCACCGAAGGTACGACCGGGCCCGGGGAAGTTCCCGAGCGAGAGGGTTGTCTGCCGACCGTAGAGCCGGGTTGCCGGCTCGGCGGTGGTCTGTGCGATGACCATGAGGTGGACCTTTCGTGTGATGCGAACCACTGGGGAGTGGTGACAACTGTAGGAATCGCATCCAGCGCGTCCAACCAACTGTGCTTTCACAGCAACACTTTTTTCGCTCTACTGGGGGTTTGATGCAAAATCGTGAAATAGTGTTGTTCCCACAGCAACGAAGGGTAGGTCTGATGTCGGAGTCGAGTGCGGAACGGGTGGCCGCGCTGCTGCGCGCGTTCGGGCGCGGCGGCAATGCCTACGGTGAACATTCCGTCAGCGACCTGGCTCGCGCGGTCGGCCGCGAGCGCAGCCAGGTCTCGCGCATGCTCAAGGCACTCGAGCGTGGCGGGTTGGTCGAGCAGGTTCCCGACACCCGCCGCTACCGGCTCGGATGGTCGCTGCTGGTTCTGGCCACCGGCGCCGGCGACACCCCGCTGCTGCGGGCGGCGCGGCCGGTCCTGCAAACCCTCGTCTCCCGGGTCGGGGAGGTGGCGTTGCTGTCGGTGCAACAGGGCAACCGGTCCCTGACCGTGCTCCGGGAGGAATCCCACCAGTCGCTGCGGGCCGGCGGGTGGGTCGGGCGCAGCTCCCCGATGCACTGCACCGCCTCCGGACGGGCACTGCTCTTCGACAGCGGCGACGAACTCGTCGAGGCGCTCACCGCCGAGGATTTGCTCACTCCCATTTCGACGCTCGCCGCTCCGGCTGATCTGGGCGAACTCCTCGAACGCCTGAAAAGTGAACGAGCACAGGGATATTCCGTCGCCAGCGAGGAGGTCGAGATCGGATTGACGTCGGTCAGCACACCGGTGCGGGATCGCAACGACACGATCACCTCCGTCATCAACATCTCCGGTCCCACTTCCCGGCTCATCACGCACATCGAAGACATCGCGAAACTGCTCAAAGCGGGCAGCGCCACGATCCAACGAACCCTGACGTCACCGGGACCCCCAAGTCTGTCGGCCCGGCGAGGCTGAGCACCAGCCGCGGTCCGGCCGGACGCATCCGCGCGATCGCCGCCGCACAGGTCCAGCGCGCGGCGGCGATCCCGGAAGCATCGAAGAGCGGATCCGGTGCTCAGGCGGCGACGAGAGTCTTCTGCGGGTAGAGGAAGAGGTTCTCCGGGTCGATCGCGAGGTCCACGTCACCGCGGTGGTTCGGGGTGAGGCAGTTGGCGGCGATCTGGTCGCCGCCGATCGACAGCAGGTATTCGTAGCGGGCGCCGACGTACGACGAGGAGTCGACGTGGGCCCGGATGAGGTTCGTGCCCGAGGAGACCGCGTGTCCGGGGGTGGTGATCGTGACCCGTTCCGGACGGACGGCGACGGTGACGGGGTCGCCGGCGCGGACGTCGAATGTTCCGGCGGCGTGGACGATCTGACCGGATCCGAGTTCGACATGGGTTTCGGTGGCGTCGGCCCGGACGACGCGGCCGTCGAGGAAGCTGCAGCTGCCGACGAACGCGGCGACCTCGCGGGCGGCGGGACGGTCGTAGATTTCGGTGGGTGCGGCGATCTGCACCATCCGGCCGGCCGCCATCACGGCGATCCGGTCGCTCATCGCCAGCGCTTCCTCCTGGTCGTGGGTGACGTAGATGGTGGTGATGCCGACCGAGGCCTGCAGTCCCTTGAGCCACGCGCGGGCCTGCTCGCGCAGTTTCGCGTCGAGGTTCGACAGGGGCTCGTCGAGGAGAAGGACGCGGGGCGAGTAGACCAGGGCCCGGGCGAGGGCGACCCGCTGCTGCTGGCCACCGGACATCTCGTGCGGGTAGCGGCCGCGCAGGTGCAGCAGGTCGACCTTGTCGAGTGCGTCGTCGATCAGATCGTCGCGCCGGGCTTTGGGCACCTTGCGCAGTGACAGCGGCAGCGCGAGGTTGTCGGCGATGCTCATGTGCGGCCACAGCGCATACGACTGGAACACCATGCCGAGGTTGCGGCCCTCGGGTGGAATGAAGGTGCCGTTGCGTCCGCTGAAGAACACGACGTCGTCGAGTTCGATGGAGCCGGTGTCGGGGCGGTCGAGTCCGGCGATGCACGAGAGGGTGGTGGATTTACCGCACCCGCTGGGGCCGAGGAGGGTGAAGAACTCGCCGTCGTGGACGGTGAAGTTGATGTCGTGCAGAACCTGGGACCCGTTGAAGGTCTTGTTGACATTGGTGACGGTGAGTTCAGGCATCGGAGTGGCCCTTCAGGAGTTTGGTGGCGACGGTGACGAAGAGGACGGTGATGGCGATCTGGACGGTGGCGAGTGCCGCGACGGATCCGGCGTTTCCTTCGGCCCACAACTGGAGTGCGGTGGTGCCGATGACGCTGGACTCGGAGTTCGCCAGGAAGACGGCGGGTGAGTATTCCTTGATCATCGTCACGAAGACGAGGATCAGGGCGCCGGCGAACGCGGGAACGATGAGTTTGCCCAGCACCCGGGTGAACGTCTTGAACCAGTCTGCGCCGCTGACGCGGGCCGCGTTGTCGAGTTCCTCGCCGATCTGCATCAGCAGCGGCGAGATGTTGCCGTAGGCGGTGGGCAGCGCCCGCATGCCGAACGCGATGACCAGGATCCAGATCGTGCCGGTCAGCAGGGTGGAGACGAAACCGGGGGAGAAGGCCAGCGCCCAGAAGAATCCGATACCGACGATCAGTCCGGGCATCGCCTGCGGGGCGAGGGCGAGGTACTCGACGAGCTTGCCGCCCTTCATGGTCGACCGGCGAGCGACGAGAACCGCGAGGGTGGCGAGCACGCCGACGACGACCGCACCGACGATCGCGATGATCACACTGTTGACGATGGACATGTAATAGGAGCGGTAGCTGAAGATCGGAACGTAGTTCGCGAAGGTGAGTGTCGAGAACGGCGACTTCAGCGGGGTCAGCACCAAGGTGAACGAGCGGAACACCAGCGTCGCGATGGGCAGGAGCGCACCGAAGATCAGGTAGACGGCGATGAACGCGGCCGAGATCCACTTGATCCACCCGAGGTCGAACTGGCGGGGGCGGGTGGCCTTCCCGCGAACGGAGACGAACCTCTTGGAGTTCTTCAGCAGTTTCGCCTGCATCGCGACCATCCCGACGGTCACGACGAGGATCAGAACCGAGGCGGCGCCGAGGACGCCGTAGTCGGGATCGATGGCCTGCAGGCCGTTGGTGTAGAGGAACGTCGAGAAGACCGTGATGTCCGAAGGCTGTCCGTAAAGCAATGGCACCGACAGCGTTTCGAGCGACATACTCACGATCAGCACCGAGCTGTAGACGATCGGCGGCCGCAGCATCGGAACGACGACCGACCGGAGGATGCGCACCGGTCCGGCGCCGCAGACCTGTGCCGCGGATTCGAGAGAGGCGTCCGCCTGGCGCAGCGCGCCGACACAGAAGGTGAAGGCGATCGGGGCCAGGGCCACCGCTTCGGTGAGTGCCATCCCAGGGATCGAATACAGGTTCCACGGAACGAACCCGAAGAACTCGCGGAACTGGACGCTGAAGAATCCGGCGGGCCCGTAGAGGATGATCCACCCGAAGCCGAGCAGCAGTGAGGAGATGTAGAAGGGCCAGCGCATCGATCCGGCGATGAAGTTGCCGAAGGGCAGTTTGGTGCGGGTGATCACGATGGCCATCGGGACGGCGAACAGCTGTGCCAGGATCGTGGTCAGGCCCGCGAACAGCACCGTGTTGACGATGACGTCGCCGAACCCGGCCTCGGTGAACAGGCGGCCGTAGTTGTCGAGGCTGAAGATGCCGCCGCTCTCGTAGAGCGGGCGGTCGATGAACGACTGGTAGAGGGTCGGCACGACCGGTGCGAGGACGAGGGCGGCGAGAATCAGCAGCACGGCGTACTGGATGAGCGTGTCGCGGCCGATGTTGCGGAACTTGCGGTAGCGCGGGCTTCCGAGTTCACCCGGGCGTAGAGGGACGAAGGATTCGGTGGGCCGCGTGTCGGGAGGTGTCGTCAGTGTCATGGTGTGATGTCGCTATCTCGGCTCAGCCGGCTTGCAACGAAGACCAACGGTCCGAGAACTGTTGGATTTCCTCGTCGGATGCTTTGGTGTACGGGATGAGGATCGTGTTCTTCTCGCCCACCGAGGCGATGACGTCGCGGTACGTGGGCACACCGCCGTCGACGCGCTCCACTCCGTCGCGGTAGGCGGTCAGTCCGCCCTCGGCGACGGCGGCCTGCCCGTCCGCGGACAACACGAAGTCGGTGAACAGCTTTGCCGTCGCCGGGTGCGGGGCACCCTGCAACATCGACATTCCGCGGCGCAGCAGCGGTGTGCCGTCCTCGGGGAAGACTGCCTTGATCAATCCGCCGGTGCGCTGCTCCGCGGTCAGGGCCGGCGATCCCATGAAGAACCCGACGGAATACTCACCGGCGGTGACCTTTTCCACCTGCGATCCGGTGGAGGTCTCGTTCTTGCTGTAGGGCAGGATCTGAGCGAGGGCGTCCCAGGCCGCCGGATCGTTCTCGACGAACGCCCGGGTCACGGTGAATCCGAAGGCGCCCTTCGGGTTTCGGACGGTGACGGCACCGTCGAATCGATCCGGGTTCGCCGTCACCTTCTCGGCGAGATCGGCAATTCCGGTCGGCCGGTCCTGCTCGTCGAGTAGCGCGGTGTTGTAGATCATCGAGATCGGGTCCACCGACAGCGAATACACCGAGGGCAGGGCCTCGGCGAAGTCGGGCAGATGTTCCTTCTCCGGCGACTGGTACGGGGCCACCGTTCCGGGGCGTTCGACGAAGTCCGCCCACGCGTCGGCGGCCCCGGTGACGATGACGTCGGCCGACGTCTGCCCGATCGCCTGCTCGCTGAGCACCCGCTGGAAGACTTCGTCGCTGTCGAGGTTGGTGGCGTTGATGCGGTCCACCCACGGGTACTTCTTCTGGAATGCCTTGAAGATCGGCGCCCAACTCTGCTGGTCGGTGCTCGAGTAGATCGTGAGAGCACCGCCTTCGTTTTTGGAGGCCTCGACGACGGACGATGCGTAGTCGCTCGGGTAGTAGTCCGGCAGCGCCACCTGGTAGTCGCTGTAGTCCCGGCCCACCCCGCACGCGGTGAGTGCGCCCGCGGTCACCGCCGCAGCGGCGAAGGCACCGAGTCCGCGGCGCACCCGCCTCCGCGAGGTCCACGGTGCGCTGCGCCGCAGGTCACCCTGCTCGTGTGTCATGTGATGGTCTCCTCGGATGGGGTCATCGTCTCCGCCGACGGCGGAGAGCGCCGATACCGGTAGTTCGATCCGCCCGCCGTGTGGTGGGGAGCGGCGGGTGTGAGGTGGAACACTAGCGCCAGGTAAGGTTTTTCGCAATGCCTTAATACCAACAGGGTTGGGGGTGCACCAAGGTTTGCCGGGGTGTGCCTCTTTCGTGGATAAAATTGACCGACTCCGAGAGGCGGCAGGACGTGACGATGACCGCAACACCCTTGGTGAACCAGATCGCCGTGCAGATCGTCGAGTACATCCGGGCGAACGGGCACGAACCCGGAACCCGATTGGTCGAACGCCGGCTGGCCGACGACCTGCGCGTCTCGCGGTCTCCGATCCGGGGTGCGCTGCGACTTCTCGAGCAGGACGGGGTGGTCGGGCCGGCCGAACGAGGCGGATTCGTCGTCCTCAAGTCCGGTGATGCGCTGTCGGCTCCGGCCGTCGCCGATTCAGGCCACCGCGAGGAGGTCTACCTGCGGGTCGCCGAGGACCGGCTCAACAATGAGCTGCCCGACAAGATCACCGAGAACGAACTCGCCCGCCGCTACGACCTCACCCGCTCCGAACTGGCCGAACTGCTGCGCCGGATGACCAAGGAGGG
Organism: Rhodococcus sp. NPDC057529; assembly: GCF_042802055.1. Lineage (NCBI taxonomy): Bacteria > Bacillati > Actinomycetota > Actinomycetes > Mycobacteriales > Nocardiaceae > Rhodococcus > Rhodococcus sp. NPDC057529. Next base: position 78,793 of record NZ_JBHVEY010000002.1, read on the forward strand.
GTGGATCGACCGCCTCCCCGGCTACGGCTGGGAGTTCCTGCCGATGCTGACCTCGCTGAAGATGTACGAGGACAGCTACCACTTCAGGCTGGTCATCGAGCCGGCCGCCATCCTGGAAACCACCTTCGAACTCGACCGGGCCGCGCTCGAGGCGTCTCGCGACGCCCAGCAACGGCTCGTCGACGGCGATATCTGGACGGTCTCGAACGCCGAACTGTTCGACCTGAACTCCCATCACCACGAGGTCATCATCGGCTGCAGCCACAACGCCTACTTCGTGGACGCGCTGCAACGCATCGACAAGACGCGCCGGCTCATCGAATACCGGAAGTCGCTGCAGCGCGAGAAGGCCATCATCCGCTGTCGGGAGCACGTGCAGATCGCCAACCTCCTGCTCGACGGCGACAACGCCCGCGCGAGCTCGCTCATGTACCGCCACCTCGCCACCGTCAGCGTGGAGAAGACCGCGCACTGACCGCTCTTCTCGGGGCTGTGGTCGCTCAGTCCTTTCGCGTATTTCTGCATGTCAGACGCTTGCGGCGGGTCGCGCCCGAAGTTGTTGGTATTAAGTGGTTGTAAAAAACCAGCAGAGGGCTTAGTGTGGTGGAGCACACCGAAGAGTTCTGGTGTCGCGACTCACCGAAGAGGACCAGCAATGTCAGGCAGCACGAACATCCCCGCCGATGCGCCCACGATCTGCGACTCCCACGTCCACGTACTCGATCCCGAGCGTTTCCCGTATGCGGACGACCGGACGTACACACCGGCGCCGGCGACGGTCACCGACCTCGAGACCTTCATGCAGAAGACCGGGGTCGGGCGTGTGGTGCTCGTGCAGCCGAGCGTCTACGGCACCGACAACTCGGCGCTCGTCGACGGCCTCGGCAAGCTGGGCCCGGGCGTCGCCCGCGGTATCGCGGTCATCGACACCGCTCGCACATCCGATGCCGAACTCGGATCTCTGCGAGACCACGGCGTGCGCGGCCTGCGCGTGAACGTCGCCGTCCACGGTGACGACGGCAGTGCCCTCGCCGCGTGCATCGACCGGGCAGCCCCGTTCGGGCTGGCCGTCGAGATCTACGCGGGCATGCCGTTCGTCCTCGCTCACCGCGGCATCATCGAATCCTCGCCGGTGCCGGTGGTTCTCGACCATTACGCCGGTGTCGACCCCGCCGCCGGAAATGCCGCGCCCGGGCTCTCCGAACTGACCGAGATTCTCCGCGCAGGGCACGTCTGGTTGAAGATGTCCGCGCCGTACCGGCTGCCGAACCGACCCGCCTCGGGTGATGTGGAAGCCCTGTCCCGCCGCCTCGTCCGGGCGAATGTCGATCGCCTGCTGTGGGCCTCGGACTGGCCGCACACCGGTCGCCTCCCCAAGGAAATCACCCGGACGCAGGACGCGATCGACCCGTTCTTCGACGTCGACGATGTATCCGTGCTGGCCGCGATCCGCCGCGCCGCCGGATCCGACGAGAACGCCCACCGCATTCTCGTCGACAACCCGGCCGCTCTGTTCGGCTTCTGACCTCACCTTCCCCTGAAATCACGGGCGTCACTGCCCCGTCAAAGGACCGACCATGGCAACACACACGAAGGCGCCCCGCGGCGCCGACCCGCAGGAACTGTCCGGGCATCCCTGGCGCGCCCGCTGGTGGGCCCTGATGGACCGCGACATCGGGATCATCCCTATTCCGATCTACATCCTGCTGGTCGGGTTGCTGATCGGGTTCACCGCGATGGACGTCGTCAAGAGCGACATCACGATGGTGATCGCCGTGATGGCCGTCTTCGCGTTCACCCTCGGCGAGATCGGCAAACGCGCCCCGGTGATCCGCAACATCGGCGGTGCCGCGGTCGTGGTCACGTTCGTGCCGTCCTACCTGAACTACAAGGGCTGGATCCCGGCGTCCAACGTCGACATCGTCAGCGACTTCTTCAAATCCACGAACATCCTGTACCTGTTCATCGCCGGGGTGATCGTCGGCAGCATCCTGAGCATGGACCGCACGGTCCTGATCAAGGGCTTCGTGAAGATCTTCGTCCCACTCGCGGCGGGGTCGGTCGTCGCCGGAATCGTCGGCACCGCAGTCGGTTCCCTCGTCGGGATCGGTTTCCGGGACACCCTCTACTTCATCGTGGCCCCCATCATGGCCGGCGGCGTCGGTGAGGGTGCGGTCCCGCTGACCCTCGGCTACGCCCAGGTCGGCTTCGGCGAGCAGGGCGAACTGCTGGCGAAGGTCATGCCCGCCATCCTCGTCGGCAACCTCACCGCCATCATCCTGTCCGGTCTACTCAGCTACCTCGGCAAGAAGCGCCCGCACCTGACCGGTTTCGGCCGCCTGCAGCCCGGCGTCAACGACGACCTCCTCGAGGCCGAGGACACCAAGGACCAGTCCAACCTGTTCAGCGTCCAGAACATCGCCGCCGCCATGATCGTGGCCGTCACCCTGTACCTGGCCGGGCAGATGGCACACGAGGTGCTCGGTCTGCCGGGCCCGGTGACGATGCTCTTCCTCGCGGTCCTGCTCAAGCTCGCCCACGGCGTCACCCCGCGCATCCAAGCCGGCTCGAAGATCGTCTACACCTTCTTCCTCACCGCCATGGCGTTCCCGATGCTCTTCGCCTTCGGACTCGTCCTCACGCCGTGGGAGAAGCTGATCGAAGGTTTCGCGCCCCGCAACCTGATCACCATCGTCGCCACGGTCACCGCCCTGGTCGTCACCGGATTCTTCACCTCCAAGCTCGTGCGCATCCACCCGGTCGAGGGCGCCATCATCACCTCCACCCACTCCGGTATGGGCGGCGCCGGTGACATCGCCATCCTGACCGCCAGCGATCGCATGCGGCTGATGCCGTTCGCGCAGATCGCCACTCGCATCGGCGGCGGTATCACCGTCGCCGGAATCCTCGCCCTCGCCGCCGTGTGGGGCATGTAAGTAACACCCTCTCCACCACTCCCACCGAAAAAGGACATTCCCATGAGCACCAAGATCCTCGTTCTGCCCGGCGACGGCATCGGCCCCGAAATCACCCCCCGCACCCTGCAGGTCCTCGAGGCCGCCGACCGCGCCCTCGGCCTGGATCTGGAATTCGAGATCCACGACATCGGACTGAAGAGCCTGGCGGAGAAGGGCACCACCCTCACCGACGCCACCATGGCCCGCATCCCGGAGGTCGACGGCGTCGTCCTCGGGCCGGTCTCGCACTACGACTACCCGCCGCGGTCGGAAGGCGGCATCAACCCGTCCGCCGAGCTGCGCACCAAGTTCGAACTGTTCGCCAACGTCCGCCCGTGCCGCTCCCGCGAGGGGCTGAGCATCCTGCGCGAGCAGATGGACCTGGTCATTGTCCGGGAGAACACCGAGGGCTTCTACTCCGACCGCAACATGTTCGCCGGCACAGGCGAATTCATGCCCGACGAGAGCATCGCCCTGTCGATCCGCAAGATCACGGCCGCCGCCTGCGAGCGGGTTGCCCGCGCCGCGTTCGAACTCGCGAAGGGCCGCCGGAAGAAGGTCACCGCCGTCCACAAGGCGAACGTCGTCAAACTCTCGGACGGGCTGTTCCTGCGTGAGGTCCGCAAGGTCGCCGCCGAATACCCCGAGATCGAACTCGAGGAACTGATCGTCGACGCCACCGCCGCCCTGCTCATCCGCAAGCCCTCCCGGTTCGACGTCATCGTCACCACCAACATGTTCGGCGACATCCTCAGCGACGAAGCCTCCGAACTGACCGGCAGCCTCGGCCTCGGCGGTGCGATCAACGCCGGCAACGACATCTGCGTCGCCCAGGCCCAGCACGGGTCCGCCCCCGACATCGCCGGTCAGGGCGTCGCCAACCCGACGTCGCTGATCATCTCCGCCGCGATGCTGCTCGACTGGATCGGACAGCGCAAGAACGACCCCGCCCTGATCGAAGGCGGACAGCTCGTCATGCGCGCGATCGACCGTGTGCTCGACAACCCCGACACCCGCACCCGCGACATCGGCGGCTCCCTCGGCACCGACGAGTTCACCGCCGCGGTCCTGTCCGCGATGAACGAACTCCGCTGACCCCAGCCCCCACTTTCCGCGGACACCCGCAAGAGGACCCCATGACTGCATCGATCACCACCGTCAACCCCGCCACCGGCGAACCCCTCGAGACGTATCCGACCATGTCGGACAGCAAGATCGACGAGGTTCTCGACACCGCCGCTGCCGCGCAGGAGAAGTGGGCGCAGCTCGACTTCGCCGCCCGCGGACAGATCCTGCGATCGGCCGCCGCCGAACTGCGCAACCGCCAGGACTCCCTGGCGCTGCTGGTGACCCGGGAGATGGGCAAACCGCTCGTCGAGTCCCGCGCCGAGGTCGAAAAGTGCGCGGTCGGGCTCGAATACTACGCCGACAACGCGGCAGCGTTCTTGGCCGACGAAACCTACGCCACCTCGGCCGACGACAGCTGGGTTTCCTACGAGCCCGTCGGGATCGTGCTGGCGATCATGCCGTGGAACTTCCCGCTCTGGCAGGTGTTCCGCTTCGCCGCGCCCGCGCTGATGGCCGGAAACGCCGCCCTGCTCAAGCACTCCCCGAACACCACCGGATCGGCAATCGAAAGCGAGAAGATTCTGCTCGCCGCCGGCCTGCCCGAGGGACTGTTCACCGCGCTGCTCGTCGCCGAACCGGATGTGCCGGCCACCACCGAACGCCTCATCGCCGACCCGCGAATCGGTGCGGTGACGATCACCGGCAGTGAACGTGCCGGCAGCGCCGTCGGCTCCATCGCCGGCCGGGAGATCAAGAAGTCCGTCCTCGAACTCGGCGGCTCCGACCCGTTCGTCGTCCTCGCCGACGCCGACCTTCCCAAGGTCGCCGCCCTCGCCGCGCGGGGACGTTTCCTCAACAACGGGCAGAGCTGCATCTCTCCCAAGCGGTTCATCGTCGACGCCTCCGTCGCCGAAGAATTCACGCGGCTGCTTCTCGAGAACGTCGGTCGGCTGCAGGTCGGTGATCCCGAGGCCGACGGCACCGACGTCGGACCGATGGCCCGGAAGGATCTGATGGACGGCATCGATCGGCAGGTGCAGGCGGCGGTGCAGCAGGGTGCCACGCTGCTGCACGGCGGTCATCCCCTCGACGACACCGCGGGATTCTTCTACGCCCCCACCGTGCTCGCCGACGTCCACAAGGGAATGTCGGTCTACGAGGAGGAAACGTTCGGACCCGTCGCCACCGTCATCACCGTCGACGGACCGGACGAGGCCGTCGCCGTCGCCAACGACACCCGATTCGGGCTCGGCGCCAGCGTCTGGGGCACCGACCTCGACGCTGCCGTCGCGGTCGGCAAACGCATCGAATCCGGAGCCTGCTTCATCAACTCCGTGGTCGCCTCCGACGCCCGGATGCCATTCGGGGGGAGCAAACGTTCCGGCTACGGCCGCGAACTCGCCTCCGCCGGCATCCGCGAATTCGTCAACGTCCGCACCTGGTGGGCGATGAAGGAACCCGGTTCTCAGGCACCCGTCTCCGAGTAATCACCTCCCGCACGACACGAAGGATCACTTCCATGACCAACACCGCCATCACTCCCGGACACCACGTGACCGCCTCGGCCGGCGACGACGGCCGACCCGCCGTGGTGCTGCGCGCCTCCGAGATCACCCCGCGCCAGCGCGGCGGCGGCGCTCGCACCATCCCGCTGGTCTCCCAGCAGGTCGGCGCGAAAGACTTCCTCAACGGCATCACCATGTTCGGCCCCGGCGCCGCCATCCCCGAACACATCCACAACTGCGACGAAAGCGTGCTCATCATCAAGGGCTCCGCCGTCGCACACATCGACGGTGTCGAATACCCGGTCACCGTCGGCGACAACTCCTTCATCCCCGCCGGCATCCCGCACTTCTTCCACAACACCTCCGAGACGGACGAACTGCACATCTTCTGGACCTACGCGTCCATCGACGCGAACCGCACCATCCTCGCCACCGGCGTGACCACACGCATCGACGAGGAACACGGCACCAACATCGCTTGACCGCCCCAACCCCTGGAAAGGAGGCACCATGGTCTGGGAGATCGCCCAGCTCGAGATCCTCGACGGCCACAACGAAGCATTCGAATCGGCACTCGCCGAGGCAGTCCCACTGTTCCACCGCGCCCACGGATGCCGCAGCATGCAGGTGCAACACTCCGTCGAGCTTCCCCAACGCTATCGATTGATCGTCGAGTGGAACACCATCGAAGACCACACCGTCCGCTTCCGCGAATCCGAGGACTTCCAGAAGTGGCGCGGTCTGGTCGGCGAACACTTCGCGGAACCGCCGGTCGTCGAACACACCCACGCGTTGGCCGTCGGATTCCAGACCACCACCGAACCCGCCGCCTGACCGGCAGTGTCACACAAGCCGTTCGCCACGCCCGCTCACCGGGATGGCGAACGGCTTTACGTGTCGATCGGCGTCACCGAAGCGGTCGGCCGGCGCACAGGCAGCGCGGTTCCCTCCACCAACAGTTCGCATTTCCGTAGCGATTCGGCGGGTCCGCGGTGAGCGCCCGCGGCCGGAACGATCTTCGCGACCTCATTGGTGACTAGGACGCGCCGGTGCACGTCGTCGATGTCGGGATCGGTGACGGTCCGGATGTGCGGGCATATGGATCGTGACTCCTAACAGTCCCGATCGAAAGACCTGACTTTGCCTGCCCTTTCCGTGGGATGCGACGATGTACGCCAGTGCGAACCGCAGGTGTGGGCCGACCTGGCTCGGTTACTGGGCCCGGGCGAGCTCGCCGATTTGTTCAGCTGCGCTGCGACGCCGCCACCGGACTGGGAACCGGTGTTCGTCCTGGACGGCCGTCAGACGATCTGGCCGGACAATGCGCGCGCCGAGGGTTGTCCGGCAGAGTCGGGTGTGATCGAACTCGGCGCGGACAATGTGCCGGAGATGCGCGACCTCGTCGAGCGGACCCACCCGGGACCGTTCTGGCCGCGTACCCACGAACTCGGAGCCGGTGTGCGTGGCGTTGACCGGCGACGTCGAGCGGGGTCTGCGGTCGATTTCGTCGGATAAGGAACTATTGGGGTGCCGGCGACCGGCGGTCGGGCAAGCTACCGGTTCCGGTGAGGCGGCGGGTGGCGTCGGAAGTGCCGCTCGCGTCCCCGGTTCCCGGTGTAGTCGGTGTTGTGCCGGGCCCGGTGCAGGTGCGTGCGGCGGCGCCGGAACCCCGGCCGGCGCTTCGGCTTCGGCGTCCAGCGGTACGGGGGTGTGTCCGGGCGTCGGCGCCGGTGGCGCAGCGTTGCTCCTGCGCCGGTTCCGGGTTTGGTGCCGAGCGCGCTCCTGAATCCGGAGTTGTCGCCGGGGTGGTCCGTGCCGGGCGGCGGGCACCGGCCCAGGGCAGCGTCGCCGAGGTGACGAGCACGACGGTCATGCCCGCCCATTGCGGCGCGGACAGGTTTTCTCCCAGGAACAGCTGCGCGGCAAGGACCCCGACCACCGGCTCGAGGAGGCCGAGCAGGCTCACCGGGCCCGACCCCAGAGCGCGTACCGCGAGGAACGAACCGGCGATTCCGACCGGCATGAGCACCAGTCCCTGGACCAGAATCGAGGCCCACCCGGTGGGGGCGAACGACCAGCTGTCGCGTCCGATCAGGGCGATGCCGCCGCTGGTGACACCGGCGCCGAGGGCCGCGAGACCGCCTGCGGTGAGGGCGCTGGTCTGCCGCACCCAGCGTTCCCCTACGACGAGATAGAGGGCGTACCCGACCGCGCAGAGCAACGCGGACACGGCTCCGAGCGGTGCGACGGCGGTGGCGCCGCTGCCGGCCACCAGCGCGATCCCGCCGGTCATCAGGACGGCGAGCAGCAGCTGGCCGCGGTGGACTCGGCTGCCGACGCCGAGCCACAGCAGCATGAGAACGACCAGCGGGTAGACGTGGACGAGGACGACGGCGACCTGTGCGCCGGTGATGCGCACGGCGGCGAAGAAGCACAGCAACTGCAGACCGAAGAGCGGACCGCACACCAGCGACAGTCCGAGTGCCGGGCGCAGCGGCACCCGGCGCAGTCGTCCGGTCGCCCAAGCGAACCCGAGCAGTAGAACGGCACCGACGAGACTGCGGAGGCAGACCAGGACGGCGGGGGAGACGCCGCCCGCGTAGCCGATCGCGGCGGCCGTCGGCGTGAGCCCGTACGCGATCGCCGAGGCGAGTCCGAAGAGCCAGAACGCGGCGGGGTGGTGACGAAGCGCAGTCTTCGCCCGCACCGTCGTCTCCGCGCGCCGATCGGTTCGTCGTGTACGGGATTGCAGGGCCACGGGTTCCTCCCCCTCTCATGATGTTCGTACCGAAGTATGAGGCGACTCAGGTGTTCAGGACAAGTGAAAGAATCTGTACCCGGGGTTTAGTATTTGTGAATGGAGATCGATCCGCGACGGTTGCGTTACCTGTTGGCTGTGGCGCGGGCGGGTGGGATCTTGGCGGCTGCGGATCAGCTGCATATGACCCCCTCGGCGGTGTCGCAGCAGATCGCGCGGCTCGAACGCGAAACCGGGCAGGTGTTGATGACGCGCACCTCGCAGGGCTCGGTGTTGACCGCGGAGGGAACGTTGCTCGCCGAAGCCGGGCAAGAGGTCGAGCGAACCCTGGCGGGGGTACGGTCCCGGCTGCAGCAGGGCCCGGCGGAGTTGCACGGGAGGATGCGCATCGCGGGCTTTCAGAGCTTCCTGTCGGTCGTGATCGCCCCCGCTCTCCCGCAGTGGCGCCGCGCTCTGCCCGGGGTGGTGTTCGAACTGGTGGAGACCGAACTGGACCCGCATCTGCGTTCACTCAAGGAGGGCGAGTTCGATGCCGCGATAGTGGAACTCGACGCCGGAGCAGCCGAGACCGCCCCACCGGCCGGGATCGCCGAGGTTCCCCTTCTCGATGAGCCCTGGAAACTGGTCGTTCCGGCGGGGACGCTGATCACCGACATCACCGACCTCGAACACACCCCGCTGCCGTGGCTTGGTGAGCCCGAAGCGGCAACAGCGTACCCCGCACGGAGACTGCGACGGATCTCCGGGAGCAACAAACAGATTGTGCACCGCTACTTCGGCACGCAGACCGCGCTGGCGCTGGTGGCCGCCGGGGAGGGGATGACGGTGCTGCCATCGCTCGCGCTGCGGGGGATGCTGCGCGAGGGAGTCGATGTCATCGACGTGCCCGGGCTCGGTACCCGCCGGATCGTTCTCCGGAGTTACCCCCGAGGGAAGATCGCCGACAATTTGGTGGCAGCAGTCACCGGGTTGCTGCGCGAGGCCACGTCCACTCTGAACGCCGGCAGCGGTATCGAATCGTAGTTTGCTTGTGAGAGAGGAACAGTCAACGTCGGCAGGTCCGCCCGATCGTCGCCGAGATCAACCGGGTCCTCGGCGCGAAGGACGACCCGTGGGGTGTGGCGTCCTGGTGGCTGCACCCGACCGACCTCAAAGGCCGACGGACTTGCCGATCGATGCGGCGGGCCCGGCACAGGAAACAGTGATCTCGCCGGATGTTGGGTGAGTCGCCCTTGTCTCGCTCAGCCGGACTTCTTTGGGAAACATATCGTCCCGGCCGGGAGAGGCCGGGACGAGATGCCAGAGGCCGGAAGTTGGCCCCCCGATCAGGTGGTCACACACAGGGCGAACTGAAACAGTTGTTGTCAGTTATCCGTCAGCTCTTGCGCTTTCGGATGAATTGGGCCGAATCGAGGGCCTTCTCCCGCTTCTCCGCCCGGCGCTCCTTGAGAGCACGTGCAGACTGTTTCGAACTCTTGACGGCGGACTTGTCAGCCATTGTCGGTCCTTTCCGAATCGGCAACCGCGAACTGACCTCGACCATACCCAACAAAAGAAATAAGTCCAGTTCAGCGGCCGATACGATGCGACTCATGTACGGGCGGGTCGTGAGGACGGGGCCGGTTTGGAACAACGTCACCGGGTTGTACCTCCGATCGGAGACGCTGTGCGTCTCGGCACCGTGCACCCGGTCGTCCTGCAATGACGGTCAGAGCTTCCGAGGTGCAAGGCGCGCAGTAAATTTCACGGAGCTTGCTTATTTCCTGCCGATGGCTATGGTGCAGGGCAGCGTTAATGGCATCTATCTGGAGGACTGAAATGTGAGTGCAGCCACCGATCGTCAGTGGGCGGTTCGTGACGCTGTTCTGCGTTGGCTTCTCGCGAAGACGACGGAGGGCTATCGCAGCCCGATTCTGGACGCGGATGCCATCGGAGCGGAGGTCGGGTGGGTGGCCTCGGCGCTCACCCACGACGAAGTGGCCGACGCCTCGATGTTTCTGTTCAAGGAGAACTACCTCACCGGGGTGCCGGTAATGGGGATCGGGATTCCACGACCGATGCTGACGGTTGCGGGACGTCGGGTGGCCAAGGCCGGCAAACCACTGAGGTCCAGGGTCGACGCTCATCCAGCGAAGTCGCACCAGCGTCTGACGGCCTCGCCTGGGTAGTCATCGGCGACGACGGCGGCGGCAGTGAAGTGAATGAGAGAACGGCTCGACTGGTCACTTGTCACTCGACGATGAGTACCTGATCACGGGTCGACCTCAGAACCGTTGGTTCTGCACCGCCGTCGGGACCCTCGCGGGGCCTGCTCGTCGCGGCGCTGCGTGGTACGGGGAGACACGCCTATGCCATCAACCCGATGGCGGTGGCCCGGTACCGCGATCGGCATTCGCCGGCAGTAGTCACACCAACCGAATCATCACCAGCTTTCCGGGCCTGGGTGAGGCGACCGGCGCCAGGGTCTTGGCCGCGATCGCGACGACCGCACGCCGCCGCACTGCGTAACGTCTTCAACCGGCTCCTGGGCTAGCTCTATCACTGTCTTCAAGCCGTTGTGCTGCACGCGCCATCTCTGCCGAGAGGGGAGTGCGGCGTGCGGCTGCTCTGGTTGGGATGGTGTGCGTGAAGATCAGCCCCAGAGTGGTGGGGCCTCCGGTCGAAGTGCGTTGAAGGCTCGATCGAACAGGCTTGGCAGGGAGTCGGTTCCGGCTGACTGGGCCCACGCCCGGGTCGCGGCCAGATATGCTCCCACGCTCGCCGCGGCGATGACGGCGACATCGAGGTCGGTTCGGGGATCCAGGTCGAACTTGGTGCTGATGACTGTGGCGAGGCTTGCACGCCAACGGTCGACGCGGTCGAGGTAGCTCGCGCGCAGCGAGGGGGCTTCTTCGACCAGGTGGTAGAGCGCGAGGGCTCGGGCCGGGTTGGCGTGTGCCCACTCTTCGAACGGGGTCATGCTCAGTCGCAGCGCTGTCCACCGGTTTTCATCGATGGGACAGGCGACGAAGCAGTGGCAACCCTCCTCGGCGAGCTTGCTCAGCCGTGATACGACGACATCCTCCTTGCTGCGGAAGTAGCGGAAGAAGGTCCTGCGGGAGATCCCGGCGGCATCGCAAATCTCGTCGACGGTGGTCTCGTCGAAGCCCTTGTCGAGGAACAGTCCGATCGTGGTCTCGGCGACCTCCGACCGCATGCGGTCCTTCATGCGCTGCTGTAACGGCTCGGAAGCACTGGGACTCATGCATTGCATCCTAGCCACTCAATGCCACTTGGTGCTAACCTGCCACTGAGTGCCAGGAAGGCATTTAGTGGCCAACGGTCGATGTCCGCGCGGTCACTCGCCTGGTTGTCCCACCCCTACTTTCGACTCGGAGAAGTGAATGAAAGCAGTGCAGCTGGTCGAATCAATCGGACCGTCCGGACTTCGTGTGACAGAGCTGCCGGATCCAGATCCGGTCGGCGATCTGGTCGTGGTGGACCTGCATGCGGCCGGAGTCTCATTCCCCGACCTGTTGCAGACGACGGGCAGCTATCAGATGGTCCAGGCGCTGCCCTGCGTGCTCGGGGTCGAGGGCGCCGGCATCGTTCGGTCCGCCCCGCGCGGCAGTGGTCTGACGGAGGGGCAGCGTGTCGCGGTGCTCGCGCTGTCGGGTTCATGGCAGCAGACGGTGGCGGTGCCGGTCGGCTATGCGTTTCCCCTGCCGGACACGGTGTCGCTCACCGCGGCGTCGGGGTTCGTCATGAACCACCTGACGGTCCACTTCGCGCTGGTCGAACGCGCCCGTGCCCGTCGAGGTGAGATCGTCCTCGTGCACGGGGCGGCCGGCGGAGTGGGCACTGCCGCACTCCACCTCACGGCCGCTTTGGGACTCGATTCGATCGCCGTCGTCAGCAGTGAAGAGAAGGCAGCTGTCGCCAAAGGCAACGGTGCCACACACACCGTTCTGGTCGACGGGTTCAAGGATCGTGTGCTCGAGCTGACCGGCGGCAGGGGGGTGGACATCGTCGTCGATCCGGTCGGTGGGGATCGGTTCACCGACAGCCTTCGTAGCCTGGCTGTGGGTGGCCGTGCCCTCGTTCTCGGCTTCACCGGGGGAAGCATTCCCACGGTCAAGGTGAACAGGCTCCTGCTCGCGAACATCTCCGTGGTCGGCGTCGGGTGGGGCGAATTCATTCGCGAAGATCCCGAATATCTCGCCCGGCAGTGGGATGAGTTGTCGCCGCTCCTGACCTCCGGTGCCCTCACGGTCCCCGAGCCCACGCTCTACGCGCTGGACAACGCCGCCGCTGCCCTGCAGTCGCTCAGTGAGCGTGCAGCGACGGGCAAGATCTCGCTGAGTCTGCGCTGATCGTCTGGTGGCGCCGCGTCGCGAGCCGTGCGTGTGCCGCCTCTGCGGTGCCACCTGACCTCTGTCACCGAACAACCCGGACGCCCGTGTCGTCGACACGGCCCCAACAGAAAGGCCTCCCGTGGTCAGCACCGAAACCCGAGACATCATGGCGGAACGGCGATCTGCACAGCTTCCGGCCGATGCGGCAAACACGCTCGAACACCTTCTCGCGGCCAGGGCCAGTTACCGCGCATTCACGCCCGAGCCGGTACCCGAGGACACCATTCGGCGGATATTGCAGACCGCCCAGCTGACGGCATCGTGGTGCAACAGCCAGTCGTGGCAGGTGGCCATTACCCGTGGTGCAGGGACCGAACGGCTCCGCGATGCGCTGTACACGACAGCCTCGGCCGGCGTCACCGAGGAGACCGACATCCCTTTCCCCCGCGAATACCGCGGCGTTCACCTCGATCGCCGTCGTGAAAGCGGCTTCCAGCTCTACAACGCCCTGGGAATCGAACGTGGGGACCGCGCGCGCCAGCACGAGCAGGTGCTGGAAAACTTCAAGTTCTTCGGAGCGCCCCACGTCGCGATCATCCACTCCGACGAGGCGCTGGGGCCTTACGGCGCCGTGGACTGCGGCGGCTACGTGGCCAACTTCCTCACCGCCGCCGCCGCGCACGGGGTCGGGACCGTGGCCCAGGCGGCGCTCGCGATGTACCCGAGCGTGCTGCGGCGTGAGCTCGGCCTCGATCAGGACCGCACCATCGTGTGCGGAATCTCCTTCGGATTTCCCCGCGTCGAGCACCTCTCGAATAGCTACCGGACCACCCGCGCTCCCATCGACGACGTCGTCGACTGGATCGACAACTGATGTCCGAACACGTTGACGGGGCTGATTCCGCGCGAGTGATCACCGAGCGGTGCGGTCGAGTGCTGCTCATCCGCCTCCATCGCCCTTCCAAACGCAACGCCATCGACGCCGCCATGACCGCGGCGCTCGATGCCGCATTCAACGAGTTGGACGACAACCCGGAAATCTGGTGCGGCGTCCTCAGCGGTGGCCGGCAAAACTTCTGCGCCGGGACGGACCTGATCGACGGACCCGGAGAGCGCACCCCTCGGGGAGGCAGATATGGCGTCGTCGGCCGATTTCGAACCACACCTCTCGTCGCGGCCGTCGAAGGATTTGCCTACGGCGGTGGCCTCGAACTGGCACTCGCCGCGGACATCATCGTTGCCGGTCGCTCGGCACGGTTCGGCCTGCCCGAGGTGACCCACGGCGTGGTCGCCAACGCCGGCGCCCTCTTCCGCGCCCATCAACACCTGCCGCTGAACATCGCGAAACAGATGCTCCTCACCGGCCGGCCGCTTACCGCGGACAGGGCCCACAGCTGCGGATTCGTCAACGACATCGTCGACGACGGGACCGCGGAGCAGTCCGCGACAGCTACCGCCGAACGGATCGCCGCCAACGCCCCGGCAGCAGTCCAGGCCACCCTGCGCGCGGTCGATGCCGTCGTGCGTCGCGACGACGATCGAGGTTGGGCTCACACCTTGGAAGCGGAGGAAACAGTGCGTAATTCCAACGACTTTCACGAAGGTCTCCTCGCGTTTCGCGAGAAACGCCGTGCCCGATGGCAGGGCAGCTGAGCGCTACACATGATCACGCCTGTATCTCGAGATGTCGAACCGGACAGGGGAATACGTTGAAATCGAAATCCGCATCGCCGATGCGTTCGATTCGGTCGCCGACACTGCGTCTACCTGCGTCCACATCGAATGCCGTGCTGTGTGCGGCGCAATGCCATCAAAGGGGCTGGGGGACAACTGATTTAGTATTGACGCGCCGACCTTCGGGCTGTAACGTAGGTCACGCCAGATGTGGCATGGGTCACTCTTGGTGCCCGATGCGTCTCGGGCCAAAGTCGCTTACCAACCTGCAGGGCTGCACACCCTGATGGGTATCCACCCCCCCGTAACGATCTGCTCGGGCATTGAGGTCCGGGCAATCCCGTGGGGGTATCGGCACAGGAAACTGTGACTCAGTTGTTCGCTACGGAGGTAAAGGCATGAACGTGAAGGTCACAGCGGGAGATGCGCCCGCGCTCTCTCCCGAGGCCGGCAGTACGCCGTCGGTTCCCGGCGGGCCCCGTGCCGTCAGGAAGGCAGCGTTCGCAGCGACGCTGTCGACGTCGCTCGAGTGGTACGACTTCTATATCTACGCGACCGCAGCGGCGCTCGTGTTCAACAAGACGTTCTTCGCCACCGACAGCGAAGTAGTCGCGGCGATGAACTCCTTCGCCACCGTCGCACTCGGTTTCGTCGCACGACCGATCGGTGGAATCGTCGCAGGTCACTTCGGTGACAAGTACGGCAGGAAACCGATCCTGGTCCTGTCTATCCTGCTGATGGGGCTCTCGACCACCCTGGTGGGATTCGTACCCAACACCTCCATCGTGTGGCTGGCGCCGACAATGCTGATCTGCCTGCGCCTGCTGCAGGGTCTCGCCGTCGGCGGACAGTGGGGCGGCGCCGTGCTCATCGTCACCGAGTACGCCCCGCCTCATCGTCGCGGATTCTTCGGCAGTTTCGCGCAGCTCGGCATTCCGATCGGGATGGTCCTGGGCAACGGAGTCTTTCTGGCCATGACATGGGCGCTCGCACCGGATGCGTTCATGGCGTGGGGATGGCGCGTGCCATTCTGGGGCAGCCTGCTGATGCTGGCCGTCGGGTTCGCAATTCACCGATACCTCGAGGAGACGCCGGACTTCCAGCAAGCGCAGGCCAAACTGACGACCGCGACCGCCAAGCGACGGTCGCCGATCCTGGAAGTCATTCGCCACAATGGCGGCACACTGCTGATGGCCGGTGGCACCTACCTCGTCGGTATCGCGATGTTCTACATCACGATGACCGGAAGCGTGCAGGTCGCCACCACCACGCTGGGAATGGCCCGTTCGGACGTACTGCTGTGGATCCTCCTCGCAGCCCTGGTGATGATTCCCATCGTGCCGACGACCGCATACCTGTCGGATCGATTCGGCCGCAAACTCATCTACGGCATCGGAATTGCCGGAATGGGTATCTGGGCCGTTCCGATGTGGACTCTGATCGGCTCGGCCACCCCCGAGACCCCCGCCCGCCTCGGCATCGCGGTGGTCGTGTCCTGCGCCATAATGTCGATCCAGACCGGGCCGCAGGCTGCACTGTTCGCCGAGCTGTTTCCCCCGGAAACCCGCTACTCCGGGGCGTCGCTGGGATATCAGACTGCGGCGATCCTCGGCGGCATGTCGCCCATGGCGATGGTCGCCCTGGTCAACGGTCGAGTGGACAACATCTGGCGAGTCGGACTGATGATCGTGGTTCTCGCCGTGATCGCCCTCATCTGCCTGTTCGGATTGATTCGCCGCGACGCGAAACGCCGCTCCGAGGCCCGGAGCAACCAGCGCTGAGCCAGAGCTGATGCACACGCCGGTGTCGGTTGCCCTCGGGTCAACCGACACCGAGATGTGCTGTCTCGTGCGCCTATCGAGACTGACGCACACGCACCGAGCACGTCATGAACTGACATGCGCCCACTGTCAGCACACGGAAAGACCTCTCGGGCGAGTGGGTGTGGCAACACCGCAATTCTCCCGATGGCGCGACGATCGGGGGCAAGTCACGTCGATGCCGCTCGAGTCCTCGAGCCTCGACACGTAAGTTGCGATGGCGAGCCAGTTGATCGATCACAACATTCATAGCCTCTCCACCGTCGTGAATGCCGGAACGACGAGCATCACCACCCAAGAATGCATCATCAGCCGGCACGGGGAAAGAAATCGCCTACGCGACAGCAGTTCTGGTGTGCTGGGACACGAGGACACCATCGAAGCGCGCCCTCACCCCCGTTGAACACGCGGCACTGCTAACTCCCACGGCCGTCCCCAGTCCGTCTCGCTGTTACTGCGCCGCGCCCGAGGCCGACGCCGATGATCGCGATCGGCACCACATGCGTCACGTCGACAAGGCGGATTCGTCGAACCGCTACTCGCCGGTCGTGTGTGTCGGCTGCTCGCCTGATGCGGTGGCGGCGAGGTTGGTGGCGGCCCAGCTGGCGAGCAGGGTCATGGCGTCGGCGGACGGGCTGCCGGGTTCGGCGTTGTAGAGGGTCAGGACCAGGCCGGGGTCGGCAGGTAGTGGCATTGTTTCGTAGTCGATGGTGATGTCACCGACGACGGGGTGGTGGAAAGTCTTGGTGCCGGTGTAGTGCAGGCGCACATTGTGCTTGGCCCAGCGGACACGGAATTCGTCGCTGCGGGTGGATAATTCACCGACGAGGTCGGAGATGCCGCGGTCGTAGGGGTCGCGGCCGGCGTCGGTGCGCAACAGGTTGACGGCGCCGTCGGCCATCTGGTCCCAGTCGGGGTAGAACTCGCGGGCACGGGGGTCGAGGAAGCAGAACCGGACGAAATTGACCGCCCTGCTGGGGTCGGGGTGCAGTTGGTCCGGATAGAGGGGCGAATAGAAGGCGTAGGCCAGCCGGTTCGCGGCGACGAGGTCGTGGCGGGCGTTGCGCACGAATGCGGGCCCGGTGTATCCGTCGAGGAGTCGCTGCACCATCGGCCGCACTGCCTTGGTGGTGCGGCGTGAGCGGACTCGTTGCGGGCTGGTGAGGGCGCTGCGGTGCAGGTCGAACAGGTGGGAGCGTTCGGCCTCGTCGAGTTCGAGGGCACGCGCGATGGCGTCGAGGACCGATTCGGAGATGCCGTTGACCTTGCCGCGTTCGATTTGGGTGTAGTAGTCGACCGAGAGCCCGGCCAGGGTGGCGACCTCTTGGCGGCGTAGCCCGGGGACGCGTCGTTTGGCGGCGTCGTAGACCGGCAGCCCGACCTGGTCGGGGGTGATCTTGGCCCGCCGCGACGCCAGGAAGTTGCCGATCTCGGCGACTCGGTTGGTGGACTCCATACCCCCGAGGCTACGACCTGCGCGAAGCCCGGTGCCAGGTGCCGTGAGGGGGGTGCTGCCGGCACCCCCCTGATCTTCGCCTCCCACCCGGGCCGCTGACCGCGTTGCATGGATGTTGCGAGCGCAGAGGCGCTCGACCGAGATCCTTCGACATCGACGAGGTGCGATGACCACGCGAACGCCTGTCCGACCGAGCCCGAGCACTGGCCTGCCGGTGCTGGTGTATGTGCTGGCGGCCGGGATCTTCCTGATGGGCACGACCGAGTTCATGGTCGCCGGACTGTTGCCCGACGTTGCCGCCGACCTCGGCGTCGACATCGCCCAGGCCGGGCTGCTGGTCACCGCGTTCGCGGTCGGCATGATCATCGGCCCACCGGTGATGGCGCTGGCCACGCTGCGGTTGCCCGCCCGAGCCACACTGGTCGGGGCGCTGGCGGTGTTCTCCGCCGGGCACGTGGTGGCGGCGGTCAGTGATTCGTTCACCGTTGTCACCGCCTCCCGCGTACTCACCGCGCTGGCGACGGGCACGTTCTGGGCCACCGGCGCCGTCGTCGCGGCCGCCGTCGCCGGTCCCGGGGCGAGCGCACGAGCATTGGCGGTGATGTCGGGCGGATTGAGCCTGGCCGTGATCGCCGGTGTGCCGTTGGGTACCTTCGCCGGCCGGTTCACCGGCTGGCGTGGCCCGTTCTGGATGCTGGCGGTGCTGGCCGTCCCCGCGCTCGTCGCCGTTCTCCGGTTCGCTCCGGCCACCGTGCGCAGGGACACGGTGAGTGTGTCGGCGCGCTCGGAGATCTCGGCGGTGCGGCCGTGGCGGGTGTGGGCGGTGCTGGGTGCGATCATGCTGGCTCAGGCCGGGTTCCTCGGCGCCTACAGCTTCATCAGTCCGCTGCTGACCGACCGTGCCGGTATCTCCGCCGCGCTGGTGCCGCTGGTGCTCGTCGGCTTCGGTGTCGGCGCCGTGGTGGGGACCGCGCTGGGTGGTCGGATCGGCGACCGGCGACCGCTGGCGACCATCGCCGCGACGGTAGCACTGACCTCGATTCTGCTGCTCGTTCTGGCGGCGACCGCGAGCCACTCGGCGATCGTGGTGGGTCTGGTCGTGCTCCTGGGCGCCTCCGGGCTCGGGGCGAACCCGGTGCTGATCGCCCAGACCATGCGATTCGCCGGACATGGCTCGCGGCTGGCGTCGTCGCTGGCGACCTCGGCCTTCAACCTCGGCACCGCCGCCGGATCGGCGTTGGCCGCCACCACCTTGTCGACGTCACTGGGGGTGGTTGGACCGGCGGCCCTCGGTGCCGCGATCACCGCCACCGCGCTGATTCCGATCGCACTGTTGGTGAGCACCCGGGCGTCGCGTCCTTGTGCCGCCGATCCGCCGCCCCGACCCACCGACGAGACGCCGCCGGTCGCCACATCGGTGAGCTGAAGCGCGGCTGAACACCGGTATCGACAGGAGAAACAGCATGCGCCCCATCATCACCGGGCTGGTCGTCCTCACAACGGCCGTCACCGCCGTCGCCGGGCTGTGCGCCTGCGCGAGCACATCGGACCCGGCCACGAACAGTCCGATGTCCGCATCATCCGCCACGCAACCTGCGAGGGCGCAACCTGGACAGAAAGAACCGTTCATGCAGATTCGGCTCAGGATCGGCGCGTCGGAGGCGACCGCACGACTCTACGACAACGCCACGGCACGAGACTTCGCCTCCCTGCTGCCGGTCACGATCACCCTGCACGACCTCGGCGGTCGCGAGAAGGCCGGGCCGCTGCCTCGCGAGCTCGCCGACGGTCAGGGCCAGAGCAGCTACCGCGCAGGACAACTCGGCTACTGGGCGCCCAGCAGTGACCTGGCCATCTACTACCGCGAGGACGGTTTCACGATTCCCGATCCCGGGATCGTGATGATCGGCGAGATCGACACCGGACTCGACGCCATCACAGACGACGGCAACGACACCCTCACCATCACCGCAGCCTGACCACCCCACCGACAGAAGAGGACCACCATGCGTGGAGTAGTAACGAATGCCCCCGGCGATGTGCCGACCGACGCGACCCGTCCCACACGGCGGGGCCCTCGGCGCTCGACGAAGATGGTCGGCGCCGGTATTGCCACGCTCGCAGTCCTGGCCGCCTCGGCCTGCTCGGCCACCGACGCGCCCACCTCCTCCGCGGCTCCGGCCTCGCCGGTCGCGAACCTGGCCTCCGGTGATCTGTCCCACGGCGCCGACAATTTCTACACCAGCGACCAGGTCACCGTGGAGAAGGTGACGTTCAAGAACCAGTACCGGATGGACGTCTCCGGCAATCTGTTCGTCCCCAAGAACCTCGACCGCAACACCAAGACCGCAGCCATGGTGGTCGGGCACCCGATGGGCGCGGTCAAGGAACAGAGCGCCAACCTCTACGCCACCAAGATGGCCGAGCAGGGTTTCGTCACCCTGTCGCTGGACCTGTCGTTCTGGGGCGAGAGCGCCGGCGAGCCCCGCAACGCCGTCGCCCCCGACATCTACACCGAGGACTTCAGCGCCGGCGTGGACTTCCTGCGCACCCAGTCCTTCGTCGACACCGAACGCATCGGCGCGCTCGGCATCTGCGGCAGCGGCAGCTTCGTCATCAGCGCCGCCAAGATCGACCCCCGCATCAAGGCCGTCGCCACCGTCAGCATGTACGACATGGGCGGTGCCACCCGCAACGGGCTGGGCCACTCGGTCACCCCCGAACAGCGCCAAGCCGCCCTGGCTCAAGCCGCCGCGCAGCGAGATGTCGAATTCGCCGGTGGTCCCACCGAATACACCGGCGGCACGCCCGAACAGCTGACCGATCAGTCCGGCCCGATCGCGCGCGAGTTCTACGACTTCTACCGCACCGCGCGCGGGAGCAGCCCCGACACCACCACCCAGCCGACCCTGTCGAGCAACGTCAAGTTCATGAACTTCTACCCTTTCAACGACATCGAGACCATCTCACCTCGCCCGATGCTGTTCATCGCCGGCGAAAACGCGCATTCCCGCGAGTTCACCGAAGAGGCCTACCGCCTCGCCGGCGACCGCAAGGAACTGGTGATCGTTCCCGGCGCCGGCCACGTCGATCTCTACGACCGGGTCGAGATGATCCCGTTCGACAAGCTGACCGAGTTCTACACCCAGAACCTCACCTAACGAGTGCTCGTACCTCCGAGGACCCACGGAGATGCCGGCGCTCGGTCCCGGTGCACCACGGGTGCACCGGGACCGAGTCGTGGCCGGGTGACGAGCTATCCTCGGCTAGCCGAGGGGTGTTCCTGCGACGCCCCAGGATTCGCGGGGGACTTCGGTGATGGTGACCCATACCGATGACGAGGGCTTACCGGTGGCGTCGACGTAGGCGCGGGTGATCGCTTCGATGGTGGCGCGCTTCTGTTCGGTGTCGAAACCGGGTGGCTGGGTGATCTGGATGAGCGGCATGCGTGGTCCTTCTGCGTGGTGGGGATCGAGTCAGCGGGTGGCGCCGGAACGCATCCAGCTGTCCGAGAGCGTGTATCCGAGGGGGAATGGGTCGGTCGGATCGATTCCGACCTGGGACATATCGGTGATCCATGCCTGGCCGGCAACGCTCGGCACGACGGCGTCGTAGTCACCGACGCGGGTGAGCGATTCGATGGTGCTCTCGAACCGGCTGTCGATGAGCGATTCGTGGATGAACTTCTCGCCCGGCTTGATCTGGTTGCGGGCGTGCATCACCGCGAGCCTGGCCGAGGTGCCGGTGCCGCACGGGCACCGGTCGATGCGGCCGGGGGAGACGACGACCGCGTTCTTGGCGACGAGGGTGTCGTTCTCTCGCCGCAGGGGGTTGGTGAACTCGGTGATGGTGATTCCGGCGAACTGGGGGTTCTCCGGGTGGATGGCCTTCAGCTGTTCGGCGGCGGCGGTCTTGATCTTTTCGCCCACCACGCACAGGTCGCGGGCCTCGTCGGGGACGAGCTCGAATCCGAGGCCGGCGGCGTCGATGATGGCGAAGGCCATCCCACCCCACGCGACGTCGAGGGTCACAGTCCCGATGCCTTCGACCTCGACGGGTGCGTCCAAGTGATAGACGAAGGCGGGCTGGTTGACGAAGCGGACGCTGAGCACTTTGCCGTCCCGGCACTCGCAGTGCAGTTTGATCAGGCCGGCGGGTGATTCGAGGGTGAGTTCGGTGACCGGTTCCTGCATCGGGACCATCCCGGTCTCGAGGAGAACTGTTGCGACACAGATGGTGTTGCCGCCGGACATCGCGGGATATTCCTCGGATTCCATGATGACGTAGCCCATGGCGGCGTCGGGGTGCGTCGGCGGCAGTACGACGTTGAGGGAGCGGATCATGGAGCCACGCGGCTCTTTGAGGAGCAGCTGCCGGATGTCGTCTCGCTTGTTCTCGAGGTAGAGCCGCTTCTGGAACATGGTGTCGCCGGGTACGTCGCCGACACCGCCCACGACGACGTTGCCAACCTCTCCGCCGACATGACATCCGACGACGTTGAAAACCTTGCTGAATCGCATTGAATTTCGACTTTCTTTTTCGCCGAGCGTGCGCTCGGAGTGCGAAGTGGATGCCTGTGACGGCAGTCGTGGCGTGTGTTCCCTAGTGCACGACGCCGGCGGCCGTCTCGCTGAGGCTCATGCCGTTGGTCTCGGGGGCCAGCCACTGTGACAGTCCGGCCCCGATACCGGCGATGACAGCGGCGATCAACATGGTGACCGCGGTACCGAGGTTCGCCATCGACCACGGCAGCAGGAACGTGCCGATGCCGGCCCCGACGCGGCTGACGGCGGCCGCGAAGCCCGTGCCGATCCCGCGGATCTCGGTTGGGAACACCTCGGCGGGATAGATTCCGGTCAGCGTGTTGTACATCGCATTGAAGAACGAGAAGGCCAGGAACAGCACCAACACCACCATCGGCGGCGCCCCCGCCCAGAGGCCGATGACCGCGAGCAGCGCCATGCACAGCCACTGTGGCGGCACGGTCAGCGCCCTGCGGCCGAGTTTGTCGACCAACAGCACGGTGAGCACCACGGCGCCGGCGGCGACCGCGGACAGCCCGACCCCACCGGCCAGCCCCCCACTGAGCCCGTACTGGTCCAGCACACTGTCGGCGAACGTGGCGATCGCGAAATACGGTGTGACTGCGCAGAACCAGAACCCCGCGGTGAACAACGTTGCCCGCCAGTACTGCCGGGAGAACAGCATCCCGAAGCTGCCCTTGCGGGTGTCTTCGTGCTCGACATCGATCATGTCGGCGAAGCACTCCATGTATTTGTGCGCGAGGGCGTGAGCCTCGTCCCGTCGGCCTACGTTCCACAGCCAGCGCGGCGACTCGGGCAGCCCGATCCGAGCGATGAGCAACACCACCGCGATCACGGTGCTCGTGCCCAGGATGACCCGCCAGCCCAGGTCGGTGTTCTCGGTAAGCAGATACCCCACCAGGTACGCGAGCATGAACCCGACATACCAGGCGATCAACGTCACGCCCATCAACCGGCCCCGCAGCCGGGCCGGAACGAACTCCGACAGCAGCGGCCAACCCACCGAGTACTCGGCGCCGATCGCCACACCCATCAGCAGCCGCACCACCAACAGCTGCCAGGGCTCGTGGACGAAGAACTGCATCGCTGAGGCGATCACGAACAGCGCCATGTCGGCCGTGAACATCAGCTTGCGGCCGAACTTGTCGGAGGCCCAGCCCGCCAGCGGCGAGCCGATCAAGATGCCGAACAACGCGCTCGCCGCGATCAGCCCCTCCGACAGCGTCGACAGGCCCAGATCGGCGGCCATCGGGCCGGTCACCGGACCGATGATCCCGAGGACGTAGCCATCCAGGAACATCCCCCCGGTCAGCACGAGGACCAGTTTCCACAGGAAACGCCGCTTGAACGCTGCGTCGGCATGGTCTGAAACAGCGACCGTATTCTTTATTGACGACACCAGTCACTCCTCACAATCCGGAACGATGACATGGGTTTCTCCTTATTTTCTTCCGGGGTCGGGGTGTTGGGTAGGGGATCTCGGCGGGACGATCTCGCCGGGGTTGCGGAGCGCGACGTCGGCGTGGCGAGCAACTCCGGGGTCCGGGCCGAAGGGTCTGTGTGACCTGCGCCTCACAAAGTAGGCTGTTGGGGGAGTTGTCGACAACAAGGTCTGAGGTTGAAACTGAAAGATGCCGATTTGAGTTGTAACTCTCTCAACGGAGGGTGAGCGCCTGCACGCAGGAAATCGGAGTGAAATTCTGCGCTTTGCAGGTGGTTCAGCTCAGGTCGGCGGTAACGACACGGGCATGAGGTCTATGAATTAATAACTCAAAGGTGCGGCGTTGGAAATAGAACGGTTCGCCTCGGAGCGTGCGGGCAGGGAGCGAGGAGGGATGGGCATGGCGCTTTCAGCGGAGGACAGGGGCATGCTGGAGCGGTTGGTAGCGGCGCCGACCACGACCCAGGCGTTGGCCTTGCGTGCCCGGATCGTGCTCGCAAGTGAAGACCAGTCGGTCGCCGAGGCGGCGCGGACCCTCGACGTCACCCGGCACACGATCATGAAGTGGCGCAGCAGATTCGACGAACACGGAATCCACGGTCTCGGCGACCGGGCCCGACCGGGACGCCCGGTGTCCATCGGCAGCGACGCGCAGCGGGCAGTACTCGGCACGCAGCTTCGGGAACCGGCAGACGGAGCGTGGACCACACGCACGATCGCTGCCGAACTCGGGCTGAGTCAGACTGCGGTCAGTCGAGTCCGCCGGCTGTCGTTCACGGAGGCGCCCGATCTCGTCACCCGATCGGTGCTCAACAAGTCGAGGCAGGTCGTGCTTGCTGCGGTGTTTGTGAGCGCGGCGACTCGCGTCGTGGTCTTCCACGATCCGGCCTCGCCTCCCGGTGCCGCCGAAGCACGATCGCGCAGCAGCCGGACCCGGCAGCGGCGGGAGGTGGTCCGTACCGTGCTGTCCGCCCAGTTCGCCTACGAGCCGCAGGTGTCCCCGGCAGAGTCTGCCGAGTCGGCGGCGGTCGGGTCGGACCTTCTCGACATGCTGGAACAAGTCAACAAGGTGGCCCCGCCGGATCGGCGAGTCATCATGTTGGTCGACGTGAAGCTCCCGACGCAGACCCAACGCTGGTTGTATCGGCACCCCCGGTTCAGCGTGTACGAGATAGCGCCACACCGCTGGCTGGCGCAATTGGATTCGATCACGGAAGCCCTCGACCGGCGCCAGGGCGAACAGTTGCTCACCGTGGAACATCAGGTGCGCTCGTGGGCGGCGAGCGGGGAACACTCGTTTCGGTGGGTCCGGCCACCGCGCCTCGAGGCCAAGGCGTCGGGTGCGTCCGTCCCGGCGGCCGCAGGTGGTGCCCTGCGTAGTACCCCGCCGCGGCTGGCGACTGCCGTGGTCAAGGTGCTGCGCGAGTCGATCGCGACGGGTGCGTTCGATGCCGGACAGAGGATTCTCGAAGAACCGCTCGCGGCGCGACTCGGTGTTTCCCGGGGGCCTATTCGGGACGCACTGCAGATCCTGGCCGAGGACGGATTGGTGGCACTCGAACCGCATCGCGGTGCGTACATTCCCATCCCCACCCGCCAGGACATCTTCGACACCTATACCGCGCGTGGTCCGCTCGGGGCGTTGCTGCTGCGGCGTGTGGCTACCAAGGGCAGAACGCGGCTGGCGCCGGTCGAAGCAGCGATGGAGGACGTCGTCAGGAACGCGAGGATGGGTGATGCTCCGGCCACGGGGGATGCGGACATTCGGTGGCAGGATGCGGTAGCTCATGCCGCCGACATGCCGAGGATCGAGAAGATGTTCGTCCGCCTGTCGCTGCAGCTGCGGATGTTCGTTTCGATCTTGGGGCTGGACTACGCGTACTCCGTCGACGACATCGTCGCCGACGACACAGCCATCCTCGATGCGTTGCGGAGCCAGGACCCCGAGCTGGTGACGAGCCTGTGGAGCCGCAAGATCGACAACGCGGTATTCAACATGGTCGAGCAGTTCCGGCGTCACGAAGACGCTCCCGACGGCAAACGGAAGTAACCGACTGCCGTCCCCGCGATCCCAACGTGCCGTTGGCTCCCGGGGTACGCCCACGTCACCGCCCTGGACGGTCTGCTGCGGGACGGAAGATCGCGTCTTGAGTCGTTAATCTGTAACTCGACCGACTGCGAGCGAACCGCACACTGCACGACGAAATGCGCGGTTTGATGTGCACATGCTAACCGTGGCTGTGCACTTATTTATAACTCAGATGTGTATTTTTCGATTTGAAGTCGCTCACGTGTTGTCGACAACTTGGTCGCCCAGCATACTTTGTGAGGCGCAGGTCACAGCGATATGTGATCAGACATCGAGCGGTCACCGCACCGACAACATCCTCGAAACGCCACACACACAATCTGGAGGTTTCTTCCATGACCAGCACGAACGGTCTCGTCGAGCGGGAATTGGTACGTCTCGAATCGACCCCGGCCACGGCTCCGTACTCGGCGGCCGCGGTCCTCGGCGATCTGGTGTGGACCAGTGGAGCGCTGCCGGTCGAGGCCGACGGCAGTACGTCGGAGGATTTCGCCACTCAGGTGCGCACGGCGCTGTCGAACCTGGAGACCTCGCTGCGCGCCGCCGGCGCGGACTGGTCGACGGTGCTCAAGATCAACGGCTACGTCGCCGATATCGAGAAGCTGCCCGAACTCAACGAGGTCTACACCTCGGTGGTGACCGTGCACGGCGCGCCGGCCCGCACCACGGTCGAGGTCTCCCGCTTCCGCGGCCGCACCGCGGTCGAGTTCGACGCCGTCGCCTACCGCCGATAGGGCTGAGTCGCAACATCTCTCGCCGCTCCGTCCACGAAAGGTTCACATCATGATCGACGCCACCGAGCCCGTGACCTGCTCCGCGGTCACCATCGCGCCGTCGGTCGCACACCGCTCGGCTGCGCCGCCCGCTCCGAAGCCCGAGTTCCGGGTGTCTTCTTCGCTGCTGGCCGATCAGGTATTCGAGGCTCTTCGTGGACGGATCGCGCAGGGGGAGTGGGAACCGGGCAGTCAGCTGCGGATCCGCGAGGTCGCCGAGTCGGTGGGCACCAGCGACATGCCCGTGCGAGAAGCCTTCCGGCGGCTCGAGCAGGCCGGCCTGATCGTCGTCGAACCGTACCGCGGTGCGACGGTGCGGGTCTTGAGCATCGACGAGCTCGAGCACGTGTACGACGTGCGGATCATGCTCGAACCCGAGGCCGCTCGCCAAGGTGCCGCCCACGCAGACCGTGGCGTCATCGAGAAGATGCAGCACCATTGGCTGCTGCTCCGGGACGCCGCAGAACGCGGTGACACCGTCGAAGCCGCCATCCAGGACGAGCACCTGCTCGGCGCCCTCTACGACGCCGGCGAGAACGTCGAGCTGGTCAAGGTGGTCCGCAATCTCTGGGACATCTGCCGTCCGTACAAAAACCTGTGGATCACCCACGCGCTCGAGCAGGGACTGGCCACCTGGAGCCATCTCACGGACATGCTCGATGCCGTCGAACGAGGCGACAGCGCCGTCGCCTCCACCATTCTCGACCGGACCTACCGTGACGCCCGCGCCACGGTCCGGCAACTACTCGACACACAGTCAGGAAGAAACCAGTGAGGACCACCGTCGTCGGTGCGGGAGTTATCGGACTCTCGTGCGCATACGAACTCTCCGAACTCGGCCACCAGGTCACCGTCGTTGATTCCGGGGCCGTCGGTGCCGCGGCATCGGCCGGCAACGCCGGCTGGGTGACCCCGTTCCTGTCCACTCCCCGCGCCGCACCGGGTGCGGTCCGGGACGCGCTGCGCAGCTTCACCAGCACCGAGGGACCGGCCCGGATGCGCCCGCATCTCGAGCCGAGCTTCGCCGGCTGGATCACGAAGTTCCTGCGCGCGAGCACGAAGAAGCGGAACGCGAAAAGCACTGCCGCTCTGCAGGACTTCGCCCGTCCAGCGCACAGCTACTTCGATTCGCTGATCGAGCGGGGCGTGAGCTTCGAGCAGTACACCGACGGGCTGGCGGTGGTGTTCAAGGAGGAGGAGAACCTCGTCCACTACGAACAGATCGTCACCAAGATGCGTGCGCTCGGCTACGTGGGCAGCGTCAAGGTCTACCGCGGTGAGGACGCCGCCGAGTTCGACCCGGCGATCCGCCGCGACCTCGCCGGGGCGCTGCATCTCGAGAGCGAGCGGCACGTGCGGCCCGAGACGCTGTGTCAGGGGCTGGCGAAATGGGTGCAGGCGAACGGCGGCGAGGTCGCGGAACACGATCGGGTCACCGCGATCACGGCCCGCAGCAGCGGCCAGTGGATGGTAACGACCGAGTCCGGGCGGGAGATCGTCGCCGACAACGTCGTCGTCGCCGCCGGCTACCCCAGCCGCACCCTGCTCGCCCCGCTCGGAGTGAAGGTGCCGCTCGAAGCGGCGAAGGGCACCAGCATGACCGCGCTCGGCGAGGGCACCGCCCCGGCGCACCCGCTCAAGCTGTACGAGAACATGGTGGCCTGCTCACCGTTCGGCAACGCCGTGCGACTGTCGGGAACCTTCGACATCGGCAACCGCGATTTCACGCTGAACCAGAAGCGTCTCGACATGGTGGTGCGGCAGGGCCTGAGCTTCCTCGAGGACTGGCGCCCCACCGACGTCGAAATCCAGTGGGTCGGTCACCGCCCCACCTCCGCCGACGACCTGCCGATCATCGGACCCGTTCCCGGGCAGGCGGGCCTGTACCTGGCCACCGGCCACGGCACCCTCGGGGTGACCCTCGGCCCCGTCACCGGCGCCCTCGCCGCCAAGGAAATCGCGCGTCACGGCCAGCAACGACTCCTCGAGCCGTTCCGCCTCACCCGCTTCTGAGCTCGACCTACGCCCCCACGTTCGACAAGGAGAATTCGCAGTGACCGGAGCAATCCACAACATCGCCGGCAACTTCCACGTCCCCACCCCGGAGAACGAGCCGGTCAACGACTACCGGCCCGGCTCGCCGGAGGCCGAATCGCTGGCCCTCGAAATCAAGCGCATCGGCGGTACCACCCAGTCGATTCCGTTGTCCATCGGCGGGGAGGTCTTCGAGACCGCCGACACCCAGCCGGTGGTGTCCCCACACGATCACGCCCGCGTCCTCGGGCAGCTGAGCAAGGCCGACCCATCGCACGTGCGCACGGCGATCGATGCCGCACTGGCCGCCCGCCACGACTGGTCACGCCGGCCGTGGTGGGACCGTGTCTCGGTGTTCCTGCGTGCCGCCGAACTGGTCACCGGCAAGTACCGCGACGAGATCAACGCCGCCACCATGCTCAACCAGTCCAAGACCTACCACCAGGCCGAGATCGACGGGGCCTGCGAACTGGCGGACCTGCTGCGCTTCAACGCCCATTGGGCCGAGGGCATCTACGCCAACCAGCCCAAATCCACCCAGGGGGAGAACAACTACCTCGACCAGCGCGGGCTGGAGGGATTCGTCCTGGCGGTCACCCCGTTCAACTTCACCAACATCGCCGGCAACCTGCCCGCGACCGCGGCGATGATGGGCAACACCGTCGTGTGGAAGCCGGCGGAGAAGTCGGCGCTGAGCACCGATGTGGTGCGCCGCATCTTCGACGAGGCCGGACTGCCGCCCGGGGTGATCAACACCGTCCACGGTGACGGCAAACTGGTCAGCGACATCGCCCTCGCCGACCCGAACCTGGCCGGCCTCGCCTTCACCGGCTCGACCCAGGTGTTCCGGCAGTTGTGGAAGAAAGTCGCCTCGCACATCGACGACTACAAGACCTACCCGCGGCTGGTGGGCGAGACCGGCGGCAAGAACGCCGTCGTCGCGCACGTCTCCGCCGACCCGCAGGCCCTGATCACCGGCCTGACCCGCGGTGCGTTCGAATTCCAGGGCCAGAAGTGCTCGGCCGCCTCCCGCGCCTACATTCCGCGCAGCCTGTGGAACAAGATCAAGGAACCGCTTGCCGCGCAGGTTGATTCGCTGGTCGTCGGGGACGTGGCCGACCACCGCACCTTCCTCGGTGCCGTGATCGACGAGACCGCCCACGACCGGCTCACCGGGGCGATCGACAAGGCGAAGAGCCTCGATTCGCACACCCTGATCGCCGGTGGCACCACGAACAAGGAGACCGGCTACTTCGTCCGTCCCACCGTGTTCGAGACCACCGACCCCACCGCGTTCACGCTGACCACCGAGTTCTTCGGTCCACTGCTGACGGTGTTCGTCTACGAGGACAACGACTGGATCGAGACCCTGAAGGTCGCCGACAAGACCAGCCCCTACGGGCTGACCGCGTCGGTGTACGCCACCGACCGGACGGCGATCAACCAGGCCCTCGACGTGCTGCGTGACGCCTCCGGGTACGTCGCGATCAACGACAAGCCCGCCGGCATGTCGATCGGCAAGCAGCAGTTCGCCGGTTCCCGCGCCTCGGGCACCAACGACAAGATCGGCTCGCCGCTGGCATTGCAGCGCTGGGTGAGCGGGCGGTTCGTCAAGGAGAACCTCAACCCCGACACCGACTACCGCTACCCCTACCTGGGCGCCTGACCGCGCCGCCGCCTCCCATCCATCGTCACCCACGGAGCACGTCATGCCATCCAACGACCCGCTTCTCTCACCGTTCGACCTGAAGCACCTGCGGCTCAAGAACCGCGTGGTCTCCACCTCGCACGAACCGGCCTACGCAGAGAACGGCATGCCGAAGGACCGCTACCTGCGTTACCACCTGGAAAAGGCCAAGGGTGGGCTCGCGCTGACGATGATGGGAGGCGCGGCCTGCGTGTCGCCGGAGAGCCCGGCGTTCGTCAACAACATCGCCCTCTACCGCGACGAAGTGGTGCCCTACCTGACCAAGATCGGCGACGCAGTGCACGAGCACGGCGCGCTGATCATGTGCCAGGTCACCCACGCCGGGCGGCGCACCAGCAATTACGAGGGTGACTGGCTGCCGGTCGTCTCCGCCTCCGGCGACCGGGAACCCCAGCACCGGGCGTTCCCGAAGGTCGCCGAGGACTGGGACATCGACCGCATCCTCACCGCCTACGCCGACGCCGCCGAACGCTGCCAGGCCGGCGGCATGGACGGCATCGAACTGATGGCCTACAGCCACCTGCTCGACCAGTTCTTCTCCCCGGCCCTCAACCACCGCGACGACGAATGGGGCGGGGACTTCGAGGGGCGCCTGCGGTTCCCCCTCGAGGTCGTCCGCGCCATCCGGGCCCGGGTGGGCGAGGACTTCGTGATCGGACTGCGGATGGGGGTCGACGACGAACGCGCCGGCGGCAACGCCGTCGACGAGGGCATCGAGGCGGTCCGCCGCCTGTCCGCCGAGGGCATCGACTTCCTCAGTGTGATCAAGGGAAACCTCGACTCCGACAACACGATGGCGAAGATCATCGCACCGATGGGCACACCCGCCGCGGTCCATCTGGACTTCGCCGGCCGGGTCAAGCACGAACTGGACATCCCGGTGATGCACGCCGGGAGGATCGCGGACCTGGCCACCGCCCGCTACGCGATCAGCGAGGGACTGCTCGACATGGTCGGCATGACCCGCGCCCATATGGCCGACCCGTACCTGATGCAGCGGGTCCACGACGGTGAAGAGGACCGCATCCGCCCGTGCGTCGGCGCCGGATACTGCATCGACCGCCTCTACCAGGGCGGCGAGGCGCTCTGCCTGCACAACCCGGCCACCGGCCGCGAAGCCCAACTGCCGCACATCGTTCCGCCGGCCGCGGAGAAGAAGAAGGCCGTCGTCGTCGGCGCCGGCCCGGCCGGCCTCGAAGCCGCCCGGGTACTCGGCGAACGCGGCCACACCGTCACCGTCCTCGAGGCCGCGAGCACACCCGGCGGGCAGATCGCGATCGCCGCCGCCCCCGAACGGCGGCGCGACCTGATCGGCATCGTCGACTGGCGGGTGCAGGAATGTGCGCGGCTCGGGGTGACGATCCGCTACAACACCTACGCCGAGGCAGCCGACATCCTCGCCGAGAACCCGGACGTGGTCATCGTCGCCACCGGTGGCATCCCGAACACCGAGATCGTCGACGGGCCCGCGAACCTGATCACCGACACCTGGCAGATCCTCACCCGCGAGGTCAAACCCGGCAAGTCGGTGCTGGTCTTCGACGACAACGGGGACCACCCCGGCATGAGTGCGGCCGAAGTCATCGCCGACGCCGGTGCCGAGGTGGAGGTCGTCACCCCCGAACGCATCATTGCTCCGCTGGTCGGGGGGTCGAACTACCCGGCCTATCTGAAGAATTTCGCGGAGCACTCGGTGCGCACCACCCTGAACACTCGGGTCACCAAGGTCGCCCGCGACGCCGACCGCCGCCTCACGGTCACCCTCGAGGACGAATACGCCCACACCACCGTGACCCGCACCGTCGACCAGCTCGTCGTCGAGCACGGCACGGTCCCGGTCGACGACGTCTACTTCGAACTCAAGGACCGCTCCCGCAACCACGGGGCCGTCGATCAGGACGCGCTGCTGCGGCTGCAACCGCAAACCCTCGTGGCCAACGAGGACAGCACCTTTCAGCTCTTCCGCGTCGGTGATGCGGTCACCAGCCGCAACATCCACGCCGCCATCCTCGACTCCAACCGCCTGTGCATGGCCATCTGAGACCACGTCGCAGCGTAGATCCACGAACCACACCCTCACCTGAACGGAGAAAATCATGGCTGACCTCACCGGCAAAGTAGCCCTCATCAGCGGCGGCTGCCGCGGACAAGGCGAGGCCGAGGCCCGGCTGTTCGCCGAACGCGGCGCGAAGGTCGTCATCGCCGACATCCTCGACGACGACGCCGCCAAGCTGGCAGCGGACATCGGCGCCGACCGCGCATTCGCCGTGCACCTCGACGTCAGCGACCCGCAGCAGTGGGCCGACGCCCTGGCCGCCGGAATCGACGCCTTCGGGCACGTCGACGTGCTCGTCAACAACGCCGGCATCTTCCACCAGGGCACCATTGTCGAGACCCCGGTCGAGCGATACCGGCGCATCATCGAGGTCAACCAGATCGGCGTGTTCCTCGGCATGCAGACCCTCGCACCGCACATGGCGAAGATCGGGCACGGCTCGATCATCAACATCGTCTCGGTGTCCTCGTTCGCGCCGCTGGACTACACCGCTGCCTACGCCTCGACCAAGTCGGCGCTGCTGGCGATGTCCAAGGCCGCCGTCGGCGAACTCGGACCCCAAGGGATCCGCGTCAACATGATCCACCCCGGTGGGGTGGCCACCGAGATGGGCGCACCGCAGGGAGCCGTCCCCACCGAATACTCCAAGGCGCCCCTCGGCCGGATCGGCCAGCCCCGCGAGATCGCCACGGTCGCAGCATTCCTGGCCTCCGATGACGCCTCGTACTGCAGCGGCGCGGAGATCCTCGTCGACGGTGGCTGGACCGTCGGAACCCGCAACCCCTGGACCACGACGGACTGAGAACGGCACAGACTTCCGGTCACAGAGCGCCTGCCCGACCGACCGGACACCCGGGTGCGCGAAAAACCTGCCCAGTACTGGATTCCCATTTCAGAGAGCGTGAGATGACAAACGCGGAACAACCGTTGCCCGACACCCCCGACACCCCGGCTCACCGGCCGCGCGTCCTGGTCACCGGCGTCGAACAGATCGAAGGTGCCGGTGCCGCCCGGATTCTCGCCGAGGCCGGTTGCCGGGTCATCGCACACAGCTTCTCGGCCGCCGCCGCCGATGCCGTGGCCGCCGGGATCACCGAGGCCGGAGGCGCCGCGTACCCGGCGGTGGGCGACCTGACGATCGAGGCCGACGTCGACCGCCTCTTCGCCGGCCTCGAGGACCGGCACGGGGGCATCGACGCACTCATCCACACCGCGTGGCTGCCCGGCCCCGAAACCGCCGGGCACGCCCTGGCCGACATCGCCCCCGCGGACTGGGGACGCTTCACCTACGACCACATGGCGATGCTGTTCCTGACCACCCGCCGGGCGGCGGCGTCCATGGCGCACAATCCCGCACCGGGCACCATCCTCACCGTCACCGGTTTGGGAGCCGGGGATTCCATCGAGAATGCGGACACCGGTCCTGCCCGCGACGCGATCAACGGCGCCGTCGAATCGTTCACCATGGCCGCGGCCCGTGACAACGCCCTGGCCGCATTGCGTATCAACACCATCCGGCTCACCCCCTCCATCGGGGCGGACGTCGCAGACGCGGTCCCGCCCAACCTCGACGAGCTTCTGGTCCTGCTGCTGGTCGAGCGGCCCCTCGGATCGGGGCACGTCATCCCGGCGGCACCGACCTACGCCCTGGTCCCCAGCTGACCACCACTCGAGACATCACAGGAGACCTCACCCGTGACCGTGACATCCGAACCCACCGCCCTGCAGAAGGTCGAGCTGACCGAGGAGGAGATTTTCGCCGGCCACATCGGGGGGAAGCTCTCCGTGGAGCTGACCGCCCCGCTGGACACTCAGCGAGATCTGTCCATCGCATACACCCCGGGGGTGGCTCAGGTCTCCCGCGCCATCCACGCCGACGAGACCCTCGCCGACCGGTACACCTGGGCCAGCCGCCTCGTGGTCGTCGTCTCCGACGAAAGGCGCTTCGCACCCGTGCGTGGTTAAGGAGTCTGAGCACTCGTCAACCACGCACGGGCGGCGGAGCCGCATCCAGGACACATCCACGCCCCAGGAAGAGCCCTATGCCGGTCGATGACCTCCGTGGTCACACTCTCCGTCGACCGCGTCCACTTCCGTGACGCCATCCACGTCGGGGAACTGGTCACCTTCTCCGCTTCGGTGAACTACACCGGACGCACCTCGATGGAGATCGGTATTCGTGTCGACACCGAAGACATCCGAGAAGGTCGCTGCCGGCACACCAACAGTTCCTACTTCACCATGGTCGCCGTCGACTCCCACGGCAAACCGGTCACCATTGCGCCGTTGCCGTTGGGCACCGAACTCGACACGCAACGATTCGAAGCTGCCCGGCAACGCCGACGAGCCCAACGTGCCGCGTTTGCCAGCCCCCACGCGGTTCCACCGCTCTCTGCGGATTACTAGCCAGCCGCTCCCGCAAACCCGCCCGTATCCGCGCGCATCCCGATGTTGCTGCCGTGGCATCGACGCGCGACCACCCGGATACGGCGCGAACGAGGAGGTGCCGTGGATCGCATACCCACGGCACCTCCTCACACCTCGAATGCCCTTTGCGACCCCTATGGCTGGATCGCCTCCGATCGACCTTCGACGAGCCCTCGGGGCAAGGAGCAACGAAAGCCGTTGGAGAACTTACTCTTCGGGTGTAGGGGACCGATACTGCATGAACTATGACGTCGGCCGGTGCGGGTCGTAAGGAGATAAGATGAGATTCGTCGTCCCCCTGAAGGATCTGACTCTGCCGGCTCCGCGCGCGGAGGAATGGGAATGGCAGGTGAACGGGGCCTGCCGCGGTGAGGATTCGAATCTGTTCTTCGAAACCGGCACGTCACTCGTGGAAGCGCGAGCCAAGCGGATCTGCTCCGAGTGCCCGGTGCTCGAACAATGCCGCCAGTTCGCCGTCGATGCCAGTGAACCATACGGAATTTGGGGCGGGATGACACCTCGCGAGCGCGAGCAATTCCGGCGACAACGCAAATGGTTCACTCCCGACCTCAGGGTCGGCTGAACGATCGGGCGGGTGAGCTCTGATCGCGGAATACGTAATTTTCCCGATGTTCGGGCTCGGCGACTCGCCATACGGTGTGTTCCGCACCACAGCAATCGCCCATCTGCTGGTTGTTCGACAGACCGGACCGGGTCCGTGGTGAACCGATATGCGCAGGATCGCTGGACTCGACCAGCGGTCGTACCGGTCTCAATGGAAGGTTCTCTATGTTTCGCATCGGAGTAGACATCGGTGGCACGTTCACCGACCTGTATGCCTGGGATGAATCCAGCCCCACGGCGTCCGGTGTTCGCACCGCGAAGGTGCTGTCCACCCCACACGACCCCTCGGTCGGAGTGTTGAATGCACTGCGGGAGGCGGGCATTGCGCCGGCCGAGATCTCGACGTTCATTCACGGCACGACGATCGCGACGAACGCGCTGATCGAACGGAAGTATCCGGAACCGGCCCTGATCACCACCACCGGATTCCGCGATGTCCTCGAGATCGGGCGGCAGCGCCGCAAGGCGCTCTACGACCCGTACCAGGTCAAGCCGCAGCCTCTGATCAGCCGGCAGAACCGGTACACGGTCACCGAGAAGCTCGG
This sequence comes from Rhodococcus sp. NPDC057529, assembly GCF_042802055.1. Lineage (NCBI taxonomy): Bacteria > Bacillati > Actinomycetota > Actinomycetes > Mycobacteriales > Nocardiaceae > Rhodococcus > Rhodococcus sp. NPDC057529. The sequence goes on from NZ_JBHVEY010000002.1 coordinate 114,606, forward strand.
CTCCGCCGGCGAGGTGGTCGTGCCCCTCGACCTGGACGAACTGCGCCGGGTTGTCGAAACCATCAAGGCGCGGGGGATCACGAACGTCGCGATCGCGTTCATCAACTCCTACCAGAACGGTGAGCACGAACGTCAGGCTCGTGAGGTCGTCCTGGAGGTGATCCCCGAAGCGCGGGTGGCGCTGTCGTCCGAGACGCGTCCGAAGGTGCGCGAGCTGGGCCGTTTCGTCACCACCGCGATCCGCGCGGCGATGCTCCCGGTGGTCGGCGATTACATGTCACGGCTCGAGGAGCACCTCGCACAGGAGGGGTCGACGGCTCCGCTCTACATCGTCAAGAGCAACGGCGGGATGATGAGCAGCGCGACCGCCAAGGAACGCCCGGAGGAGCTGATCGAGTCCGGTCCGGCCGGCGGCGTCGCGGCCGGGGCCTACCTGAGCAGACTGCTCGACCACCCCAACGTGATCGTCACCGACGTGGGCGGCACCAGCTTCGAGGCGGCCTTGCTGGAGGACGGCCGCGGCCTCGTGACCGACGAATACGAACTCGAATGGGAGATGCCGGTCATCGTCCCGATGCTCGACATCCGCAGCATCGGCGCCGGCGGCGGGTCGATCGCGTGGATCGACGACGGTGGATCGCTGCGGGTCGGCCCGCAGAGCGCCGGCTCGGTGCCGGGCCCGGCCTGCTACGGACGCGGCGGAACCGCACCGACCGTGACCGACGCGAACCTGGTCCTCGGTCGCATCAGCCCCGACCTCGGCGGCAAGTTCACACTCGACATCGACGCGGCCGAACGCGCGGTGGGAACTATCGCGAAGCAGCTCGGCCTCGAGCTGGCCGAATGCGCCGAGGGTATCGTCAAGATCGTCGGCGAGTCCATGGCCTCGGCCATTCGAATGGTGTCCAGCGACCGCGGTCGCGACCCCCGTGACCACACGATGGTCGCCTTCGGTGGCGCCGGCGGTCTCCACGCCTTCGACATCGCGAAATCCGCTGGCGTGCAACGCATCGTCGTCCCCGGGTACGCTGGTGTCGCCTGCGCCTTCGGCGCGATCACGATGGACGTCCGGCACGATCTCGAGTCGACGTTCTACGCACCGCTCGACGGACTCGACATCGACGCCCTCAACGCCGCATTCGACGATCTCGAGCAGCAGGCCCGGGCTCTTCTCGACCGCGACGGCGCCGCAAGTGATTCCGTGTCGATCGACCGCTTCGCCGCGATGTGCTACATCGGTCAGTCCTACGAGGTGTCCACGCCCGTCCCGAGCGGACGTCTGGACGAGGAATCCCTCGGCCAGATCAGCAAGGCCTTCTACGCCGAACACGAGCGCGAATACGGGTTGTATTCCACCGAGTTCCCGATGGCGATCGTCAACCTCCGGATCACGGCTGTCGGCCTCACCGAGAAGCCCTCGGACGAGGCGATGGCCAGCAGCGCACAGAACGGCGTGAGCTACCAGCCCACCCAGCGCGATGTCTATTTCGACGGACAGTTCTCGAAGGTCGACATCCACAACACAGCATCGATCGCCGCGGGCACCGACATTCCCGGCCCGGCAGTGATCGAACAAGAACACGGCGTCGTCGTCGTCCCCGCCGACGCTCGAGCCCACGTCGACAACTACGGCAACGTGATCGTCGCAAGCAAGGAGACCGCGAAATGACCGACACCCACGCCTCCACGGCCGATCGAACCCTGGACCCGGTCACCTTCGAAGTGATGCGGCGCGGCTTCGAATACACCTGTGAGCGGATGAGCCAGGTCCTGCAGAAGTCGTCGTTCTCCCCGATCATCTACGACATGGTCGACTTTTCCAACGCGGTCTTCGACGCCGACGTCGAGCTGATCGGCCAGACCGCCAACTGCCCCGTGCATATTGCAGCGATGCACTTCAGCGCCCGCGCCTCCCTCGAGCGCTACCCGAAGGAGGACCTCCGGCCCGGAGACGTCATCGTCCTCAACGACCCGTACATGGGCGGCACCCACACTCCGGACGTCACGTTGACGGCCCCGATCTTCCACGAGGACGAGCTCCTCGGGTTCGCCGTCTCCCGCGCCCACTGGACCGACGTCGGGCAGACCATGGACACCCACATCGCGGGTGAGGGTCTGCGGTTGCCGCCGTCGAAGCTGGTCTCGGCCGGCGTCCTGAACCAGGACCTCGTGGCGATCATCAAGAACATGACCCGCACACCGCAGTACATCGAGGGAGACATCCAAGCCCAACTCGGTGCACTGTGGGCCGGACGCGACGAGATCCTGCGGCTCGCGGGCAAGTACGGTACGGCCACGCTGCGGCAGGGCATGTCCGAGGTTCTCACCTACACCGAGATCATGACCCGCCGGGCGATCGAGCGGATCCCCGACGGCCGCTACGAGGGCACCGACTACGTCGACAGCGACGGCTACACCGACGACCCGGTCGTCGCCCGAGTCGCGCTCGAGGTGAAGGGCGATCGCATCCACGTCGACATGACTGGCAGCGACCTGCAGGTCGAAGGCCCGATCAACTCGCCGTGGGCCAACACGGTGTCGGCGATCTACTACTCGCTCAAGTTCTTCCTCAATCCGTCGGCGCCGGCCAACGCGGGCGTGTACCGGCAGATCGACATCACGATCCCGGAAGGAACCTGGCTCAATCCGCGCTGGCCCGCCCCGACCCTGGGGTGCACGACGGCGGCGTCGTCGAAGGTCACCGGCGCCATCTGGACGGCACTCGCCCACGCGATTCCCGACCGGATCGTGGCATCGACGTACGCCGAGTGCAACTGGTTCACTGCCAGTGTCGCGGACCCGGAGACCCGTGAGGTGCAGGTGTTCTCCGATCTTCCCGCCGGCGGGTGGGGTGGCACCCCGTTCAACGACGGCATGCACGTGACGATGGATCCGCTGGGCAACTGCCAGAACCTTCCCGCCGAGACCGCGGAACTGTTGTTCCCCATCCGGTACAACGCGTTCGAGATGCTCACCGACTCGGCGGGTCCCGGACGCTTCCGGGGCGGAGCCGGCGTCCGGCTCGAGGTCGAGTTCGTCGGGCGCGGTCAGATCATCACCATGGAGTCCTCACGCACCCGCCAGGGTTCTCCCGGCACCAACGGTGGTGGTTTCGGCAGCACCCAGAAGCAGCTGCGGCGCAACGCATCCGGAACGCTCGAGACGATCGGCGGAACCGACGAGACCGGTAACTGGTTGCCCCAGATGCTCGGCGGCGTCCAGTTTCGTCCCGGCGAATCCTTCGTGTTCGAAAGCGGCGGCGGTGGCGGATGGGGCGACCCGTTCGCCCGTGACCCGGAAAGTGTCGCGCGGGACGTGCGGAACGGAATCGTCTCCCGGGCCGCGGCAGAGGAACACTACGGCGTGGTGCTGAGCGGCGACCTCACCGTCGACGATTCGGCGACGACCACTCGCCGGGCGGCCGCGCCCGCCCGGTAGCGCGACGACCGAGAATCACCCGTGCCCTGTCCGGCATCGACGATGCCGGACAGGGCACGATCGGCATTCGGGCGCCCCGTCAGGGGGCGCCGTCCGGCCGGGCCGGAATCCACGGTGGCCGACGAAACGTACCCGAGGCGTAGATCGCGGGAGCGATCATGACATTTCGGCCGTTCTGGACCTGATACGTCGCATGTGCCTGCGACAGCGACGGATCCCACGACCCGCTTCCATAGCTGAGCGTGCTGTGCTCGTAGGGAGCGAAGCTGTACGCCCCGTTCACGCCGCGGTACCGGACGTCGGCTATTCGCGCGGTCACCGCATCGAAGTCGCGGATATCGGTGAGTTGGCCCCAGGCTTGCGCCAGAATATGCACCCGATCGTAGGAAATGCAGGCGTGCGAGCGCCCCGGGGGCCGGCCGAACCGGGTGGTGTATCGGCTGGCGAACTCGTGCCCGAGTCGGTCGGAGTAGGTTCCGGTCGTCGTCGCCCACACGATCCCCTCCGACCGGTCGTCGACGAGACGGCGGAAGGCCGGCACCGAGGGCGCATAGATCGAGTAGAGCAGGGTGTCGGTGGGCTCGGTGAGAAACGAATCGACGAACTGTGCATGATCGGGGGCGAAGAAACTGCCCAGCATCACCGCGGCCGCCCGGGTGGCCCGAACCTCGTGCGCGGCACTCGCCCAGGCGGAGGTCGAATCACGCCGGTCGAGAGCGCCGACCGTCGTCAGCTCCCACCCCTGCTCGGCGGCCAGGCGCGTGGCGGCGTCGATGCCGAAATCAACGATTTCCCAGAGGCTTTGCTGTACCACGGCGAGTCGAGTCGAGGACGGCGTCCACTGCCGGGAGTCGCGGAGTTCGGTCATGAAGGCGACGAAATTGGATGCGTAGAGGGCATCGCTGGGGCAGAACTGGAACACGCCCTTGTACCGTTCCGGATTGCTCGCCACCAGTTTCCCGATGACCGACGATGCCGACGAATGCATGAACGGGACGCCCTCGACGCTCGCCGCTTCGATGGCCAGATCCTGGCCGGCCAGGTACCCGGAGGTGATGACGTCGATCTTCTTCCGCAACAACTCGTCGACCGTGGCGCGTACGCTCGCGCTCTCGTCGATGTCGAGGCCGGCGACCTCCATCCGGATCTCACGGCCGTGGATTCCGCCCCGCGCGTTGATCTCCTCGATCGCCAACCGGGCTCCGTTGAGCATCTCGACCCCGTCGTCCAGGCCCCGCCCGGCCACGGGCACGAGCGCGCCGATCACGATCGGCTGCGCCTCGGCAGCCGGCCGCGGGTTCCACCGCTTGCGGGGTCCGCGGGTCCCCGCCGACCGCACCAGGCGGCCGACCCGCAGGGTCTCGAAGCCGGGCGCCGACAGGGGGAATGGGAGGCCGACGAGCCCGATGTCGAGAGCGCGGGTGGCGACCGTCGATCGGTTCGGGGCGTCGAATTTGCGCATGACGTGGTCGATATGGGTGGTCACCGTTCGGGTGCTCACCGACAGAGATTCGGCAATCGCGGTGCTGGCGAGACCGCCGATCAGCAGGGTGACGACGTCGAGTTCTCTTCTGGTCAGCGCGAAAGGGAGCTCCGCGCCTACTGTGGCACGAAGGTGGGCGGAAGCGAACCCGGCGTACTTGCCTTGCGTGATCGCGACACGGACGAGTGCGCCCGTGGGGTGACCGGTCCACACGAAGTTGACGTGCTCGTCGTTTTCGGCGAGGAACCCGAGCGCGAGATCGACCAGCGCCGGCGGGAGGACGCAGTCGCGGAGTTCCGCCGATTCGATGTGCGCCACGGACCCGTCGTGGAGGACGTGGGCATCGATCGACCACTGCTGAACCAGCCCGATCCCGCTCTTACCCATTCCGTCCTCCAGACGAACCCGGACCACAGCCGCAGTGCGCCGCCCTCCCCGGAAGCGGCTACCCGCGACACCGCCGACCTGTCGCTGCCACCCAGCCTATCGGGGTGGGGGAGCGCGCCAGGGTCCTCCGGTAACGCGGTGTCACATCGGCGGCAGCGGGCGGGGCGACTTCAGAGTGCGACGTATTTGGTGTCGAGGTATTCCTCGATTCCTTCGGTGCCGCCCTCACGGCCGAAGCCGGAGTGCTTGACGCCGCCGAACGGGGCGGCGGCGTCGGAGATGATGCCGCGGTTGACGCCGACCATTCCCGTGTGGAGGGCGCCCGAGACCCGGAGCACGCGGTCGAGGTCGCGGGTGTAGAAGTAGGCGGCCAGACCGTATTCGGTGTCGTTGGCGGCGTCGATGCCTTCCTGCTCGGTGTCGAACCCGATCACGGCCGCGACCGGGCCGAAGATCTCCTCCCGCAGCAACCGGGCGTCACGGGGAACACGGTCGAGGACGGTGGGGGAGTAGAAGTACCCCGGCCCGTCGGGGGCCTCGCCGCCGGTGCGGACTCGGGCGCCGCGGTCAACGGCGTCGCGGACCAGGTCGGCGACGATGTCACGCTGGCCGGCGTTGATCAATGGCCCGATCTGGGTGTCCGGGTCGGATCCGGGGCCGAGTCCGAGCGCGGCGATCCGGGCGGTGAGCTTGTCGGTGAACTCGTCGATCACAGCACCCGCGACGTGGAATCGGTTGGCCGCGGTGCACGCCTGCCCGCCGTTGCGCATCTTCGCCGCCATCGCCCCGTCGACGGCGGCGTCGATGTCGGCGTCGTCGAAGACCACGAAGGGTGCGTTGCCGCCGAGTTCCATCGAGGTGCGCAGCAACTGGTCGGCGGAGTTGCGCACCAACCGCTTCCCGACTGCGGTGGATCCGGTGAAGGTGAGCTTGCGCAGGCGGGGGTCGTCGATCAGAGGCCCGGTCAGTGCGGCGGCATTGGACGTGGGCAGGATCGACAGCACGCCCGGGGGCAGCCCGGCGTCGGCGAAGACCTGACCGAGCAGCAGCATCGTCAACGGGGTTTCCTCGGACGGTTTGACGATGACGGTGCAGCCGGCAGCGAGCGCGGGACCGATCTTGCGGGTGCCCATGGCCAGCGGGAAGTTCCACGGGGTGATCGCCAGGACCGGGCCGACCGGCTCCTTGGTGACGAGGATGCGCCCGTTGCCGGCCGGAGCTCCGGCGTAGCGGCCGGAGAGCCGGACGGCTTCCTCGCTGAACCAGCGCAGGAACTCCGCCCCGTAGGCGACCTCGCCGCGACTTTCGGCCAGCGCCTTGCCCATCTCCAGGGTCATGATCTGCGCGAAGTCCTCGCTGCGCTGGGTCAGCAGGTCGAAGGCTGTGCGAAGGATCTCCCCGCGCACCCGGGGCGCCGTGGCCGCCCACTCCTCCTGCGCCGCGGCGGCGAGGTCGAGGGCCCGCAGACCGTCGCCCGGGTCGGCATCGGCCACGTAGGTGAGGATGTCTCCGGTCGCCGGGTCGTGTACCGGCAGGGTGGCGCCGGACGACGCCGGCGTCTGGTGTCCGCCCAGCCACAACTGGGTGGGTGCTGCGGCGACGATGCTCGAGGTGGCGGTCATCGAATTACCTTTCGAAGGTCCTGACGGGTCCGGGACGCGCTACCCAGGCCCGCCCACAGGGTTCGGTCGGGCCGAGGGCGTCTCGGGCGGTCAGTCCCGGGTTGCGGTGGTTGCGCGGCGGCGGGTTCGGTGCGGGTTCGGTGTCAGCGCCGAGGTTTCCTCGAGCGAGCGGCCCGCGGTCTCCGGGGCCCAGGCGAAGCAGACGATGAACCCGGCAAGGGTGAGGAGCGCCCCGAATCCCATGGTGGGGCCGATGCCGAGGGCGTCGATGCTGATCGGGAGCAGGTAGGTGCCGGTGGCGGCGCCGATACGGCTGATCCCCACCGCGGCACCGACCGCAGTCGCGCGAATCTCGGTCGGGAACAACTCGTTCGGGTAGATCCATTCCAGGATGCTGGGCCCGCCGGAGGCGAACGCGTACACGCAGAAGGCGACCACGATCATCCACACGGGCCCGTCCGGGATCAGCCACAGCGCGGCGAGCGGGACGGCCATGACCGCGAACGGGATGATGGTCATCTTCCGCCGCCCGACGGTCTCCACCCAGCGCAGCGCCGGTAAGCAGCCGACGGCGAACAGCACGATGATCACCGTCTCGACGAGCAGCCCGGCCGAGCCGGCATCGGAGATCGCGAAGCCGGCGAGGATCACCGGCAGAAAGGTGAGCAGGGCGTACTGCGGGGTGATCTGCGCGAGGTACAAGGTCCCGCACATCACCGTCCGCTTCAGGTACCCGCCGCGCAGAATCGCACCGAAAGATGCCTTCTTGGAGCCTGTTTCGTCCGGCGCCTGATCGGTGAGGTCGAGCGTGCGCCCATAGACCGTCATGATCACCGACTCCGCCTCGGCGACGCGGCCCTTGTTCAGCAGCCACCGGGGTGACTCGGGAATACCTCGCCGCGCGAGCACCACGACGACACCGAGAACCGCGGCGGTGCCGAGCATCCACCGCCACTGCTCGTGCCCACCGGTGGCTCCGACGATGACCGCGCCGACGATGTAGGCGAACGCCGCACCCACCGACCAGCTCACCCCGGTCAGTCCGATCATGAAGCCACGCTTCTTGGTCGGCGTGAACTCGGTGAGCAGTGAGGTCGCGATCGGGTAGTCGGCGCCGATCGCCAGTCCGATGATCAGGCGCAGGACGATCAGTTGCCACGCCTCCTGGACGAAGATGCACAGCACGCATCCGCCGACCAGGACGGTGAGGTCGAGCGCATACATCTTCTCCCGGCCGATCCGGTCCGTGAGGGCACCGAACAGGGTCGCGCCGAAGAAGATGCCGATCAGGGACGCGGCGCCGATGAGGCCGACCTCGGCACTCGACGGCATCAGGTCGGCCTTGATGCCGACGAGCGCCACACCGATGATGCTCAGGACGTATCCGTCGAGAAAGGGCCCACCGCAACAGGCGATCAGCAACTTGCGGTGGAAGCGCGACGTGGGCGCTTCGTCCATGACGTCGAATGTCTTCATCTGCGTTCCTCTGAGGTGTGTTCGCGAGAGGCGGTGTAGAGGCATGTCGTTCCCGCGTCTGGAGCGCAACGGGTGGCGACCCGAAGCGCGGACGGTACGAAACAGTAGAGGACCCCCGGGTCCGGGCATATCGTGTTGAAGTACGGAACAGGTCGTCAACTACGTACTGACGTACGAGTGTGGATGCCGGGTTGATGTGCCACAGTCGACGGCATCGCCCACCACATATGCGTTCCACCGCTCGGCACGTCAATCCGCAGAGAAGGTCGGCGTGCTCCACAGAAAGGCACTCGATGTCGACCGCGATCGAATTCCCGACGTTGTTCAGCTCCCTCGATCTGGGGTCGATCACCCTCGCGAACCGGATCTTCTCCTCCGGCCACGACACGGTGATGGCACACGACGGCCAGGTCACCGACCAACTGGTCGCCTACCACCGGGCCCGCGCCGAGGGCGGTGCGGCCCTGATCGTCATGCAGGTCGCCGGCATCCACGAAACCGCCCGCTACACCTCGCACGTACTGATGATCACGGACGACAGCTGCATCCCGGGATACCGCCGACTGGCCGAAGCGGTCCACGAGCACGACTGCAAGCTCATCTCGCAGATCTTCCACCCGGGCCGCGAGATCATGGAATCGCAGGACGGCGCCCTGCCGGTCGCCCTCGCACCGTCGGCCGTGCCGAACGAGCGGTTCCACGTCATGCCCCGGGCGTTGAGCATCGAACTGATCGAGGAGATCGTCGCCGGCTATGCCAGCGGAGCCGCCCGACTGAAGAGGGCGGGACTGGACGGGGTGGAGATCACCGCCAGCCATGGATATCTGCCGGCCCAGTTCCTGAATCCGCACACCAACGTTCGTGACGACCGCTACGGCGGGAGTCTCGAGAACCGGATGCGCATGTTGCGCGAGACCGCGGCGGCGGTCCGGGCGGCCGTCGGTCCCGACTTCGTGGTCGGCGTCCGGATCTCCGCCGACGAACGCACCTTCGACGGCACCGACTCGAGTGAGATCGTGCAGCTGTGCCGAACGCTCGACACGGACGGGCACATCGACTACCTCAACGTCACCGAAGGCACGTCGGCCAGCCAGAGCGGGTCGACCCACATCGTGGCCCCGATGGCGTACGCGGCGGCGTACACCGCCCCCTCCGCAGCAGTGATCAAACAAGCAGTGTCCGTGCCGGTCCTGGTTGCCGGGCGCATCAATCAACCCCACGAGGCCGAGGCAGTGCTCGCCGGCGGGCAGGCCGACGCCTGCGCGATGACCCGCGCCCTGATCTGCGATCCCGATATGCCGGTGAAGGCACAGACCCGTCGGGTCGACGAGATCCGCGCGTGCATCGCGTGCAATCAGGCCTGCATCGGACATTTCCACCTGGGTTATCCGATCTCGTGTATCCAGCGGCCCGAGACCGGCCGAGAACTGCAGTTCGGGAAACCCACCCCGGCGGCGCATTCCAAGAAGGTCATGGTCGTCGGCGGCGGCCCGGCCGGGATGAAGGCCGCGGCCGTCGCTGCGCAGCGGGGGCACCGTGTCACCCTCTACGAAGCCGCCGGCCGGGTCGGCGGGCAGGTACTTCTCGCCGAGAAGCTGCCGCACCGCGGTGAATTCGGCGGAGCGGCGACCAACCTGATCGCCGAGATCGCGCGCTCCGGAGTAGAGGTCAAAACCCGTACGTGCGTCGACATCGACCTCGTGCGCCGAGAAGCCCCGGACGAAATCGTGGTCGCGACCGGCGCGGTCCCGTACCGGCCCGAACTCGAACTCGACGACGCCCTGCCCGTGTGCGACGCCTGGGATGTCGTCACGACCGGCGCCGCCGACCTGCCTCGTGGACGCATCGTGATCGCCGACTGGCGATGCGACTGGACCGGACTCGGTGTCGCGGAGATGATCGCCCGCAGCGGTGGGCGCAAGGTCACGCTCTGCGTCAACGGCAATGCCGCGGGGGAGATGCTGCAGCAGTACACACGAAATGCGATGCTCGCCGCCGTGTTCGAGGCGAACGTCGAGATCATCACCAACGTCCGCCTCTACGGCGCCGACGAAGACACCGTGTACCTGCAGAACACGCTGACGGCCCAACCGGTTCTCGTCGACGACGTCGCAGGTCTCGTACTGGCGCTCGGGCACCGGCAGAACGACACTCTGCTCCGCGAACTCCACACGCTGGGGACGCCGGTCCACGCGATCGGCGACTGCATGTCGCCGCGCACCGTCGAGGAGGCGACCCTGGACGGACTGCGGGTGGCGAGCGGTATCTGAGCTCCTGGTGTCTGCGCGTGAGGCAGCCGGCGCCGGTGCTAGTCGCTGCCGCCGCGGCTGATCCGGAGAGCGGTCAACGCCATCCAGAACGAGGCGATATCCGCCGAGCTCTTGGTGCTCCGGCCGGAGAGTGATTCGATCTTCTTGAGCCGGTATGCCAGCGTCTGGCGGTGGATCATGAGCTTGTCTGCCGCGGCCGCCCAGCTCCGGTCCACGGTCAAGAACGTGTCGAGGGTCTCGACCAGTTGGGTCTGGTTCTTCTCGTCGTGGTCCATCAGCTCACCGAGAATGGCGCGCGCCGCGAAGTGCGCCTCGCTCAGCGTCCGGGGAAGGAACAGCGGAGCGGCGGTGGAATATTCCGCGACGGCGCTGCCATCCGCACGCGCGGCCTGCAGCGCCCACCGCGCCTGCCGGACACTGTCGGGGACCCGCTGCAGGGTGGAGGTGCCGGCAGACAGGCCCAGATGGGGGATGTGCGGACCCAGCAGGTCGACGACGGCCTCGATGTGGTCTGCCGCCAGCAGCAGGTAACCTTCTTCGCCCACCACACACGACAGCTTCGGTGTCTCGTTGTCGCCGAGAACGATGCGAGCCGCCCGCAGATCGGGGGAGTCGAACCCGACTACCATCCACGCCCGGTCGGCCAGATCCACCTGCTCGAGGCGCGGTTGGGCGGCATCCGATCCCAAGGTTCCGTCGATGATCTGCTCGAACAGTGCAGCCCCGAGTGCGTCGTCTCGCTCGCGGTGGCGGGTGACCCTTTCCACCTCGATTCCGATCAGGCTCTGGGCGTGCAGCAGACCGAACGCGTCGAGATCGACGTCGGAGGTGCCGACGGCGACCAGCATGCAGGGGCGGTGGGTGGGGAGGGGGAAGGCGGTGGCGGCGAGTGTTCCGTCCACCTCCACGGCGAGCCGTGCGGGTAGCCGGTCGAGTCGGCCGTCGAGGCGATGGCACAGTTCGCGGATCGTCGGCTCGTCGACCCGGCCGTTCCGTGCGAGCACCTCGGTGCGGTACTCGACGTCGACCACGTGCAGTTCGTAGCCGAGTTCGATGGACAACCGTTCCAGCAGTGGCGATTCGGATTCGGTCATCGTCGCCGACCTGGCCACCTCGTACAGGCGGCTGAGCCGGGCGATCCGGCTGATCTGCTCGCTCTGACTGGCTACGGCCACCGTGCGGCCCATCGCCGAGAACGGCGTCGAATGCGACACGGTGAGCACCGGGAAGTCGAGAGCATCGGCCTCGGCGAGCATCGCGGCAGTCAGGGGAGGCGCCTTCATGTCGTCGCCCACCGCGATCCCGGCGATACCGGCCCGTGCGAGCTGGCGAACGAGTTCGACCTGGTCGCCTTCCTCGGCCGGGACGCAGATGCCGGTGGTCATCAGCAACTCGTCAGTCGCCAGCCAATTCCACGGGTCCTCCAACTCGCACGAGTGCGCCCACATCACCTTGCGGTCCAGCCCACCCGCCCCGGCGATCGTCTGGCACCCCAGCTGACGCATGGCGACGAGGTCGCCGACGGTCAATTCCGACAACGTTCGTTCCTATCTGCCTCGTCGGTGGTGTCGCACATTCTTTCGTTTCAGAGTATGTCAGATCGCAACATCTTCATACTCCGAGACGATCGCGGTTCGGTGGCTTCTCGCCTAACGTCGAACCCGGATTCGGGCCGACCGCGCAGCCCACGGGCTGCCTCAGATTTCTCTCGATCGACGGGAAGACAAAGTGGAAACCTTGCAGAAAACGAGCGACTTCGCCAACGGCGGGGTGTCCTTCTGGTTCCGAGACATCGGACTGCCGGCCAAGCGCGCCCCGCTACCCGGCCCGATCGACGTCGACGTCGCGATCGTCGGTGCCGGGCTCACGGGTCTGTGGACCGCCTACTACCTCGCTCAGGCCTCACCCGACCTGAGAATTGCGATCATCGAGAAGGAGTTCGCCGGATACGGTGCCTCCGGACGCAACGGCGGATGGCTGAGCGGGGAACCTGCCGGACAATTCCGTCGCTACGCCAAGACGCACGGCGCCGATTCCGCAAAATTGCTGCAGCGGAACATGTTCGACACCATCGACGAAGTCATCTCCGTTGCGTCGCGCGAGGGCATCGACGCCGACATCGTCAAGGACGGCCTGATCCACGTCGCCACCAACGCAGCACAACTCCAACGCCTGACCCACCACGTCGATCACCTGCGCACCCAAGGATGGGGAGCCGACGACCTGTTCCTGCTCACTCCATCCGAACTGGGCGAACGAGTGCAGGTGGCGGGAGCACGAGGTGGGTTCTGGACCCCGCATTGCGCGCGCATCCACCCCGCAAAGTTCATGATCGGCCTGGCGGAGGCCGTGGAACGCCTCGGCGTCACCATCTACGAAGACACCGCGGCGGAGACCATTTCCGCGGGCACGGTGGCCACCGGCCGGGGCACGGTGACCGCACGATACGTCGTGCAGGCTCTCGAGGGATACACCGACAGCATCGCGGGTCAGCGACGCAAACTCATGCCGATGAACAGCAGCATGATCGTCACCGAGCCGCTCTCCCCGTCGGTGTGGGCCGAGATCGGCTGGCCGGGAGCGGAACTGGTCGGCGACAGCGGACACAGCTTCGCCTACAGTCAGCGCACCGCCGACGGGCGCATCGCGCTCGGCGGCCGGGGCGTCCCCTACAACTTCGCCTCGTCCTTCGCCGCCGACGGTTCCACCGCGCACAAAGCAGTGGGTCAACTGATGGAGAAGCTTCAGGCGATGTTTCCGGCGGTGGCAGGTTCGTCGGTGCAACACACCTGGAGCGGCGTCCTGGGCGTACCGAGGGACTGGTGTGCCGCGGTGAACTTCGACCGGCGGACCGGAATCGCGAACGCCGGAGGGTACGTCGGACACGGCCTGACCGGTACCAACCTGGCAGCCCGCACCCTGCGCGATCTGATCCTCGGTGACGACACCGAGCTCACGCGGTTGCCCTGGGTCGGACGGCACGCACGCCGCTGGGAAGTCGAACCCATCCGTTGGATCGGTGCGTCCGCCCTCTACGCCGCATATCGCCACGCCGACCGCCGCGAAACACATTCACCACGGCCCGAGACGGCCATCACCGCCAAGATCGCCGACACGATCAGCGGCCGCTGACCTCCACCACCTCACTCGAAGGAACACGAATGACCACTGACACGAACATGATCGAGATCCGCGAGGCGCCGTTCTCCTGGGCTGAATCCGTCGAATACAGCCAAGCAGTGCGCGTGGGGGACACGATCTACACCGCCGGCCACGGCGGATTCGACGACGCAGGTGAACTGGTCGGCGGCGGATTCGTCGAGCAGGCGCGACAAACATTCCGGAACATCGACGCCGCGCTGCGCGCGCACGGCGCCGACCTCGCCTCAGTCGTCAAGATGACCGTGCACATCCCCGACGTCGAAAACTACGCGGTGTTCAAGGAGGTTCGTCGCGAATTCCTCCAGGAACCGTGGCCGGCCTCCACCGCAGTCGGATCCCCACTGCTCGTTCCCGGAATGCTGATCGAGATCGAGGCAATCGCCGCAGTCGGGGGACGTCGCATCCTCGTGGACTGACCATGCGCAGACCGCGGGGCGGAGGTGTTCCATCCCGGGCGGAGTCGACGGGCGGCTATGTAGGTGTCGCCGGATCAGTCGTGTGAGCACCTCCAGACACACCCAGCACCCGAAGTGCCAGGTCCACGATCTCGTCCTGGTGCTGCGGTCGGGCCCGCAGGTGCCGCAACCGGAACAGGCCGTTGATCAGGTCGATCGCGGCGAGCACCGTGGCCCGGGTCTCGTGTGTGTCGGTGCCGAGCAGGTGCACCCACTCGTCGAGGTACTCGCGTTGTCCCGTGCGGCTCTGAGACCGTGCCTCTTCGGGCAGATTGGTCGACTCCTCGATGAGGATGCCGATGGAGCTGTCGGGTGCCGCGACCGCCGTGGCGTACGAGTGCACCACCCGAGTGAGGGCGTCGTCGCGTGATCGCGCCCCGGCGAGTGCCTGGACCAACCCCATCCGCAGGGTCTCGTTGCCGCGGGAAAGGATCGCCTGGAGCACCTCGACCTTGCTGCCGAAGTAGGTGTAGATGCTCGAACTCGCCATTCCTGCTGCGGCGCCGATGTCGTCCATCGTCACCGACTGGTAGCCGCGCTGCCGAAACAGGGAGATTGCGGCGGTCAACAGGGTTTCCCGACGGGAGGCGTGAGCGAAGCCGGAAACGTGCACCTCCTCGGCGGGTTTCTCCTCGGTGTGCAGGATCGGTGCGTCCCGCAGCCTGTCGCACAGCGTCAGCAGCAGGCTTTCCAGGCGTTTGCGCGGCAAGCTCGTGCGGTGCCGGGCGGGACTGAGGGCGACGCTCGCCAACGCCCAGGCCAGCATGTCGGCGTCCGCCGCGGTGAGGTCGGGGCGTTCGGCGCGGAGGGCGTCTGCGATGCGTGCCACGACGGACCGGACGGCCGTCTGCACCTCGGCACGGCGTTCGGGGACGAGGTTGCGGGATTCCTGGTCGAACAGGACGGCGCGGAAGCCGTTGTCGAGGCAGTAGCGGAACAGGGCCAGGCAGTTCGAGGCCGAGTCCTCGGGATCGACGTCGTCGAGTGTGGCGGTGATCGACGAGGCGGCGTCGAGTATCGCCTGCGCAAGGAGGTCCTGCTTGTTCGGGAAATGGCGGTACAGCGCTCCCGCGGTGATTCCCACCGCGGAAGCGATGTCCTCCATGTTCACGCCGTGGTAGCCGCGTCGCCCGAACTGATCCCGGGCCACCGTGATGATCTGCGCTTTACGGTTGCGCGGCCGCCGCGTCTTCTTGGCGGTCGGCTCGACAGCAGGTGTGTCGTCCGATGTGTCGATCGTCATTGCAGCCTCGGGGTGTCAGTTCGCGGGGCGGTCAGCCAGGTCGGAGAACTGCCGGCGGAGTTCTCTCTTGAGTATCTTGCCAGCCGGCGAGACCGGCATCTGCTCCACGATCGTGACACTCCGTGGGGCCTTGTATCCGGCGATCAGTTTCTTGGTGTGAGCTCGCACGTCGTCGCAGGTCAGTGACGTTCCGGGTGTCGTCACCAGGAACGCGTGCACCCGCTCGCCGAACCGGTTGTCGGGAACACCGATCACCGCGCACTGCACCACATCGGGGTGGGCGGCGAGGGCATTCTCGACCTCGGTCGAATACACGTTCTCCCCGCCGGAGATGATCATGTCCTTGAGCCGGTCCACGACGAAGAGGTACCCGTCCTCGTCCATGTAGCCGCCGTCGCCGGTGTACAGCCAGCCGTCGCGCAGCGCAGCGGCGGTCTCCTCCGGCCGATTCCAATAGCCGGCCATGATGTTGCCGCCGCGGGCGACGATCTCGCCGACCTCGCCGCGGGCAAGTTCGACACCACGATCGTCGACGACGCGCACTTCGACGTGTCCCATCGGCCGGCCCGCCGAATTGAGGCGGCCGGCCGCGCGGTGGTCGTCGGCGCTGAGCGAGGTGAGTCCGGGGCCGGCCTCGGTCATTCCGTAACCCTGCACGAAATCGGCTCTCGGGAAGGCCCGCTGGGCTTCGCGCAGCAGGGTCTCGGAGATCGGGGACGCACCGTACTGAATCCCGGTGATGCTGGACAGATCCCGGATCTCGCGGTCGGGGTGACGCAGCAGCATCTGGATCATGGTCGGTACCAACAGCATCGAGTTGATCCGCTGCTCCTCGATCAGTCGCAGTGCCGCGGCCGGTTCGAACGACGGCAACGTCACCAGGATGCCGCCGGCGATGTTTTGGCCGTTCCAGTTGGCGAGCGCAGCGAGGTGGAACATCGGTGCGGACAGCAGTACCCGGCCACCCGCGACAGCGGTGTGGTTGGCGGCCAGCGAGCCGAGGCTCGAGGTCATCAGGTTGGCGTGCGTGAGCATGACGCCCTTGGGACGGCCGCTGGTGCCACCGGTGTAGAAGATCCCCGCCAGCGTGTCCCCGCCGACTCGCAGGTCCTCCACGGCTTCGGTGGTGGCGATCAGGTCCTCGTACCCGAGAAGCCCGTCCGGTGCCGGTCGGTCACCGCAGTGCACCACGGCCCGCAGCGACGGGAAGAATCCGCGCACCTCGTCCAACAGCGGGACGAACGTGTCGTCGACCAGCAACACCGTCGTCTGCGAGTCCTCCAGAGCGAATGCGATCTCGGCGGCGCTCCAGCGGGTGTTGAGCGGGTTGACCACGCCCCCGATCCACCAGGTGGCGAAGAAGTACTCGTGGTACCGGTCGGAATTGAGCGACAGCATGCCGACACGGTCGCCGACCCCCACGCCGAGACCGAGCAGGGCGCCCGCGAGGCGAGCGACTCTGTCTCCGGTCTCGGCGCTGGTGTGGACGCGGTCCCCGCACACGGTCATGAGTTGGTTGGGGCGTTGCTGCACCGCGCGATGCAGTGACTGAGTCAAGTACATGGGACCACTCCTGTCGGGATAGTTAGCGGCTGCCGCCGTCGCAGACCAGGCACTGGCCGCTGACGTAGTCGGTCTCGGGCAGGCACAGGGCGAACACCGCACCGGCGGCTTCGTCGGGACGACCCGCCCGGCCCAGCGGGATGGACCGCTCGGCTGCGGCGAGCAACTGCGGGTTGACGCCGACCTTGATCTCCCTGCCCTCGACGTCGATGGTGGAGTTGCCGTCGGCCGACGCCTCCGTCAGACGAGTGTTGATCAGGCCGTAGGCGACTGCGTTGACGTTGACGTCGTAGCGGCCCCACTCACGGGCAAGGGTCTTGGTCAGTCCGATGATGCCCGCTTTGGCCGCCGCGTAATTCGACTGGCCGGCGTTGCCGACCACACCGGCGTTGGACGAGATGTTGACGACCTTGCGGTGATGGTCGGTCGGGTTCGCCTTGATGTACGGCTGCGCCGCGCGCAGGATCCGGAAGGGAGCCTTCAGATGCAGATCCAGGATGGTGTCCCACTGCTCGTCGGTCATCTTCTGGATGACGTTGTCCCAGGTGAAGCCGGCATTGTTGACGATGATGTCAAGGCCGCCGAAGGTGTCGACTGCAGTGGCGACGAAGCGGTCCGCGAAGCCCTCCTCGGTGACGGAGCCGATGCACGCGACGGCCCTACCGCCGGCCGCGACGATCTCCTCGACCGTCTCCTTGGCGGGCCCCGGGTCGAGGTCGTTGACCACGACACTCGCGCCCTCGGCCGCGAACTTCACGGCGATGGCGCGGCCGATGCCGCGGCCGGATCCGGTGACGATGGCGGTCCTGTTGTCGAGCTTGCCCATGGCGGGTGTCCTTTCGATGGTGGGTGCAGTTCAGGCGGCGACGACGGCGTCACCGCGGAGGGTGACCGTTCCGTCGGCCAGGGTGACGGTGAGGTCGAGATGTGCCAGGCCGTCCTCGACCTTGGTCACGGTTCCGCTGCAGGTCGGCTTCGCGTGCAGCGGGGTGATGGCGGCGAATCGCACGCCGTAGGAGCAGATTCGTTCCTGAGGAACGTAATTGGTCAGCAAGCGGCCGAGGTAGGCCATCGACAGCATGCCGTGGGCGAACACGTCGTCCATGCCGCCGGAGCGCGCGACGTCGAGATCGATGTGCATCGGATTGTGGTCGCCGGACGCACCCGCGTAGAGCGCCAGCGTGGTGCGGCTGATGCCGTCGAGTCGCAGTTCCGGGAGGGAATCGCCTGTTTTCATTGTCACGCCTTCGGGTTTCGGACGACGAGAGTGTTGGTGAGGCGGGCGATCGGCTCGCCGTCACGGGTGACGTCGACCGTCCGGACGAGGAAGTCCAACGCACCGTTCTTCTTCGAGTACACGTCGGTGACGGTGCCGTTGTAGGCCAGCGTGTCGCCGGCGTACGCCGGCGAGTGGTACGTGAACGCCTGCTCACCGTGCAGGACGTACCGCATGTCGATCCCGAGTTCGCGGACGAGGGCGAAGGGGTCCGGCTTCTCCATGTCCAGACAGAACAGGAACGTCGGCGGCACCAGTACGTCGCGGTGCCCGGCCACCTTGGCGGCCTCGGCGTCGAAGTAGATCGGGTTGCTCTCGCCGATGGACTGCGCGAAGAAGCGCAGACGCCCGCGCTCGACGGTCACCTGGTGACCGGGAATCGCCTTGCCGATGACGGCCGGATCGAGTGCCATGTCAGCCCACCTTCCTGAAGATGCTGACCACGCAGGCGCCACCGAGTCCCAGGTTGTGCTGCAACGCGATTCGTGCGCCCTCCACCTGACGCGAGCCGGCCTGACCGCGGAGTTGCCACACGAGTTCGGCACACTGGGCCAGTCCGGTGGCGCCGAGCGGGTGCCCCTTGGAGAGCAGACCACCCGACGGGTTGGTGACCACGCGGCCGCCGTAGGTGTTGTCGCCGTCGAGGATGAACTTCTCGGCGGTGCCCTCGGGGGTCAGTCCCAGCCCCTCGTAGGTGATGAGTTCGTTGGCGGAGAAGCAGTCGTGCAGCTCGACCACCTGCACGTCCTCGGGGCCGATGCCCGCGGCCTCGTAGACCTGCGCGGCGGCCGCTGCGGTCATGTCGTAACCCACGACCTTCATCATGTCGCGGTCCTCGAACGTGCTCGGGGTGTCGGTCGTGAGGGCCTGGGCCTCGATGACCACGTCCGCGGCCAGTCCGTGCTTGCGGGCGAACTCCTCGCTGCACACCACGGCAGCGGCGGCGCCGCAGGTGGGTGGGCAGCACTGGTATCGGGTGAGGGGGCCGAAGATGTGCGGGGATTCGAGCACCTGCTCCTCGGTGAGCAGGTCGCGGAAGACAGCATTGGGATTGTTGGCCGCGTGCTTGCGGGCCTTGACCGAGATCTTGGCGAACGTCTCCGGTTTCGTGCCGTACTTCTGCATGTGGGAAACGCCTGCGCCGCCGAACAACTGGGCCGCACGCGGAGACGTCTCGTCGACGCCCTGAAGTTCCGTCATCAGGTCGTCGAATCGGAACATCGGCGCCGGGCGGTCGTCCCAGACTCGCTTGAGCGCACCGGGTTTCATCTGTTCGAACCCGACGGCCAGTGCACACTCGACGGCACCGCTCGCGACGGCCTGCCGGGCCAGGTAGAGCGCCGATGAACCGGTGGCGCAGTTGTTGTTGACGTTGAAGACCGGGATTCCGGTCAGCCCGAGCCCGTACAGCGCGGCCTGACCGGCCGTGGAGTCGCCGTACACGTATCCGGCGTACGCCTGCTCGACGAGGGAGTACTCGATGCCGGCGTCACGCAGTGCCGCGCGGGCGGCGGTCTCTCCCATGACGTTGTAGTTCTCGCTCTTGCCGGGCTTGGTGAACGGGATCATCCCGACGCCGGCGACGTGGACCTTGCGAGTCACATCTGACTCCTTTCTGATCGAATCAATATTTACTTAACACCAACCCGCGGGTTCTGTCCACCATGGTCGAGAGATCGATAGTCGCATTAAGTGCGCCTGAACGGCGACGAATGCCGGCACGTTCTGGATCTCCGGATGAGCCCTTGCGCTCGCTAACCGGATGATGATTTACTTATTGACACAGGGGTGGTGCACGTCACAGTTCGCTCCCAGTCCCCGTGTCTCCGCGCCGCACAGTCGGCGCCATTGCCCGAGAGGATCGATGAGAATGACATCGAGCAAGCAGGACGTTTCCCCTGTTGCGTCGATCGAAGTAGGAGGGGAGTCCCGCGTGCAGGCCTGGGGCCTCACCGGGATTCTGGTGCTCCTGGTCGTCGTCAACTGGGCCGACAAGGCCGTCTTCGGGCTGGTGGCCCAGCCGCTGGCCAGGGAGTTCGGGCTGACGTCCGCGCAGATCGGGCTCGTCGGCAGCGCATTCTTCCTGGCATTCACCGTCGGCGGCTTCTTCGCCGGGGTGCTGCACAAGTGGATGTCGCTGAGGTGGCTGCTACTGCTGCTGTGCCTGGCCTGGGCCGCGTCGATGGTGCCGCTGGTGGTCGTCGCGGGCTTCGCGATGCTGCTGATCACCCGGATGGCGCTGGGATTCTTCGAGGGACCGTCGGGGGCGCTGATCCATACCGGCGCCTATTCCTGGCATCCCGCGGAGAAGCGCGGGCTGCCGGGCGCTTTCCTGGCGTCCGGTGCGTCGATCGCCAAGATCCTGGTGGCCCCATTGATGGCCCTGGCTGTCGCGAACTGGGGATGGCGGTCCACATTCCTCATCCTCGCCATGGTCAGCGTGGTCTGGTCCGTGGTGTGGCTCGCGACGTGGCGGGGAGGCCCCTACGGCAAGCGGCCCGCCAAGAATGCGACCACTGCCGAGGCCGCTCTCGCAGCCGCCGGCCCCGAGGTGCCGTGGTCCAGGATCCTGCGGACACCCACGTTCCTCGGTGCCCTCGCCGCGGTCTTCACCATGTACGCTCTCGTCACCGTCGTGCTGACCTGGCTGCCGTCCTACTTCGAAGTGGGCCTGGGCTATTCGCGAGTGCAGGCCGGCACCATGTTCGGGATCCCCAGCATCGCAGGGCTGTTCTTCATGTTCCTGTGCACCTCGATCAGCGACCGGCTGCTGGTGCGCGGCGCCAGCTCCCGCGTGCTGCGCGGCATCGTGCCCGGAATCGCGCTGCTGCTGTGCGGTGCCGCTCTGATCACCATGCCGTACATCCGGACGCCCATCGTCGCGGTGCTGGTCGTCTCGATCGGCTACGGCGTGGGTACCGTCATCATCCCGCTGTTCAACGCCGCGATCTCCGAGATCTGTCCGCCGCAGCAGATGGCGGGCGTGCTGGGTGTGTTCATGGCGATGATGGCCACCGGCGGCCTCATCGCCCCATATCTCACCGGCGTCATCGTCGACAGCGCCGCCACCCCCGCCGACGGTTACGCCTCGGCCTTCCAGATCTTCGGCGTCGCCGCCGTCATCGGCGCGGTGATCGCCCTCCTCACCGTCAACTCGGTCCGGGACCGAGCCCGAATCCTCGGCTGACCCTCCTACTCATTCCCCGGCAACCCCCGAAATCACGTCTCAGAAAGAAGGAAACGTCATGCAGCGCATCGTGTTCAACCAGGAACATGAAGACTTCCGAAAAGTCATCCGTGACTTCATCGAGTCGGAGGTCACCCCGAACTTCGCCGACTGGGAGCGCGACGGTATGGTGCCGCGCGACTTCTACCGTCAGCTCGGCAAGCTGGGCGTCCTCGGGATGACCGTGCCCGAGTCGTACGGTGGGGCCGGCGAGACCAGCTTCAAGTACCAGGCGGTGCTCACCGAGGAGACGGCCCGTGCCGCAGTCAGTTTCGGTGCGTTCGGCGTGCACACCGGTCTGGTGCTGCCGTACCTGCTCGCCTACGGCACCGAGGAGCAGAAGCGGCGCTGGCTGCCCGGGTTCGTCAGCGGAGACATGATGACCGCCATCGCGATGACGGAGCCCGGGACCGGCTCGGACCTCGCCGGCATCAAGACCA
The DNA here is from genome assembly GCF_042802055.1 of Rhodococcus sp. NPDC057529. NCBI lineage: Bacteria > Bacillati > Actinomycetota > Actinomycetes > Mycobacteriales > Nocardiaceae > Rhodococcus > Rhodococcus sp. NPDC057529. The sequence continues at coordinate 136,647 of NZ_JBHVEY010000002.1, forward strand.
CCGCCCGGCTCTCGGAGGACGGCACGCACTACATCCTCAACGGTGCCAAGACCTTCATCACCGGCGGCGTTCAGGCCGACCGCGTCCTCGTCGTCTGCCGCACCTCCCCGGGCACCGAGGAGAACCGCCGCGCCGGCCTCAGCATCCTCGCCGTGGACACCGCCAGCGAGGGCTACGAGGTGGGCCGCAAGCTCGAGAAGATCGGCATGCGCGTATCCGACACCGCCGAACTGTCCTTCACCGACGTGCGGGTGCCCGTCGAGGATCTCCTCGGCGAAGAGGGCGCGGCGTTCGGCTACCTGGCCAACAACCTTCCGCAGGAACGCCTGATGATCGCGGTCACCACGACCGCCGCCGCCACCGGTGCCATCGCGTTCGCCTCCGACTACGTGCGGGACCGCAAGGTGTTCGGCAAACCCGTCGCCGACTTCCAGAACACCAAATTCGTCATCGCCGAGTGCATCGCCAAGGTGGAGGCCGCGCAGGCCATGGTGGACCGGGCGATCGAGCTGCACGAGACCGGCGACCTGAGCGTCGCCGATGCCGCCAAGGCGAAGCTGTTCTGCACCGAGAACGCCGGCGAGATCATCGACAAGTGCCTGCAGTTGCACGGCGGCTACGGCTACATGCTCGAGTACCCCATCGCCCGGCTGTACGCGGACACCCGCGTCTCGCGGATCTACGGCGGAACCAACGAGGTCATGAAGACGATCATCGCCAAGTCGGCCGGGTTCTGATAAAGGCCCGCAGGAGCTTTCGCCACCACCCCTAGGAGTATTCACGTGATCGATCCCCGGGTCCGCACCCTCGACTTCGAGACGTACCGGCAGGTGATTCGCGACTTCACCGACGACGAACTGATCCCGCGGGAGAACGAGATGGTCGCCGCCGCTGCGGTGCCGGCGGACCTCGTCCGGCGGATGGCCGAGATCGGCCTGTTCGGCATCACCCTCCCCACCAGCGTCGGCGGTCTGGGGTGGACGGTCGAGCAGCAGGTACTCCTGACGTTCGAGTTCACCCGGTCGTCGGCGGTGTATCGGTCGCGGTTCTCGACGAGCATCGGGCTGGCCTCGCAGATTCTGCTCGAATACGGCACCGACGCCCAGCGTGAGACGTACCTCCCCGCGATGGCGGCAGGGGAGTGCGTGATGGCGTTCGCGCTCACCGAGGAGCATGCCGGCAGCGACGCGTCGGCGGTGCGGAGCACCGCGACTCGGGCAGGGGGCGGCTACGTCATCGACGGGGAGAAGCGCTACATCACCAACGGTGGGTGGGCGGACGTGCTGGTGGTGTTCGCCCGCACCGAGGACGGCGGTGTCTCGTCGTTCCTGGTGGATCGGGACACTCCCGGCGTGCAGATCCGGTTGCCGGAGTTGATGAACGGTCACGCCGAGGGGCCCGTCGCCGAGGTCGGCCTGCGTGGGGTGCGAGTAGACGCAGACCGGCTGATCGGAGGGGTGGAGGGCCTGGGAATGACGCACGCCATGCGGGGCATCAACCAGGCCCGCACCCACGTCGCGGCCACCGCCGTCGGTCAGGCCACGCGCTTGCTCGCCGAGGCCGCGCGGTACGCCGGCGAGCGGGAGCAATTCGGGCAACCCCTGGCCGAGTTCGGCGCCGTCCAGGCCATGCTCGGTCGCAGCTACGCAGAGCTCGAGGCGGGACGGTCGATGATCCTGGACTGCGCCCGGGAATTCGATGCCGGCACCCCGCCGCGGCACCGCATTTCGGCGGCCAAACTCTATTGCACCGAGATGGCGTCCGTCGTGGCCGACCGGGCGGTCCAGGTGCTCGGCGGGGCCGGCATCGTGGGCGAACACCCGGTGCCGCGCATGTGGCGTGACGTGCGGGCGTTACGCATCTACGAGGGCGCCTCGCAGATCCACGAGCGCAACCTCGCCCGGGCACTGCCCACCTTGCTGTCCACCGCGCAACCCGCCGAAGCCCACTGAACATTCAGCATCACAAGATGTTCCATCGCACAGAAGCAGAGGAAGTATCCATGGCGACCACCACCGGCACCGGACCGCTCACCGGTGTCCGCATCGTCGAACTCGCCGGCATCGGTCCCGGCCCGCACGCTGCGACGTTGCTCGCCGACCTCGGCGCGGATGTAATCCGCGTCCAGCGGGCCGGGCTGCTGCCGACACCCGGGCAGCGCCGCGACCAGACCCAGCGCGGCCGCCGCGTCGTCGAGGCGAATCTCAAGGACCCTGCCGACATCGAGCTCGTCCTCGGCCTCGTCGAACGGGCAGACGTGCTCATCGAGGGCTTCCGCCCCGGTGTCGCCGAGCGCCTGGGTCTGGGACCGGACGTCGCGCTGGCGCACAATCCGCGCCTCATCTACGGCCGGATGACCGGCTGGGGACAGGAAGGACCACTCGCCCAGACGGCCGGCCACGACATCAACTACATCTCGCTGACCGGCGTGCTGCACGCGATCGGCAGGAAGGGGGAGCGCCCGGTGCCGCCGCTGAACATGGTCGGCGACTTCGGCGGCGGCTCGATGTTCCTCGTGTTCGGCATCCTCGCCGCACTGATCGAACGGCACACGTCGGGCAAGGGCCAGGTCGTCGACGCGGCCATGGTGGACGGCACCCTGGCGCTGTCGCACATGATGTGGAGCTTCCGCGGCACGGGCCGGTGGTCGGACGAGCGCGGGGTGAACATGCTCGACACCGGCGCACCGTACTACGACACCTACGAGACCGCCGACGGCCGGTACATGGCCGTCGGTGCGGTGGAACCGCAGTTCTACGCACTGCTGCTGGCGGGACTGGGTCTCGACCCGGCCGACCTGCCGGCCCAAAACGACCGGAGCGGCTGGCCGCAGGTGCAGAAACATTTCACCGAGGTGTTCCTCACCAAGACCCGCGACGAGTGGGCGGCGATCTTCGACGGCACCGACGCCTGCACCACACCGGTGCTGACCTTCGCCGAAGCGCCGCAGAACCCGCACATCGCAGCCCGCGGCTCCCTCGTCGAACTGGACGGAGTCACCCAGCACCGGCCCGCGCCGCGCTTCTCCCGCAGCGAGCCCGGTCTCCCGGACGCCCCGGCCGCCGAAGCCGTCGACGCCGCCACGCTGTGGAGATGAGATGACAGCCGGAGTTCATCCTGACGCGGAGTGGGAGACGAAGCGTCCGACAAACCCCGCTCAACCCTATTTCGCCCGTGAGGGTTCGGGGTACGAACCGATGGCGGCCGCCGTCAGCGGATGGTCGGCGGACATGGTGGCCGGTCCCGCGGCGCTGGGTTTGCTTGCTCACGTGCTCGACGGACGGTACGGGGACGACAAGTTCTTTCCCGCCCGACTGACTGCGGACCTGTTCCGTCCGGTAAGGATGTGCAGGACGGATGTGCGTTCCCGGATCATTCGGTGGGGGAACCGAATTCGACTCGTCGAATCCGAGCTGATTCAGTCGGGTGAGTCCGTGGCCAGGGCCACGGTCGTCTCCTACCGGAGATCGGCGAACGCAACGGGAGACCACTGGGTCGACCCCCGCGTCCCGCAGCCTCCCTCGCCGGCCGAACATCCCGGTGAGCGGCTGATCGGCACCAGTGGGGAGAACGCCGAGTGGGGGCCGTTGCCGCAGGGCGGACCGGCCTGGCGAACCTCCGATCGGAAACGGATCTGGACGACAGAGTGGTCGGTGATCGAAGGAGAAGCGACCACCCCGTTCGTGCGTGCGGCAATGGTCGCCGACCTGACCAACCTGGTGACCAACATGGGTACCGACGGCATCGGCTACATCAACGGTGACGTCACTCTGGCGCTGACCAGGCTGCCGGAGGGGAGCGAACTCGGGCTGGAAGCCGACAGCCACCGCGCGTGCAACGGAGTCGCGGTGGGCTCGGCAACCATGTTCGACCGCAGGGGTTCGCTGGGGATCTGCACCGTGTCCGCCATCGAGAACGGTCGCAGAACCCTGCAGCGACCCGAAGTGGCCTGTGCGCGCGTCGGCTAGATCTCCGGCTTCTGTCCGTATGAGCGCCCCGGAATCCGCGGCCACGGATAACCCTTCACAGGTCGATGGTGAGACCGTCCGATCTCGCGCGGTCGGTGCAGAGCAGCATGGTGTCTGGTTCGTCGAGGAACGTCGATTGTCTGCGGCGGTCGACATGGTCAGCGTCCGGTGAAGACGGCGTCGCGTCGCTCGATCAACGACTGGATGCCCTCGGCACCGTCGGCGGAACCGAACAGGCGGGCGACGTCGGGTCCGAGTCGGGAGATTGCGGCGTCGTCGCCGAGCCGGCGGGCGCGGTGCGCGCTGGCGAGGACGGCGTCCACTCCGAGAGGCGCCGCCTTGTCGGCGATGGTGTGCGCGATCTGGCGTGCCCGGTCGACGGGGTTGTCGGCGATCTCTTGGACGAGGCCGATGCGGTGGGCTTCGGTGGCGTCGAATTCGTCGCCGGTGAGCATCCAGCGCATGGCGTTGCCCCAGCCGGTTTCCCGGGGGAAGCGCAGGGTGGCGCCGCCGAACGGGTAGATGCCGCGGCGGACCTCGAGTTGGCTGAACCGGGTGCCGGCCGCGGTGACGCGGATGTCGGCGGCGAGCAGCAGTTCGATGCCCAGCGTCATGACCCAGCCGTGGGCTGCGGCGACGAGCGGTGTCGTCCAGTCGCCGTCCAGTCGCCAGGGGTCGCGCCCATCGGCGGGGTAGGGAGTTTCACCGGCCGCGATCGCCGGGGCGACGTCGACGAGGTCGAGTCCGCCGGTGAAGTGCTCGCCGTGGGCGAACAGGACGCCGCAGCGCAGTTCGGGGTCGGATTCGAGCAGGGCGTACGCACGTGACAGATCGCCGAGCATGGCGAGGTTGAACGCGTTGCGTTTGTGGGGTCGGTTCAAGCCGATCAGGAGGACGTGTCCATCGCGTTCGAGCGTGATCGTGTCGGGTTGAGCGGTGTCGGTCATCGGGATCCTCGAGGTGGGTCGGCGACGTTGCAGGTGAACGTGATTCGGACAGAAATCGGTGCGCACTGTAGTGCGTGGAAGGTAGCCGCCGTCACCGCGGCGAAGGCGGGATGGGATGCGAAGGTGCGTGTGCGGGCATCGACATCGTCATCGAGTCTTCCTCTCGACGTTTTCGGGGGTCAGTCGCGTTTCTTGCGGGAGACGCGCATGGTAATGCGGGCGCGTACGGCGACCGTGTCGTCGGCCGTGAGTACTTCGACCGGGACTTCCAGGTCGACCGGATCGTCACCGAATGCGGGAATCGCATCTATCGTCGCGACGGCGCGCATGTCGGTGGCCGCTTTGGCGAGGTAGTCGACGGTCATGCCCACGGGGATCCACCGGTGCGTGACCGGAACGGTGACGTCGGTCATCATGCCCGCCGCCAGTTCGGCCATGTTGCACGAAGCGATGGCATGGAATGTTCCGAGATGGTTGCGTGAGCCGCGTCGATTCGGGGCCCGCACTTCGCAGCGCGCCGGCTCGAGGATCGTGATTTCGGGATGGATGGTCCCGAAGTAGGGGGCCTTGAAGCAGACACCCGTGGTGAAGAGTTGTTTGCCGAGGGGCAACTGCCGCAGCGTATTCCACAGTCTGAGATTCGTGCTCTTCGTCGAACCGCTCGAATGTTCCTGCACCGTTGGGCTATTCACTGAGACAACCTGTTCTTTCTGTTCGGTGTGCCGAGTCGGGAACGTCGTGGCTGGACCCGTGGACGAGCCCGGGTCGAGATCCGCGAGTTCGGAGCTGCCGGACCATCTGGTGCCGCCGCACGACAGGGCGCCGGGTGGGTCGGGTACACCCTTCGATGAAGTAGGTGTGAACCCTAGTTACGTGTTTCAGGCCACCATAGTAGAATGATCGTGCTACCGCAAGGATCGTTCGCTCAACGCAAGGAGAGATGCCGATGACACCGAGTCCCCGCGATCGGCTCATCGCCGGCACGATCGCGCTCGTGCGGGAGCGCGGCGTCGCCGGCACCGGAATCACCGAACTGCTGGCCCGTAGCGACACCGCGCGGCGGTCCGTCTACCAGAACTTCCCCCGCGGGAAGGCAGAACTCATCGAGGAATCCACCCGGGTGGCCGGCCGGCTGATGAGTGCGATCATCGCCGAGTTCGCCGCGTCCGACAGCCCCGCCGACAGCCTGGTGGCGTTCATTCAGATGTGGAAGGACACACTGGAAGCCAGTGACTTCACCGCCGGATGCCCGATCGTCGCCGCCGCGCTCGGCGGCCCCGAGGCGCCGTTGGCGCCCGCCGTCGCCGCCGAGGTATTCGACAACTGGGCGGCTCTTCTCGCCGAGCAACTCGAGCGCACGGGGGCCGACGAGGCTGCCGCCCGGTCACTCGCGACCACCGCGGTGTGCGCAATCGAGGGTGCCGCCATCCTCGCCATCTCCTCGCGGTCGGTGCGCCCACTCGACCAGGTCGGCGTCCACCTCGCCGAGCTCGTGTCCCTTCATCTGGGCGGCAGTCGCCCGTAGCGGCGGCCGGGGCGCGTTCGGCCACTCCAGGCGAAACGGGTGGTCGCTGCAGATCGTGCCGGTGGGCCCAGTGCGTTAGTCACGACTTTCGGTTCGAAAGTATCCGAGGGCGAGGACGGGTAGCGCGGCTCCGGTGAGTGCGGTGATCGTCCATCCGTGGTGGGCGTAGACGAATCCCCCGAGTGCTGAGCCGACGCCGCCGCCGGCGAAGAAGATGGCCATGTACAGGCCGTTGAGGCGGGCCCGCAGTTGTGGGCCGAGGGTGTAGATCGCGCGTTGTCCGAGCACCACATTGGTCATGACGCCGAAGTCGAGCAGAATTGCTGCACCGACGAGGACCGTGAGCCCCAGGGCGGACTTGGTGGGGGCGAGGGCCGCAGCGAGCAGTGCAATCAGGACACAGAGGATGGCGATTCGCGTCCATGACCGGGTTCGGTTGCGGTCGGCCATCCTGCCTGCGATCGGTGACGCGACGGCTCCGGCGGCTCCGGCAAGGGCGAACAGTGCGACTTCGCTCTGGGAGAGCCCGAACGCGTCGCTGGTCAGCAGCAGCGGGACGGCGGTCCAAAAGAGGCTGAATGTCCCGAACAGGCAGGCGTGGTAGAGCGCGCGGCGACGCAGGACCGGGGTGTGGCGCACGAGGCAGGGTAGGGAGGCCAGCAGCGCGCCGTAACCCTCGGTGTGTTCGGGTCGCCGGGCGGGCATCGTCAATCGGATTGCGGCGGCGATCATCACGACGAGGATGGCCGACAGGACGTAGACGGCTCGCCAGGCCCACACGCTCGCAACGAGGCTCGCGGCGGGACGGGCCAGCATGATCCCGATCGTGACTCCGCCCATGACCGTGCCGATGATCCTGCCACGCTGGTGTTCGGGTGCATAGTGCGAGGTGAAGGGAACCAGCACTTGGACTGCGACCGCGGCGAGCCCGATGAGTGCGGACGTCACCAGGAAGAGGATGGGGGCCTTCACGAGGGCAGCTGCGATGAGGACCACCGTTTCGGCGGCGAGGAGGACCGTGACCAGGGTGCGGTTCTCGTATCGATCACCGAGTGGCACAACGAGGAGAAGTCCTACGCCGTAGCCGATCTGGGTGAGTGTGACGATCAGCCCAGCCGACTGTGCGGGCAGGCCGAGCGATGCACTGATCTCGCCGATCAGAGGCTGGGCGTAGTAGAGATTGGCGACCACTACTGCGCAGGCGATTGCGATCAGCACCACGAGCCAGGTCGGCATGGCCGCGCGGCTCTCGGTGGCCGGGGCGGTATCGGCTCGGGGCATCGAGGTTCCTCTCGGCAACGACAGATGTGCGCACCGTCGGAGTCATTCGTGGGATGCGGTGTGCATACCACGCGGCCCCAGGGCATGTTCAACGACGGTTAAGGTTCCGGACCGGCAGGTGGCGATCGGCCGATGTGATCGTCCGGGGTGTGGGGGACAGGCAGGCAGGTGCTACCTGAATGTGGGCAGATGGGTGCGGCCCGGACTGCTTCCGTTGACGGTTCGCATCGCTTCGAGCAGTGATTTGATGTCCGCGGTGGGGGTCGCGCTGTCGAAGACGAACCAGACTCCGCGGGCGGGGACCGTGCCCGGGTTGTAGAACAGATGCGGCCGGCTCGAGTCGAAGCAGAACGAGTCGCCGGGGCCCAGGTCGTGTTCGTCGAAGTCGAGCCGGAGCCGGAGGGTGCCTTCGAGGATGTAGGCGAATTCTGCTCCGTCGTGGCGCATCTGTTTGCCGTCGACGGAGCTGGATGCACCGACCTCGTAGGTGACGTAGAGCGGTTCGATCTCGGTGTGGCCTCCGGTGGCCAGGCGCTGCCAGGTGACCCCGTTCTCCATTTCGAGGACCGGATTGTCCGCGGCGCGCTGGATGCCGGCCGCGGCGTCACGGTCGGCCGGGAGCTCGATGTCGAGACCGCTGCGACCGGACACTATTTGGTCGAGCGAGACCTCGAGCACGGTCGCGAGACCGAAGAGCGTCTTCACCGACGGCTGGGTTTTTCCGTTCTCCACCTGCGAGAGCAGGCTCGTGGAGATGCCGAGCTGATCGGCGACCTGGCGCAGTGACAGCTTCTTGTCCAGGCGTGCCCGCTTCAAGGCCACGCCGATTTCGTCTTCCATCACTGTGCCCCGTTCTGTGTGCCTAACGTTCGGCATCCACTCTGACTTAACTCGGACGGTGGTGCAACACCGCAGTTCACCGTCTGATGTTGACAATCACACTACACGACTTGCATGATTGGAGTCACAAATTTCAGCCAGAATGAATTGCGGAGTTGGTCGGTCTGGCATCGTCGTGAACCTGCGCTACGCCGCAGGACGCAATCCATCCAATCCCTCTCCGGAAGGAAGATTTGATAGTGAGCAAGATCGAATTGATCGCTGGTACGTGGACGACCGCTGGTGATGCCGACGCCGGCAACGCGGAGAACGATCGCAGTCCGCACAGTTTCCAGGAGCGCATCGAGGTTGCCGCGAAGGCCGGATTCACCGGTGTGGGCATTGGTTACCTGGATCTCCTCGATGCCGAACAGCAGTATGGGTTCCCCACCGTCAAGACCATGCTCGCCGACAACGGCATCGCCCACCTCGAACTCGAGTTCCTGGAGAACTGGTTCCTCACCGACGAGCGTCGCGGCGCCGCGGACGAGATTCGCGCGAACATGTTCCGGGCGGCCGAGGCCCTCGGCGCCCGCCACATCAAGGTCGGCGGCGACTTCAGCGGTGGTGAATTCGACGCGGACCACATGGCGGCCGAATTCGTGAAGCTCTGCACTCACGCTGCAAATGCGGGGACCACGGTGGTGTTCGAACCGATGCCGTTCGTGAACGTGAGGACCCCGCAGCAGGCACTCGAGTTCATCGTCAAGGCTGATCATCCTGCAGGCGGGTTGCTGATCGACATCTGGCACGTCGCGCGCGCCGGCGTCGACTTCGACACCCTCGCCGAGATCCCGGCGAAGTACATCTTCGATGTCGAACTCGACGACGCCCCGTTGACGTTCGAAGGTGACCTCATCGCCGACACGTTCAACGGCCGCCGGCTTCCCGGTGAGGGCGAACTCGACGTCCAGGGCTTCGTCGACGCCATCCGTAAGACCGGCTACGACGGCATCTACGGGGTGGAGATCCTGTCCGCCGAGTACCGCAAGCGCCCGATCAGCGAGGCCGTTCCCGCCGCCTACGAAGCGTCGATGAAGTTCCTCCGCTGAACCCAGAACACCCTGAGAAATTACCGAGAAACGAGGACATCGCAATGGCGCGGTTGGAACAGAAGGTAGCTATCGTCACCGGCGGGGCCCGCGGCATCGGCCGCGCCACGGCGGAACTGTTCGCCGAGGAAGGCGCGAAGGTCGTGGTCGGCGACCTGCACGAGCCGGAACCGTTCGACCACGCGGACATCAGCTTCCACTCGCTTGACGTCTCCCAGCTCGACAGTTGGCAGGGGCTCGTCGACTCGGTGATCGCCGCCCACGGGCGTATCGACATCCTGGTCAACAACGCCGGCCTGGTCGGCTCCTACGAGCCGATCGACAAGATCGACGTGAACGACTGGCACAACATCATCGCGGTGAACCAGACCGGGGTCTTCTACGGCATGCGGTCGGTCCTGCCGACGATGCAGGCCCAGCACTCCGGCGCGATCGTCAACGTCTCGTCGATCTGGGGCATAGTCGGCGCCGCCGGGGTCTCGGCCTATCAGGCCAGTAAGGCCGCGGTGCGGATGATGAGCAAGAACGCCGCCCTGTCGTATGTCGCGGACGGCATCCGGGTCAACTCCCTGCACCCGGGCCTGGCGAGCACCCCGATGATCGACGCTCAGGACGACGCGATCACCGCCGACGTGATCGCCGCAACCCCGATGAAGCGTGCCGCCGATCCCCGCGAAATTGCCTATGGCGCACTGTTCCTCGCCAGCGACGAGGCCAGCTACGTCACCGGTGTCGAACTGCCGGTCGACGGCGGCTACACCGCACCGTGAAAGGAGTTGAACCGATGACCGATCGTGGACTGTTCACCGAAGGGCGCTCGGCGGAGGTGGTGATCGACAGCCTCGGAGCCGACACCGATCCCCGGCTGCGGCAGATACTGACCTCCCTGATCCACCACCTGCACGACTTCGTCAAAGACGTCCAGCTCACCGAAGACGAGTGGAACACGGGCATCGAATTCCTCACCCGCACCGGACACACGTGCAACGACGTCCGGCAGGAGTTCATCCTGCTCTCCGACGTTCTCGGGGTGTCGATGCTGGTGGAGACGATCAACCACCGCGCGCTCGATCACGCCACCGAGCAGACCGTCCTGGGCCCGTTCCACATGGTCGATTCCCCGCCGCGTCAGCTCGGTGACACCATCGCCCTCGACGGCGGTGGTGAGCCGTGCCTGGTCACCGGTCAGGTCCGCAGCGCGGACGGCACCCCGCTGGCCGGGGCGAGCGTCGATGTCTGGCAGGCCAACGCCGAGGGCTTCTACGACGTCCAGCAGCCAGACATCCAGCCGGAGCTGAATCTGCGCGGGCTGTTCACCACCGACGACGAGGGCAAGTTCTGGTTCCGCTCGATCGTTCCCCGCTACTACCCCATCCCGAACGACGGGCCGGTGGGGGAGCTGCTGGCGACTACCGGACGCCATCCCAACCGGCCGGCGCACGTGCACTTCATCGTCACCGCCCCCGATCACGAACCGGTCACCACCCACCTGTTCGTCGAGGACACCCCCTATATCGACTCCGATGTCGTCTTCGGGGTCAAGGAAAGCCTGATCCGGGAGTTCCCGGTGGTCGACGACCCGGACCGCGCCCGCGAACTCGGGTTCGAAAATCCGTTCCGCACGGTGCACTTCGATGTGACCCTGCTCGAATCCGACGTACGAGAGCCCGCAACCGACGTACGAGAGGCGGCCGGGCTGTGACCTTCACCAGCTCCTTCCGTTACCAGGCCGTGCCGATGTGGGTGAGCTTCGAGGTCGGCGCGGTGAGCACGATCGGGGAGGAACTCGACCGTCTCGGGCTGAGCCGGGCGCTGGTCCTGTGCACCCCCGAGCAGAACCACCTGGCCGATCTCGTCATGGATCACCTCGGTGATCGCGGTGCCGGCGTGTTCGACCAGGCGCGTATGCATGTTCCGGTCGAGACCGCGGACCGCGCCCGGGACCGGGCACGCGAACTCGGCGCGGACAGCTGCGTTGTGATCGGCGGTGGCTCGTCGATCGGCCTCGGCAAGGCGATCGCCCTCGAACACGGGCTGCCGATCATCGCGATCCCCACCACCTACGCCGGCTCGGAAATGACCCCGATCTGGGGGCTGACCCGCGACGGGCGCAAACAAACCGGGCGTGATCCGAAGGTGCTGCCGCAGGCCGTGATCTACGATCCGCAGCTGACCACCACGCTGCCGGCAGAGCTCTCCGCGGCTAGCGGGCTCAATGCGGTCGCACACGCCGTCGAGGCGCTCTACGCCCCGGACGACTCGCCGATCATCTCGCTGATGGCCGAAGAAGGGATACGCGCCTTCGCCGATTCGCTGGCCGCGGTGGTCGCCGACGGCGACGATCTGGACGCCCGCTCGAAGGCCCTGTACGGCGCCTGGCTGTGCGGGGCCTGCCTGGGGGCGACCACGATGTCGCTGCACCACAAGCTCTGCCACGTGCTCGGCGGATCCCTCGACCTGCCGCACGCCCAGACCCACGCCATCGTGCTGCCGTACGTACTGGCCTACAACGAAACCCACACCCCCGCCGCGCGGGCCGCACTCCAGCGTGCGCTCGGCACCGACGCGGATCCGTCCGTGGCGTTGTGGGAACTCGCCCAGGAATTGAAGATCCCGCACTCACTCGAAGAGCTGGGTGTGCGCGAGGCGCAGCTCCCCGCCGTCGTCGACGAGGTCCTGTCCAACCCGTATTCCAATCCCACTCCGGTCACCGAGGACGGACTGCGCCATCTCCTGCGCGGTGCACTGCGCGGCGATCGGCCCACCCACCGATGACCCGGCACGACGTCCACCCCCGCCCACCCGTGAACAGCACAGGAGCCGACGTGACAGCACTCCACGACGCCACGACTACCATCCGGGACCTCGAGAACGCCCGATATCGGGCGATCATTGACCAGGATCTGACCCGGTTCGCCGAGCTCAGTCACCCCGACCTGGCTTACTCGCATTCCTCGGGCGAGACCGACAGCCTCGAGTCCTACCTCGACAAGGTGCGGTCCGGGTTCTACGTCTATCACGACATCGACCACCCCATCGACTTCATCCGCATCGTCGACGACGTCGCGCTCGTCGTCGGTGAGATGAATGCCGAGATCACCGCCGGCGGGCGCGAGAAGAAGCTACGCAACCGGTGCCTGGCGGTATGGAAGTACACCGACGAGGGGTGGCGCTTCCTGGCCTACCAGCCCACCCCCGTGCCCGCCGCGTAAGTCCCTCACTCGAACTCCTCGCCCCGAGTACCTGGCTCACCGAGGAATTCCCACCTAAACACCAGATTGGATTCTCCAATGTCCACCCTCGAAAACAAGATCGCCATCGTCACCGGTGCCAGCCGCGGACTCGGTGAGGGCATCGCCGTCGAACTCGCCCGGCGCGGCGCCACCGTCGTCTGCGCCGACCTGCACAGCGCCGAGGAGACCGCCGCGAAGCTGCAGTCCGCCGGCAGCCCGAAGAGTAGCTCCGCCAAAGTCGACGTCTCCAGCGCGGCATCGGTGGACGAGTTGGTCGGTTCCACCGTCGAGACGCACGGGCGCCTGGACATCATGGTCAACAACGCCGGCATTTACACCTACGGTGCAATCGCGGACGTCAGCGACGAAGACTTCCGCCGCACTATCGACGTCAACATCGGCGGCGTCTTCAACGGCTCCCGTGCCGCCGCACGGGTGATGAAGGAGCAAAAGTCGGGGCGGATCATCAATACCGCCTCCCAGCTCGGCAAACTCGCCCGCCCCAACGAGGGGGTCTACTCCGCGTCGAAGGCGGCCGTCATCTTGATGACGCAGGCGCTCGGGCTGGAGCTGGCGCCCTACAACATCACTGTCAACGCCATCTGCCCCGGCTGCATGCACACCGAGATGATGGAGAAGTCGTTCGCGGAAATCGCTCAGAGCGAGGGAATTACGCTCGAGCAGAAGATGCAGGACTACCTCGACGCCCGGATCCCCACCGGACGTTTCGGCACTCTCGAGGACATGGGCCGGATGGTCGCCTGGCTCGCATCCGACGACGCCTCGTTCACCACCGGTTCCGCTCTCAACCTCACCGGCGGCGAGCAGGTCTTCTTCTAGACCTCGACCCCTTCGACGCGGACGCCGCGGTGGTAACCGATCGGCTACCGCCGCCTTCCCCTCACCCGTAGTACCACGTTTCCCCAGCCTGTATCAGGAGACCCCCGTGACCTCTCAGATCTCCGTCCCGTCACCCGCTGCCATCGAGGCGACCGGGGTCAGCAAGCAATTCGGTGGTGTGCACGCGCTCGAGGACGTGAGCATCCGCATCGACGCCGGTACCTGCCACGCCATCGTCGGCGCGAACGGCGCCGGCAAGTCCACGCTGATGAAGGTGCTCGCCGGCCTCTACCTCCCCAACGAGGGTCGGGTGCTCGTCTCCGGGCAGCCGCTGTCCGGGGGAACCGTAGCGGCCAAGGCCGCCGGCATCGCGCTGGTCCATCAGGAACTGAGCCTGTGCCCGGACCTGACCGTCGCCGAGAACATCTGCGTCGGTACCACTCCCACCAAACGCGGGCTCGTCGACCGCGCAGCCATGCGCTCGATCGCCGCCGCACTGTGCGCGCGGCTCGGTGTGAACATCGACCCCGACACCCTCGTCGGTCAACTGCCGGCGACCCTGCAGCAGTTCGTCGAGATCGCCAAGGCGTTGCGCCTGGACCCGCAGATCCTCATCCTCGACGAGCCCACCGCCTCCCTGACACCCCAGGAAACCGACCAGCTGCTCGACCTGCTGAAGTCTCTGCGCGACCAGGGCGTGACCATCGTGTACATCTCGCACCGGCTGCGGGAAATCTTCGAGCTGTGCAGCCGCGCCACCGTGCTCCGCGACGGCCGCCTGGTCGAACACCTCGACCTCGGCGAGACCACCTCGGATCGACTGGTGGAAAGCATGGTCGGGCAGAAGCTGCTCGACCAGGAACAGCACGAGCGGGAAGAGAAGGCGGACTCATTCGGTGAGGTTGTCCTTTCCGTCGACAACCTCTGGGCGCCAGGAGTATTCGGCACCAGCCTGCACGTTCGTGCGGGCGAGGTACTCGGTCTCGGTGGCCTGATGGGCTCGGGCCGCAGCGAACTGGTCCGGGCCATCCTCGGCCTCGAACCCCGCTCCCGCGGATCGGTCACCCTCAGCTACGACGGCAAGCGCCGCACCATCGGTTCCTACCGCTCCGCGGTCCGGTCCGGCGTCGCCTTCGTCCCGGAAGACCGCCGCACCGAAGGGGTGCTGCTGGCCCGTTCGGTGCGCGAAAACCTGGCGCTGCCCTCGCTGAACGCGCTGAGCCGGTTCGGGCAGATCCGCACCAAGGCGCTGAAGAAGATGGCCACCGGCCTCGCCGACGAGGTCAACCTGCGCCCCGCCAACACCTCCGCCACCGTGAAACTGCTCAGTGGCGGCAACCAGCAGAAGGTGGCCTTCGGCCGGTGGCTGCCGACCAACCCGCGACTGTTCGTCCTGGACGAGCCGACCGCCGGCGTCGACGTCGGCGCCAAGGCCGAGATACACGAATTGGTCCGCAACCTGACCGCGCAGGGCACCGCCGTCATCGTCGTCTCCTCCGACCTCGAGGAGCTGCTGTCGTTGTCGGACCGGATCGCGGTCCTACGCGACGGCACGATCACCGGCGAACTGTCCGCCGTCGAGGCCGACCAACAGGCCATCGTCCGGCTCGGCACCCATCACGACACCACGCACCAACGCAAGGAAACCGCACATGTCTGACACCCAGATCGCCCCGGCGGGGCGGGTCGCACCGTACGTGCCGCCCCTGCGGCGCAAATTCGACGAGAACCCCACCGTCATCGTCGTCACCGGTGCGCTGATCGCGCTACTGCTGTTCGCGGCCGTCGGGCTCGACGGCTTCTGGTCCGCACAGAACCTCGGCACACTGCTGCGTAACAGCGCGTTCCTCGGATTCGTCGCACTCGGGATGACGTTCGTGGTCGTCTCGGGCCTGATCATCGACCTGTCCGTGGTGCCGCAGATCGCCCTCGCCGCCATCGTCGTGATCGCGTTGAGCCCGCACGGCATCGCCGTGGCCGCACCGGCCGCGATCCTGGCGTGCCTGGTGTTCGCGATCATCAACGGTATCGGCGCCGGCCTGATGCGCGGCAATGGAGTCATCGTCACCCTGGCCACCGCCACCGCCGGGATGGGCGTGCTCAACTACCTCACCGGCGGCGCCCAGTACTCGGGGAACACCTCGCTGCTGTCGTGGATCGGCAACGCCTCCGTCGCCGGTATTCCGGTGGTGTTCCTGATCTTCGCCGTCGTGGCCGTCCTCGCCCACAATCTGCTCTCCTCCACCAACTTCGGGTACTCGCTGCGGGCCACCGGCACCAACCGCGGTGCCGCCCGGATCGCCGGCCTGAACACCACCCGCACCCTCACCCTCACCTTCGCCGTCTCCTCGCTCGGGGCCGCTGCGGCGGGCATGGCGCTGGCCGGCTACAGCTCGAGTGCCGTCTCGACGATGTCCGCCGGCTACGACTTCAACGCCCTCGCCGCCGTCGTCATCGGTGGTACCAGCCTCTTCGGCGGCCGCGGCTCGATCCTGGGCACCGTCCTCGGTGTCGCGTTCGTCCAGGTGCTGCTCAGTGTGCTGTCCCTGGTCGGGTTGCCGTTCCAATGGCAACAGTTCGTGCAGGGATTCATCATCGTCGCGACCCTCGCGGCGGACGCCGTCCTGCGCCGACGTGGAGGTCTCCGGTGAACGGTCACACTCTTCTGACCCAGCTCAAGAGCTGGACCGCATTCCGGGCGGTGATCCTGCTGGCCCTGGTCGTCGTGGTGCTGCTCGCGGTCCAGCCGACCGCACTCGGCTCCTACGGCATCGCCCTGTCCCGCATCGTCGACGTATGGCTGGTGGCGATCGCACTGGTCCCGGTTCTGGTCCTCGGCGAGATCGACCTCAGCGTCGGATCGACCATGGCCGTCACCGCCGCCGTCGCCGCCCAGGTCTCCGGCAACCTCGCCGTCTCGATTCCGCTCGCGCTGATCACCGGTGCGGTGGTGGGGCTGATCAACGGTCTCCTGGTCGTCAAGGTCGGCATCAACTCCTTCATCACCACCCTCGGCATGCTGATCACCCTGCAAGGTCTTGCCCTGGCGATCACCGACGGCGCCCCGGTGCCGCTGCAGGACTCCACCCGGGCCCTGGAATTCAGCGTCCCGCTGATCGGGCAGATCACCCCGGACATCGTCATCGCCGTCGCCGCGACCGCAGCCCTGTGGTTCTTCATGACCAAGATGCGTACCGGCCGTGAGCTCTACATCATCGGCGGCAACGCCGAAGCCGCGGCGTCGGGCGGCATCTCGATCGACACCCGCAAGATCCTCGCCTTCACCATCTGCAGCGGCGTCGCCGGCCTCGCCGGTGTCGTCGACACCCTCAACCTCGTCGCCGCCTCACCCACCCTGGGCTCGACGGTGATGCTGCTGGCGATCGCGGCCGCCGTCGTCGGTGGCGCCAGCCTCTCCGGCGGCCGCGCCAGCGTGATCGGCGCCGTCATCGGGGCGATCGCACTCGGCGGCATCAGCATCGGCCTGCAGATGAGCGGGCTGGACTCGAGCGTCGAGAGCATCGCCATCGGCGCGATCCTGTTCGCCGCGATCGTCTTGACCAAGGAGGGGGTGCGGGCCCTGCGCCTGCCGTCGCTGCTCGGTCCCCTCACCGGCGCATCCTCGGACCCCACAGCCGTCGCAGCAGGAAAGGCACGATGATGGCGCACAAGAGTTCTCTGTTCCGCCGAGCAGCACTCGCGATCACCGTCTGCGCGGCCACCGTGCTGGCCGGCACCGGATGCGGGGCCCCCGGCGCGGCGACCGACAACGAGGACTGGCCCACGATCGCCTTCCTCGTCCCGATGGACCGCAACCACGAATACGGCCGCAACTACGTCTCGTCCCTGCGGAAGGCAGCCGAAGAACACCACGTCAACGCGTTCGTGATGAACTCGAACTACGACGCCTCGGTGCAGGCGTCGCAGATGAAGATCGCGATCGCCAAGAAGGTCGACGGGATCGTCATCTGGCCCGCGCTGTACGGCGCCGAACAGCCCATGCTCATCCAGGCCCAGCGCGCGGGGATCCCGGTCGACATCAGCAACTCCCAGCCCCCCGAGAACCTCGACACCAGCCTGTACCACGCGTTCACCGGACCGAACGACCAGCGCATCGGCGAACTGCAGGGCAAGGAACTCGCGAAGCTGCTCGGCGGCAAGGGAACCTACGTCTACATCGGCGGCACCCCCGGCAACGCGGCCGCGATCAACCGTCAGATCGGGCTCGAACGCGAGATGGCCAACCACCCCGACATCAAGCTCCTCGGCTCTCAGCCGGGAAACTTCGACAAGAACCAGGCGCAAACCGCCGCCAGCGCACTGATCAGCCGGTTCGGCAACCAGATCGATGCCCTCGTCACCCCGGACGACATCATGGCCTCCGGCGCCGCGCAGGCCCTCGACGCCGCCGGGATGGCCGGACAGGTCAAACTCCTCGGCCACAACTACGCCCCGGTCGCCCGGACCCTGCTCGAGAACGGATCCATGTCGACCACGCTGTTCCAGTCACCGTGCTGGGACTCCACCCACGCCCTGACCACCATGATGGACGTCCTCGCCGGCAAGGACGTGCCGCCGGTCAGCTACATGCCGCTGCCGGTGGTCACCAAGGACAACCTCGACGAGTTCACCCCCAACGGCTGCCTGCCCGCGGGATACTCCGAATCTGCCACCAACTGACACCCCCTACCCGAGAGGAATCACGATGGACACTGCACTGGAGGGCAAGGTCGTCGTCATCACCGGCGCCGGCTCCGGAATCGGAGCCGCGTCCGCACGCGCCTTCGCCTCGGAGAACGCCCGCCTCGCCCTGATCGACCGCGACCGGCACGGCCTCGACATCCTCACCAAGGAACTCGCGCAGGTCACCGAGGTGCACTGCGCCGTTGCCGATCTGAGCACCGAGGCCGGTGTGACCGGCGGCCTCGACGAGGTCCTCGCCCCCTACGACGGCCGGGTGGACGTGTTGTTCAACAACGTCGGCGCCGGCAGCCTGGGAACCTTCGACAGTCTCACCGACACCGACTGGGTCTCCACCCTCGAACTGAACTTCCTCAGCCAGGTCCGCGCCGCCACCCACGTGCTGCCGATCATGCGGGCCGCCGGACGCGGTGTCATCGTCAACAACGCCTCGGACCTGGGCCGCCAGCCGATCGCCGCCGGCCCGGACTACGCCGCGTCCAAGGCCGCCATTCTGTCGTTCACCAGCTCGCTCGCCATCAGTGAGGGGCCGATCGTGCGCGTCAACGCGGTCGCACCCGGCCCCATCCTCTCACCGATGTGGCTGATGGAAGGCGGACTCGCCGACACCTTCGCCGCCGTCCACGGCGTGCACCGCGACGAATCCATCGACGTGGAGATGAAGCACCGCGGACTTCCGTTGCAGCGCATCGGAACTCCGGAGGAAGTGGCCAACGTCGTGGTCTTCCTCGCCTCCGATCTTGCCTCGTACGTCACCGCCTCGGTGTACGGCGTCGACGGCGGATCCTTCCGCGCCATAACCTGACCGCGCCGGCGCCGGCGGCGGAATTGCGCGGCCACGAGCGTGCGACTCGCCGCCGAGGGCTACCGACTCGCCCTGCTGGACTATTCCAATGAAGCGGTCGCCGAGGCGGAGCGCGTCGTCCGCAACGAATTTCCCGACACGGACATACTCGGGGTGCGATGCACCATCGCCGACGCCGTCGCCTTCCTGTCCTCGGATCGCGCCTCCTACATCACCGGTACCGCACTCGATGTCAACGGCGGCGTCCACCTCCGGTGAGCGGCGAACTGTCACCACGGATCCACGACAGCGGGGACAGAGCGGTGGATTTCCGATCGAACGACGGGCCGACGGTGTCCGAGCACGCAGGCACCTGCACCACCCGGTTCTACAGAGAAACACCGCGCACCCGATCCGGTCCCACCCCAGTGAGCCGCAGTCGGCACTGCACGGCCCATCCCGCTCGTAGCAAAGGAAACCCCATGACCCGCAATACCGAACTGTTGGCCTCCTGCTGGACGTCAGCCGGAAATACAGGGCCGTCGATCGGTACGGAAATGAGTCCGGTCCCATTGCGGGAAAGGATCGAGGCCGCCGGCCGAACCGGCTGGTCCGGGTTCGGTCTCTTCCACAAGGACCTCATCGAAGCACGCCAGACGATCGGGTTGTCGACACTGGGCGCGATCCTCCGGGACAACGGGATGAAGCACGTCGAGTTCGAGTTTCTGACGGACTGGTGGGCCGAGGGTGCCGCGCGCGCCGAATCGGACCGCATCCGCACTCACATGTTCGAATGCGCTGGAGAACTGGGTGTGCAGACGATCAAGGTCAGTTCAGATCTCTCACCCACCCCACGCCCGTCCGACCAGTACATCGAGCACTTCGCGCTTCTCGCCCGCGACGCCGAACGCCATGGCGTACGCGTGGCGCTGGAGTTCATGCCCATGGCCCACCCCCGAACCGTTCGCGGGGCGGCAGACATCGTCAGAAAGGCGGGAGAGCGTGCCGGAGGACTC
Source organism: Rhodococcus sp. NPDC057529 (assembly GCF_042802055.1). Classification (NCBI taxonomy): domain Bacteria; kingdom Bacillati; phylum Actinomycetota; class Actinomycetes; order Mycobacteriales; family Nocardiaceae; genus Rhodococcus; species Rhodococcus sp. NPDC057529. Next base: position 156,873 of record NZ_JBHVEY010000002.1, read on the forward strand.
TGCATCGACATCTGGCACGTAAACCGCGCCGGGACGTCCTACGAGGAGATGACCGCCGCGGTCGACCCCGACATGGTGTTCGTCGTCGAGCTCAACGACGCCGCCAGCGCACCAGAGGGAACGCTCTGGGAAGACACCGTCAACAGCAGAAGATACTGCGGCGACGGCGACTTCGACGTGCCGAAGTTCGTCGCAGCAATTCTCTCGACAGGCTATCGAGGCCATTGGGGGGTGGAGATCATTTCGGCCAGCCACCGACGGACCCCCGTCGAGGACGGGCTGCGCCTCGCACACGACGCAGCGATTCGGTCGTTGGACGACGCACACGACCTCACCCGGGTTGGAGGCGCTGCCACACCATGATCACGTAGGGCAGGAGGATGCGGCCTCGACACCAATGACTCGAGCTGCCGAAACTTACGCAACCGCATCGTCGTCAAATGACACCGTGCACCCAGAAAGGCCAAACATGAACACGTTTCCCCCAATCACCACGGTCGGCAAGGCGCGCGTCGACGGCAAGCGCGCCATCGTCACAGGCGGCGCCTCGGGCATAGGCCGCGCAATCGTGGAGACCCTCGTCGCCGAAGGGGCGAGCGTCGCGATCTTCGACGTGTCCGAGCACGACGGAAAAGAACTGGCCGAGCGCCTGACCTCCCGTGAACGTCCCGTCACATTCCACCGCGTCGACGTCACGGTCGAGGACTCCGTTGCCGCCGCGATGGAACAGGTAGCCGCCGAGCACGGAGCGCTCGAGATCCTCGTCAACAACGCCGGCATCTCCGGGCCCGCCGAGCCGACAGATGAGGTCGACTACGCGGCATGGCAGTCGATGATGGCAGTCAACGTCGCCGGCCCGTTCCTGTGCACCAAGCACGCAATCCCATTGCTGCGGAGGGGACGCGGCGGGCGCAGCGTCGTCGACATCTGCTCGATCTACGGTCTCGTCGGCAACGCCGACGCACCGAGTTACCACGCCTCGAAGGGCGCCGTTCGTCTCATGGCGAAGACCGACGCGATGGTGTATGCGCCCGAAGGGATCCGCGTCAACGCAGTGTGCCCGGGCACCATCCTCACGCCGCTCAACATCAAGAAGGGCGAAGAAAGCCCCGAGGGGCTCGAAGCCTACCTCGCCGGTATGCGGGCTCAGCACCCACTGGGCGTTGTCGGCGACCCCATCGACATCGCCCTCGGCGTCCTCTATCTCGCGTCCGACGAGTCCAGGTTCGTCACCGGAACCGAACTCGTGATCGACGGCGGATTCACCGCGCAGTGACCGCCGTGGCCGTCCTCCGGCGATCACGGGGTCGACCCTCCCGGAAAGCGTCACATCGGGCGTGATCGACTAGTCGGCACAAGGCCGCCAGATCGGCATGATCTGGCGGCCTTGGCGTTTCAGTTCCCCGGAGACCCGGGGGTCACGGTGCAGCGTGCAGGCTCTCGAACGCCGAGACCAGCGGGGCGAGTTCCGGTACCGCGGCCGCGGCCTCGAGTGCCTCCCGCAGCGCCGAATCGTAGATCGGACGAGCCTGATCGAGCAGCTCCGACCCTGCCGGTGTCAACTCGGTGTAGATGCCTCTCCGATCCTCGACACACAGGAACCGTGACAACAACCCCCGTGCCTCGAGACGGTTGACCAGCCGGGTGGTGGCACTGGACGAGAGCGCGGTGGCACGCGAGAGTTGCTGCATTCGCATATGCAGCGCACGGTCCTGACGGCTGAGTACATCGAGAACTGTGTGCTCGACTACCGACAGCTCGAGCGGCGATTGCAGCGCATTCTCGAGTCGGGTCTCGACCAGATCGTGAAAGGCCGCGACCGTGCGCCATCCCTGGGCTCGCACTTCTACCGCGTCGTCAGCGAAAGACACATCGACTCCTCTCCGCCGTCACATCGTTCGCACGAGCTGCCGAGCGGCCGCCGTACCGGCCACACCGTGTCAGAGCTGACTCAGCACCGGGTAGTCGGTGTATCCCTCGGCGCCTCCGCCGTAGAACGTGGACGGGTCCGGGGTGTTGAGCGGGGCTCCGGATGCGAGGCGCGCCACCAGATCAGGTGTCGCGATGAAGTCCCGCCCGAAGGCCACGGCATCGGCCACACCGTCAGTGAGCAGACGCTGGCCGTCGTGGTGGGACATTTCTTCGTTGGCGACCACCGGGCCGCCGAATACCTGCTTGATATGGGGGAGCTGGCTGTCGTCGGCCTCGATCTCGCGGATGAACAGGAACCCGACCTGACGTTCGCGCAGTTGCGCGGCCACATAGCCGAAGAGCGCCTTCGGGTTGCTGTCGCCCATGTCGTGTTCCTCACCGCGCGGCCGCAAGTGCACGCCGACGCGGTCCGCGCCCCACACCGAGCTCACGGCGTCGGTGATCTCGAGCAGGAACCGGGCCCGGTTCTCGATGCTTCCGCCGTAGTGATCGGTGCGCACGTTGGTGCTGTCCTGGAGGAACTGGTCGATCAGGTAGCCGTTCGCGGCGTGGATATGGACGCCGTCGAAGCCGGCTTCCTTCGCGTTGAGCGCGCCGCGTCGGAAGTCCTCGACGATCCCCGGGATCTCGTCGGTCTCGAGGGCCCGCGGAAGCGGATAGTCCCGGTGCGGGCGCAGCAGGCGAACCCGGCCGGATGCGGCGATCGCGCTCGGGGCGACCGGGAGATTCCCGTCAAGGTATGTCGGATCGGAGACCCGTCCAACATGCCACAGCTGCAAGAAGATTCGTCCGCCCGCTGCGTGCACCGCGTCGGTCACCGTCCGCCAACCCGCCGTCTGCTCCGGCGACCAGATTCCGGGGGTGTCCGGGTAACCCACACCTTGCGCACTCACACAGGTGGCCTCGCTGATGATCAGTCCGGCGCCGGCGCGTTGCGCGTAGTACTCCGCCATCAGCTCGGTGGGTACCCGTCCCTCCCCGGCCCGGCAGCGCGTCAGCGGGGCCATCACGATGCGGTTCGGCAAAACGATGTTTCCGATGGTCAAGGGGTCGTGCAGCAGCGACATTATGCAGATCTCCTGAAAAGTTGTTTCCGGACATGAGAGCGAAGAGGCATGGGCGTCGAGTCGCGGGTCGGCATCGGTGCCAGGGAACCCGGGCGACGGATAGTTGCATACGCCCGTCAAATGATTGCACAGACTTATATGCGGCGCAAGCAACTATATTTCGCGGGCGGCTGGGGCCAAGGCCGGAGAACGTCCTTCGTGCAGGTCACTATCGGGTGCGAGCATCACTTTGACGTGTGATCGGGTGTCCTGTGCGGCGGCGAGTGCTTCGACACCGGCGGAGAGCGGGAACACCGCGGACACGATGGCCGACAGGTCGAGTCGGCTGTGTCCGACGTAGCGGATGGCGGCAGGCCAGATCGCGGCGGGCGCCCCGACCGATGTCCTCACTGTCAGGTCGCGTTCCTGGATCAGGCCCAGGCGTGCCGGCACCGGGGTGGGTCGGGAGACCCCCATCAGCAGGATGCGCCCGCCCACATCGGCGCCTTCCAGCGCATTCGCCTGGGCGATGGGATTGCCTGATGCTTCGATGACCAGATCGGCATAGGGGCGACCACCGATGTCCGCCAGTTCGGGAATCGTCCCCGAGGTGGGGTCGAGCGCACCGGTTGCCCCCAACTCGAGTGCTCGCTGGCGACGGATGGGGCTGGGGTCGAACACGATCACCTGTGCACCCGAGTGCCGCGATTGCATGAGGGCGTTGAGTCCGATCGCGCCGAGACCGTGGATGTGGACGGTGTCGGCGGCGCTGACCCCACCGATCGTGGTGAGGGCCTGCAGTACGCATGCGAAGGGCTCGATCACGGCGGCGCTGAGCATGCTGGTGGTCGGGGGCACGTGAAAGCACAAGTCGGCGGGAACGGTGAAGACTTCGGCTGCCGCTCCGTCGTGGGTGACACCGAACCAGTCGTTGCCACCGAGGTGACCATGCCCGAGAACCCGATCCCCGGGCCGGAATTCGGTCACCTCGGCGCCGATTGCCTCGACGATGCCCGACCATTCGTGTCCGAGCGAGTGTGGATAGGTGATGCGGAAGGTCTCGGGCATACGGCCGTGCAGAATCTCGGCGTCGGTGCCGCAGATCCCGACGAACGCCAGCCGCACGACGAGATCTCGTGGTCCCATCGATCGGGGTGCGCGGCGATGGACGAACGGTGTGACGGCCCCGTCGAGCATGTCCACGCTGAGCGTCAGCCCGGTCGCCGCCGCGGCGGGCGCAGAAAGCGATGTCATCGGTAGTCGCCGCTCGGGTCGTCGCCCGCGTAGGCCGCCGTGAGCAATCCGCGCAGGTCGGCCTCGGTGACCTCACGTGGATTGCTGTATGGGCTGTCCACCGCTTGACGAACGACTTCGGCGATTCCGTCCTCGGGCATGCCCAGTTCCGACAGTGAAGCCGGAACCCCGAGATCTCTGCCCAGCTTCGCCACGGCAGTGCCCGGATCCGAGGACCCGGTGGCGCGTTGAAGTGCTTCGCGCGCGGCCGGCGCGGCGGTCAGGTTGTAGGCCATGACGTACGGGAGCACGACGGCGTGTGTTTCCGCATGGGGCAGGTTGAACGATCCGCCCAGAATGTGACAGAGCTTGTGATGGAGGCCCATCGTGGTCGCACCCAGAGTTGCCCCGCACAGCCATGCCGCGTAGAGGGCATCGGCGCGGGCGTCGAGATCTGCAGGATCGGTGACCACGGCGGGCAACGCGTCGAGCATTTTGTCGACGCCTTCGGCCGCCATCAGGGAAATGATCGGTGACGCATCCGGTGCGTACAGTCCCTCGACTGCGTGCGCGACGGCATTGAGGCCGCTGGTCACCGAAATGGCCACGGGCAAACCGACAGTCAGTTCCGGATCGTAGATCACCGACCGCGGCAGCACCCGCTCGTCACGTCCGGTGCGCTTGACACCGTCATCGGTGATCCCCCAGATCGGGGTCATCTCCGATCCCGCATACGTCGTCGGCACTGCGATGATCGGCAGATCCGATCGCAGGGCGAGGGCCTTGCCGAGTCCGGTGGTCGACCCGCCACCGGCGCACAGCACGGCGTCGGCTCCGGCGCCGCGGATGAACGCAAGCGCATCATCGATGATCGAGGCCGGCACATGCATCGTGGCGTGCGGATAGACCCCCAGTCCCGCTGCACCGAGAAGCCTGTTGACTCGTTCGCCGAGTTCCCGTTGCTCGGGGGTGGTGATCACCACCGCCTTCGTTGCTCCGATGGCAGTGAGCTCATCGGCCAGTTCGTCGATGGCACCGGCCCCGAAGCGGACGCGCATCGGTTGAGCTTCGTATGCGAAAGAATGCATCAGTGGTTGTCTCCGCCTTCTTTGTGCAATGTGATGTCGATCTGCGCTTCGACGAATGCCCCTGTCACCCCGCACGGGTTGGCGGTGCCGTCCTCGCGTGGGGCGAATTCCCGGACAAGTGAATCCTTGACCGCGAAAACAGCATCCGAGTCGAGGTAGTCGCTGCCTCCGATGAAGATGTGGGTGGTCAATTCCCGGAAACCCGGTGCAGCAACGATGAAGTGGATGTGCGCGGGGCGATACGGGTGCCGGTTGGTCGCATGAAGCAACTCACCTACCGGACCGTCTGTCGGAATCGGGTAGTACGCCGGAACGACGGAGGTGAAGTAGAACTTGCCGTCCTCGTCCGCGGTGAGCAGCCCGCGACCATTGCCCTGTGGCTGCTCGTCCGGTTGTTGCACGTCGTAGAAACCGTGGGTGTCGGCTTGCCAGACGTCGACGACGGCATGTGCAACGGGTTGTCCCTGCTCGTCACGGACGGTGCCGTGCACTACACACAGTTGTCCGTCGCTGACGGGGGAGATGTTCTCGCCGAGCTCTCGTACGGGGGAGTCGACCATGTGGAACGGCCCGAGCACCGTGGAGTCGGTGGCGTCCGGTGTCTCGATGTCGTTGAGGGTTTCCACCAGCATCGACACGCCGAGCACGTCCGAGAGGAGAATGAATTCCTGACGTACCTCGTCGCACTTCTGTCCGGTTCTGGTCAGGAAGTCGATCGCCGCTTCCCACTCCTCGAACGACAGGTCGACCTCGGCCACGAAGTCGTGCAGGTGCCGGGTCAGTCCGCGAAGAATTTCTTGCAGACGCGCATTGGGCGTGTCCTCGAAACTGGCGTAAACCTCCTGGGCGAGGGCGTCCAGGCGTTGCGTGTCGCGAGTCATTTTCCGGCTCCTGCAGTCGCACGGGGGGTGGGTTGATAGGCCAGCAAGAGCCAGCGCCCGTCCTGACGAACCCACACCGCAATGCACGAGTTGTCGATGCTCTTCTCGCGGCCACCCACCGTCAGGTGTGCTCGCATGTGGCCCACGACCACGGCGGTGTCACCGGTGACGAGGACGTCCGAGACCGGGTGGTCGATCGAGTGATACCGCAGAGCACCCGTAGCCAATTTGGTGAGGTACTCGTCCAGCGTGTCCCGTCGACCATCGGAGTGGGCGTAGGTCAGTGCGGGGTGTGCAAGGCGGCGAAGTGTGTCCGTATCGCCGGCCACCGCTGCCTGGTACCTGATGTTCTCATTGGCCACGAGGTCGTCGCGATCTGCGAAGGTGGTGGTCATCGTGCATTCTCCTGTCGAACGGGTCCCGGCAGCCGACCGGTGTGGTCGAGGGTCTGCGTAAACGAGGTGATGGTGTGGCGGTGCCAACGCTCATGTGCTGCACCTCTCTGCAAGCGCTCGCACAATCTTGGCTTTGCAAGCGCTTGCTGTCAACTACCGCATACTTGCTCGCAGCCGCCGTCAGGCACTGCACCGGCAGTCGGATAAGTCCTCTGGCCAGCATGCATGGGCTTCTCTGATTGGATTCGAATCAATCTCGCCGCAGGGTGATGTGGTCTCTGGGGTCGCCCCTCACGACGCCGGAAAGGTATCCGAGTTGCGGATTTCGTCTTCTTGGACCAGCGCAAATCCATGCGATCGCTTGCTGAAAAGTGGTCGAGACATCGCTTCAATCAGCGAAGTGTGTCGGGCCAAGTACGTTATTTGCGCTGTTCAGATCCATTTTCTTCCGCATCTGTCGATGCGCCGGTTGACAGCAAGCGCTCGCATGGGGCACTCTTAGGCGAGCGCTTGCAAGTGATCTGTAGCACTTAGCGCGAAATGGAGAAGGGTATGTCACAGGCCAGTGTGTGGACGAAGACGTTCAGCGAAAACAGTGCGGCACCGCGGTGCGAACTGACTGATCGTCTGGAGAACCGAGGCCGCAGCGGACAGCGTTTTCGCCCTACTCGGTCACGACTTCTGCGATCAACGACATGCGTATCGACTCAGCCAGGCAGCTCAGAGCGGACCCGAGAGCCGCGTCTGCCCGTCGAGACAACGGACTGCACCGGCTCATGACCCCTATCCGCACACCAATTCTGCGGATACATCCAGATTCACCTTCCACTAGGAGATCCCCCATGGCAATTCGCCACGTCACTGTGGGTGCTGCGCTCGCCCTCACGGGTGTGCTCGCGCTGACTGGTTGTGGGAGAGGCGGTGACAACGGCGGCACCTCTGTTGGTTTCTCCGCCGGGTTCCTCGACTCTCCTTTCAACTCCGGCCTGGTCAAGGCCGTCGAGTCTCAGGCGAACGCGGACGGCAGCGGCCTTTCGATGCTGCCCGCCACCGACGCGCAGAGCGATCCGGGCAAGCAGATCACTGATATCAACACGCTGCTCACCCAGGGCGTGCAGGGACTGGTGATGTTCCCGTCCGACAGTGATGCGATTGTTCCCGCGATCGAGGCGGCCAACGCCAAGAACGCCCCTGTCATCACGGTCGACATCGCCGGCAACGGCGGTGACATCTACATGAACATCCGCGCCGACAACGTTGCGATGGGGCGCAGCGTGTGCGAGCAGCTCGGCGCGATCACCGGTGGGAAGGGCCGAGTACTGGAGATTCACGGAGACCTCGGTACCTCGTCTGGGTTCGACAGGAATCAGGGATTCAACGAGTGCATGTCCTCGCGGTTCCCGGGAGTCGAGGTCGTTTCCCGCGATGCGAAGTGGAAGACCGACCAGGCTGTCGATGTCGCGCAAACCACGTTGTCCACCCAGGATTTCGACGGGGTGTTCTTGGCAAGTGATTCCGTGATGTACAACGGCGTCAAGAACGTCATGTCCGACATGGGCAAGCTGCAACCGGTGGGAACGGCCGGCCATGTTCCGTTGGTGACAATCGACGGTACGAAGGAGGCCCTGCAGGGAGTCCGCGACGGCTACGTCGACGCGGTCGTTTCACAGCCTGTTGATCTGTACGGAAAGTATGCAGTCCAGTACCTCAGGGACGCGCTGGCCGGCAAGCAGTACCAGCCCGGTCCGACCGATCACGCCAGCACCATCGTCGAGTACAAGGGCAATCTGGCCGACATGCTCCCCGCTCCGGTGGTGACCACGGCCAACGTCGATGACTCCTCACTGTGGGGGAACCAGTCATGAGTGCGGCCGTATCAACCGATTACGCGATCGAAGCCACGAACATCACCAAGACCTTCGGGTCGACCCGGGCGCTGCGCGGTGCGTCGCTGCAGGTTCGGCGCGGCGAATGCCACGCATTGTTGGGCCGCAACGGCGCCGGCAAATCCACGTTGATCGCAGTGCTGACCGGTTTGGTGCACGCGGATACGGGGACGCTGACCTTCGGTGGGCTCCAGAACGAGACCGCGGGTGATGCCGTTGCGTGCGTGTACCAGAAGAGCACCCTGGTTCCCGACCTGACCGTGGCGGAGAACATCACCATGGGAGCCCAGCCGAAGACACACTTGGGATTCGTCGACTGGAAGACCATCAACACCGTCGCCCGGGACCTCCTGAGGCGATGGGGCAACCCGCAGCTCGCCGAGAAACTCGTCTGCGACCTCGAGCCGATCGAGAAGAAGATCGTCGAGATCTGCCGCGCACTCTCTCGTGGCCCTCGGATTCTGCTCCTCGACGAGCCCACCGCGGGACTCGACGGTGCAGGAGCGACCGAGCTCTTCCGGCAGATCGAAACCCTCAAGAGCGATGGCGTGACCGTGCTGTACGTCTCCCATCACCTCGAAGAGATCTTCGCCATCTGCGACAGCGTCACCGTTCTTCGAGACGGGACCGATGTCATGTCATGCCCGATGAGTGATCTCACGATGAACTCACTCATCGCGTCCATGACCGGCAGCACCGGCGACGATGCCGCAGCACCCTCGAAGGACAGGGCACGGGCGAACGGCCATACGACGGGCTCGAAGTCCGGTGCCGCACTACTCGAGATCGAAGACCTGCACATCGACAATCGAGTCCACGGCTTCGACCTCTCGGTACGCCCGGGGGAGTGCGTGGGGTTGACCGGACTCGATGGAGCCGGCCATGTCCACATCGGGCGGGCGATAGCAGGGCACATTCGCCCCGATCGAGGCCGGATCCTCCAACGCGGAAAGGCACTGAAAAGTGTTCCCGCGCAAGCGATCGACGCTGGAATCGGCTTCGTGCCCGAGGACCGCCACATCGACGGCTACGTGCCCGAACTGTCGGTCGAGGAGAACGCCACGCTGACGATCCTTCACAGGATCAAGAAGCGGACCGGGTTCGTCGATACCGACAAACGTCGCGGGATCTATCGGAAACTGTCCGACGAATGGACGATTGTGGCCAGTTCACCCAGCCAGCCGGCAGAACAGCTTTCGGGTGGAAATCAGCAAAAGGTCGTCCTCGCCCGTGCGCTGGCATCCGAACCGCACACGCTGGTCATCATCAACCCCACAGCTGGGGTCGACGTCGCAGCCAAGCAGTCGATTTACGACACCCTCACCGAGCTGACCCGCGAAGGGAAAGCGCTGATCGTCGTCAGCGGCGACGACGACGATCTCGATATCTGCGACAGAGTTTTCGCCCTGCGCAAAGGCCGGGTAGTTCGTGAGTTCATCGGGGGCTTTTCCGAGGACGATCTGGTCGCCGCCGTCCAAGGCGCGGACGCGCCCTCACTCACCAACGAGTTTTCCTCTCCAGATGAAACTAGGAGTTCGTCATGACCACCAGCGTTGAAGGCGCGAAAGCCCGGCCGGCAACTCATCCGGAACCACCCCAGCCGACTGCATGGGCAAAGATCCGCAACAGCAGTGCGCTGCGCGAGCTGTCCCTCCTACCGGCGATATTGGTAGTCATGGTGCTGGGCTTCATCTTGTCGCCGCAGTTCTTGACGGTGAACAACCTGCTCAACAACGTGTTGGTCAACTCCGCCGTCCTCGGCGTGGTCGTGGTGGCCGAGAGCATCATTTTGATCTCGGGTTACTTCGACCTCTCACTGGAATCGATCGTCGGATTCATCCCGATGATCGCCGCGTGGCTCAGTGTTCCGTCGGCTCTGGGAGGCCTCGGTATCGAACTGCCCGCCGTTGCCACGATCGCCATCGGATTCGTAATAGCGGGACTGATCGGACTGCTCAACGGGTATCTGGTGGCAAAGCTGAAGCTCAACGCCTTCATGGTGACGCTGGCAATGCTGATCTTCCTGCGAGGCATCACCATGGGTGTCTCGGCCGGCCAAACGCTCAGTGGCTTGCCCACGCCGCTGCTGTGGCTCGGACGCACCAGCGTCCTGGGCATTTCCGTACAGGTCTGGCTGTTCGTTCTGATCTTCGCGCTCGCGTGGCTGATCATGCGCAACCACCCCATCGGACGCCGACTGTACGCAATGGGCGGCAACGAGGCTGCTGCGGAAGCCGCCGGCATCCGTACCACCCGCATGACGATCGCGGTGTTCGTCACCGGAGCCCTCATCGCAGCCTTCGCAGGCTTCATGCTCACCGGACGGATCGCTTCGGCGACATCCAATCAGGGTGACGGCCTGATCTTCACCGTCTTCGCCGCAGCCGTGATCGGCGGCATCAGCCTCAACGGCGGCAAAGGATCGATGATCGGCGCCTTCCTCGGTGTGATCATCCTGGGCATGGTCGACAACATCCTCACCCTCTCCCGTGTTCCGAGCTACTGGGTGCAAGCGACGTACGGATTCATCATCCTCGCGGCCCTCGTGGTCAACCGATTCGCCAGCCAACGAGAACACCGGCGATCGGTGTAGAACCCCCTGCCAGAAAACGAAGAAAGGAAATCTAGTGACAAGTCCTCTGGTCATTTCGAACACCGGGTCCCCGAGCGAGCTGCACGGCCTGCACGGCGGCCGGGGAGTCGACAAGTGGAAGAGGTTCGTAACCGGACTGATGCTCCACGCCGACTGGGATTCCTTCGAACACAACCGTGTCGAGGTCGGCGGACTCATCGGTGAACACATTCACACTCGCACCGAGGAAATCTACTTCATCGTCAGCGGTCGCGGATTGATGAAGCTGGACGACGAGACCCGCGAAGTAGGGCCGGGCGACCTCATCATGACCCCACTCAACGGCCGCCACTCGATCGAGAACATCGGCGAGGACGAACTCGAATTCATTGTCGTCGAAGCGCTTCCGCCGTCAATTGTCGAGCGCCTGCCCGGCTACCGTCCGAGTGAAGTCGTCAACTGAGCGAAAGGCTGAAACCATGACAGGGTCAACAACCACCAACAAGAAGTTCGTAAACCTCTACCGCGAACCGAGCAACATCAGCGAAGTCATGGCCGGCCCGTGGGTAGACATCCGAGTGGATTCCATTGCCACCGGAGACACCCTCGAACTGGCATCCGACACCGTGGAACACGCTGGGTTCGTCATCGACGGCACCGCCACCCTCACCAACGGTGACGGGAAGGTATTCGAGCTGGAACGACAGAGCGCATTCGCCATTCCCAAGACCGGACGTGTGTCCATCGCAGCCTCATCCGATGTGTCCTTGCTGCACATCGAGATGAACGTCGACTAGCCCGCAGTCATGATTCGCACCGGGACGTCGACACGCCTCCCGGGGAACGAGGGGTGCGATCACCATACGGTGATGGCACCCCTCCGGCCGTTAGGCGGCACAGCGCACCGCGCTTCGGACAAAGCGGCCAGACAGCAGAGACCTGCTCGCCTGAGAAGGACCTACCTCGATACACCCGTGACCCGGCGGACTACGGCTGAACATCAAGTAACTCACGAATCCCGCGGTCACGAACAGCAAGCACTACCTCGAGTATTTCACCAGCAAGTACCGACTGAAACCACTGAAAAGTAGAGGAGAAGCACAATGAGCGAAGTGCTGACGGGCAAAGTCGCCATCATCACCGGAGCCGGACAGGGCATCGGTGAGGCCATCGCCCTGAGACTTGCACAGGACGGCGCTTCGATCGGCATCATCGATCTGGACACGAGCAAAGCCGAGTCGGTCGCGGACAAGATCCGCGCCTTCGGAGTCGGTGCTCGCACCGCGACCTGCGACGTCAGCGATCGTGATCAGCTGCATGCGGCTGTGGCGGAGATCGAGACCGCCCTGGGCGGCTTCGACATCATGATCAACAACGCCGGCATCGCTCAGGTCCTTCCGCTGCTCGAAGTCAGACCCGACGACCTCGAACGGATTACGCGAATCAACATCGGCGGGGTGCTCTGGGGGATTCAGGCGGCGGCAGCAAGTTTCATCGAGCGCGGTATCCGCGGGAAGATTATCAACGCATGTTCGATCGCGGCCTTCCTCGGGCAGCCGGTATTCGGGGTCTATTCCTCGACGAAATTTGCCGTGCGCGCCCTGACCCAGGCAGCTGCCCAGGAATATGCGCAATACGGAATCACCGTCAACGGCTACAGCCCGGGCACGGTCGGGACCGATATGTGGGACGAGATCGACCGTATCTTGGCCGACCGCAACGGTGTCGCGGTCGGTGAGTCCTTCCGCAACCAAGCCCATGCTGCTGCACTGGGCCGCCCGTCCACGCCGGACGACGTTGCTGGTCTCGTCGCATTCCTTGCAGGACCCGATTCGGACTACATGACGGGTCAGTCGCCCCTGGTCGATGGTGGCATGTTGTTCAACTGAACCATCGAGGACCGGGTCGGGACCGAACGTACTCGGTGGACACGACGTCAGATCTTCGAAGGGACGCGGCGTTTCGGACGTCGCTCCCTTCGAAGATCGCGTACCTCACGCCACTCACCTGCCCCGAGATGATGCCTTGCTGATGTGCGCGTGACACAGCACGAGTACACATGCAGTGAAGGGGTCGAGTCCGAACGACTACTGCACCGAGGACATGCCTCCAGGTGCGACGGTGCCGGTAGTCTCGCGAACAACGAGATGCACCGGAAGTTCGACGGACCGGGGTACGTAGGAATCCGGCTTGTCGAGCAGATCCATCATCATCTTGGCGGCCTCGACGCCCATTTCGTAGTGATTGACGGCCACTGTGGTCAATGCCGGTGCGACCAGCTCCGCCGCCGGGACATCGCTGTATCCGACGACGCTGATATCCTGCGGACACTTACACCCCCGTGCGCGCATCTCCTGCATGACACCGAAAGTGACCATATCGTTGAACCCGACGATAGCCGTCGCATTGGTGTTGTCGAGTAGGTGAGCAGCGGCTTTCCTGCCTTGCGCGGTATCGATGTGATCGATGGTCACGATCAAATTCTGATCGATGTCGAGCCCATTCTCCATCATCGCGTTGCGGTATCCACGCAAACGTGCGAGGGCAGTGCTGACCTGCGGTGGACCAGCGACGAGGGCGATCCGTCTGTGGCCCAGTTCGAGTAGATGATCGATGATCTGCGTCATGCCCATCGCATCGTTGCTGATCACTTGACCGACTTGCGGGTCGCCCGAACTGCGAAGCAAATTCACGACTGGAGCGACTCGCGAAAAACGATGAGGGTCGTCCGTGTCGCCCAGCGTCGAGGTGGTCACGATGAGGCCGTCCACTCGGCGCTCTTCCAGTGTGTGCAGATGTCGCCGCTCACGTTCGATGTCGTTGTCGGTGTTGACGATCAGGGCGGTATATCCAGCGGCGCTGGTTGCATCATCGATTCCGCGGATCATGTGCGCAAAGAGCGGGACCGCCAGGTCTCCAATGACGACACCGATCGTCGAACTTCGAGCGCTGGCCAAGCTGCGCGCCATGGTGTTGGGCCGGTAGTCGAGTTCCTCGACGGCGCGCATGACGCGTTCGAGCGTTTCTCGGCTCACTTTGTTCTGGGTCCGCACGTTCAGAGCCCTCGAAACGGTGGCAGGGTGCACGTTTGCCAATTTCGCGACGTCGTCCAATCGCGCCCGCATAGACTCCGCCTTCCGCTGAGGATCGCCCAGGAGACTTCCCTGACGTAGTCGCAGTATACCGAAATGTAAGCGCTTGCACAAATTCGAGCAAGGTGCGGCAGTCTCGCCGCGCACCCGGCTAAAATGTGTTACCTCAGGCCATTGGTGGACATCTGACGCCTAATGCGCCTTGATGAGGCCTCAAACCCGCCGATTGCGAGGGCTGTGAATGCGATCGCTTGCATTTGCCGGCATGGCATAAGTCGATGGTGCCATCGGCTAGCGAGTGGCCGCGGGTCCGCATCATCTCAGCTCAGGCAGTGATCAACTGGACGGGCACGCCTGATCCGACGGGATTGATTACGGCATCGAGGATTGTCCGCTGGGTTTCGGCGAGGTGACCAGTGCATGCGTTGGCCGCGGCGTCACCGTCGCCGGCGAGGATTGCCCGGCACATGGTCCGGTGCTCGGCGAGGGAGGTGTCGAGGCGCTGGGGGCGTGAGTGCGCGATGATGCGCAGTCGGGCGCTGTGGGGGCGTAACTCGGCGATGGAGCGGGCGAGGTGCTCGTTGCGGGTGTGCGCGATGACGGCCTGGTCGAATGCCTCGGCGAGCTCGTAGAACCGGTCCCGTCGCTGGTCGGACGGCGCCTGGTCCGCGAGAGGGTCGAGTCCGTCGAGGATCTCCGTGAAGGCCTGTCGTGCCGCGGGAACCGAGTCGATGGTGTCGGCGACCATCCGTACCGCTGCCGCTTCGAGCAACATCCGCAGCTCGAACAGGTCCCGCACCCCCTGAATGGAGATCGGCGCGACGCGGACCCCCTGCCGGTCGACGAGCGAGACCAGCCCTTCGGCCTCGAGTTGCACCAGCGCGCGACGCACCGGAGTGCGTGAAGCGGAGAAGCGCTCGCCGATGCTGATCACGCTGAGGGACTCTCCGGGACGCAAGGTCCCGTCGAGGATGCTCTCTCTGAGCTGCGCGTATACCTGCTCGCTCTTGCTGTCGGCCGCCATGTGTGCATCATAACGAACAACATGGGACTCGCCATGGCGCTCCATACGGTATACAGTGATGTACACCACTACAACGGAGGAAGTCCGATGCTTGTCATACTCGGCTTCTCGATGATCGCGGTATTCATGTACCTGATCATGAGCAAGCGCATCACTCCGGTCGCGGCCCTTATCGTCGTACCGACCGTGTTCGCCCTTTTCGCCGGTGCGGGAATGGGTTTCAGTGACATGATCATGGAGGCGCTGCTCAAGCTCGCCCCCACGGCCGCGTTGCTGTTCTTCGCGATCACCTTCTTCGGGATCATGATCGACGTCGGGTTGTTCGACCCGCTGATCCGGCTGATCCTCAAGTTCGTTCGCAACGACCCGATGAAACTGGTCGTCGGTACGGCCTTGCTGACGTCGATCGTGTCACTGGACGGGGATGGCTCCACCACGTTCATCATCGTGACCTCGGCGTTCCTGCCGATCTATCTCAAACTGCGGATGAGCCCGGTTGTGCTGACCGTGGTCGCGGCGACCGCGAACGGCGTGCTGAACACCGTGCCGTGGGGCGGGTCGACCGCCCGGGCGGCGGCCGCGCTGAATGTCTCGCCGATCGAGATCTTCGTCCCGATGATTCCGTCGATCGCGGCTGGCCTTGTGGCGGTGCTGGTGCTCGCGTACTTCCTCGGTCGCAGCGAACGCAAGCGGGTCGGTCTGCTCACCCTCGACTCCGAATCGGTGGAGGAAGCGGCCCTGGTGGGTTCCTCCGGTGGCGCGGGCAAGACCCCAGGCTCCGACAACGCCGCGAGTGGACCGGCACGCCCGGCCACTGGTGGCGACGACGTCTCCGACTTCGCGGAACTGCCCGAGATCGGTGATCACCTCGAGAGGCCGAAGGCCCGCCCTAAGCTGGTGTGGATCAACTTCGCGTTGACCGCCGCGGTGATGACGCTGCTCGTGCTCGGCACTCTCGCGCCGCCGGTGATCCTGATGCTCGGCGTCGGTATCGCGTTGATCATCGATTTTCCCCGGGTGTCGGAGCAGGCCGATCAGCTCAAGTCGCACGCGTCGAGCGTGGTGTCGGTGGTGGCGCTGGTCTTCGCCGCGTCGGTGCTCACCGGGGTGCTGTCGGGAACCGGAATGGTCGAGGCCATGGCCCAGTGGCTCGTCGAGATCATCCCGACCAGTTTCGGCCCGCACCTGGCCATCGTCGCCGGCCTGTTGAGCCTGCCGCTGACGTTCTTCATGAGCAACGACGCCTTCTTCTTCGGTGTTCTCCCGGTGCTCAACGAGACGGCCTCGCACTATGGCATCGCCCCCGAGGAGATGGCCCGCGCCGCGATCATCGGACAGCCCCTGCACACCTCCAGCCCCCTGGTCGCCTCGTTCCTGCTGCTGGTGGGCCTGGCCAAGGTGGAACTCGGTGACCACCAGAAGAAGGCGATCTGGCGCGCTTCCCTGGTCGGTTTGGTCATGCTCGTCGTCGGCATCCTCTTCGCCGCATATCCCGGATAGGACGGAATCCCGCCATGAACTTCGTCGTCTTGCTCACCGATCGCCCGGAAAGCCACAGTGCCCTGGACTGGACGCTCGACACCGCCGGAAAGTTCGCCGACGACCCCGCGGCGGTGACGGTGCACATCGTGATGGCCGGCGGTGCAGATTCACCGGCCAGTCCCAACTACACCTCCCCGGCACTCGCCGCGCAGGCGCGCCAGCGGCTGCAGGATGCCGGCGTGAAGTACGAACTGCACTCCGCCGAAAGCGATCTCGCGGACCAGGTCGTCACCCTGGCCACCGATACCGGCGCCGACCTCGTCGCACTCGGATTGCGCCGTCGATCGGCGGCAATGAAGCTGCTGCTCGGCAGCCACACCCAGCGCATCCTGCTCGACGCGCCCTGCCCGGTGGTGGGCGTCAAGGAACCCGCCTAGCCGACATCCAATTCCCCGGCCACGGTGGGTGAGAACGCATCACGCGATCTCACCCACCGTGGCCGTCTGCGCGCCGGCATCGGATAAGCACTCAGGGTCCCCGCGAACGCCGACCGTCGGGAAGCGTGGCACGGAGACCGAGAAGGGAAGCGTGCCGCCCGCACCAGGAGGTGGTGCGGACGGCACGCTGCGGGGAAGGTCCGGCGCGCGGGTGAATGTCGGTTCGGGCCGCGCGGCGGACTGGTATTCAGGCGTCGGTGGCGTAGGCGGTCACGAGCTGTCGGATACCCAGGGCACGGACAAGTTTCGGTCGGTCGCTGCCGTCGGTGACGTGCGCGCCGTCCGCACCGAGACGGGCGATGACGGTCTCGGCCCAGTCGATGTCGTGCTCGGTCTTGGCCGGCATCGCCCCGCCGCTCGACGTCGCGCCCGCGATCACGCAGGATCGGCGGCGGCCGCGAGCGGCCAGGTTCGCGCGAGCGCGATGCGGGAGGGATCGGGGGTAGGCATGTGTGCTCGCGAGTCCTTTCGGTAGGTGCTCACGGAACGTCGACGAAAGTGATGCACGACGGCGTGCCGGTGGCGATCGGCTCCCCGCGACGGTCCAGTTGCCCCGTCACGGGATCGAGGGCGAACAGAACGATTTTGTCGCCCTTCTGGTTCGCCACATACAAGGTCCCGCCCGCGGGATCGAGGGTCATGAATCGCGGCTGGTGCCCCTCGGTGCCGGTCAGGGCCGGAGGCATCAGGGATCCGACCGGGGTGATGCCGAACGAGGCGACCGAATCGTGCCCCCGGTTCGAGACGTGGACGAATCGGCCGTCGCGGCTGATCACGATCGCCGCGGCGGTGGATTCTCCCTCGAAGCCGGCCGGCAACGTCGACACGGACGCGCCGGCGGTGACGGCGGCGGTCTGCTGGTCGTAGTGGTAGACGGTGACCTGCGAGGACAGCTCGTCGACCAGGTAGAACGCCGGCAGATATGGGTGATAGGCCAGATGCCGCGGTCCGGTACCCGGCAGCGTGAGCACTGGATCGCCGAGCGCCGACAGCGTCCCGGCCGCCACGTCGTAGCCGAGTCGGTGCAGCCGGTCGGGTCGAACAGCACCTGATGCGGTTGGGGCCCCTTGTGGTCTTCCGGCAGCGGCCCGGGCGTGCCGGTCAGCTGCACCAGTTGCGATCGCTCGCCGAGGGTGCCGTCGGCGGCGCGGGGAAAGACCGCGATCGACCCGGTGGCGTAGTTGGCGACGACCAGCCGTGTCTCGTCGGGGGAGAGGGCCAGGTGCACTCCGTTGGTGCCGCCGGTGTCGACGGTGCCGAGTTCGGTGAGATGCCCTGTGCCGCAGTCGATCCGGAAGGAGGTGACGCGGTTGCCGTCGCCTTCGACCGAATGGAGGGTGGTCGCGGCCCGATCGGTGATCAGACGTAGGCGAACATCGCCCGCTCCGGGCCCCCGTCGCCACTCGATCCGAGCGGCCACGCCCCCGCCGCGCCCATACCCGCGCCGACGGCGACCGCCGCCACGGCCACCGCCCCGCCTCCGGCGGCCAGGAACGACCGCCGACTCAACCGCACGCTGGTCACCGAACCGGCTCCGCGGTGAATCCGACGTCGAGACGATCGGTGTGTTCGACGACCGGGGGTAGCGCGAAGTGCTCACCGACCAGACCGCGCCATCGGGCGAAGTCGTCGGATTCGCGGAACCGGACGGTGTGGTCTTCGAGGGTGTTCCAGTCGACGATCAGGTAGTACCGCTGCGGGTGCTCGGTACTGTGCTGGACCTGCATGCCGCGGCACCCGTGCGCGCGGGCGAACAGGGGAACCGCCTCGGTGAGTGCGGCTTCGAAGGCCTTGTTGTGGTCCTCGTGTATGTCGAGGCGGGCGATCTCCCACACCATGATCGGGGGTCCTTTCGCGGAGCCGGATGGGGGCGGTCAGGCGAGGTTGGTGCCGTGTTCCTCGTCGATGCGGGTGGTCGCACCGGTGGCGACGATGGTCCGGTTCGCGTCCACGGAGGCGTAGGTCCAGAAGATGTGCAGCTCGTCCGTGTCGGAGGCGTTGCGGAAGAAGTGCGGGATCCCGGCGGGGATGAACGAGTTGTCGCCGACGGTGACGGGGTGCTCGGCGCCGTCGATGTGTGCGACCGCGGAGCCGCGGATGATGAGCACGGACTCGTCGCAGTTGTGGAAGTGCTCGGGGATCGCGGCGCCGGGACCGAACATGGTGATGCCGTTGAGGAAGTCCTTGCCACCGACCTGCTGGGAGACCAGCGGGATGGTGCGGGCGCCGCCGCCGCGCTGGCGTGGGGTGATCTCGGAGGAGCGCAGCACGGCGGCGTTGCGTCCGTCTCGCAGCTGAGCGGAGACGGCCAAGGCGGTGGGGTCGGCGGTGGTGGTCATGAGAAGCAAAACTCCTTGATTACTAGGGTGTTTGGGAACTGTGGGCTATTCGGAGACCGGGGCCTGGGCACCGGGTTCGTTCATCGCCCACCAGGTGCGGATATTGACGAATTCGCGGATTCCGGGAGCGGCGAGTTCGCGGCCGTAGCCGGAGCGTTTGGTGCCCCCGAATGGCATCCGGGCGTCGGAGGCCACGACGGAGTTGATGAAGCACGCCCCGGACTCGATGCGCCGGCCGACGGCGATGGCAGCCTCGAGGTCGGTGCCCCAGACGCTGGCGCCGAGCCCGAACGGGGTGTCGTTGGCCACCCGTACCGCCTCGTCGGGCCCGTCGACGGTGATGATCGTGGCGACCGGCCCGAAGGTCTCCTCGGCGTAGACCGACATGCCCGGCTGGACGTCGGCCAGAACGGTGGGGGCGTAGAAGAACCCGTCGGTGCCCTCGAGCGGGTGCCCGCCGTGCAGGACGGTGGCCCCGGCGGCGACCGCGGACTGAACCTGCCGGTCGATGCCCTCGAGCAGATCCCTGCGGGCCATCGGCCCGACATCGGTGCCATCGGTTTCCGGGTCGCCGACCTGCAGCCGACCGACGTTCTCGACGAACAGGCGGGTGAACTCCTCGGCAACGGCGGCGTCGACGATGAACCGTTTCGGGGAGATGCAGCTCTGCCCGTTGTTGAGGAACCGTCCCCGCGCGGCGAGCGCGGCCACACGGGGAAGGTCGGCGTCGGCGAGAATCACGAACGGATCGGATCCGCCGAGCTCGAGGACCGACTTCTTGATCTCCCGGCCGGCGATGGAGCCGACCGCGCTGCCCGCGCGTTCACTGCCCGTGATGGTCACCGCCCCGATCCGCGGGTCGGCGATCAGTCTCTCGGTGACGGCGGGCACGTCGGGTTCGGCGATCAGCACGGTGGTGAACAACCCGGCGGGGAGACCCGCCGCGAGCAGAATGTCCTGACAGGCCAGGGCGCTCCCGGTGGTGTTGGGCGAGTGCTTGAGCAGGGCGGCGTTGCCGGCCATCAGGGCGGGCGCGGCGAACCGGAACACCTGCCAGAGCGGGAAATTCCACGGCATGATCGCCAGCACGATCCCGACCGGCTCGTAGGAGACCCAGCTGCGATCGGCGGAGGTGGCGTAGTCCTCGTCGGCGAGGAAGGTGGCGGCGTTGTCGGCGTAGAACTCGAGGCCGATCGCGCACTTGTCGACCTCGGCGCGGGACTCGGCCAATGGTTTGCCCATCTCCCGGGTCACCAGCCGGGCCAGCTCCTCTGACCGCTCCCGCAGGACGGTGGCCGCGGACCGCAGGATTTCGCCACGGGTCTTGAACTCCTCGGTCGCCCACTGCTTCTGCGCGGTCGCTGCGGCGTCGACGAGGGCATCGATGCGCTCCGGTGACATCGCCTCGTACGTGTCCAGCGGTTGCCCGGTGGCGGGGTTGATGGTGGTGATGGTGGCAGTCATGAACGGGTCCTTCGAACGACGGGACGGGTGGAAGCGGCGGGCTCAGGCATGCGCGGTCGCATCGGATTCACTGACGAGCACCTCGGCGAAGGTGTTGACTTGGCTGCCGGGGACCAGGCATTCGTCCGCGCCGGCCCGCCAGTCGGCGAAGTGCGGGGCCGTCTTGTGTTCGGCGAACGCCTCGGTGTCCCGGTAGAGCTCGTAGAAGAAGAAGTGGTTGGGCTCCTCGGCATGCTCGACGACATCGAAGCGCAGGCACCCCGGTTCGTCCCGCACCGACCGCGCCGCATTGTCGGCGATCACCTCCAGGAACCTCTCCCGCTTTTCGGGCTTGACCTGCACCGACACGATCAGACTGAGCATGGTTCTCCTTTGAACTCTTTCCTGAATCCCCTTAGGTATGTCATAGTGTATACCGAATCGTATCGAATAGGAACGGGGAACTGACATGAACGACGTCCGCGTGAAGCCCGAGGCTCTGACCGCCTTCGGCTGCGAGGTACTGGAGAAGATCGGCGTGCCTGGCGACGACGCGGCCCTGGTTCTCGACAGCCTGGTGCAGGCCGACCTGTGGGGACACCAGTCCCACGGTGTTCTCCGCCTGCCCTGGTACGCGGCCCGCCTGCAGACTGGCGCGATGACCACGGTGACCAGCCCGGAAACCCTGGTCGACGGCGGCGCTCTGCTACTGCTCGACGGCCGCGCCGGCATCGGGCAGGTCCTCACCGAAACGGCTCGCCGCGAGGCCGTTGCCCGTGCCCGCGAGCACGGCGTCGGTGTGGTCGGAGTACGCAACTCCAACCACTTCGGCACCGCGATGTACTACACCCGGCGCGCCGCCCAGGACGGGTGCGTGTCGATTCTGACCACCAACGCCAGCCCGGCGATGGCGCCGTGGGGCGGCCGCGAAAAGGTCCTCGGCACCAACCCGTGGTCGATCGCCGCCCCGGCCCCCTCCGGCTCGGGCGTCGTGGCCGTCGACATCGCCAACACCGCCGTCGCCCGCGGCAAGATCTACCTCGCCCGCAACCGCGCCGAGGAGATTCCGTCAACCTGGGCCATGGATTCGGCCGGGCGCGTCACCACCGACCCGGCCGCCGCCATCGACGGTGTCATTCTCCCCATGGCCGGACACAAGGGTTACGCCATCACGTTCATGATGGACATCCTCTCCGGCGCCCTCACCGGAAGCCGCACGGGATCCCGCGTCCGCGGACCATACGAGGCCGACAAGGTCAGCGGTGCAGGACATCTGTTCATCGCCATCGACGTCGCCGCCATGGGCACGACCACCGCCTACCTCGACTCGGTCGGCGAACTCATCGACGAGGTCAAGAACACCGCCCTCGCCGAGGGCGCCGAGGAGATCTTCTATCCCGGCGAACTCGAAGACCGCGCCGAGCACCGCAACCTCGACGCCGGCGGCGTCGTACTGCCCGACCAGACCCGCACGGACCTCGAAACCCTCGGCGCCCAGGTCGGGATCACCGCGGACTTCTGATTCACGCGCGATACCGATAGCGGATCGGCCTTGCCATCGGGTGCGAGCGCATCAATCCAAGACCGACGCGAGCCGGGGGAGTTCGCGTAGTGCGTTCTCGCGCTCGATCAGGACACGATCGCCGGCACTGAACGTCTCGCTGAGTTCGGGTTGTGGGTCCCCAGAACCTGTGAGGGTGGTCGCGCTGAACGGCCAGTCGCTGCCGAAGACGATGCGTTCTTTCTGCCCGACCGCGAGGACGCTGCGCATTGCGGAGGGGGCCGGGCTCAGTGCGGTGTCGTAATAGAAGTTGTTGATGTGTTTGGCGACGTCGAGGATCGACGGCTTGGGTGTTCCGGCGGGCCAGATATCGCCGAGGGGAGTTTGTGACGCGATCCCGATCCGGTGGGCGAGGAATGGAAGAGTGCCACCGGCGTGAGCTAGCTGGAATCGGATACTCGGGTAGCGGGCGAGGGTGCCGCCGGCGATGAGGAGCGTCGCCGCGCGAGTGGTGTCGAAAGTAAATTCTTCGAGGAAGTCAGGCAGGGGAAGTTCAGGTTTCGCGTCGGCGGGAATTGCCGCGGGGTGGACGAACACATATGCCGAACGGGCATTGAGGGCGAGCATCAATGGTTCGAATCGGGGATCGCCGAGGTAGGCTCCGTCGTAGGCCGAGAGTAAGACAACGCCGTCGAGGTGGAGGGTGTCGAGCGCGTACTCGAGTTCCCGGAGCGCGGTGGGGATGTCGTGCATCGGTAGAACGGCGAGGCCGCCGAATCGGGTGGGATACTGCGTGAACAGATCGGCGGCGTAGGTGTTGCAGTAGCGCGCCATCTCTGCCGCTTCTGTGCCGGAGAGGAATTCGACCCCGGGGTCCGACACCGACAGTGCCTGCGCCTGGATTCCGTAGCGGTCCATGAAGTCTATTGCCGATTCGGGGGACCAGTCGGGGGTGGGGTATCCACCGATGGTGAAGTGTCCATGCGCCAGGAGTGATGCGCGATACTCGGGAGGAAGGAAGTGCGCGTGCATGTCGATGCGGTAGGTCCCGGTGGGTGCCGCTTCTCGGCGGTGCGCGGCGGGCCCGGCCGCTGCAACGGCGGGGGGAGCGATGGCGGCAGCCGCGCTTGCGGCGGCAACACCACCGAGGAGCTTGCGGCGGCTCAGCAGTGTTCCATTGGTCTTAGGCGGTTGATCTGTCACAGTTTCCTTCTCGAATGTGTGTGGCCTCGGCCGGTGGTGGGTGACCGGTTTGTTCAGTCGTCTTGGATGCCGGTGCCGCTGAGGGCCGGGACGGTGTCCTCGCGTCGGACCACGGACCTGGCGCCGAGCTTGAATTGGGCGAGTTTGTCGATGATCGTCTGACCGACAGGTGTGTGCCCCCAGATGCTGATGCCTTGGTGGGTGGTGGGTTCCCAGGTGTCTTCATCGATGGTGATCGGGTTCCAGCCGACCTCCCATTCGAAACCGGAGGGAGTCATGGCGTAGTAGGACAGCTCGCGGTCGTTGGTGTGCTGCCCGACGCCGAGGGCCATGTCGAAGCCCAGTTCTTTCACGCGCAGATAGGAATTGGTCATGTCGTCGAGTTCGGCGACCTGGATGTTGAGGTGCTGCACGCGGGTGCGGATCGGGTTGACGGGCAGCTTCTGCACGGCGGCGACCGCCACGGAATGGTGGCGTTCGTTGACCCGGAGAAACCGGATCTTGAGCTTCACGCCACTGATGGTCTCGTCGATGTAGTCGGTGAGGCGAGCGTCGAAGACGGTGTCGTAGTAGCCGCGAACCTGGTGCGGCTTCTTCGAGGTGAGCGCGACGTGGCCCATGCCGGCGTCGCCGGTGACGAATCCGGTGGTGTGCATGTGGAGGGGCATCGGCCCGGTGTGGGCCTTGGTGTAGATCTCCTGGGTCAGCCCGTTGGGCCCGGGGAACCGCAGCAGCCGTTCGACACCGCGCAGAGCGGCTTCTTCCTCGGTGCCCCAGGTGACGGGAACCCCGTGCCCGGTCACCCGCGCCACGATCCGATCGAAGGAGGTGTGGTCGTCGAGGTGCCAGCCCAGTGCGGTGACGTCCTCGGCGGGACCACGCCTGAGCAGGAAGCGGCATTCGTTCTCGTCGAGCCGGAAACGCATCGCGTCGGAGGTGAGGTCGTCGAGGTGCATTCCGATCGCGTCCCTGCCGAAACGCCGCCAGTCGGCGAACTTCTCGGTCTCGACGACGATGTAGCCGAGGTGAACGTTTCCGAACACGGACGGTGACGTCACAGAGTGAGGCATGGTCGACTCCTCGTCGAGGGGATGGTCAGGCACCCAGGAAGCGGCGGGTGATTTCGTTGAACAGGTCGGCGCGTTCCCACTGCACCCAGTGCCCGGTCTCGGAGGTCACCACCAGTTCGCAGTGCGGCATCGTCTCGACGAGCATCCGACCGCCACTGGGTTTGTTGACCTTGTCCCGGGCGCCCCAGACGACCAGGGTGGGTGTCTGCAGTGTGGACAGCCGCTTGTCGCGGGTGAAGTCCATCCGCCACAGGGTCCGCAGCGCGTGGGGGCCGGACGGGCGGCGCAGAGGTGGGTCGGCGACGACGTCCGGGTCGATGCTCGACTCGTAGCGGGTGTCGATCATCTCCTCGGGGACGGCGCTGCCGTCGAACACCAGGTACTCGCGGATGAACGTCGCGAGCTTGTCGCGGGACGGGCCGGATCCGCCGTAGTAGGACAGCAGGTTCTGCAAACCCGGGGTGGGGAGTCCGCGGGTGGTGCCGACGCCGCCGGGACCCATCAGCACCATGCGGTGGACGCGCTCCGGGGTGTCGAGTGCCAGGCGCAGTGCGCAGGCGCCGCCGTAGGAGTTGCCGACGAGATGCGCCCGCTCGATGCCGAGCCGGTCGAGGAGCCCGCGGATCGAGTCTGCGAGGTATCCGAACGGATCGTTCTGGTCGATGCCTTTGGTGGAGCGACCGTAGCCGGGCAGGTCCGGAACGACGACCCGGAAATGCTTCGCGAGTTCGTCGATGTTGCGGGAGTAGTTCGATACTCCCGACGCTCCGGGGCCACCGCCGTGCAGCAGGAGAACGGTAGGGCCCTCACCGGCTTCGGCGACGAAGATGTCCTTGCCGTTCACCTGGTAGGTGGTGGTCGTCATGGATTCGGTGTTCACGGGGCAGTCCTCGGGTTGATGGATGGGCCTGGTCGGGAGCTGACGGTGAGTCCGGCGGGCGGCGGCGGCAGCGGGTCGCGGGGGACTTCGGCCGCGTAGACGAAGGCGTCGGGCCGCAGCGCCAGGGCGGTGACGCCCTTCTCCCGCATCCAGGCGATGAGAAGTCCGTCGGTGTCGACCACCGCGTTCGGTCCGGGCGGCGCGCCTGCCGGTTTCACCTCTATGAGGGGAACGCCCACCGTGCGCCACGGGCGCCACTCTCGGGCCGGACCGACGTGCACGATCGCCCACTGCCCACCGATCACGTCGTCGAGGCGTTCCCGGTTGCCTTCCTCGTCGAGAACCCACGGCTGCGGAATCTGCCACCCGACCGCCGTGTTCGCCGAGTTCGCGATGAAACCCGCGGGGTAGCGCGCGTCGGGAATCCAACGGCTGTCGCGCAGCCAGTCGGGGAAGCGGGGAACCTTCATCGCGGCGCGAAAGAAGTGATTGCGCAGCGCCGCAACGGCGGGCCGGCGTTCGGTGATGAGCCGGCCGGTCTTGACCGCCCGATTGGTCACTTCCCGCACATGCGGCATGCGCTCGGTCTGATAGGAGTCGAGGACCGATTCGGGCAGCGAACCGGACAGCACGGCACCGAGTTTCCAGCAGAGGTTCGCTGCGTCGCGCACCCCGGCCGACATGCCCTGCCCGATCCACGGCGGCATGGCGTGGGCGGCGTCGCCGGCGAGAAACACGCGGCCGACTCGCCACCGGTCGGCGAAGCGCACGTGGTGGCTGTAGACGACGGCGCGCAGGATCTTCACGTCGTTGCTCGTGATGCCCTGGTTGTGGAGTATCCGCCAGATCGCGGCGTCGGTGACCAGTTCCTTCTCGTCCTCGCCGTCGCGGACGGGGAACTCCCAGCGGTGGTGGCCGAGGGGTGTCGGGCAGTCGACGGTCGGTCGGGCGGGGTTGCAGTGGAAGCGGAGTCGGTCGTGGCCGTCCCATTCGCGGATCACTTCGGTGTCGATGACCACCCACCGCTCGCCGTATGTCTTGCCCTCGTAACCGATGCCGAGCTGGGTACGGGTCGGACTCGAACCACCGTCCGCGGCGATCACATATGACGCGCGGACGCGCTTGAACACATCCTGTCGAAGGTCGGCGAGCATCAATTCGACGTCCGTGCCGGTCTGGAGAACGCGCAGACACTCGTGCTCGAGGAGTATCTCCACGTTGGGGAAGCGATCGACCCCGTCACGCAAGACTTGTTCGACCGCAGGCTGGTAGATGAATTGCTGCGGCGGATGCCCCGACCCGCGTGAAATCGGCTTCAACTCGGCGAACGACGTGCCGTCCGCGTCGACGAAGGCAACCGGTTTGTCCGCGAGCATGTCCGCGGTGAGGCGATCCGCCAGACCGACGTGCTGCCAGATCCGCAACACTTCCTCGTCGGTGGAGATGGCGCGAGCACGGGAATAGATGTCCGAGTCCCGTTCGACGACAAGCACTCTGAGGCCCATATGGCCGAGGATGTTGGCGGCCGTCACGCCGGTGGGGCCGTAGCCGATGACGGCGACGTCATAGGTCGGTTGGTCGGTCACGTCGAGACCTCTCGTGGGGTCGATGGTGGCTGAAGGGCCGGAAGGGCCGGAGCCGAGCGTGGGGTTGTTCCCGTAGTGATCACTACAGTAAGGTGGAAGTAGGAGAGAGTCAACACACCGCGAACCCGAGGAGGAGATCGTGACCGACGAGACGAAGCCCCGCCGTCGCCGCGCCAACGGTGAGGAATCACGCCTGAAAATCCTCGACGCGGCCGTGGAAGTGGCCACCGAACGCGGCTACGACGGCACCAGCATTGCGCTGGTCAGCAAGAAGAGCGGACTGCCCGCGAGTTCGATCTACTGGCATTTCAAGGACAAAGACGAACTGATCGCCGCAGTCATCGAGCGCAGCTTCGGAACCTGGCTCACCGCGTGGTCCGTGCCGGACGGAGACAGCCCGCGCGAGCGACTCTCGGCCCTGGCGTCGCAGGTCGCCAAGGCGCTGCTGGACTCACCGGACTTTCTACGACTCGGTCTGATGCTCACCCTCGAGCACAGACCCGTCGAAGCGAAAGCCCGGACAGTGTTCCTCGCGGTGCGGGAGGACGCACAGCGCCACATCGCCCAGACGATACGTGAGTTCGCCCCTGACCTGGCAGAGCATTCGATTCAGCTGCTGACCACGTATTCGATGGCCGCGGCGGACGGGCTGTTCATAGCCAAGGAAATCGGCGGCGACAGCATCGACCTTCTCGAATTGTTCGAACTGCACGCGCACCTCCTGTACGACGCGGCGGTTCGCCTGACCGCATCGGAAGGAACCGCCTGAGCCTCGCCGGCGCCTACGCCGTTGAGCAGGTCAACTTTGCTCGAAGCCCCACCGAAAGGCGAAAACGACCACGCTCGGGTTCGCCACGCATCACACGCCACGACCGACTAGGACCACCATGATTCCCCAACGTATCGACGTGCACCAGCACATTGTTCCTCCCGACTACCGCAAGTGGCTCAACTCCCACAACGTCGGCCGCGCCGGTGGTATCGATTTGCCGCACTGGACCATTGACGGTGCGCTCGAGGTCGCTGAGCAGTTCGGGATCACTCGCTCCGTCCTGTCCGTCTCGACCCCGGGCGTGCACCTCGGAGACGACGCCGAGGCACGCACCATGTCCCGAGTGGTCAACGACTACACGGCTGAGGTCGTACAGGCGCACCCGGACCGGTTCGGCTTCTTCGCCACACTGACACTGCCCGACGTGGAGGGGGCGATCGTCGAGGCCGAGCACGCGCTTTCCACCCTGCATGCCGACGGAGTGATCCTGCTCGCCAATTCTTGCGGCCAGTACCTGGGCGATCCCGCATTCGATCCGCTGATGGAAATACTCGACCTGCACCACGCGATCGTGCTCGTCCACCCCGGTGAACTCCCGGGACCGTCGGTCGACGGCATCCCGTCCTTCGCGATGGACTTCCTGCTCGACACCACCCGCGCCGCGTTCAACCTCGTCAAGAACAACGTCCTTCGCCGCTACCCGAATCTACGGTTCATCCTCTCGCACGCCGGTGGTTTCCTTCCTTACGCATCCCATCGGATTTCACTGGCAATGGTCGCCACCGGCGCTCGCGATCCGTTGGAGGCACTGCGCGACTTCGCCGACTTCTACTACGACACGGCTCTGTCCGGCAGTCCCGCCGCCCTGCCCAGCCTGCTCGCCTTCGCACAACCGGGCCGTGTGCTGTACGGCAGCGACTGGCCGTTCGCGCCTGCGATGGCCGGCGCCTACTTCAATAGTCTGCTCGACAGCAACGAAACCCTCGACCAGGGCACCCGAGACGCGATCAACAGCACCAACGCCGAAGCTCTGTTTGCGCACACTGAACCCGCTGGTGTTCGCTGAGAGACCATCGAGATGTCGTCGGATCTGGTTGGCGCGTGGGTCTGATCGACCATTCAGGGTGAGTCGTCTCCCAACGCGGCTACCGGCCCTCTCGAGTGTTCCCGCTCCGGCGGTCCTAGTGGCAACGCCGCGACAGCCCGGTTACCCGAGAAACCCCACCCCCCACAGCTGGTCCTACACCGTTTCGGGTTGGTTGGTCAGTGCCAGGAGGTTCACCACTGCACTATCGGGTAGAGAAACGGGAACCAGACGTACAAGCTTTTGCCGAGTCCGATCGTCGGGCACCATCTCTCGGGTCGCCCCCGACCTGTGTCGATTATCGGACGTCACCCTGCGCGCGCGGGCGTCTTTTCGCGCATTCCGCCGCCGGTCAGTTCCGCACCGATATCACCTCGAGCAAGCGATCGGCGATCGCGACGCACCCCCGCCGTTCGGGTGGTCACGGAGACGTCCTGCGGTGTCGCCGCGCGGTCCCGGCAATCAGCAGCGGGAGGGGGACGGCCGCAGCAAGAGCGATGGATGCCGCACGGGGAGTGAAGATGTCCGCGGCGCGGCTGTGCGAACAACCTTCCCGAGGAGCGCCGATAAGAATTCGCTGGATGGCGCCGCCGGTTCGTTCGGGTGTCTGCTGTAAGAAGCGTGCGCGGTAGGAGCACGTCCGCCGAGAATCTCGCGCAGGTGAAAGATCTGCCGTAACGAGGCTGCTGGGGAGGCCTGCAGTCTCCCGCGGTGTGCGAACGCTTGAAAAAGGTAAGTTTGATGTACCATTAATGGTAAGCAAACTGCGATTCGGGAGATGGCATGCGGATTCTCGTGGCGGGCGGTACCGGCAAGGTCGGTGCGGCTGTGGTGGAAGCGCTGAGGGGTAGGCACGACGTGCTGGTGGCCTCTCGGGCGAGTGAGTATCGGGTGGATGTCGGTGACGGATCATCGATTGATCGCCTGTTCGGGCAGGTCGGCACCGTCGACGCGGTAATCAGTGTGTTGGGATCGACGCCGTTTCCACAGTTCGAAGACCTGACGACGGACCACTTCCGGGCCGGTATCGCGAACAAGTTGCTCGGGCAGATCGACCTGGTGCTCCGCGGTCTCCCGTTCGTCGCCGACGGCGGATCGTTCACGCTGGTATCGGGCATTCTCGCCCGCGAGCCCATCCGTTCCGGCGCCGTGGCATCAACCGTCAACGGAGGGCTCGAGTCCTTTGTGCGCGCGGCAGCGACGGAATTGCCGCGGGGCATCCGCATCAACGCGGTCAGCCCGACGGTGGTCACAGAAGCCCTCGACGTATACGGCGATTTCTTTCCCGGATTCGCGCCTGTACCGGCTGCCGATGTGGCCCGGGCGTTCGTGAAGTCGGTGGAAGGTGTTCACACGGGGCGGATCTATGAACTCGACTGAGCTGCGGGCCCGCCGCGTGGCGCCGTATCGGCAACGGTCGGACGGACCGCGTGTGGGTGCGGGGCATGGCGGGGCGGGACGGGCCGGTGGCCAATCGATCTACCGGCACCCGCCGGTAACGGTGTCCGGCGAAGCGGATCTGGGCAACGCCCAGTGGCAGCAGTTCTCGGCGTGCCGCGGTTCGAATACCGAGTTGTTCTTCCCGCAAGACGGTGAAGCGCAACATGTTCGGGTGAGGCGTGAACAATCCGCGAAGCAGCTGTGTGATGCCTGCCCGGTGGCGCGTCACTGCGCAGACTACGCATTGGTGACCAAGGAGCGGCACGGCATCTGGGGTGGTATGACCGCTCAGGAACGGCGAAACCATGAGCGCCGCGGGCGTTTCGCGGTGGCACGGAATTCTCGGTCGGTCTCGCACTGATCGGCCGGTCGGGGCATTGTTGTATCCAGGGCATCGGTAACGAGGAGGATGTATGCCGGAACACCGTGACGCTGCTCTCCTGCCGGTGGCCACCACCACACGTCGCGACGGTGTGATCGCGCAGATCAAACGCGCCATCGTGCTCGGTTCGCTGCAGCCCGGGGAGAAGCTCACCGAGGCGCGACTCTCCTCCGAATTGAACGTGAGTCGTCCGACCGTCCGGGAGGCGCTGAGTCAGCTGGCCCAGGAGGGCCTGCTCGTCCAGGAGCCCTATCGGGGTTTGCGGGTGGCCTCGCTCGACGATGCGGCACTGCTCGATATCGCGGAAACGCGGATGGCGCTCGACATGCAGGCAGTGTCGGCGATCTTGGCCGACGCGTCCGGGCGTCGGATGGAACTCGTGCTGCAGGCGTGGCGCGACTTCGAAGCCCGCGCATTCGATCCCGATCCGCTCGTCTATCACGAGGCCCACCTGGCGTTTCACCGGAGTATCTGGGCGGCGTCGGAAAATTTCCTGCTGATGCGGCTGTGGCCGGTCACGGAAGCGCACATCACCATTGCGCTGCTGCACGACCAGTACACGCGCGCCGATCCCACGCGCGCCCACGCGGTGCATGCCGCGTTGATCGAGGCTTTCGAGACCCGTGACCTGGAGCAGATTCGCGCCGCCTTCACGGTGCACACGATCGGCAGTGCGCGCGAACTGGTCGCTCTGCTGGCCGCGCGTCGCGCCGCGACCTGACTGCCTCGATGTCGCGCCCGGGGATGGCCGGATCATGCCCGAAAGACGTACCCGATCCCCCGGACAGTGTGGATCATTCGTGCGGCCCCGGTGGCCTCCAGCTTGCCGCGCAACGAACTGATGCACACGTTCAGCACGTTCGACCGTGCTGCCATCGACGCCGGCACCGCCCAGATGGTGCGGAGGAGGTCTTCGCGGGACACGACGCGCCCGGCCTTGTTGGCGAGGACGACCAGGACATCGAATTCCTGTCGGCTCACCTCGACCCAGTGGCCGTGGGAGTACACCGTTCTCCCGATCAGGCTGATGGTCATCGCGGGAAAGACGAGGTCCTCGATCGGTGTCCAGCGCACACGACGGAGGACGGCACGGAACCGTGCTGCGAGTTCGGGCACGGTGCAGGGCATCACCACGTGATCGTCGGCGCCGGCATCGAGGATGGCGATGCGGTCGGCGCTGGACGCCGTGCTGCTGATGACACAGATTCCGGCACCGATTCCGTCGAGTCGCTGCCGTTGCACCATGGACGTGATCTCGTCCCCCTCGCGTTGAAAATAGGCGATCAGATCGGGGCGCAGCGCGTCGAGCCTGCCAGGTGTCAGGTCGCGGCGGTCGGTGCAGGACACTCGAAGACCGTGGGCGCCGAGCTTGCTCAGCAGGGTCGGCGACCCGAGGCCCACCAGCAGGACCGAGGGTTGTGTGAGCTCATCTGACGCGAGGCAGGTCACGGATCCGATCCTCTTCGGGAAGCGCCAACGGCGATGACATCTGCAACGGCATGCTGCAACACATCTCGCGAAGAAGGTCTCGGCACAGCACCGCCCAGGAAGGTGAGAAAGGCTCACCTGCGGTCACGTTCATCTCTACGAACTCCGGATTGCTCGGGGGCGCCGGTGGCTGCCCTGGGGACGGTCTCGTTCGTCGGGGACACTTCCCGGCTTCATCGTGACCTCGATTACATCCCACGCTTGCCGTTTTTGGCAAGTTTCACTTACCATTAATGGGTCACTTGCTCCCCAGGAGGTATCCATGTCAGAAGATCTCGAGGGCGTCTACTCGGCGGTCGCCACTCCGTTCACCCAGGATCAGCAGCTCGACGAGGCCGGTCTGCGCCGGTTGGTCGACCGCACCATCGAATCCGGGATTCACGGGCTCGTTCCGCTGGGGTCGACGGGCGAATTCTTCGCCCTGAGCCGCGGCGAACGCGAATGCGCGCTGGAGGTGGTGCTCGAGCAGACCGCAGGGCGGGTGCCGGTGGTACCGCACACCGGGGCGACCAGCACCGCCGAGGCGCTCGCGCTGTCCCGGCACGCGGAGAAGGCGGGTGCGACCGCGCTGATGCTGGTGGCGCCGTACTACGAGCCGTTCAGCATCGACGAGGTCAAGAGCTACTACAAGGACGTCGCCGGATCGGTGTCGATCCCCGTGATGGCCTACAACCTGCCGGCGGCGACGGGGGTGAACCTGACCCCGCAGATCCTCGGCGAGCTGATCGACGAGGTGCCCAACGTCAAATACGTCAAGGACACCAGCGGTGACTTCACCGCCGCGGCGCAGCTCATCCACGAGTTCGGCGAGAAGGTCTCGGTGTTCGTGGGCTGGGACACTCTCTTCTACGCGGCCCTGCTCGAGGGTGCCGCCGGTTCGGTCATCGGTGCGGCGAACGTGGTGCCGCGTCAGCTGGTCGATGTGTACGACGCCATCGCGGCGAGCGACCTCGCGCTGGCCCGCACGCTGTGGGCCAAGCTGTTCCCGGTGATGAGCACCCTCGTCAGCGGTGGATACACCGCGGCCGTCAAGGCCGGGATGGAGCTGGTCGGTCACCCCGCCGGCCCGCAGCGGGCGCCCGGTGCCGCACTGACCGGCCCGCGCCTCCGCGAGCTCGAAAAGGCCCTCGCGGCACTGTAACGGGGACGCACCGTCCCGCCGATATCGACGATCGCCGGCTCCGACACGGGGCCGGCGATCATCGTTGTGGGCGGGCTTTTTTCGACTCGGGGAGTCGCATCGGCCACACCGGAACCGGCAGATGACGGGCGGTCCTGGGCCGGGGTTCCCTCGGGGTGTGGCGGATGCAGCGCCGGTCTGTTCTCCTGTGTTCACCACGGCGGTGCGCACTGATGCACGGCAGAACGGCGGGGGACGAAGTCGTGACTTCGTCTCCCGCCGTTCGGATTTCGGCCTACTGGGCGTAGCGGTACGGTCTCATGCGCGGCCGGCGCGGAGCCGTTCGGCGACCTCGATGGCGTCACCTTCGGGTGCGGTGGAGTCGGCGCCCGGCTTTGCGATCACCAGGTAGAGGAACCCGGCGACGGTGATGATGGAGAACCCGATCAGCGCGATCCAGCGGTCGACGAACGGTAGGCTCTCGTCGCCGCTGGGCCGGGCCAGGATGATCATGGCGACGATGCCGTAGACCAGGGCGGCGATGTTGACGGCGAGGCCCAATTTGCCCAGGGTCCAAGGTCCGCCGGGCTTCCAGCCCTTGAATCGCATCCGCAGCGCGGCCAGGACCACCATCTGGAAGGCGAAGTAGGCGGCGATGACCTGGAATGCGGCGATCCGGAACAGGGAGTCGGGGAAGAAGTACACGAAGACGGTGAGCAGCACCGGTGCAACGTTGATGCCCAGCAGGGCGTTGACCGGGATGTGGCTCGAGGAAGTGCGGGCGAAGAAGTGGCTGCCGGGGAACATGTCGTCGCGGGCGAACGAGTACACCAGGCGGCTGACGGCGGTCTGCTGGCCCATCACACCGGCCAGGAACGAGGTCAGTGCGATGACGAGGAACGCCTTGGATCCGACCGTGCCGAGGCTGCCCTGCAGGATCGTCGGGATGGGGTTGGCGTCCTCCCCGGCCACGACGGCCGCCAGATCCGGGCAGGCGAGGACGAATCCGGAGAAGGCGAGCAGGGCGGCGCCACCGCCGACGAGAACCGTCAACGCCATCGCGCGAGGAATGGCGCGGGCCGGGTTGGGGGTCTCCTCGGCGACCTCGCCGCAGGCCTCGAAGCCGTAGAACATGTACAGGCCCACCAGTGATGCTCCGATGAAGGCGTAGATGTAACTCTGCCCGCCACCGGCGCCCATGGTGTCGAAGAAGACCGAAAAGGGCTGCTTGCGCTGGAAGATGAGCAGGTACAGGCCGATCGCGACGACGCCGATGAGTTCGGCGGTCAGGCCGACGACGGAGATCCGGGCGAGGGTCTTGGTGCCGGTGAGGTTGAACAGCAGGCAGACGGTCAGCACCGACAGGGTGATGATCAGTTTCTGCAGCCCGGTGGCCGAGACCGACGGCTCGTCCGCGGTGCCGAACAGCAGACTTGCGATGAAGTCGGAGCTGAACATGGCGGTGGTGGTGATGCCGATGGTGATGGCACAGATGTAGACCCACGACATCAGCCAGGCGTACTGGCCGTTCCAGAGCCGGCGCGCCCATTGATACAGGCCGCCCGCGAGCGGGAACTGGGAGACGACCTCACCGAAGACCAGGGCGACCAGCAGTTGGCCGAAGCCGACGATGAAGATCCAGAACACCGCCGGCGGTCCGGCAGTGGAGATTCCCAGCGCGAAGATCGAGACCACGCCGACCATCGGGGACAAGTAGATGAAGCCGAGGGCGAAGTTCGCCCACAGGTTCATCTTGCGCTCGAATTTCGGTTCGTAACCGAGGGCGCGGAGATGCTCGTCATCTCCATGGGGGGCGACTTCGCGGCTGTTACCCGTATCGCGCGTCTCTAGCATGTTTCCTCCGGGGATGGGGACCGACCGAGTGAATCGAAGATCGACGCAGTGTGCGGATCGACTTCAACTCGACCTCTCAGTGATGCATGTCACTGTGCCATTAAGGTTAATTCAACTAGCCATTTTTGGCAATACGTCACGGATAATGTTGTGTGACCGGGGTGGGGCTGCGAGAGAACGAGACTGCACGCCCCCACATGTGGGGGCGTGCAGTCTCGTTCGGTGTTCTGTGTTGTGTTTGTTCAGAGCGCAGTGAGCCAGGTGTCGCCCAGGGTGTATCCGTTCGG
The DNA here is from genome assembly GCF_042802055.1 of Rhodococcus sp. NPDC057529. Lineage (NCBI taxonomy): Bacteria > Bacillati > Actinomycetota > Actinomycetes > Mycobacteriales > Nocardiaceae > Rhodococcus > Rhodococcus sp. NPDC057529. Next base: position 192,450 of record NZ_JBHVEY010000002.1, read on the forward strand.
GAAGGGATCGCTGGGGTCGAGTCCGAGCTGGGTGGTACCGGTGATCCAGGCCCGTCCGGCGACGCTGGGGACGACCGCGTCGTACCCGCCGATGGTGGTCACGGACTCCACGCGGGAGTCGAACTTGGTGCCGATCAGCGATTCGTGGACGAACCGTTCGCCGACGGCGAGGTCGCCGCGGGCGTGCAGGACCGCCACTCGTGCCGAGGTGCCGGTGCCGCACGGGGATCGGTCGATCCGGCCGGGGGAGACGACGACGGCGTTCTTCGACGTCAGATACTCGCCGCTCTCGTCGGTCTGCCGGGACAGCGGCCCGGTGAAGACCGTCTGGGTGATGCCGGGGATCTCCGGGTTTTCGGGATGCTTGACCTCGTACTGTTCGGCGCCGGCCTTCTTGATGCGCTGGCCGAGTTCGCACAGTGCGCGAGCCTCGGAGGGCACCAGGTCGAAACCTGCTTCGGCGGCGTCGACGACGACGTAGGTCATTCCGCCGTAGGCGATGTCGACGGTGAGCTTGCCCAGATCGGGGACGTCGAGGGGCACCTGGGTGTGGTAGACGAAGGCCGGCTGGTTGGTGAGCCGAACGTTTTCGACCTTGCCGTCCTTGCATTCGCACTGCACCTTGATCAGGCCGGCGGGGGACTCGAGGACCACCTCGGTGACCGGCTCGGTCATCGGCAGCATCCCCGTCTCGAGCAGCACGGTCGCCACGCACATGGTGTTCGACCCGGACATCGCCGGGTATTCCGTCGACTCGAGGATGACGTAGCCGAGGGGGGCGTCGGGGTGGTTGGAGGGCAGGATGATGTTGGCGTTCTGCACCGCCGCACCGCGGGGCTCGAACAGGATCAGCTGGCGGATCTGATCGAGGTTCTCCTCGAGGTAGACGCGCTTGTCGAACATCGTCTGGCCGGGAACGTCGCCGATGCCCCCGACGATGACGTTCCCGACCTCGCCTTCGGCGTGGCAGTTGACCACATTGAGTACGCGGCTGAATCGCATTGTTCGCTCTCTTCTTTCGGCGCTACCGACGCGCGCTGAGGTTGTCTTTCGGATACCCGCGACGGGCGGACGGACTTACCGGTCACCGAAGATCGTCCGGTGCCAGTCCTTGCGGGCGACGCCGGTGATATCCGACATCACATGCTTGATGTTGGTGTACTCGTCGAGCGAGTACGTCGACATGTCCTTGCCGTAGCCGGACTGTTTGTATCCGCCGTGCGGCATCTCGCTGATGATCGGGATGTGGTCGTTGACCCACACACACCCGGCGGCGATGTCGCGGGTGGCGCGTTGCGCCCGGTACAGATCCCGGGTCCACGCCGACGCCGCCAGACCGAACGGGGTGTCGTTGGCCAGCGCGATGCCCTCGTCGTCGTGATCGAAGGGGAGCACGACCAGGACGGGGCCGAAGATCTCCTGCTGCACGATCTCGCTGTCCTGTCCGGCGCCGACGACCAGGGTGGGCTCGTAATAGAAGCCGTCGGCGAGGTCGCCACCCGGGATGGTCCCGCCCCGTACGACCGTGGCCCCGCCGGCGCGGGCGCGGTCGACGAACCCGGCGACGTGCTCCTGCTGACGGCGCGAGACCAGCGGGCCCTGATCGGTGGACGGATCGGTGGTGGGGCCGAGCCGGACGGTGTCCATCACGGCAGCGACGCCGTCGACGAACCGGTCGAACAGCGGGCGCTGGACGTAGGCGCGGGTCGCGGCGGTGCAGTCCTGACCGGTGTTGATCAGCGACGCGGCCACCGCCCCCTGAATGGCAGCCTCGAGGTCGGCGTCGTCGAAGACGACGAACGGGGCCTTGCCGCCCAGTTCCAGGTGCAGCCGCTTGCCGGCCGCGGCGGCGGCGATGCTGTGTCCGACCGGGGTGGAGCCGGTGAACGAGACCATGCTGACGTCGCGGTGGGTCACCAGTGCGTGGCCGGCGGTGGTGCCCTTGCCGGTGATCACGTTGATCACCCCGTCCGGCATTCCGGCGCGGGTGGCGGTCTCGGCGAACAGCAACGAGGTCAGCGGGGTGATCTCGGCGGGTTTGAGGACGATGGTGTTGCCGGCGGCGATCGCGGGCAGGATCTTCCACGCGGCCATCTGCAGCGGGTAGTTCCACGGCGCGATCGAACCGACGACGCCGATCGGCTCGCGGCGGATGGTCGAGGTGTGATCGCCCGAGTACTCGCCCGAGGCCTTGCCCTCGAGGTTGCGCGCCGCGCCGGCGAAGAAGGCGACGTTGTCGATGCTGCCCGGCACGTCGAACTCGGTGGTCAGCTTGATGGGCTTACCGGCCTGCGCCGACTCCACGGTCGCGAGCTGATCGGCGATCGTCTCGAGTTCGCGGGCCCACCGGGTCATCACCTCGGAGCGGTGGGCGGGGGTGGCGCCGGCCCAGTCCGGTAGGGCGCCGGCGGCGGCGGTGACGGCGTCGTCGACGTCCTCGGTCGATGCCAGGGGGCCGGTGACGACGGTCCGACCGGTGGACGGGTCGAGCACGTCGAACGTGTCGGCGGACTTGCCGTCACGGTAGCGGCCACCGATGTACTGCGCGGGGCGGTCCCAGATATGTTGCGCCACAGTGATTCCTTCGTTTCTTCCGGACAGGGGAGGGTGGTCGGGTCGGGGTCGCGGCGGGCAGGTCAGCGGTTGTCCACCATGACGTGCTTGAGGCGGGTGTACTCGAGCAGCCCGGCCTCGGCGTTCTCGGTGCCGATGCCCGAGGCCCCGAATCCGCTGACGGGCAGGTCCGCGGCGAAGACCAGGTGGTTGTTGACCCACACGGTGCCGAAGTTGAGAGCGTTCTGGACGCGGGTGGCGATACCGACGTTGCTGGTGAACACCGACGACGCCAGTCCGTACCGGGTGCCGTTGGCCAGCGCGATCGCCTGCTCTTCGGTCTCGAAGGTCTGCACGGTGAACACCGGTCCGAAGATCTCCTCCTGGACCAGTTCTTCGTCGTCGGCGACACCGACGACGATCGTCGGCGGGAAGAAGAACCCGTCACCCTCACAGTTCTCGCCGCCGGCGACCACGCGGGCGCCGGAGGTGCGGGCCTCGATCTTGGCGAGCACCCGGTCGCGCTGCTGGGCCGAGTTCAGCGGCCCGATGGTGGTGGTGGGGTCGAGGACGTCGCCGAGCTTTTCGCGGCTGCATCGCGCCTTCAATCCGTCGACGAATGCATCCAGCAGGGACGCGTGCACGATGACCCGGCTTGCGGACATGCACTCCTGGCCGGTGTTGTACAGCCCGCCGATCGCGATCGCGTCGAGCGCGGATTCGAGGTCGGCGTCGCCGAACACGATTACCGGGGAGTTGCCGCCGAGCTCCATGACGGCCTTCTTGACGCCGTCGGCGGCCGCGATGCCGACCTTGCGGCCGGTCTCGATGGATCCGGTGAACGAGACCACGTCGACCTTCGGGTGCCGGGCCAGGGCGTCACCGGCGACGGCGCCGGTGCCGAAGACCACGTTGAACACCCCGTCCGGGAGCACCCGGGCGACGATCTCGGCGAGCCACGCGGTCGAGTACGGAGTGGTCTCGGCGGGCTTGAGGACGTAGGTGTTGCCGGTGGCGAGGGCCGGGAACACCTTGGCGACCGCCTGCAGCAGCGGGTAGTTCCACGGCGTGATGCCGGCGGCGACGCCGACCGGTTCGCGGCGCATGATCGAGGAGACACCCTCGAGGTAGTCACCACTGGAGGGGGCCGGCAGGGTGCGGGCGGCGCCGGCGAAGAACCGCATCGCGTCGATCACCCCGGGCAGTTCCTCGTCCCGGACCGCGGTGATCGGCTTGCCTGCATCGACCGCCTCGATGATCGAGATCTCTTCGAGCAGTTCCTCGGTCAGGGTGGCGATGTCGAGCAGGAACTTCGAGCGGGCCGCGGGGGTGAGGGCCGCCCACCCGGGCTGCGCGGTGCGGGCGGCGGCCACCGCGGCGTCGACGTCGGCAGCGGACGAGGCCGGGACCGTGCCGATTTCGCGGCCGGTGGACGGGTCGAGCACCGCGATGGTGTCGGGCGAGCCCGACGGGGTCCAGCGGCCGTCGATGAAGTTGCCGGTCACTCGTCCGGCGAGCTTGTGCAGCACCGAACGCTGGTCGGATCCGATCGTGGAGAGGGTCATGGGTGAGGTCCTTTTCTTTTCGGGCAGGTCTAGGGGGGTGACGGGGCTATCGAGGTGTCGGCCGGTAGGAGCCGGGGTAGTTCATCGCTGCCTCGAAGACCTCGTCGGAGAGTTCCTCGGCGGCCTCCTCCAGGCGCGGCGGGGTGCGGTGCTGACCGGGGTAGCCGATCAGCTCTCGGACCGCGGGCATGAGGTAGTAGGCGCCGCTGACCGCGGTCGCCAGCACCTCGAACCGCGCCCGGTCGCTCTCGTGCAGGTCGACGACGGCCGGTTCGAGGTCGGGGACCGTCTCCAGTTGTGCCAGCTCCGTCTGCAGCGCACCGACCAGGTCCGAGCGTGCGGTCAGGGCCCGTTCGAGCCAGAGTCCGTCGGGGTCGGCGTCGCGGAGGCCGGGCCGGGTCGCGGTGGCGGGGATGAGGACGTCGGCGACGCGCCAGAGCGTCTGCCGTTCCTGCTCGCTCAGGTGTGTCATTCGGAAATCTCCTGCCAGCGTGCGTTGTTCGTCAGGTGTTCGGCGGCACGCAGCGCCAGTGCCGTGATGGTTGCGGTCGGGTTGACCGCCCCCGAGGTGGGCATCACGCTGCCGTCGACGATCGCCAGGTTCGGCACGTCGTGCGCGATGTTCCACTCGTTGACCACCGACGTGGCGGGATCGGTGCCCATCGTGGCCGTGCCCAGCAGGTGCCCGGGCTGCTCCGGCCACAGGTCGGTGGCCACCGTGCGGACCGCTCCGGCGGCCTCGTGCGCCTCGACGGCGCGTGCGAGGTTGAATTGCAGGAGCTTCTTGGTGTTCTCCGACAACCGGTAGCGCACACGCGGAGCGGGGATGCCGTTCGAGTCGGTGAGCGTCGGGTCGAGATCGACGTGGTTGCTCTCCTCCGGCATGTCCTGCGAGTTGATGCCCCACTGCAGGCCCCGGCCGAGCGTTTCGTCCATACGGTCGTGCACCGCCGGCCCCCACTTCTCGGCGAACGGACGCCGGTCGTGCAGTGACAGTGCGCGCAGCGGCCCGCCGATGGGCATGACCTGCCACTTCGCGCCGCCGACGAAGCCGCGGGAGGCGTCGGTCTCGTAGAACTCGAGCGAGTGAATGGCCTGCCCGGCCGGCCCCAGCCAGCTGTCGAGCGGCTCGTCATAGATGCCGGTGACCTCGGCGTTCGGGTGCAGCATCAGCCTCTTGCCGACGAGCCCGGACGAGTTCGCCAGCCCGTTCGAGGCGCCGCCGTGCGCGGAGAGCAGCAACAGTCGTGGGGTGCCGATACCGTTCGCGGCGACGACGACCAGGCGGGCCTTCTGCCGGTGCTCGCGGCCGGCGGCGTCGACGTAGACGGCGCCGTCCGCGCGACCCTTGGCGTCGACGGTGATCGTGGAGACCCGGGCGCCGGTGATCAACCGGGCACCGTGCCGGATGGCGGTCGGCCAGTGGGTGAGATCGAAGGACGACTTCGCACCCTCCGGGCAACCGGTCTCGCAGGTGCCCCATCGGGCACAGCGCGCGAACTCACCATGCTTCTGCGAGGCAATCGCGTTGGGGGAGGGCCACCAGTGCCAGCCCAGCTTGTTCATCCCGCGGGCCGCGATCCGCCCGATCTTGCCGATCGGATGCGGCGGCAGCGGCGGCACCATGCCGTCGGGGTACATCGGGTCACCCTCGAGGCCGGCGAGGCCGACGGCGGCGTCCATCCGGTCGTAGTACGGGGCGAGGTCCTCATAGGTGATCGGCCAGTCGTCGGCGACACCGTTGAGGGTCTTGACCCGAAAGTCGGAGGGCAGCAGGCGCATCCAGTGCGCGCTGTAGATCAGCGTGCTGCCCCCGACACCCGCGAACATCACCGGCGAGACGTCCGACTCGGACACGTTCGTCGGATAGTCCTCGGCGTTGCCGCGCACGTTCGGTTCGGGATACCACTGCTTCTGCGCCAGCAACTCCCACTCCGGCTTGACGGCAGGAAACTCGCCGCTGTTGACCCAGCGGCCCTGCTCCAGGCAGACCACCGAGAACCCGTGCCGGGCCATGTGCTCGGCCACGACACCGCCGGATGGGCCGGCGCCGATGATCAGGACATCCGCCCGATCCGAAGGTGTAGGTGTCCCATCGCCGATTGTCATCGGGATATCTCCTCCCGGCCACGCGGGCCTTGGGTCGTACCGGAGCGGCAACCGCAGGTCGCGCATTCGCTCGTCAGTTCACTCACGCGGCGCCGAGACGCCGATCACACCTAAGAGGATAATTAACTTGGCCATTTTTGGCAAGATAAATGCAACTGAGGCGGATGATCGTCAGATCATCCGCCTCAGGAATGGGGTAAAGGGGGAGTGGGTCAGTGGACGCCGGCGGTGAGGAAGGCCGGCAGTTGCCGGTGCGGGGTTCGCTGGAGAACGTCCGCGACGATGCTCTCGAAATGGCCGAGATGCCGGTACATCTCCTGTTCGATCTCTACAGGGTCGCCCCGCTTGAGCGCCGCCAGCGTCGCTTCGTGCAACTCCACCCCGCATTCGTAGTCTTCCGGGGTGCGCAGCATCATGTCGTGGACGGGGGCGAGCTCCTTTTCCAGTCCCTTCATCATCGCCTCGAGGGACGGGTTGCCCGCGGCGCGCCAGATGGTCCGGTGGAACAGCAGCTCGGCCTGAGCTGCCCGTGCGAGGTTGTCCTTGTGGGCGCGCAGTAGATCGATCGAGTGCTGCATCAGCTGGTAGTGCTCGTCCGTGGCGCGCACGGCGGCCAGCTGCGCCACGCGCGGCTCGAGGGTCTTGCGCGCCTCCAGGATGCGGAAGATCTCGTCCGCCTGGAGCGGGTCGGTCTCCGGCAAATTCTCGAGTCCCTCGGGAATCCAGATCGAGATCACCTCGGGGTTGCCGTGCCGACCCGGGCGGCTGCGGAGGATGCCCGCCTCGACGAGCTTGGAGATCGCGCTGCTGACCGTCGGACGCGAGACGTCCATCTGTGCGGCGAGCACCCGCTCCCCGGGCAGGACATCGCCTTCGCGCAGCTCGCCGGACTTGATGCGGTCGATGATCTGGTGCATGACGTCACCGCCCGCGCTTCGGCTCCGTACCGGCCTGAAGTCCCTCACCTTTGCCTCCTCGTACGTTGCCGTGCCTGCTCCATTCCATGGTAAGACATCTGCCAAATATGGCCAGTCATTGTGTCCGATCAGGAAGCGGGCCGGTTCTCCGTCCGGCTCTCGCGGTCCAGGGCGGAAACCCGCCGTATCGGTACGTCAGCGCGGAGGGACCGGCCACGATCGTCGACGCAACGACACGCGAGGACGTCCGCCCGATCGCGCGCCGATATCTCGGGCCCGACGAGGCCGAGGCCTACCTTGCAGAGTCGTGCAACGACAAGGCCGTACTGCTCCGAATGAGCCCGACTACCCGGCACACCCCTGTATGCCGCGGGTCAGTTCGTGTACAGCGCCGCGCCGAGTCCGCCGTCGACGACGATGGCCGCGCCGTTGACGAACGACGCGTCGTCCGAGACGAGGAACCGCACCACATTTGCGACTTCCGCGGGTTCGGCGATCCGCTCCACCGGATAGGCGGAGGCAACTTCCTGCCGTGCCAGCTCAGGGTCGGCATGGGCAGCAAAGTACTGCTGGACCATCGGGGTATTCATGTCACCGGGAAGCACTGCGTTGGCGCGGATTCCGGCGCGCGCCAGTTGGCGTGTGACGGCGATGCTGCGAGTGAGTCCGAGAACCGCATGCTTGCTGGCGGTATATGCGGTCAGCATCGGGTCTGCGCTCACCGACAGGACGGAGGCGATGTTGACGATGCTTCCTCCGCGCCCGTGTCGCAGCATCGCGGCTGCGGCATGTTTGCACACCCAGAAGGGGCCGCGCACGTTCGTCAGGTCGATGGCGTCCCAGTCTTCGTTCGTGGTCTCCAGAAAGTTCCGTTCGATCTGACGTCCGGCATTGTTGACCACGAAGTCGAGCGTTCCGAAGCTGGTCTCCACCTGTGTGAGGGCGTCGACCACGCTCGGTTCGTCCGTGACATCGGCCTGTAAGGTGACGACGGTCCCGTGCAGACCCCGGGCCATCTGCGCGGTTTCCTGCAAGGTGTCGGCGTTGCGGCTCAGGGCGATGACGTTGGCGCCGTGGGCGGCCAGCGCCAGCACTGTTGCCCGGCCGAGACCACCGGAAGCGCCGGTGACGAGTCCGGATTTAGCTGTGCAAGAGAGCATGTGGCTCCTCGAAAAGGATGAGATCGCGAACGACGGTCCCGTTGCGAGATTTCCCCAGGGTTTCGACACCGGGCACTCGTGGGGTTCCGCGAATGACTCGGTTCGGGATCGCTGACTGGGATGGGAGATTGGTTGTTGCCCGAGAACCTACCGTGGCAAGCGGCCGGTGGTCCAGGTTTGCGCAACCTACTTATGTCCCGCTCATCTGCCGTTACGGAAGTGCCCACACTTGATCGTGCGAAGATTCGAAGCTGACGTGACCGTCTCGGCGGCAGTCTCGGCGGCCGGTGTGGTGCCTGCCGGAACTGCAAGGATGTGTCGAGCGGTGCTGAAGAATTCGCAGCGCATCGTCGTGGTGGGCTTCCGCGTGCCTGTGCACGAGCAAGTTCCGAGCCAGTAACGGTCGGCGCCGGTTACAGTCCATCGCGGAGCGAAGGGGTGGTGTGTGCGGTGACATCTGGGACGAGTCGATACCCCGTGTTGTTGGCGTTCGGCGCGTCCTATTCGGTAGGTGCGCAGATGGCTAGTGTGTCGGCGGTTCTGCCGTTTCTGCTGGCTCAGAAAGGCCTCTACTGGGCTGCTGGCTTGCTGTATCCCATATTCAGTATCGGATTCATTGCCGGAAATGTGTTATCACCGATGGTTGTCGCGCGGTCGCGGCGCCGGCAGAACATGGTCATCGCGGCGGCCGCCGCGACTATCGCCGTTCTGACCTCGTGTATCGCAGCGGCGGACCTGCGTGGTGTTCTCGTCGCCCCGGTCTTCTTGTTGGCCTCGGCGGTGATCGGTTGTGCGATGGGAATGGCGAACAATGCCTACGCCGAGATCATTTCGCGCATGCTCGACCGACCACGACGTAACCACCTCCTGCTTACCCAAGAAGCGGTCGGTGCGATATTGACGGTCGTGGCGACGCTGATGATCCTTCCCCTGGTGTCCGCGCGGGACCCGGCCGACAGTCGCATCGACGTGCTGTGGTTGGGTGCGGCCGCCATGGTGGCGGCGTGCGCGGCAGCGACACTCGTCGGGCCGACGACGTCGGGAGCACTGCGGCCGCCCCAACGGTTCGTCGACGACTATCGCGAAGGCGTCACCGTGGTGCGGACCCGCAGCTGGTACCGATTGTTCCTGGCGACCCAGATCGTGTTCGTGCCGATCAGTTTGAGCATGACGTTCTTCTCCCTGCGGGCGGCGATGTCTCACGGCGACAAGGCCGGCAGCCTGCACATACTCGTGATCAGCTCGGCCGGGGGCCTGTTTGTTGGTGCGGTGTTGTGGCGTCGTGTCTTCACCCGGCGCGGAGTGCGCGGCATGCTCGTGCTGAGCGGCGCGATCAACGGCGTCGCTGCCCTCGTGTGCCTTGCCAATGAAGCATTCCCGGGCGGAGAGCAACTGTGGATTCACGGCGTGGTGTTCTTCCTCGCCACGCTGGCGAACGCAGCGATCGGCGCTGCCACCGTGTCGTGGATGAGTGCTTTCGCGACCGAAGAGCGCCGTGCCGTACTGATCAGCTTCGCCGCGGCGGTCGCTGCGGTGGTGTCCACCGTGTTGGGAGCGGTGCTCGGCACGATGGTCCAAGCCACCCTCGCTCCTTGGCCGGTGATGATCGTGTTCGCGCTGGCCGTCCTCGCCACCACGGTCGCCCTCCGCGCACCCGATCGGCCCCCGACACCGTAGCGGTGCACACCGGTGCCCCGAGAGCGGGTCGACGTCATGAATCGCGTTCCGGCCGGATTCGGGGTTCGTCTGCGGCAGTCGAGCGTTGGGTCGGGGTGCGACTTGGTGGGCGTGTTCCCGAATTCGTCGGCGTCGTCGACATCGTCCGCGTCGGAGTGCCCTGTGGCGGTGTCCGCGAGTGGGTTCGATGGTTGCGTCGACCTCGACGACACCTGATGCGGCGAACCCGAACTCGGTGGCGAACTGTCGCGCGGCGGCGGTAAGCGAGGCGCGGGGAGAGGTGAGTTTGGGATGTGTCAAGGGCGTCAGGTCGTGCGGTGCGGGCGTCGGGTGGGTGGTAGCGGCGTGGGTTCGGGGGTTTCCGGTCGGTCAGTGTTGGCGGAACCGTGCGGCGGTGCAGGGGTTGATGGCGCCGAGGGTGGTCAGGGCCCAGGGCCCAGGGCCCAGGGGCCCAGGGCCCAGAGGCCGCGGGCGGCGGTGGTCGCATCAGGTGGCTTCGGCGGTCTGGGTGGGCACAAGCAGCCGGGCGAGGTGGGGTCCGTGTAGCGCTGGATGAGGTGCGGTAACGGTGGGCAACCCCTACGAGTGGCGCAGAGGATCCATGGGGGCGCAGCGACTCGCCAGTTTCTCGGCGCGGAGCATCGGGAACAGCGACGCAGTCATTGTCCGTGGTGCCTCGCCCGTTTGAACCGTCGTCGATTCGATTCGTATCGATCCCGCGGTGGTTCGGGTGGTGTGTGTTTGTCGGTGCCGTCCTGTTGCAGCGTTCGCAACGTGGCCGTGACGACATTGCAAAAGTACTCAGATGCAATATCTTTCGAACTTGCTCAGCGTTGACGTAGCGTGGTTGCCGGAGCGGATGTACCGCGGCCCAAGGGCAACGAGATTCGACAAGGCCAGTGTCAGCGGCGACAGCATCGACACGTCCAGGTTCAGGCACAGTGCGCCGATGTACTCGCCCTGGCGTGGATCACGGTGGGGTAGTCGGGATCGGCGATTCGTCGCAGGCCGAGCTCGGTGACCGAGTCGCCCACCTTCCGGCCGGAGAGATTGTTCGCGATCGTCCGGATCGCATGCTCGGGTGTGGGCGAGATGTTGTAGATGATGTCCGAGCACGTGAAGGCCGGCTCCGCCTACCCCTCTGGAACCGCCACGCTGACCTGGATGCCTTCCCTTCGCCACCGGGTCTCGGGTCGATCACGTCGATGGCGGGCTCGGCTCGGTCACCGGCGAATGCCGGCACCGGGAGACTGCGTGCGAGCGGATCGGCGAGGGTGGACTTGGCCGGTATCGGACAGACCTGCCGGGACGGCCGGGGGCGCGTATTGGATCGGCGCAGTCGTGTGGCGGTGTCCCGATTCCCACAGTCGGGAGTGCGGACCTACCACATTCATCCTCGGCGGCGTTTGGCGCGGGCGGCGAATTCGTCGAGGACCTGGATGACGTCCTTGGCTTGCCAGATTCGGTTGCGTCGTCCGTCGGTGATCTGGGTGAGTATTCCGGTGTCGACCAGGCGGTCGATCGCGATTTGCGCGTTGGCGCCGGTGACCCCCAGCGTGGAGGTGACGAGTTTGCTCTCGACGACCGGTTGGCGAAGGAGGAGGTCGGCGAGGCGGTGTACCGCTGCGTCTCGTCGCGCCGTCACCCGGGTGCGCCAGTCGGCTCGAACCGTTTCCAGGTCCCGGACGAGGGTGCGGCCGTTGGCGATGGCGGCGAACGATGCTTCCGCGATCGACCGCATGATCGGCTCGAGGTTGCCCGACCGGTACTCGTCGAGGGCTCGGAAATAGGTGGCGGTGTCGTGCAGGAAGCCTGCGGACACCGGTACGGCGACGCTGCGGGTGAGCTGTCCGCCGCGCAGCATCGCCTGGATCAGGGCGCGGCCGACGCGCCCGTTGCCGTCGGGGAACGGGTGGATGGTTTCGAACTGTGCGTGGGCGACCGCTATCTGGGCGACCACGGGTACGTCGACCCGGTCGGCGAAGGCGGTCAGGTCGTCGATCAGTTCGGGAACGCGGTCGTGGTGTGGGGGGACGAATTGCGCGGTGTGTGGTCCGAGGTTTCCGCCGCCGATCCAGACCTGCTGTTGCCGCCATCGGCCGGCGATGTTCGGATCGCCGTGTTCGAGCAGTGCTCGGTGCATCTGCAGGATCGCGTCGGCGTCGATGCGGTCGGACAACTCCAATGCGGCCTGCATGGCGCGGACGTTTCCGACGATCAGGCGGGCGTTGCGGGAGGCGTGCTCGCCGAGTTCGGCCAGCGCGATCTGGCGTGCTCCGCTGGTGAGGTTCTCGATCTCTGAACTCGATGCGCTCTCGGTGCGCAGCAGAATGGATGCGAACGGGGCGGTGATGTGGCCGACCTCGGCGTCGAAGCGGGTGAGTTCGGTCGCCGCTTCCTCCGTCAGCGCCTGCAGTTCGCTGTTCAGCGAGAGGGTCCGGTTCGCGATGAATGGCGGTACCGCGGCGCGGTAGGGGCCGGTGGTGAGGCGACGTTCGCGTCGAGATCCGTAGTCGCCGGTGGCGCTGATCCAGGGATGCTCCTCGTGGGCGACGGGCGGCCATCGCTGCCCGTCATCAACCGATGTCATATCCGAACCATACTATTGGTTAGTAATTTATCCGATGGTATGGGTGGGTTGCTCGTGGAGAAACGGATCATGATGAACAGACGCGAACCGACGATTCCCCGCACCCATCCCCAATTCCGCGCTCACCGCACACGTCGACCAGCTCGAACGCGCTCTCATCACGGGACTGCTGATCAACCAGCCACTCCATGACCGAAGCACTCCACACCGACGACCGCCCCGATGATCCGAAGGCATTGCAGAAAGTCATAGACGTCGTCAACCACACCCAGGGTCCCAACACCATCAGCGAACTCACCCACATCTCCGGAGTCGTTGTGCGCCAACTACAGAACCTCTTCCGCGACCACTACGAGATGAGCCCGTCGGCCTACGTACGCAATGTTCGCCTGGAACGCGTCCGATCCGAGCTATTCACCGCCACCAGTGACGCCACGACTGTCAGCGACGTTGCATACCGGTGGGGCTTCAACAACCTCGGACGCTTCGCCAAGGCCTACCAACAGAAGTTCGGCGAACCGCCATCTCACACACTGCGCCGATGAACCCCAACCACCAGGGTGGCGTGGTGGTGCCAGCCGAGCCAGGAATGGCCCTCGAAATGATTTAGTCCGAGACCGGTTTTCAGTTCTCGGTAGTCGTGCTCGACGCGCCAGCGGACCTTCGCCAGGCGCACAAGTTCGGGCAGCGGAGTGTCCTCGGGAGCGTGGCGAGCCAGTAGTCGGTGGGCTCGTCCGCTCCGGTCGGCCATTCCGCGAGCAACCAGACCGCGGGCAGGGTGCCGTCCTCGGCGCGCGGGATGTCCCGGTTCGCCGGGCGGATCCGCAGCGCGGCGAACTGCGAGCGCATCACCGCAGTGGGGTTGTTCGGGCTGGTTTTGCCGTCCGTAGCGGGGTGTCGGCGGCCGCCCGCGTCCGGTGTACGCCGCGGTCTCAGGGACCGCGTCGTACGGATGGGTCGCTGGTGGCGCCCTTGACGGCGACAACCTAGTCGATGCCCCGGTCGGTCAGTGCGAGCCGGAAGGCGGTGGTGTCGCCGTAGCCGGCATCCGCGACCACCGCCGGCGGGATCCGGCCCCACTCGATCAGCTCGTCGATCATCTCGATCGCCATTTCCCATTTGGGACGGATGCCGCGTCGGTGGCGGCGTGCACGCTGACCGCGATCTGGCAGTTGCCGACCTTGCCGAGGGTGCCCGAGTAATGCTGGGCCACGCCCGGCGCCGGTGGGGCCACAGCACAACGCGGCTGTGCGATCGGGTACCCCGCCGTCCGGTGGCACGGCCCGTCCCGGCCGCTGGACCACGACGAACGCTGGAAGCACGCCACACGGCTGCGGGAGAACCCTACCGCCGACGCTCACCGCAGTTCCCGCGCGATCGCTCTGGCCGCGCGGCGAGCCTGCTTCGCCGCGAACCCGATCTGCGACGGCCTGGGCACGAACCCGATGAAACGCAACCTCTCGGCGGCCGGCTTTTCACCGGTGGAGTGCGGCCAACCTCGCTCGTCCAGTACGCCGAGGTGCCCGACCAGCTTGTCGAGTTCCTGGCGGAACCCCGTCGCGCAGACCATCGCCTCCGGGTCGATTCGCACACCGTCCACCAGCCACACGCTGTCCGCGTCGAGTGACTCGACTCCGCGAACGACCTCGATGGACCTGTCCCGGATCGCGGCGATGAGCTCCTTGTCGACGATCGCCGGTGCCACGCCGAGGCGGGCGCTGCGGGCGAAGATCCCCTCGTCGGGGATCGGCAATCCGAACTCGCGCAGGTCGCCGATGCTCCTCTCCCGGCCGAACCGTGCGATTGCGTCCGCGATAGGGACCGGGGCATGGTAGAGCGGCGTCGCGATGAAGTCTCCCGGTATGCCACCAGGTCCCTGGCGGAGCATGATGTTCGGCGGCGTGCGAGCCGAAAGCCAGACCTTTGCCGCGCCTCCGGTGGCGAGGTCGTAGGCAATTTCCATGCCCGAGCAGCCCGCTCCCACCACGAGGACCCGTTTCCCGTTGTACTGTAGGGGATTCCGGTACTGCGAGGAATGGACCAGTGCACCCCGCCAGTCCCCGCGTCCGGGCCAGTCCGGGACGAAGGGTTCATGATCGAAGCCGGTCGCGACCACCACCTCGGCAGCGTCGACGGAACCGGCAGCGGTGGTCAACCGCCAGTGCCCGCCGGTGAGGTCGAGTCGTTCCACCGGGCAGCCCAGGCGCAGCTCGATCCCGTCCCCGCGCGCGTGCCGCTCGAGATGCTCGATCACCTGTTGCCTCGTGGGAAAGGTCGGTGTGCCCTTGGGGTAGGGGCGGTTCGGTAGGTGGGAGAACTGCCTACCGGTGTTCAGTCGCAGCCGGTCGTAACGAGAGTGCCACGACGAACCGACTTGGTCGGCTCGGTCGATCAGCAACGGGTTGATGCCACGGTCGGCGAGGGCCACCGCCGCCGCGACCCCGGAGGTGCCGGCACCGACGATTGCGACTTGATGCTCGCTCATCGTGTGCTCCTTGGATGTCGTCTTGTTTCATGCGGTTTCGGCGACAATGACGCTCATCGGGCCGGTGAGCGAGCGATGGTCGCGGTAGCGCCAGCCAGTGTCCTGCAGCCAGGCAATGCCTTCTCCGACGCTGTAGACGTCGCCGTGTTCGAGGTGGACCGCGAATTCCCCCGCCATCAAGGCGGCCGCGACCGGCTGGGTGTGGGTGGGGTCGGTCCAGAAGTCGGCAATCAACAGTGTGGCGCCGGGTGCGGCGACGTCGCGAATGCGTTGTAGCAGCACACGATTCTGCTCCGTCGACCAGCAGTGCACCAGGTTCGCGACCAGGAAGGCGTCGTATCCGGCGGGCAGCGGGTCGGCCATCGCGTCGCCGGCGCATACGTCGATTCGCCCCTCCAGCCCGACCGACGCGATGCGGTCCTGCGTGGTCTGGGCAACCGCCGGCAGCTCGAACACGGTCGCGCTCAGTTGCGGGCAGCGGCGCGCCACCGCGATGGACCAGGAGCCGGTGCCGCCGCCGATGTCGAGGAGTCGCTGACTGCCGGACAGATCGACCGTGTCCGGCAGGGCGAGCGAGGGGCCCGCCGAAAACGCCTCGATACCGATCGAGGCGAGGGGTTGCAGGGCGGCGTCGAGGTCGAAGATCTCGCGTTTCGGCCCGCGGGCGAGTGCGCCGGCCAGGTCTTCCCACGCCGGGAAGCTGATCTTGTCCCAGAACCGCAGCAGCGGACGCAGGTCGGCGGGCGATCCGCCGGCGAGGAACATGGCCGCCGTCTCGGTATTGACATACCGTTCGCCTCGGCGTTCGAGCAGACCGAGCGCGACCATGGCGTCGGCGCTGATCCGGGTGGCTCGGACAGTCAGCCCTGTGCGGGCGGCCAGGCCACGCAGGTCGGTGGGGCCCTCGCCCAACGCCTCGAACAAACCGAGTTCGCTGGCGGCGAAGAGGTGTTTGGCGGCCATGAACCCGGACGCCAGCTGCATGATTGGCTCCGGGTTGGGCAGGTCGTGGTCGGTTTCGGCGGAGGTATGGGCTGTCATCGTCATGAAACCAGCGTCGTCGTTGTCGGTTCTGCGTCATATCCCTGAATCCTGGGGAATTCACCCAGATTTCTGGGGTAGGCAGCCCTAACCTGCTGCGATACACTTCGGACATGGCGCAGAGCTTGCTGCCACGCGTCCGCGATCAAATCTCGCGTGCCGCCGCCGACCAGCTGGACTGGGTGGGGTACAGCGCGCGAATGAGCGAGGCCCTGCGCACGGTGATCCCACATGAGCGCTGCTGCTGGCACACCGTCGACCCGGGCACCATCTTGTTCACCGGCAGCGTCAACCGGAACGTTGGGTGTTCCGGATCCTGGTTGGCGCACTACGAATACGAGGTCGAGGACGTCGACAAGTGGGCGTTTCTTGCGCACAGTGGCCGCCTGGCGGGTGCACTGAGTCTCGATACCCACGGAGATTTGTCCCGCAGCGCACGGCACCGTTCGCACGAGGCGTACGGCATCGGCGACGAGCTGCGGGTCTCCCTGGTGTCGGACGGGGTCTATTGGGGTGCAGCGGCATTCCTGCGCGATGCGGGCGCACCGTGGTACACCGCCGAGCACGTCCGCGCACTCGCCGCGCTGGCGCCCGCGCTAGCGACCGGTCTGCGACGGTCGATGCTTCACGAGGTCGAGGCCGCCGTGACGACCGTGGACTACGGCCCCGGCGTGGTGGTCTTCGACGCCGCGGGCAACCCGGAATCGGTCTCACCCGCCGCGGAACGCTGGATCGACGAAATTGTCGAGGTCCCGGCGCCGTCGACGCCGTTCGAATCGAAGGTCGTGCAGGCCATCGCGGCCCGGGCGCGGGCGATCGAACCGGGCACCGATCCGCTGGAACTTGCCGCGCGCTCGCGGGTACGCACGCGATCCGGCGCCTGGCTGTTGCTGTACGGGACCAGGCTTTCCGGCGTCGAAGACGGACGCACCGCCGTCATCATCCAACCCGCGACACCGCATGAGATCGCGCCCGTCATTGCCATGGCCTACGGACTGTCCCAACGCGAATGCCATCTCACTGCGCTGTGCATCCAAGGGCGATCGACAAAGGAGATGGCGCACGCAATGTCGTTATCCGTCTACACAATTCAAGACCACATGAAGTCGATCTTCGACAAGACCGGGGTGCGCAGCCGCGGGGAACTGGTGGGGCAGATATTCCTCGAGCACTACGCGCCGCGCTGGGAGCTTGCGGCATCCCCGCCATCCGGATGGTGGGCGAAGGGCATCAACTGAATTCGCCGAACTCTCAGTTGTGCGTATCTGCTTCACGGCCAATGGTGCGCCAACCAAGAAGGTTCACCGCCCGAACCATTTCCTACATCAGGGCGCACAGCACCACGACGAAGCACAACGGCAGGGTGGCGAAGCGATACGAGGTCGTCTGGTCCGAGCTGGTACGAGACGAACGCCGCTTGTCGGTGCCGTTGGACCCGGCCAAGCCCGAAGATCGCAAGAAGCAGCGCAGCCGCCAGCAGTCGTTCGCCACACGTGAAGCGGCGGAGGCTCGCCGCGACGAGCTGAACGCCGAGCGCAGGCAACCGGGGTGGCATCGTGGTGCCGCGCGACCAGCTATTCGCTCACGCGGCGGAGGCATGGCTGGCCAGCCGCACCGACTTGAAGCCCCGTACTCGCGGTGAGTACGAGAACCTGCTGAAGCCGAAGGCTCGCGCCCGCAAAGACTGCAAGGGCAACAGCACTGCTGAGCTAACTTCGTCGTGCGGATGGTGCTGGCGCAGGCCGTGGTGGACGGCCACCTACACGACAACCCCGCCGACTGCGTGAAGCTCCCGAGTGAGCACAGCGCCCACGGGGGAGCACCGGGCGTCGTGGACGACCCGGACATGTTCCTCACGGCCGAGCAAGTGGGCGCGCTGCGAGCGGCGACGCCTTGGCCGTACTCCAGGATCTCTCTGAGTTGTCCCGCATGATGGGTATCAGCGTCACGCTGTACCTGCCATTCGGGGCAGCATCCGCCTATTGGCTGAGGTGGAGGTACCGAGGAGGTACTGGCTACAGTTGCGGCTACAGCGGCCGAGCGCGAGAACCGCTCTACCTGCGGTAATGGTGGAGCCGATGACGGGAATCGAACCCGCGTATTCAGCTTGGGAAGCTGATGTTCTGCCATTGAACTACATCGGCGCGCACGATATTGGGCGCCCGTAGGCAGGCCCAACACCCTGCGGCGGAAACATTATCAGATGGTGATCCGGACTACGCGCGCACACGCGCGGAGTGTCATACGAGGGGTTTGCCGGTCCGCATTCTGCGTCGGAGGTCGCGCATGAGCAGGATGTAGGGGAGTTCGCGGATGGTGACGGGGATGCGTCGGCTGACGGCGCCGATGGTGCTCATGGTCCGGTCGAAGCGTCGCTGATCCTTGGCGGTCCAGGTGAGGTGCATCTGGTCGCGGAAGAGTGGTGGCAGGAAGCCGGTGGTGAAGAACAGGTTGAGCCGGCCGAACAGTCGGGATACGACGGTGGGCATGAATTCGACCTTGGCGAGGGAGACGAGGTATTCGCGGATGGTGTCGTCGATCGACACGTTGGCGAGCGCTTTCTCCCAGTAGTCGTCGAAGGCGGCCCGGGTGTCGGGCCACATCTCTTTCGGCACCTGGAGGGTGGTGCCGAAGGTGGCGCCCTGCTGGTAGAAGTATTCGCTTTCGGTGGCGGTGAGTTCGCCGTGCATGGAGCGGTGGACGTCTTCGAATCCGCGGTAGATACAGGCGGCGACCCACAGCTGCAGTTCGGGGTCGAACGCGTTGTACTGCACGGGGCTGTCTGGTCCCGACCGCACCTTGGCGTGGGCGCGGTTGACGCCCTTGCGGAACTGGGCTTTTTCTTCCTCGGTGCCGCGTGCGGCGACGACGAGGTAGGTGAGGGTGGTCCGGGTTCGTTTGATGGGGTGCCGGAAGATCTGTCCGCTTTCGACGCGGCTTTCCACGACGCCGTATCCGACGGCGGGGTGGGAGAGCTGCATGATCACGTTTGCTGCGCCGGCGAGCAGGCCGGCGCCGTCCATGACGAGTTCGAGTCGGTCCGGCACCTCGAGAGATGTCGACATGTGCACTCCTGTCGCAAGCGGTGAATTCCTATCTGAATACGACCGTACTCACATATATGTGGCGAGTCCAGAGGCAAGTGCGAAGATGTTTCCATGGCAATCGCGTCGGACAGGGTGTACGGCGGCCAAGAGGGTGACCAGCGTCGATCGGAACGACGCGGCCAGCTCATCGAGGCCGGACTCGACCTGCTCGGCAGCGCGGACGGCGACCACGCCCTGACCGTGCGTGGAGTCTGCAAACAGGCCGGACTCGCCACCCGCTACTTCTACGAGAGCTTCCCCGACCGCGACGCGCTCACCGTCGCCGTCTACGACCACGTCGTGGAACGCATCGCGACCAGCACCTTGGACGCCGTGACGAACGCCGGGCCGGGGGAGCGGGACATCGTCCGGGCCGGGGTCCGCAACATCGTGCGGGAGGTCGCCGAGGATCCGCGGCACGGCCGGCTGATGTTCTCGGTGGCGCAGTCGAGCGCGGTGCTGGCCCAGCGTCGCCTCGACAGCTCGCGACTGTTCGCCGGCCTGGTCACGAAGCAGACGGTCGGGTATTACGAGGTGGCCGAGAGCCCGCGCCTCGACCTCGCCGCGCACTTCATGGTCGGCGGCCTCGCCCAGACCCTGACGGCATGGCTGAACGGGACCGTGACGCTCCCCGAGGAGGAGCTGGTGGATACCTGCACCGAACTGCTGCTCTCGATGGCCATCCACACCCGTTAACCTCTACCTGTGCTCCTCTCCGATCGCGATCTCCGTACCGCAATTTCCACTGGACGTCTGGGCATCGACCCGTTCGACGATTCGATGGTCCAGCCCTCGAGCGTGGATGTGCGCCTCGACAGCCTGTTCCGGGTGTTCAACAACACCCGCTACACGCACATCGACCCAGCTCAGCGGCAGGACGAGCTGACGACGCTGGTCGAGCCGGCGGAGGGGGAGCCGTTCGTTCTGCACCCCGGCGAGTTCGTCCTCGGTTCCACGCTGGAAGTGTGCTCGCTGCCCGACGACCTGGCGGGACGCCTCGAGGGCAAGTCCTCGCTCGGCCGCCTCGGACTGCTCACGCACTCGACGGCCGGATTCATCGACCCGGGTTTCAACGGGCACATCACGCTGGAACTCTCCAACGTCGCCAACCTGCCCATCACGTTGTGGCCGGGGATGAAGATCGGCCAGCTGTGCCTGCTGCGGCTGTCGAGCGCGGCGGAGCACCCGTACGGCAGCTCGGCCGTCGGCTCCAAGTACCAGGGGCAGCGCGGCCCGACGCCGTCGAAGGCCTACCTGAACTTCGCGCAGCGCTGAGCGTCGGCGGCCCGCCGAAAAACTGCAAACCGAGTGGTCCGCTACTCGTGTGAATTGCGGCGAGGAAGAGAAGACTGGGATTCGAAGCCGCCCTCTCCTGGGCGTTCGATCCCGGAGGCCGCCATGAAAGACGTCGTCGTGTTGTTGCCCGGCATCGGCGGGTCGGTCCTCGCCCGTGACGGCAAGGACGTGTGGGCACCGACACCGGGCGTTGCGCTGGCGAGTGTGCTGTCACTGGGCAGGAACATCAAAACACTGAAACTCGACGGCGACGACCCGGACGTCGACGACCTCGGCGACGGCGTCGTGGCCACCCGGCTGGTGCCGGACTTCCACTTCGTTCCCGGGCTGGACTGGAAGATCGACGGCTACACGAAGTTCCGCGACGACCTGGTCCGCCGATTCGAAGCCGTTCCCGGCGACAACTATTTCGAACTGCCCTACGACTGGCGGCGCGACAACCGAGTGGCGGCCCGCACGCTGGCCCGGCGATCCCACGACTGGCTGGCGCGGTGGCGCGAGAAGTCGGGCAACGCGGACGCGAAGCTCGTCCTGGTGTGCCACTCCATGGGCGGAATCGTCGCCCGACTGTTCCTCGAACTGATGGACGGGTGGCGCGACACCCGCACCCTCGTCACGTTCGGCACCCCGTATTCGGGTGCGGTCAACGCGCTCGATTTCCTCGTCAACGGTTTCCGTAAGGGCTGGGGTCCGTTCACCGTCGACCTCGGCGCACTGATCGGGTCGTTCACGTCCGCCTACCAGTTGCTGCCGTCGTATCGGTGCATGGCGGGCGACGACGGGTCGTGGCGCGCGCTCGACGACGGGAAGCTCGACTGGTCGGGCACGGGTCTCGACGCCGGCCGGATGGGGGCCGCGGTGCGCCTGCACCGGGACCTGCGCGACGCCGTCGACGCGCGGCTGAAGTCGGGACCCGAGGGCTACGACATCCGTCCGGTGATCGGCGACTTCCAGCCCACCAAGTGGGCCGCCCGGCTCGCCGGGTCGAAGGTCGAGACGATGACCGTCCGCGGGCCCGGCGAGAGCGGCGGGGACGGTACGGTGCCGAAGCTGTCGGCCACCCCGCACGAACTCATGACGGGGTGGAAGAACGCGGCGTTCTTCAGTCAGCGGCACGGATCCCTGCAGAACGACGACCCGGTGCTCGACCACGTGGGCGGGATTCTGACCACCGCAGTTCTCGCGCCCCCGAACGTGTTTCCGGCGGTGAGCGAATCGGTCGCGCTCGAGGTCGACGACGTCACGACGGCCGAGCCGCTGGTGATCCGCGCGCGAACCGGTGCCGGGGGCGCGCGGCTGGTCGCGTCGGTCGAGCCCGTCGCAGGCGGTCCGGGCAGGCAGCACCCGTTGTCGCCGGCCGTCGACGGCTGGCAGCAGGCAGTCCTCGGCGGGCTACCCGCCCAGGACTACCGGATCACCGTGCGCGCTCCCGGTGTGCACCCGGTCACCGACGTCGCGAGTGTCGTCGACCTCGACGAGATCGCCCGGTCCGTCGACGCCTAGGAGTGCGGAAACATGAGACCCGCAACCAGTTTCGAGGAACTGGAGATCAGTGTCCTCCGGGCGGGCGACCACGTGTGGCTGTCGGCGCAGTCCTGGATGGGCTCGGTGTTCGCGGTGCGGCGCGAGATCCCGGAATGGAAACTGCCGAACGACGTCACGGGAAAGACGATCGACGCGCCGTCCGGATGGCTGACCGACACCGTCCGGCACGCGCGCCCCGACGCCGCGGCCCACGCGCTCGACGTCGGGAAAGTGCTGACGGACCTGGTGTTCGGGATCCCCGACATCGAAACGCTGCTGCAGCAGAGCCGGGGAATCGCCGGGAGGGCGGGAACTCAGCTCCTCGTGCGGATCCTCGCCGCGCCGCAGGAAGTGTGCGCGTGGCCGTGGGAATTGCTGCTGGATCCGCAACGCCCCGACCAGTTCCTCGCCATGGCACGCGACGTCCACGTGGTGCGGTCCGGCCGGTCGCGCACCTACCCGATCCGGCACACGCCGATCGAGCCGCCGCTCAATCTCCTGCTGGTGATGTCGAGTCCGCTGCGGGAGGGCCCCGAGGATTCCGAGGCCCCGTTCGACCTGTATGCCGAGAAACGCAGCCTGCTGTCGGAACTGCGGCCCCTGGTCGACCGTGGTCTGCTCCGGGTGGTGGTCGAGGACCGGCCGTCCGTCGAACGTCTCCGCAGTCGAATGGGCATGCAGAGACGAGGGTTTCACCTCTTCCACTACCTCGGTCACGCCAATCCGGACGGTCTGAAGGTGGAGCGGCGCAACGGCCGCGGGATGCTGCTGCCGAGCCAGGAGTTCGCGTTGCTGTTGCAGCAGCTGCCGGACCTCCGGCTGGCCGTGTTCGCGGGTTGCGAGACGGCCCGCGCGCCGGACGGCGCCACCGACGACGACCCGTGGCCGGGACCGCTGTCCTCGGCCGACATCTGCGTGCGTGATGCGTGTCCGATGGTGATCGGCATGCAGGCGGTGCTGCCGTTCCGGACGGAGCGACTGCTGACGCGCTTCTTCTACGAGGCGCTGACCGCCGGCCAGCCCGTCGCGGAGGCGTTGCGGCTGGCGCGGCTCGCGATCAAGGGCGACGAGAACAGCGGCGACCCCCTGCTCGACTGGGCGGTGCCCTGCCTGTTCGTCGGCGGCAGCGAGCCCGGCGCGATCGTCGACCCGGACGCGAAGGCGCGGCCGGAACCGTCGCCCCGGCGGATCTCGCGGCGGATCGGGATCCGGCAGGGCGAACTCCGCTTCATCTCCCGCCTCGCGGAACTGCGGGAGGGGGTGGACGTGCTGTCGGGGCGGACGTCCGCCCGGTTGCTGCACGTGGTCGGGATGCCCTCCACCGGAAAGACCGCCCTCCTGGACCGCGTGCTCGAGGAACTCGAACCGCAGATCGCGCACCTGTTCGTCAGCGCGAAACGGTTGCTCGCGAAACCCGACCCGCTCCGCGAACTGTCCCGGATCGTCGCCGAGTTGATGGACGACGCCGGGGTCCGTACCGCCCGGCCCGGCCGGCTCGGCGCCGGTGACTGGTGGGAGCGGCTACTCGACGACCTCACCGAAGTTCCCACCGCGATCGTCGTCGACGACGGCGACCTGCTGGTCGGCGACGCCCCCGGCGCCTCGGACCTCCTCGACGCCCTGGTCCTGCTGACACAGCGTCGGGGCGACGCGCGGCTCGCCGTGGCGACCACCGGGGAACTCGCAGGACTGACCGAGTCGCTCCGCGCCGCGGAAGTGCGCACGATCCGCCTCGACGCTCTGTCCTGGCCCGAAGTGTGGCAATGGATCCGGCGCAACCTGCCCACGCTGACGCGCTACCCGGAGCAGGACCTCTCCCGGCTCTACACCGACGTGCGGCACCTGGAACTGTGGGAGCAGCTGGCGGATCTCGCCGCCCAGGACGGCACGTTCGAACCGCGGGACCTGCCGCTGCTCGTCCGGCAACTGGGTGTCGGTGCCGCGAAGCCGGCACCGCCGGCGTCGAACGGGTCCGACTTCTTCGGCGCCGGCTCCGGGGCACCCGAGGCCGAGGCGGCCGCCGCAGCGCCGGTGCGGCACGCACTGCGGTTGGCGGTGGCGGGACCGTTCACCGCCGGTCGTCGTGAGGAGATCGCGGTGGCCGTCACGCAGTGCGCCATCCGGCACGACGTTCCGGGCCGGGTGGTGGCCGGCGAGACGGGGCAGGGCGAATCGGCGCTGGCCGAACTCCTGCCCCAGGAGATGGCCTTCGCGCACGGTGCCCCGTCCGAACGCGACGTCTGCCGGTGGATGGAGGACGCCGCCCTCGCCGACGCGGACATCCTGGTTTTCGATTACGGCAACGCGGTCCCGTCCGACGCGCAGAACGCCGTCATCGCACGACTGGTCGGCGACGGACGACTCGTGATCGTCTCGGGTGACCACTCCGACGAACCGGAGTATCCCGCGTGGAGTGCGGAGGCGTTCGCCGTCGGTGCCGTCGAGGACGACGGCACCCTCACCCACGAAACCCCGTACTTCCCCGACGCGGGCAAACCCGACGTCTACGCGCCGCGGACGATCACCGGGACGACGTGCGAGCGGCTGGTCGACCGGCCGGAGATGGAGGGCACGACCTTCGCCGCGCTGTACGTGGCGGTCGCGGCGATGCTGGTGTGGGCGACCGACCGCGACCTGGCCGCGCGGGACGTCCGGGCGCTGCTGGTCGAGACGGCGACACCGATATCGACTTCGGGGGGTGACACGGCGAAACAACTCGACGTCGACGCGGCACTGGACTGCGCGCGGCGGGAGGTCGTCGTCGGAGCACTCGGATCGGACGCACTCGAACTCGGGCAGTTGCTCGCGGAAATCCCGATCCGCCCGGAATTGGCGGTTCCGCTGCTCGACGCCCTGGTGGCCGACGGCACCCGCATTCGGCGGGTCGTCCGGAACGGCGTCGAACAGTACGAACGCGCCGGCGCCGCGGCCGGACCGAGAAACGAGTAGTCGGCTACGCAAGACCGGTCCGGCCGCTGCGCGAAGGCTGGCAGGCACAGCACCGAGCCGCCGCCTACGTGAGGACCGAGTCATGACCATCGTCGACAACATCGGAGACGGGCAGTCGCAGCGCGCGACGCACGCGGGAACGTTCGAGGCGGAACGGCAACGACAACACGATGCGGCAGAACTGCGCGCGCGGGAACGGGCACCCCAGCGCGGCGAGCACGTGGAGGCACTCAACGGTCCCGGCGGGGTTGCCGCGGCGGATACGCCCGAACGGATCGCGAAGCGGGTGGACCGGCTCGGTCGCTACTACGGCGAAGACGGCTGGACGTCGGACTCTCTCCCGGATCGGGTGCTCGAGAAGATCCTGGGCACAGCCGATTTCGTCGGCGCCCGCTACCTCGATGCCGGCGTCGCCGCCGCCCGGTCCATCGGACGGGTGAACATCCGCGATGCCCGGGGCACCCTGCAGGGCTACGGCACCGGCTTCCTCGTCTCACCGGCCCTGCTGCTGACCAACCACCACGTGCTGCCGGACGCCGACACCGCCCGCAGCAGCGTGATCGAGTTCGACTACCAGGATGGCGTCGACGGAAAACCGCGTCCCGTGCAGATGTTTCCGTTCGATCCGGATCGGTTCTACCTCGCCGACCGGGAACGCGATTTCGCGCTGGTCGCGGTCGGGGCCGAGCCCGGAACGCTCGCACAGTTCGGTTTCAGCCCGTTGATCCAGGCGGAGGGCAAGGCCGTGATCGGTGAGTTCGTGACCATCGTGCAGCATCCCCGCGGCGAGAAGAAGCAGATCGCGCTGCGGGAGAACCGCATCGTCGACATTCCCGAACGGTTCCTGCACTACTCGGCCGACACCGAACCCGGATCGTCGGGTTCACCGGTGTTCAACGACCAGTGGGAGGTGGTCGCCCTGCACCACGCGAGTGTGCGGGCGCCGCAGCACACCGAGTTCGGTGGAGTCCTCAACGAGGGGGTGCGGATCAGCCGCATACTCGAATACGTGCGTGCGCAGAACCTGACCCCGCGGTGGCGGGGCCTCGTCGACGAGGTCCTCGGCGCCGAGCGGGCGGTGCCGGCGGTCCGCCCGGTGCTCGAACAGGAACGGGAGGTGACCGTCCGGGTTTCCCTCGAGATCACGGTGCGCCTCGGATCCGTCGACTCAGCGGCCGCGGCGCCCGAAGCGATCTCGATCGATCCGAACTACGGCACCCGGGGTGGGTACGACGCGAACTTCCTGCAGGTGCCGCTACCACTGCCGCGGCCCGAGGTGCCTGCGGTGGCGTCTCCGGAGTTGAAGTATCACCACTTCAGCGTCGTGATGCACCGCGAGCGGGCGCTGGCCTGGTTCACCGCCGTGAACATCGACGGACGGCAGTCGCAGAGCCCCCGGCGCGACAGCGACAGATGGATACTCGACCCGAGGCTTCCCGCCGATCAGCAGACGGGGGAGGACGTGTACCGCGACAATCCGCTCGACCGAGGGCACCTGGTGCGGCGTCTCGACCCGGCCTGGGGCCCGCTGGCGAAAGCGGCGAACGACGACACGTTCCACTTCACGAATTGCACTCCGCAACACCACAGCTTCAACGCGGGACAGACGCTGTGGCTGGGACTCGAGGACTACGTCCTGAAGAACGCGGACAACGCCGATCTCGCCGTCACCGTCGTGACCGGGCCCGTTCTCGCACCGGACGACCCGAAGTATCGCGGCGTGGCGCTGCCACGGCAGTTCTGGAAGACGGTCGCCATGGTCAAGCAGGACGGCAGCCTCTCGGCCACCGGATACCTGCTCAGCCAGGCCGCCCTGCTCGACGAGTTCGCCGAGGGGGAGGAAGCGTTCTCCTACGGCGCGTACCGCACGTTCCAGGTACCCGTCCGGCGGATCGCCCGGTTGACCGGACTGGGCCTGGACCCCTACATCGCGGCCGACCCGCTCGAACGGATCGAGGCGAGCAGCCTGCCCCGCGAACTGATCCGCCCCCAGGACCTGATCCTCTGAAACCGGAAGGAAACCCGACGTCATGAGCACCAGCGAATCATCTGCCGATCTGCCGACCCGCCGCACGTGCGGGGCGATGGACGTGCACCGCCGGTTGCTGACCGAGTCGGAGTCGTACCGCATCGCCCGCTCGGAGATCGAGAACCAGAGCATCGAACTGGAGCCGTTGCAGTCGATCGCCGCCCGCGGGCCGGTGCGGATTCCGGTGGTCGTGCACGTCGTGTCGAACACCGCGGCGCAGAACATCTCCGACGCACAGGTGGAGAGCCAGATCGCGGTGCTCAACAAGGACTTCCGCGCCGCCAACGACGACATCGACACCGTTCCGCCCGTGTTCGAGCACCTGATCGGCGACGCCGGAATCGAGTTCTTCCTCGCCGACACCGACCCGGCCGGACGGCCGTCGAACGGAATCACCCGCACCACAACCGAAGTCGACTCGTTCGGCCAGAACGACGGCGTGAAGTCCGCGGAGACCGGCGGCGCGGACCCGTGGCCGACGCAGAGATATCTCAACATCTGGGTCTGCGCGCTCGGCGGTGGCCTGCTCGGCTACGCGCAGTTCCCCGGCGGTCCTGTCTCCACCGACGGCGTCGTGATCACCTACACCGCGTTCGGCACGACGGGCACCGCGCGGGCACCGTTCGACCTCGGGCGCACCGCGACCCACGAGATCGGGCACTATTTCAACCTCTTCCACATCTGGGGCGACGACGGCACCGGATGCCGGGGCTCCGACGAGGTCGCCGACACCCCCAATCAGGGCGGGCAGAACGTCGGGATGCCACGATTCCCGCACATCAGTTGCAGGAACGGCCCGCACGGCGACCTGTTCATGGATTACATGGACTACACGGACGACGCGGGAATGGTGATGTTCACCAAGGGCCAGGGCGCCCGGATGGGGGCGTGCCTGGACGGCGTCCGGAAGGCGCTGTGGACCGGGCGGGCCGCGAGTCCGGCCGTCTCCGCACTGGTCGCCCCGGGCGCCGCAGGACGCTGGCAGCATTCCTTCGAGGAAGACCACGACGGCGTCCGGGTGTACCGGCCCGCCGGATTCGACTTCCCGCGCGCGAGGGGGCGGGGCGGGATCGAATTCCGGCCGGACGGCTCGTTCGTCGACTGGGCGATCGGCCGGGGCGACGCCGACGAGCCACGGGAAGGTACCTGGGTGCCCGCGGACGACGACGGACGGCTCGAGGTGACCACGGCGGCGGGCGACACCCGCACTGTTCGGGTGGTCCGGTTCGACGAGGACCGGCTCGAATTGGACGTCGGTGACGCGTCCTGACCCTAGCGGCCGGAGGTACCTGCGGAGATATAATTCTCGGACCTGGTATTCACACTCAGTGACGCGGTTCCGCCGTACTCGGGGAGACGGATTGGCGCGCCCCGAAAGGAATTCCGATGTCTACTCGAAAAGTGCTGGGACGGCTGGGAGCAGTGATCGCCGTCGCGGGCGCACTGTCCTTCGCGGTGCCTGGTGCCGCCTCCGCCGCGCCGTTCGTCCCCGCCTCGATGTCGACGTGCGCTCCCGGAGCCTGGCTCACGTTCAATGCGGAACGCGTCGGACCCGACCGGATCCGGTACACCACCGCCGCGCCGTTTGCGCAGTGGAACGGCGCCGTCGTGCAGTTCACGAACCTCACCACCGGGTTCCGCGGTATCGCGTTCGTCAACGACCCGGTACCGGCCGCGGTGGGATTCGGGCCGGTGCTGAGTGAGATCGCCGGCCTGCTGCCGTGCTTCGTCAGCGCGGGCGTCACCATGTCGTAGCCGCCCTCAGCTGGGGTCGGAGCCGCGGATCGCCGCCCACCACACGGCGACGGCCGCGGCCACACACGTCGCGCCGGCGAACGCCGGAAGCCCGCCGCCCGCGACGTACACCCACAGTGCCCCGGAGAACGGCGCCGCCACCGCGAACTGGGCGTCGAGGAGAAGTCTGCGGGCGGGCCGGACCGCCACCCGGGCGCGCACCGGACCCTCCGGATCCGGACGGGACGGGTTGTCGATCAACCGGCCGGGCGGTTCCGAACGACGCGCTCGTCCGGACGGGAGCAGGCGACGGCCGTCCGACACCACCACGGTGCGGCGGCCCGCGTCGTGCACCGTCGCCGCGGTCGGCGTCGGCAGGGTGATCAGGGCGGGATCGAAGAACACCGGAATCCACAGTGACCCCGGTTTCTCGCGGACCTCGATCCAGGACCTGCTGGTCAGCCGGTGCTGCTGGCGCACCCGGTGCACCGTGGCCGGCCGACCCGGCCCGGAGAGCGCACGGGTGGCCGCGAACCACGTGTAACCGGTGACCCCGAGCACCGCCGCCGCCACGACGACCAGCGCGCTGAGCTGATCGGCGTCGGCGACGACGGCGAACCCGCCGCACACCAGCAGGGCGCCCACGGCGACGGCCACCGGATAGCGCACGGCCGCGAACCCGCTAATTCAGGAAGCCGATCTTGGTGTAGTCGTAGGACGCGAGACCGGCGGCACCGAAGTTCGCCAGGTTGTCGCGCACCGCGACGTTGCCCGGCGCCTGCATCAGCGGCAGCGAGAACCCCTCCTCGAACACTGCGGTGTCGACCTCGTTGGCCAGTTCGATGGCCTTCTGCGGGTCGAGTTCCGAGATGGTCCGCTCGATCAGCGCATTCAGTTCGGGCGAACCGATCCGGCCGTAATTGCCCTGCAGGTCGTCGGGGTTGTACGCGTAGATCTGCGGGAGGCCGCTGAGCGGGAACGGATCACCCACCCAGGAGAATTGGGCGAGGTCGAAGTCGCCGGGCTGGATGACGTCGGTGAAGAACCCGGTGCCGCCGCGGGTGTCGATGTTCAGCTTGGCGCCGATCTGCGCGAGGTTCTGCTGAACGATCTGCGCGATCTGGACCCAGGTGGTCGACTGGTACATCACGTCGCGGATCTCGAGCCGGCGACCGTCCTTCTCCCGGAACTCGCCGTTGAGTTTCCAGCCGAGTTCGTCGAGTCGCCGGGCGGCCTCCTCCGGGTCGTAGGCGACGGCCGCGCTGTTGTCCTGGTAGCCCTGCTGACCGCTGAGGTAGACGTGGTTGTTCAGCGGCTTCGGGTCGTCGACCAGACCGTTCTGGATCGCGGTCGCGATGCCCTGCCGGTCGATGCCCTTCGACAGCGCCACCCGCAATTGCGGATCGGCGAGGATCGATCCGTCCGCGCCGTTGAACGTGATGTGCGAGAACTGGGTTCCCGGCGCCCGGCGGATCGCGATGCCGTCCGATCCCTCCGCCGTCTTCACCTCGTCGATCGTGCCCAGCCCGGACGCGTCGATCTCGTTGTTCTGCAGCGCGGGAATGCGCGCGGAGTCGTCGAGCACGCTGTACGTGATGGTGTCGAGTTTCGGGGTGTTACCCCACCACGCGGGGTTGCGGCCCAACGTGATCCGGTTCTGCGCCCGGTCGATCGACGCGATCGCGAACGGTCCCGACGTCACCGAGATCCCGTCGCGCAGACTCGTGTTGAACGCCTCCGGGGTCGCGGTGGCCGACTTCGGGTAGAGCATCGAATTGCCCGCGAACTGGCCCCGCCATTCGGCGTACGGCTCGGCGAACGTGATCACCGCCTGACGGTCGTCGACGCCGCGCTCGACCCGGTCCACCCGCTCGAACCCGGACGTGTTCGCGATCAGGAATTCCTTGTTCTTCCCACTGAGCGCCGCGGCCTGGGACTGGATGTCCTCCCACGTGATCGGGGTGCCGTCGGACCACACCGCCTTCGGCTCGATCGTGTACGTGACCTGCTGGGGGTCGGTGCCGGTGAGCGCGACGTCGACGAAGTAGTCGTGGTTCACCGACAGCGCTCCCGCGGCGTCGGTGCCGAACGCGCGGGGCATCATCGGCTTCAGCATGCCGCCGATCTCGGAGTCGTTGCCGTCGTTGGACAGCGTGTTGAAGTTCGGGGGGAAACCCGACAACGCCAACCGCAGGTTTCCGCCGTCGCGCAGTTCGCTGGGGTCGTGCGGGTTGATGTCGTTGGTGGTGCCGAGCGACCCGGATCCGGTCCCGGTGCCGCCGGTGTCCGAACCCCCGCAGCCGGCGAGAACGAGGCCGACGGCCAGGAACGATACCGCGAGGCGGGTGCGCGCCGAACGAATCCTCATGGATGTGCCCTTCCTCGAAGTTCGCTGACCCTAGTGTGCCAAATCGGTCGGATCCGGAACGGGGATTGCCGCGAGCAGTGCCCGGGTGTATTCGTGCTGCGGATCCTCGAAAATCGTCTGCGCGGCCCCCGACTCGACGATCCTGCCCCGGTACATCACCGCGACGTCGTGCGCGATGTTGCGGACCACGGACAGGTCGTGGGAGACGAACAGGTACGACATGCCCCGCTGCTCCTGCAGGTCGCGCAGGAGGTTGAGTATCCCGGCCTGGATGGAGACGTCGAGCGAAGACACCGGTTCGTCCAGGAACAGCAGTTCCGGATCGAGGGCGAGCGCCCGGGCGATGCTGATCCGCTGCTTCTGGCCGCCCGAGAAGTCGGCCGGATACCGGTCGGCGTGCTCGCGTCGCAACCCGACCAGGTCGAGCAGTTCCGGTACCCGGCGGCCGATCTCCTCGCGCCCGCGGCCGTCCAGCCGCAGCGGCTCGGCGAGCACGTCGAACACCGGCAGCCGGGGGTCCAGGGACGCCGTCGGATCCTGGAAGACAACGGCCATCTTCCGCCGGAGAGCGCGCCTGCGATGGGCGCTCAGCGCCGCCACGTCGGCACCCAGCACCTCGATCGACCCGGATTCCGGCGCGGACAGGTCGAGGACCTGCGTCAACGTCGTCGACTTGCCCGAGCCGGATTCGCCCACCAACGCCAGCGTGCGGCCGGCACGAATGTCGAACGTGATGCCGTCGACCGCCCGGATCTCGCCGCGCTTGCGGCGGAACACCAGACCGCTGGTGATCGGATACGTCTTCACCAGGTCGGTCACCCGCAGCACCACCCGGTCGTCGGGCGTCCTCGCGGGAGGGGTAGGGGTAGACCGGTCTCGCCGGTACGCCGTGAACAGGTCGCGGGTGCCGGCCTCGTCGACGC
Organism: Rhodococcus sp. NPDC057529; assembly: GCF_042802055.1. Lineage (NCBI taxonomy): Bacteria > Bacillati > Actinomycetota > Actinomycetes > Mycobacteriales > Nocardiaceae > Rhodococcus > Rhodococcus sp. NPDC057529. Next base: position 224,456 of record NZ_JBHVEY010000002.1, read on the forward strand.
GGATGCACGCCGCCCGGTGCGCCGGTCCGGTCGCGACGAGTTCCGGTTCGGCGAGCAGGCAGGCGTCCACGGCGAGCGGGCAGCGCGGCGCGAACGCGCAACCCGGTGGCAGCGAATGCGGTGCCGGCGGGGCGCCGGCGATCGAGACCAGGCGGCTCCGGATCGGCGCGTCCATCCGCGGTACGGACACGAGTAGTCCTGCGGTGTAGGGCATCCGGGGTTCGGCGAACAGTTCCCGCACCGGCGCCGATTCCACCACCCGGCCCGCGTACATCACCACCACGCGGTCGGCGAGGGTCGCCGCGATGCCCATGTCGTGGGTGATCATCACGACGCCGGCGCCGGTGAGATCACGGGCCTTGCGGAGCAGGTTGAGGATCTGCGCCTGCACGGTCACGTCGAGGGCGGTGGTCGGTTCGTCGCAGATGATCAGCGCGGGATCGTTGGCGATCGCGATGGCGATCACCACGCGCTGTCGCATGCCGCCGGAGAACTCGTGGGGAAAGGCCCTGGCGCGCACCGCTGGATCGGGGATCCCGACCAGATCGAGGAGGTCGACGGCGCGCTGCTCGGCGTCCTTCCTGTTGCTCGCCCGGCCGTGGACCAGCAGCGCCTCGGCGATCTGGTCACCGACCCGGTACACCGGCGTCAACGCGGACAGCGGGTCCTGGAACACCATGCTGACCGTCTTCCCGCGCAGCGCCGAGAGTTCCCGGTCTCCCATGCCCAGCAACTCACGGCCCTGCAACCGGATCGAGCCGGTGACGCGCGCGTGCTCGGGCAGCAGACCCATCACGGCGAGGGACGCCACCGACTTGCCCGAGCCCGACTCACCCACGATGGCGAGCACCTCGCCGTCGGAGACGGTGTAGCTGACGTCGCGGACCGCCTCGATCCGGCCTTCCTCGCTGGGAAAGCTGACCCGCAGGTTCTCGATGTCGAGCAGCGGTTGCCCGGTCACCGCTTCGCCTTCCTGCTCTTGCGGGACCGGGCCCGCTTCGAGGTGGGGTCGACTGCATCGCGGAGACCGTCGCCCACCAGGTTGGCAGACAGCACGGTGATCACCAGCAGTCCGCCCGCGAACATGAACAGCCACGGGTAGGTGAGGGCGGATTCGGTGCCGTCGGCGATCAGCGACCCGAGGGAGATGTCCGGTTTCTGCACGCCGAACCCGAGGAAACTGAGCCCGGTCTCGGCGAGGATCGCGGCGCCGACGTTCAGGGTCGCGTCGATGATCAGGATCGACGCGATGTTCGGGACGACGTGGCTGGTGATGATCTTGTGCGTCGGTGCCCCCATGTACCGGGCGGCCTGCACGAATTCCCGCTCGCGCAGACTCAGCGTCATCCCGCGGACCATCCGGGCGGTGATCATCCAGCCGAACACCGCCAGCAGCAGGATCAGCAGGACGATCGAACTCGACGACTTCAGCCGGGGAGTGAACACGGCGATGATGATGAAGCTGGGAACGACGAGCAGCAGATCGACCAGCCACATGATCACCCGATCCGGCCAACCGCCGACATACCCGGCCAGCGCACCGACGAGCGCCGCGATGGCGGTGGAGAAGAGCGCGACGCAGATGCCGATGATCAGCGACTTCTGCAGCCCGCGCAACGTCTGTGCGAGAACGTCCTGCCCGATCTGGTTGGTGCCGAACGGGTGTTCGGCGCTCGGCGGCTGCAGCAGCGCCGTGTAGTCCAGTTGCTGATAGTCGTAGGGGAGCAGGTACGGTCCGACGAAACTGGCGACGAACAGCAACAGCAGGACGCACACCCCGGCGATGGCGGGCTTGTTCCGGAGAAACCGCCGGAACAGCAGGGTCCGGCGACCGACGGCCGACACCGCCGCATCGGTGGACGCGATCTGGATCTCGGTCACCCGACACGCACCCTCGGGTCCAGCGCCGCGTACACGACGTCCGAGAGCAGCCCTGACAACAGCACGATCAGCCCGGTGAACGACGTGATCGCGACGACGATGTTGGTGTCCTGATTGTCGATGCCGATCACGATCCACTCGCCGATGCCGTGCCAGCCGAAGATCTTCTCGGTGAACGTGGCCCCGACGACCAGCGCCCCGAACCCGTAGGCGAACAAGGTCGCCATCGGGATCAGCGCCGTCCGGAGTCCGTGCTTGAGCAGTGCCGCCCGCCGGGTCAGGCCCTTCGCCCGCGCGGTCCGGATGAAGTCGCTCCCCAGGACGTCGAGCATCGCGTTGCGTTGATATCGGCTGTACCCGGCGATGCTGCCCAACGCCAGCGCGATGGTCGGCAGCACCAGATGCTGCACCCGGTCGACGAACTGCGGCCAGAACCCGGTGATCGTGCTGGCCGAGGATTCCCCGGTGTACAGGAAGATCTGGCTGCCGGTGGCCGAGTTGATCTGGAGAGCACCGTATTTCAGCAACGTTGCCACGAGGAACACGGGCGCGCTGAGAATCAGCAGCGACACGACGGTGCTGAAGTAGTCGCTGAACTTGTACTGCCGGATCGCACCGGCGGCACCGATCAACACACCCAGCACCGCCCCGATGACGGAACCGAGGATCAGCAATCGCATGCTCACCAGGATCCGGCGGCCCAACTCGTCCGACACCGGCTGACCCGTGACGGTGGTGCCGAAATCGCCGTGCACGACGCCGCCCAGCCAGTTCGCGTACCGCACCGGGATCGGGTCGTCCAGATGCAGTTCCGCGGCCTTCGCGTCGATCACCGATTGCGGCGGCCGGGGGTTGCGTTGTTCCAGGCTGTCGAGCGGGCGGAAGGTGAGGGAGGTGAGGCTGAACGTCAGGAACGACGCCAGCAGCAACAGCACCACGTAATTGAGCGCTCGTCGTAGCAGGAAGCCGGCCATCGGTCCCCCTCGCAACTAGGGCTCAACGCTACGAAGTATAGGAGCGCGCCGACGGCGGTCGGCCCGACTCGGCGAAACGGGTGCCGGGCCCGAATTCCCCGCCACGCACGTCGCGTCGTCGCTTGTTAGCGTGGGCGGTGTGACAATTCGTGCCGGCGCCGTCGAACCGGTGACGCGGCGCACGGCACACCTCACCGGGTACGACGAACACGCCGTGACGGTCCCGCGGTCCGGCGATCGTGCGGTCGTCGCGGTGCCGCGCGGGGCGACACCGTCGGCGGTCGCGTACTACCTGCACGGGCGGACGGGGGACGAGAGGTCGATCGACGACCGCGCCGGACTGCGGGACGGACTGCTGGACGCCGGATACGTGGTCGCGAGCCCGTACCTGCACGGCGACCTCTGGGGTAACCGGTCGGCGCAGGACGCCGTGGTGGCGCTGGACGCGTGGGTGTCCCGGCGGTGGCCGGTGACAGTGCGGTTCCTGATCGGCGAGTCGATGGGCGGCAACGCCGCCGCGAACGCCGTGCGCCTGCGCGAGGCGCCGTGGGACGGTGCGGTGTTCATCGCCCCGTCGCTGTCGCTGCGCGCGGTGTGGGAACGAGGTGAGCACGGACGCGACACCGTGCGGGACGCGTTCGACCTGTCCGCGGACGGGCACGACCTGGAATCGAAGACCGAGCACTGGGACGCCGTCCGGCACCGGCCGGGAGATTATGTGGGAATACCCATTCGGGTGTACGCCTCGCGGGAGGACGAGGTCGCGAACATCGCCGGGGTCACGGGACCGTGGGTCGAGATGATCCGCCGCGGCTCGGACGCCGTCGAGTTCGTCGAGGTGAGCGGCCCGCACGTGTCGGACGACCACTTCCGGGCCGCGGAGATCGTGGAGTTCTTCGGGACGCTCCGGTGAACGCGGGGAGACCTTCGCGGCGAAGGCCTCCCCGCCCGTTCACGCCTCGGTGCGGTGCGTGGTGTCGAGGCGGAAGATGTTGGTGAAGAAATCCTTGACGGCCTGGATCTTCTCGTTGGTCAGGTCGATGGCGTGGCGACGCGATTCTTCGAGCGCGGTGGGCATGGAGGCTTCCTTTCGTCGAGGGGGCACAGCATGGCGATCGACAGTCTGCCCCAACATGCTGACGCCCGCATGACGAACTGGTGTCGCGCATGCAACTCGAACAGCAAGCGAGGGAGCGTGTTCGGTTAACCTGGCACGATGACGACGAGCAGCGCGGACGGCCGGGTCGCGATCACCTACTGCACCCAGTGCCAATGGTTGTTGCGTGCAGCATGGATGGCGCAGGAACTACTCGGAACGTTCGGTCAGGAACTCGGCGAGGTCGCACTCGTCCCCGGCACCGGAGGGATCTTCCGCATCACCGTCGACGACGACCTGATCTGGGACCGCAAAGAGCAGGGCGGCTTCCCGGACATCGTCGTCCTCAAGCAGCTGGTCCGCGACCGGGTCGCGCCCGACCGCCACCTCGGGCACAGCGACCGGAAGACCCCCTGACGTCAGATCCCGACAGCCCGCTCCAGCACGCGCAGCTCGTGTCCGAGCCGGGCCGGGATCGACTTCAGGTCGGGCACGGCGCTGCGGCAACCGGTGACACCGAACGAGATGATGTCGTCGTTGCTGGTGCACGTGATGTTCAGTCCCTGGCCGTCGACCGGAACCGACAGCGGGTAGATGGCGTCGAGCCGCGCACCGTTCCAGTACAGCGGTGAGCTGGGGCCGGGAACGTTGGAGATGATGAGGTTGAACGGCGGGCGCACCCGCGAGTTGTGCCCGAACAGCATGCTCGCGCCGATCGGTGCCGCCCCGAGCGCGCTCATCGCGAGGATCTGCGTGGCGGTCATCGAGCCATAGGCTTCCTTACCCTCGCGCATGGAGGTCCGGATGGTCTCGAGCCGATCCGCCGGCTCGCGCAGGTGGGTGCCGAGGTTGCACATGAGCACCCCGATGTTGTTGCCGGTCGCCGCCTCACGCTGACTCTTCAGCGACACCGGCACCATCGCGATCAACGGCTCGGCGGGCAGGGCGTTCTGATCCTCGAGGTAGCTGCGGAGCGCCCCCGACGACATCGCGAGCACGACGTCGTTGATGGTGCTGTCGGACAGCTTGGCGACCAGGCGGAGACGTTCGAGCGGCCACGACTGCGCCGCGAACTGGCGGGCGCCGGTGATCGGCACGTTGAACGGGGTCTTCGGTGCGGACAGGGCGAGCGGACCGCCCTGGTCGCGGAAGGCGCGGGAAACGGTGCCGGCGAGTGCGGGCACGAGACCGGCGACCTCACCGACCGTCTCACGGGCGGTGCGGATGGTGGAACCGGCGAGACCCGACAGGCTGAACCCCTTCGACGGCGTCCGCTGCGGGCGGGGACCGCGCGGCTGCCACGGAGCGGGCACGTCCCGATCGTCGGAATTCTCGCTGAGCGCGTTGCGCAGCATCTTCATCGCGGTGACGCCGTCGGCGACCGCATGGTGGATCTTGGTGTAGACGGCGAACCGTCCGTCGCTCAGTCCCTCGATCAGGTGCATCTCCCACAGCGGGCGGCTGCGGTCGAGCAGCGATCCGTGCAGCCGTGAGCACAGGGCCATCAGCTCGGCCTCGCCGCCGGGGGCGGGCAGTGCGTCGTGCCGGATGTGATGGCCGAGGTCGATGTCGTCGACGGTCTCCCAGCTCCACTGACCCAGAGACGAGAAGGACCGGCGGGCCCGCTTGGCGAGCCGGGGTGTGACGATGCCGTCGCCCTCGGCGAGCGCGCGGTCGAGCATCGCGCGCATGTCGTAGGTGTCGGCGCCTTCCGGAAGCTGGAAGATCTCCACGCCACCGACATGCATCGGGTGCTCTCGGGACTCGCCGAGAAGGAACATCGAGTCGAGGGGGGACATGGGGAGCGGCATCTATTGCCCTTTCCATCCCGAAGACGACTTCCCGGATCGCAGGAGGGCTCGTCTGTGGTCTGAGGTAACGGGAGATGGTGACGTTCCGTTTGTCAGGGACCACCACCGGATAACTAATTGATATGGGACAGGTCACGAAAGCGTGACGCTCGTATTTCTACAGGTTTCCCGTGAGCCATGCCACTAGACAAGCGTCCAGTTCGGCTGCTGTCATTCGGCCGATGTACACCGAAAGTGAACTCCGTGTGAACATCCCAATTTTGTGCACTCAGTGCGGAATTCGCGTTTCCGAAACTGCCTAGGGCCGAAAGTCCCTACTCGGTAGCCAATGTGGCGTGAACAAGCCGTGTGTAGTTGTAAAGCGCGTGTCGTTCAAAGGACCGGCTCTCGTCGGAACTCTGCTGGCGGAGAGTGGTTTTCGCTCCGGCGAGTCCCGCACTTACCGAGCGTTCGAACCGCCGGCCGCTCGGCCTCGTGGTGATGGGCGGTCCGACGGGGCGCCGTCGACGACGTTACCCACCCGCAACCTCCGGGAGAGCGAAACTTCATCAAAAAAATTTCGGACGCCGGTCTCCCGGTGCTCGGGATCTGCCACGGCGCGCAACTTCTCGCCGCCTCCTTCGGCGGCGCGATCCGGTGCCGTCGGCGCCGTGGTGCGGAACCTGATCGGTTCGATCCTCGACCTCGCCGAGAGCTGACAGAATCGGGCGCGCGGTCGCCGATGAGTTTTGCGCACCGCCGTGGTCTGTATCGATGACTTCCGCACTGGGCGGAACCCGAGAAGGAGAATCACATGTCCCGGATGCTCTTCGTGAACCTGCCGATCAAGAACCTCGACGCGACCAAGCAGTTCTTCGGCGGACTCGGCTTCGAGTTCAACGCCACGTTCAGCGACGACTCCTGCACCGCCATGGTGATCAACGAGTCCACGTCGGTGATGCTCCTCGTCGAGTCCCGGTTCAAGGACTTCATCGAAGGCGGCATCTGCGACACCTCGAAGGCCGTCGAGGCGCTGCTGTGTATCTCGGCCGACAGCCGCGAGGAGGTCGACAGCCTCGTCGACAAGGCCCTCGCCTCCGGTGGCTCGGCGTGGGGCAAGCTCCAGGACGAGGGCTTCATGTACGGCCGCGCGTTCCGTGACCTGGACGGCCACGTCTGGGAGGTCATGTGGATGGATCCGGCCGCCGTGCCGGCGTAGGAGTCAGGCGGGCGGGGTCTCCGGCAGTCCGAACTTCTCGAACAGATCGACGTCGAAGAAGCAGACGACGTGGGAGACCCCGCCGGCCGTCACGTCCAGAACGTGCAGCTGAAACGGACGATGGACCCCGTCCTCCCCGCGCATGTACAGGCCGAGCGCCGGCTGTCCGTTGGCCACCGTCGGCACCAGTCGCATGTCGCCTCCAGCCTTGGCCGGGCACTTCTCGCTGACCAGGGTGCCGATCGCGGTCCCGCCGCGGTACCAGCCCTCGAACGGCGGCATCTCCCAGACGGCGTCCTTGGTGAACAGTTCGACGATCCCGTCGATGTCGTAGTTCTCGAACGCGGCCACGTAGCGGTCGAGCAGTTCGCGTTCCTCGGGGGACTCCGGTTCGACGAGCGTGTCCGCCGACGGCGTGGCCAGTTCGAGTTGCGTCCGGGCACGCTGCAGCAGGCTGTTGACCGCCGTCGTGGTGGTACCGAGGGCCGTCGCGACCTCCGACGCCTTCCACTGCAACACGTCGCGCAGGACGAGAACGGCGCGCTGACGTGCAGGAAGATGCTGAAGGGCCGCGATGAACGCCAACCGCACCGACTCGCGCGACGTCACGACGGTGGCGGGATCACCGGCGTCGTCGTCGATGAGGCGGTTGGGGAGCGGCCCGAGCCACGGCACCTCGTGTCGCTCGACGAGTTCGGCGGTCGGATCGGAGTCGGGAGCGCCCAGACCGCTCGGCAGCGGACGCTTCGACCTGTTCTGCAACGCCGTCAGGCAGGTGTTGGTGGCGATCTTGTACAGCCACGTCCGCAGCGATGCCTGCTGCTGGTAGCCCTCGTATCCGCGCCACGCCCGGATGAACGTCTCCTGCATCTGGTCTTCGGCGTCGTGAAGTGAGCCCATCATGCGATAACAATGGGCGAGCAACTCGCGCCGGTAAGGGTCGGCGAGTGCGAGGAATTCCCCGTCGAGCGACTGCGCAGCCGTCATGGTTGGAGCTTACTGCGACCGTCTGACAGATGTCGGGCCCTCACGCTCGCCGACCCGGTGTTCAGCCCCAGTTCACCATCGGCTGACCCGTCTCGAGCAGCGTCTTCATTCCGCTCAGCACCTCGTTCCAGCCGCCGCCGGCGCCCTCGGGTTCGTGCCTGCCCGCGACCATCTCCGCCAGGCCCGGCGCATTGGTGAGGTCGTGTGTGACAGTCAGTTTCGCGACTCCGGGCCTGCTCGACTGCACGATCTCGTAGGTCAGCGTGGTGAAACCCTCCACGTTGTCGGCGTCCATCAGCATCCGCCACGTCTGGACCAGCTTCTTCGGCGGATCGGATTCGATCACCTCGCCGTCGACGATCACGTCCGGAACGCCGGGGTATTCCTTCATCGCGTCGTCCGCGCGCGTGCGGAACGACCCGCCCGCGCGGAGGTCGTAGTCGACGAGGCCGCCGTACCCGTACTGCTGCGACCACTCGGGTTTCGTGATGGCCTCCCAGATGGCCTCCGGGGTCGCCTTGATGTAGACGGCGTAGATCTGGATCGTGTCGGCGGTAGTCATTTCTCTTCCTCCAGTTCGGATTTCAGCTGAGCGAGCGCCGAGGTGTGACGCTCGGTGTACTTGTCGATCCACCGGTTGTGGATCAGCTGTATCGGCACAGGATTGAGGTAGTGAAGTTTCTCCCGGCCGGAGCGGCGCGTGACGACGAGTCCCGCGTCTTCGAGCACACGCAGATGCTTCATGACACCGAATCGCGTCATTTCGACGTGCGACTCGAGTTCGGTGAGCGTCTGACCGTCCTGGGCGAACAATCGGTCGAGTATCAGGCGGCGGGTCGGATCGGCCAGCGCCTTGAAGACGTGATCGTCGTCCATGGATCGAGAATAGGTGACCATTTAGTCACATGTCAACGGTTGTGCGGCTTCGCCACCTGTGAGTACTTGTTAACCGCGGGCGGTTAACAAGTACTCACAGGGGAAGTTCGCACGTGGTTCACGCGCCCGCCACGGTGCGTCCACGAAGCCGGGCACCGCGGTACCTACCGTCCTGAGGATCCGGTTCGTCACCATGGAGGTTTCAGACAGTGTCCACTGCACCACTCAACCGCCGCGGATTCCTCGGTCGCACCGCGCTCACCGGACTCGGTGTGGCACTCGCCGGAAGCGTCGACGCCCTCGTCCGGCCGGCGTTCGCGTCCGCGGCACCGGGACAGGCGATCGGCTACGGACCGCTCGTGCCGGACCCGAACCGCATTCTGTCGCTCCCGGTGGGCTTTTCGTACACCATCGTCGCCCGGTCGGGCGAGATGCAGTTGGACGGTGGCGTGCCCGTGCCGAGCGATCCCGACGCCATCGGGGTGTTCGCGCGACCCGGCGGTTCCACGCTCGTCACCAATCACGAGATCGGCAGCGACGAACCGTTCGGCGTGCCCGCTCTCGACGGATTGACGTACGACACGGGCGCGCGCGGCGGCACGACCACGACCGCGGTCGGCGCCGACGGCGCACGGCAGGGCCAGTACGTCAGCGTCGCGGGCACCGTGAACAACTGCGCGGGCGGCATCACCCCGTGGGGAACGTGGTTGACCTGCGAGGAGACGGAGGCTCGCGCGGGGGAGGGTGGGTTCCTGCTCGACCACGGTTACGTCTTCGAGGTCGACCCCGCGAGCCAGGAGGCAAACAGGGACAAAAGTCCTGTGCCGCTGAAGTTTCTGGGCCGGTACGCGCACGAGGCGGTGGCGGTGGATCCGGCGTCGAGCACCATCTATCTGACGGAGGACGCGTCGGGGCCGAACGGACTGTACTACCGGTGGACGCCGCCGCACGGCTTCCGGGGCGGGCCGAACGCGCTGCGCGAACTCGCCCAGTCCCCGGGCGGCGACACCGCAGGCGCACTCCAGGCGATGGCCTGCTTCCAGGGCGGAACGCACGTCCCCGACCTGTCGCAGGCCACCGAGCCGGGCACCGTGTACTCCGTGCAGTGGGTCGGTGTGCCGGACCGCGACGCGACGAGCACGTCGGTGCGTAAGCAGTTCGGGGACGATGTCGTCACCCGGAGCCGCAAGCTGGAGGGGCAGTGGTGGGGCGACGGCGGCGCCTACTTCGTCGCGAGCTACGCACGGACCAGCGACGGCAGCGTCGCCGAGCACGACGGCCAGGTGTGGTTCTTCGACCCGGCGAAACAGACGGTCACCTTGAAGATCCTGTTCGGGGTCAATCCCGATCCCGCCGTCGACACCGGGAACTACGACGGGCCCGACAACATCACGGTCTCGCCGTACGGCGGTGTGATTCTCGCGGAGGACGGCGAAGGAATCAGCCACCTCGTCGGTGTCACGGCGGAGGGGGAGCCGTTCGCGATGGCCCGGAACGAGTTGAACGACAGCGAATTCTGCGGTCCGGCATTCAGCGCCGACGGGAGGACCCTGTTTGTGAACATTCAGTCACCGGGGCTGACACTGGCGATCACCGGTCCGTGGCACCGCCCCCTGCTGTGAGTACTTGTTAACCGCCCGCGGTTAACAAGTACTCACAGGCCGGAGGCAAAAACCCAGCCGCGGAGGGCGAGGAACCGCAGGCCGCCGACCACGGCGCTGACGGCGACGACGAGCGCGACCTGCACGAGGCCGTCGGCGCCGGGGAAGAGCGTGTGCAGGACGGCGAGCGCGAGGGAACTGACGGCCAGCCCGATCAGCGCGAGCGTTCCGCCCTCCCACTGTGCGACGAACCAGCGGACGCGATCCGCGGCGCGGAACGTGAGCCGCCGGTGGAGTTCGTTGGCCAACATCGAACTGGTCACCACGCCGACCAGGTTGGCGACGAACGACCCGTACACGTCGAGGGTGAAGAACGCGAGAGCGTAGAGCACATTGCTCGACGTGCCCACCAGGGTGAACCGGGTCAACTGAGCGAACACGCCGCCGGCCCGCCCACGTAGAGGGGGATACGTGGGCGAGCCGACGGCGTCGTGGAACTGAACGATCATCTCATTCAGCGGATGAGGGCACCGTTGCCGGTGTCCGTCACGTGGCCGCCACCGAGGACGCCGGCCACTTGCTCTTCACTCAGTCCCAGCTCGCGCAGGCGATCCCAGACCTCGTCGAATTCGACGAGCTTCGCATTGAGATCGTTACGCAGCCGGTTGACCTCGTCGCGGATCTTCTCCGCTTCGTCGATCGCTTCCAGCGTCCGCTCCGGCTGGGGCAGGAGCATGGACAGGAGACGGTCCCGGGCGTCGGCGCTCAGCCCGGCGAAGGGCTGATGCTGATCGGCGGGAGCCTCGTGCCTGCCGCCGCGGACGTCGGACGACGGGATCGGCGCCGTGTCGGATTCGAGTGCGTACTCCGGGACGGGGGCGTACTCGGGTTCCTGGACGGGCTCCTGCTCGCTCGACAGGTCGATGGTGCGACGCAGCGGGCGGTTGGGGATCAGGATGACGGCGATCAGGGTGACGACGGCGACGACGGCGGCGATCAGGAAGATCCGCCCCGTCGCGTCGCCGTATGCGGCGCGGATGACTTCCAGGACGGGGGCGGGCATGGACGTCAGGTCCAGGCTTCCGCCGCTGCTCGATCCGGTCGGGATGCCGAGCTTGGCGAAACCGTCGGCCGACAGGTCGGCGACGCGGGTGGCCAGCACCGAACCGAGAACCGAGACGCCGATCGCGCCACCGAAGGTCCGGAAGAAGGCGACCGAGCTGGATGCCGCACCGATGTTCTGGACGCTGACGGTGTTCTGCACCGCGAGGACCAGGTTCTGCATCAGCATGCCCATGCCGAGACCGACGATCGCGATGTACGTGCCGACGAGGGTCAGGTTGGTTTCGTGATCGATGGTGCCGAGCAGTCCGAAGCCTGCGATCATCAGGACGGCGCCGCCGACGACGAACGGCTTCCACTTGCCGAAGCGGGTGATGAGCTGTCCGGATCCGACCGTGCCGAGGAGCATGCCTGCGACCATCGGGATGGTGAGCACTCCGGCCATGGTGGGGGTGTAGCCCCGCGAGGTCTGGAAGTACTGGCCGAGGAACGTGGTGGAGCCGAACATTCCGACACCGACGGCGACGGACGCGATGATCGCGAGTCCGGTGGTCTTCTCCGTGACGATCTTGAGCGGGATGATCGGCGACTTGGCCTTGGCCTCGACGAGGATCGTCGCGGCCAGCAGCAGCACACCGGATCCGACGTACAGTGCCGTCTCCCGGGAGAACCACTCGTAGTAGCCCGCCTTGCCGGCGAACGAGACCCAGATCAGCAGGATGGACACACCGGCGGTCAGCAGGAGGGCGCCGAGCCAGTCGATGGAGACGTCGTCCTTCTTCTCGGTCGCGAGGTGCAGCGTGCGCTGCAGCAGGAACAGTGCGATGACGGCGAGCGGGACGCACACGAAGAAGCACCAGCGCCAGCCGAGGGGGCTGTCGACGATGACGCCGCCGAGGATCGGGCCACCCGACATGGACACGGCCATGACGGCGCCCATGTAGCCGGAGTACCGGCCGCGTTCACGGGGCGAGACGATGGTGCCGATGATGGCGACGACGAGTGCCGTCAGGCCACCCATGCCGATGCCCTGGATGACACGCGCGGTCAGCAGGATCGGCACGTTGTGGGCGAATCCTGCGATCACCGAGCCGATGACGAAGATGACGATCGCGCTCTGGACCAGGACCTTCTTGTTGAACAGGTCGGCGAGCTTGCCCCAGATGGGGGTCGAGGCGGCATTTGCGAGCAGTGCGCTGGTGATGACCCAGGCGTACGCGGTCTGGGTGCCCTTGAGGTCGCCGATGATCGTCGGGAGTGCGGTGGCGACGATCGTGCTGCTCAGCAGTGCGGTGAACAGTGCTGCGAGCAGGCCTGTGAGGGCTTCGAGGATTTGGCGGTGCGTCATGGCCGTCGTTTCTTCAACCGGCGGCCGAGTCTGTGTTTCGGTCATACGCTTTGTGTTCCAATCGGGTTCGAGCTCGTGACGATCCGGTGTTCTGGATCGAAGAGTGTTTCCTTCAGGTGCCGGATGGATTCGAGTGCGGTTGCTGCCTCGGTTTCGTTCCACCCCGTCAACAATTTCTGCATTCGCGCGGCACGTTGCGTTCTCACGTGCTTGACGTACGCCATTCCCTCCTCCGAGACGCGTATTCGGAATGCGCGCCCGTCGGCGGGGTCCGGGTGGCGGCTGACGTAGCCGGCCTCCACCAGGTCGGTGATCTGGCGACTGAGTGACGACTGGCCGACGCACAACTCGGTGGCGAGTTCGTTCTGCCGGCATTCCCCCCGGGCCGCGAGGACGAGGAGGACCCCCGTGAGCGCGCGTGGAATGTGGCCGTCGGCTTCCGACATCAGGGCGTCGCGAAGCACTCGGCCGAAGAGGAAGACCTCGTCGATGAGTGCTTCGGTGGTGCCCAGGGATACGGAAGGCACTGACGTGACGGACATGGCAACCCCTGAAGGACGACTTACTTGATGCAAGCAACTATATACATCGTTAGTGCAAGCAAGTAAGTCTTTTCGGTGTCTGGTGCATCACAACCTCGAGTGACCTATTATCTGCGTATGAATGCAGATAAGCGCGTTTGCCGGCGCAGACTCGACGACGACCAGGTCGGGCTGGTGGTCGAGGTATTCCGCATGCTGGCCGACGCCACCCGGGTGCAGGTGCTGTGGCAGCTGGTGGGCGGCGAACTGTCGGTGAACGAGCTGGCCGAACGGGTCGGAAAGCCGGCGCCGTCCGTCTCGCAGCACCTCGCGAAACTCCGGATGGCCCGCCTCGTGCACACCCGGCGGGAGGGCACGTCCATCTACTACAGCGTCGCCAACGAGCACGTGCAGCAGCTGGTGACCGACGCCGTGTTCAACGCCGAGCACGCAGGCCCCGGCATCCCCGGGCACCATCGCGCGTCGGGGGATCTGCAGGTCCTCCACGACGGTGCCGATCTGGCCGCAGAGGAAGGTGCGTCGTGAAAGGCCACGGCCACGGACACGGACACGGCCACGGGCATTCGGGCGGCGTCCGCGGGGCGATCCGCGAGATCTTCGCCCCGCACAGTCACGACTCCGCGGACAGCGTCGACGACGCGCTCGAGGCCAGCGAGATCGGCATCCGGGCGGTGAAGATCAGCCTGGTGGTGCTGGGCGTCACCGCGCTGGCCCAGATGGTCGTGGTGGTGCTGTCCGGTTCGGTCGCGCTCGCCGCCGACACGATCCACAACTTCTCGGACGCGCTGACGGCGGTCCCGCTGTGGATCGCGTTCGCCCTCGGACGGCGGGCGGCCACGCGGCGGTTCACGTACGGCTACGGCCGGGCCGAAGACCTCGCCGGGTTGTTCGTCGTGGTGATGATCGCGTTGTCCGCGGTCGTCGCGGGTGTGGAGGCCACCCGGCGCCTGCTCGATTCCGTGCCCATCCAGCATCTCGGGTGGGTGGCGCTCGCCGGGATCATCGGTTTCGCCGGCAACGAGTGGGTGGCGCTGTATCGCATCCGGATCGGCCGCCGGATCGGTTCCGCGGCCCTCGTGGCGGACGGACTGCACGCGCGGACCGACGGATTCACCTCTCTCGCCGTGGTATTGGGCGCAGGCGGTGTCGCAGCCGGGATTCCCCTCGCCGATCCACTGGTGGGTCTGGTGATCACGGCCGCGATCCTGCTGGTGCTGCGGACCGCCGCCCGCGACGTGTTCCGGCGACTGATGGACGGCGTCGACCCCGGGTTGGTCGACGCCGCCGAACGGGCCCTCGCGGCCGAACCGGGAGTGGTCGGGGTGCGGAGCGTGAAGATGCGCTGGATCGGGCACCGCCTGCACGCGGACGCCGAACTCGACGTCGACCCCTCGACCAGCCTCGGCGACGCGCACCGCGTCGCGCACACCGCGGAACACACGCTCACCCACGCGGTCCCGAAGCTGAGCACCGCCCTCATCCACGCCTACCCGGCGCACGACGTGGAGGCGGCAGGCCGGGCGGGGTGACCCGCCGCTACCGCGGGTCGGGGCCGGTGGCGACGGGACGTCCGGGATCGGACGACCACTGCGACCACGACCCCGGGTACAGGGCGGCATCGATGCCGGCGAGGGCGAGCGCCGCGACCTGATGGGCCGCCGTCACACCCGATCCGCAGTAGACGCCGACCGGACGTCCGGGCTCGGCGCCGACCGCGGCGAACCGTGCGCGCAGCGCGTCCGCCGGCGCGAACCGTCCGTCGGGTCCGAGGTTCTCGGCCGTCGGGGCGCTGTGGGCGCCGGGAATGTGCCCGGCGCGGGGGTCGACAGGTTCGGTCGCCCCCGAATACCGCTCGGCGGCACGGGCATCGAGAAGCCGGCCGTGGGCGGCGAAGTCGGCGGCCTCGTCCGCGGTCAACGTCGGCAGGTGGCCCGCGGTGAGCACGACGTCGCCGGGGACTCGCGCCTGCTCGTCGCCGGACCGGACGGGGCGGCCCGACGACGTCCACGCGCCGAGGCCGCCGTCGAGCATGCTGACGTCGGCGACACCCGCCCAGCGCAGCAGCCACCACGCTCGCGCGGCGGCGAGGTTCCCCGTGGCGTCGTAGACCACGACCGTGCTGCCCGCCCGGACACCCCACCGGCGCGCGGCGTCCTGGAGGTCCGTCACCGCCGGAAGCGGATGCCTGCCGAGTTCCGGGCGTCCCGGTGCGGCGAGTTCGGTGTCGAGGTCCACGAACACGGCCCCCGGAATGTGCGCGTCGAGGTAATGCTGCCTGCCCTCGGTGTCGCCGAGGGCCCACCGCACGTCCAGCAGAACCGGGGGAGCGTCGCTGCGCAACAGCGCCGCCAACTCGTCGATCGTCACCACAGGGCTCATCGCACCACTGTCGCACACGGTGGATTCGGGGTGCCGTTGACGCGAGAACCTGGCACCCTGGCACGCATGACGGGACGTCGCACGACGGCGCTGCTGCTTGCGGCCGCGCTGTTCGGGCTGACCGGGTGCGGAACGGCCGAACCGGCGAAGACGCCGTCGCCGGTGCCGCGGGTGCAGGCGTCCGCGTCCGGGCTGACCCTCGACGGCCGGCCGTGGTGGCCCGCCGGGCTGAACGCCTATCAGCTGGCCACCGACTGGTCCGTCAACCGCGGGTGCGGCGCCGAGGTGGATCTGGACGGCTTCTTCGGCGGCCTGCCGGAGGGGTCGCTCACCCGGTTCAACGCGTTCCAGTGGCTGGCGATCGACAAGGTGACCGGCGCGCTGGACTTCACGGGCATCGACAACGTCTTCCGGGCGGCCGAGGCGCACCGCCAGCTGGTGATCCCGGTGCTCGCCGCACAGGACGGATCGTGTGGTGACGAGATCTTCAAGTCGAGTGAGTGGTACGACGGCGGTTGGCGCAGCGTCGCCCCCGGTTCGGTGCTCAGCTACGAGGACTGGGTCGCGACGGCGGTGAAGCGGTGGCGGGATTCCCCGTCGCTGGCGATGTGGGAGCTGATGGGGGAGCCCGAACCGCTGACCCCGTTCCACAGCTGCACGGACACCGCGGGTGAGACACTGCGGGTGTTCGTCGACGAGGCCGGCGGCCTGGTCCGCAGCCTCGACGACCGGCACCCGATCACGCTCGGGATGATCGGCGGCGGCCAGTGCGGCACGGCGGGAACGGATTACGAGTTCGTGGGCGCGTCGCCCGCACTCGACGTCCTGCAGTACCACGACTACGGCGCCGACGGTGTTCCGCTGCCCGGCGACCGCTACAACGGTCTCGCCCTGCACATCGAGCAGGCCGAACACCTGCGCAAACCGATCCTCGTCGCGGAGATCGGACAGTATTCGGGGGCGGGATGCGTCTCCGTCGTGGAGCGGGCCCGGGAAGTGGCCGTGAAGATCGACGGCCAGCGTGCGGCCGGGACCGCGGGCGCGCTGCTGTGGGCGTTCGTGCCCGACCCGCGTCACGGCGAGTGCACGTACGACATCGGACCCGACGACCCGGTGCGGGGAGTGCTGCGCGAACGCAACGGCACCCGCTGAGCGTCACAGCACCCGGTACAGCCGCCACGTGGGCTGGTCCTGGCCGTCGTTCGGGATCTCGAGTTCCAGCGTCGCGATGTCCGCGCCGGTCTCGTACAGCGTCGGGTACCGCCGGTTGACGGCATCGGACTCGCCGCGACCGGTGTTGGGGACGGCGAGGACGTACTGGATGCCGTGATCGGCGGGCCGGTTGACGATCGACGTGAAGTCCTGGTCGGACGGGATGACGAACGTGCGCGGGTTGTCGGTCGCGGTGTAGACGGCGAACCCGTAGACGGTGTCCATGAGCACCGACCCCTCGGGCAGATTCATCGAGTCGATGTGGCGGGCCAGTTCCCGTTCGGTGCGGAACGAGGCGATGATCCGCCGCTCGGTGCGCCGCTTGTCGGACGTGTCGTCCGGCGCGGGGAACACCACGGACTCCAGCGCGTACTGCTGATCCGACAGGGTGGGGGACACCATCAGCGCACCGGTGGCGACGGGAGTGAAGACGACGAGGGCCACGGCGAGGGCCGCCGGAACGGAACGGGAGCCGACGACGAGGCGACGGGTGAATCCGTGCGGACCGTGCCGCCGCTCCACCAGCGCCCCACCCGGCGGGACGAGTTGGAACGCGAGCACCGCCATCAGCGGAAGCGCGCAGATGTAGAACCGCAGGAACGGGAACGTCAGTCCGCGCATGTAGCTGAGCGTGGCGAACGCGATCACCGACGCGAGCACCGCCACGGCCGCCACCACCTCGAGGTCGCGGCGACGCCAGGCCAGCACCGCGACGATCGGGACCAGCAGCGGGAGCACTGGCCCGAGCACGACGGTCTCCGCGATCGAGAAGACCAAGGCGTATCCGGGGTCGGTGGATCCGCCGCCGCTCTGGGCGAGGATGCTCGCGTTGCCGTACGTCGACGAGAACTGCTGCAGGGCCTCACCCGTGATGAGCCAGCTGGTGGCCGCCCACGCCAGGAACGCCACCCCGGTGGGAAGTGCCACCAGCACGGCGTCGAGGGCCGCGGGAAACAGCAGTTCCCGCTTGTTCTTCCACCCCTGCCGCAGCAGGGTCGTCGCGAACACGAACACGGTCACGGCCAGTCCGGCGGCCAGCGCGTCGTACCGGGTCAGGTAGGCGAGGCCCAGCGCGACCGCGACGGCGACGAGGTCGTGGATGTCGTCGGTGGTGCACCAGCGGATCAACCGGCGGGTGGCCCAGCACATCAGCAGCAGGAACGGCGCCTCGCTCATCCCGTTGCCGCCGTAGAACACGATCATCGGGTTCAGCGCGAACAGGGCGGTGACCGCCCAGATCAGCCACGTCGGGCAGCCGCGATCGGTGCCGATCTTGAAGATCTGCACCACCGCGCCCGCCATGAACGGCGCGGACATCACCACCCCCGTCACACCCCAGGTGGTGAGACCGGGCCACCAGTGGCTGAGCAGCACCGTCGGCAATTGCACCACCGCCGTCAGGGGCGTGAACACGAAACCGATCGCGGCGAGATGCGGGTCGCGGCTGAACAGGACGCTGCGTGCGGCGGAAATGCGACTGAGCGCATCACCCATCAGAAATCCGTGCCCGACAGTCAGATACAGCCCGACCATCACGTACAGCGCGGTGCAGCCCCAGAACAGCCAGCGTGCCGGCCTCACGGTGCGGCCCCCGAATTCGACTTCGCCGCATCCGATTCGGCCGCGGTCGGTGTGCTCGCTCCGCTCAGCCCGTGGAACGTCTTCTCCCAGTACGACGGGTTCCGGATCAACTGGTACGTGCCCTTGATCGCCGCGATGCTCATCATCACCCAGTACAGCGGTGTGGTCAGTCCCGCGATCAGCAGCGCCGAGTTCCGGGTCTCCCGGCACGCGATCAGATTCATGTAGAGCACGGCGACGTTGCCGAACAGCAGCGAGATGAGCGCCGGGAAGTACACGTACGCGGGAAACTCTTCCTGGATGACGTGCGGCTGGCCCAGGATCCAGGCCAGGCTGATCAGCCAGAACACCATGTTGAGGCACGCGATCAGCGGCGTCCCCGCCATGAGGGCCGTGAACCGGAAGAACCCGACGGCGCCGAGACCCCGCCACAGGCCGACGGGTCTGCGCATGTGCACCAGCCACGTCTGCAGGTAGCCCTTGTACCAGCGGGACCGCTGCCGGATCCAGTTGATGGCGTCGCTGTTCGCTTCCTCCAGTGTCGTGGAGTCGAGGACGGCGGTGCGGTATCCCGATTCGGCGATGCGCACCCCCAGGTCCGCGTCCTCGGTGACGTTGAACGGATCCCAGGACCCGATCTCGTCGAGCACGCTGCGCCGCAGATGATTCGACGTGCCGCCGAGCGGGATAGGCGAATCGCTGCGCATCAGTCCGGGCAGGATGAACCCGAACCACAACGCGTAGTCGGCGGTGAACCACGCGGTGAGCAGATTCTGGGTCCCGTTGTGGAACGCCAACTTCGCCTGCACGCACGCGGTGTTGTCGGGGAGCCGGTCGAACGCCGCGACGACCCGCCGCAGTTGCAGCGGGTCCGGGTGATCCTCGGCGTCGTAGATGGTGACGATCTCGCCGGTGGAGAAGTGCAGTCCGTAGTTGCAGGCCTTCGGTTTGGTCCGCGGATCGGCGGGCGGTACGAGGAGGATGGTGACCACGTCGCCGACTCCGGCGGCGTTCGCGGCGTCGATGGTGACGTCGTCGTCCTCCTCGAGGAGCAGGAGCACCTGCAGTTTCTCCTCGGGGTAACTCAGTGCCCGCATGGCCGCGATGAGATCGGCCACCACTTCCGGTTCGTTGTAGGCGGGGACCAGGATCGTGTACGGCGGCAACCGGTCGTCGGTCAGTGCGAGGGCGTCCTCGTCGGAGATGCTGACGATGGTGCTGCCGTCCAGGCCGCGGAAGAACAGGATCAGCCGGTCGGCCAGCGTCCAGACGTACGCGATGGTGCAGAAGAGGGTGACCGCCACCAGCGTGGGAATCGGGAAGAAGTACGCACACACGATCCCGACGGCCAGCAGGGCGAGCAGCAGGTTGCGCTGCCACGGGTAGAACGCGACCGAGGCGGACGACATCGGATGCTTCTCGCGCAGGCCGTTGACGGCGTCGTGGAGGGCGGCGGCCTTGAACTCGGTGTCGTACGTGTCGTCTTCGCGGGTCACCACTGCTGCGCCTCCACGATCTCGCGTGCCAGGGTTTCGAGCATCTCCCGGTCCTTGTACTCCGGTTCCGTGTCGGAGACCGCGGTCTTGCCCCGCAGCAGGACGGCCAGCGAGTTGGCGCCGTTGGACGCCATCGACGGCGCCGGTTCCGGGAACAGCGCGTCGGGTTCGTGGTTGTCGACGGTGATGAGGCTGACCCGCTGGGTGAGACCCGGACCCCGCACCCACACGAAGTTGAGATTGCTCCAGGTGAGCAGGAGGTCGTCGTCGACGACGGTGTACATCTCCGCGGTCACCCCGCGGCCGACGTCGACGAAAACCTTCGAGCTGACGCGGGCGTTCTGCAGTCGGTATTGGGTGTGGCTGGGGTACACCTCGAGTGTCGTGGGCCTGCGCACCGACAGCGTGTCCACCTGCACGGTGCGGGGGCGGTTCTGCACGTCCCACGCCGGGTTGGGTTCGGTGGTGCGGATGGTCTGCCGGGTGAGCCGCGACGTGGAACCGAAGTACTTGCGCGGCCAGCTGTACTCGGTGTAATCCAGTTCCTGCCAGCCGCCCGGCACGACGATCCCCGCGTGCGCGGCGGGAGAGGGGCCGGGCGAGACAGGGGTGAGGTTCTGGTCGGGCAGCGGCGTCACGAACAACGCCGCGGCGACCACGAACACCGCGACGAACGTGAAGCCGCTGTTGATGGTGGTGGGGCGGCGGACGGGGCGGTCGAACGGTGCCAGGCTGCCGCCGCGCCGCTTGTACACGTAGAAGCAGGCTCCGACGATGATCGAGGTGGCCAGGGCCGGACCGAGTTGGGTGGCGAACGTGGGCGCCGTCGGGAACATCCTGATCGTCACGTACAACGCGACGCTGCCCAGTGTCACCGAGCAGGCGAAACCGACGGCCGCGCGGCGGTTGCTCCGGCTGACGGCGATGGCGGTGGCGCCGGAGGCGAGGACGACCATGATCAGGCCGTAGTGGAAACGCTGGCCGCCGAGCAGGATCGCCAGCGAACGGTACGTCAGCGGACCGAGCGCCAGCGCGAGCACCCACACCGGCCAGAACCGGCACACCGGGCGGAGCCCGAAGACGAGGACCGCGGAGCTGAACACGAACACCCACGCCGCGACGACGTCGATGTGCATCAACTGGTAGTCCTCGGCGAACCGGGGCAGGAGCAGCACCTGGATCGCCAGGGTGACGAGCAGCCCGATACCGCCCACGATCTTGTCGGTCTGGCGGTCGTGGATGGGGAGTTCGCCCTCCCGCCGCAGCGAGATGCCGATCGCCGCGCAGATGCACAGTGCCGGGACGACGAAGACGTAGCCGATGGCGGTGCCCTCGGTGGTACTGCGCCACACGTCCTGCCACGTCTTCCAGAACGCGAAGACCGTCGCCGCCACGATGAGGACCCACCGGGCGGTGAGCCGGATCGCGGCGTCGAGGGCGACGTTGCCGATGATCATGGGGAGCCGCTCAGCGTGGCAGCGGACGGGTCCGGCGATGACGCATCACGACCGCCGCCGCGATCACGATTCCCACCAGCAGCAGGATCCCGGCGACGCCGAGCACCCACCCGACCGTCGTGGAGACACCGGACGTGCTCGCACCGCCCGCGGTGTCCGGTATCGACAGTTCGACGGGGTCGCGGTTCGCGGCGGTGAAGAGGATGTCACCGTTCAGGCTCGCCCAGCGATCCGGTGTCGCCCGAAGCCATTCGAGTGTCCGGTCGAGTTCGCCGGGCACACCGGTGGATCCGGCGACCACCACCTGCCGGGTGCCGTCGAACGCGGTCTGCAGTGACGCGAAGTCGATCGGTGCGCCGAACGTGACGGTGGTGGAGCCGTCGGTCCCCGGATCGGTCAGTTCGAACGTGGAGTCCTCGGTGCTCGACAGGGGCAACGGGACGTCGTCCGGGAGATTCCCGTCGGCGGCGATGAGGATGGCGGGCGACTCCGAGCCCACGGCCTCGTCGATCGACACCCAGTGGGGGTCGAGTTCGACGGTGGTCAGCGATTGCAGTCCCGTCACCACGGCCACGGCGCGTGCTGTGTCGTCGAATCCGCCGACGGTGCCCGCGACGTCGACGCTCGGCAGCAACGACTGCGGCAGCGACTCGAACCCACCCGGATGCGGGGTGCCCGACGGTTCGCTGGTGACCTCGCTGTCCGGGTCGATCGACAGGGTGACCGGTTGTTCGAGTCCGCACTGGTTGGTGGCGCCCGTGGTCTGCAGGGCGACGGTGAGCGTGGTGACCCGGCGCAGCGCATCGTTCGGCACGTCGATCCAACGGTCGATCGCACCACTGGGTTCGGCGGCCCAGCTGGCCACCTGCCGATCGCCGGCGGAGACGGAGATCAGACCGTTCTGATTGCTCGGCAGCGGTGTGTACGTGCCCTGCAGGTTGACTCGCACGGTGTCCGAGGCCCGGCCGAGCCGCGTCTGGTCGAGTCCGAGGGCCACCTCGACGCGGCCGTGCGCGGTGGCGTCGAGGTTGGTCTGGCCGAGCCCGCGCAGCGTCGTGGACGTGGGGGCGAGGATCGGCGGGTTGTCCATCGAACCGGCCGTCGCACGGGCCTCCACCGCAATGCTCGCCACCTGGCTGGTGATCAGCCGGCTCTGGTTCTCCAGCGTGCGGTCGTCGCCGGTCAGGCGCAGCGCCGGCGGACCGCTCGGTGCCGGGATCAACTCGGTCGCGGCGGTGCCGCTCTCGCGGATCACCACGGAACGCTCGAACGGGCTGTCGGCGGACGTCGGCGTCGACTGCCCGTTGGGAAGCCGCCGCACGTCCACCCGCACCGGTTGCGCGCCGTAATAGGCGACGACGGCCGCGCCGAGGTCGACCGCCGCCGCGCTCTCCGCCGAACTGGGATCGCCGGGAACGTAGAGGTGCAACTGCTGCAGGACCGGCGGCAGGAAGTCCGCGACGACCGTCGGGTTCGCAGGCGTCCCGCTGTACGCGGCCCGGACGTCGCGGAAGGTCAGGCTGCGTCCCGTCCAGTCCTGGGGGCAAATGTTGTCCAGCGGCACCAGCGTGGTCCTCAGCGTGACCGCGACCGCCTGATCGGTCAGCTCGGCGCCCGCGAGGGGAATCGACACCGGCGCACTCTGGGCAGGCGCTCCCGGCAGATCCACCCGGCCGAGCGAGCGGCCCGCGGACTCGACGTCGATCCACGCGCGCCCGACATTGCCGGGAAGGTCGACCACCCCGTCGAGCGACGTCGGCGTGAGTCCCTGCGGGACCGGCACGGTGATCGTCACCTCGTCGTGATTGCCGCGGAACGGCACCGCCTCACCGAACCCCAGCGTCCGCGAATCCAGCGAAACAGCGCCACTGGGCTGCGGCTCGATCTCCGTGGTCACCGGATCCTGCGCATGCGCCACCGGGAGCGACAACAGTGCCAGCCCACACACCGCGAGCACGGCGAGAAGGCGGGGAGTGTGTGAGCGGACAGGTGCGGCAACGGGCATCGGCAGAATCTTTCGGTGCGGCGTGGCGGGCGAAGTCTGGAATCGGCACAAATGGGACGGTCGTGCCTGACGCTACAAGGGAAAGCGCTGGGATGTGTGCCGAACGACCATGGCGACTGGGTTACCGCGTGGTGCGGGCACAAATTTGGTCTAAGGCATCCACGACATTTTCCAATTTGTCCCGGCCGTAGGGGGACTCAGGTCTCTGACTCGCGTGCGATAGTCTGCGGCAAGTTCGTAGTACTTGTCTGCAGTACGTGACAGTTGATGTCCCAACACGGCAATCGTGATCGGGAGGATCGAGAGTGTTGCGGCAAACCAGGTCTCAGGAGCGTCTCCGCTGAAGTACCAGAGCAGGGCAGCCCCGGTCAGGGATCCCGCGACTAATTCGACGAGCTTGCCAGTGAGTCGACGATAGTGAGCTCGTCGTTCTGCAGCGCGGGCGTACTTCCTCGCGATTGCATAGCGTCCGACGTATGACGGGATGTCCCAGTCGCCGCCAAAACGCATGAGGAAGTCGCCCTGTTCATCGACCGCCGCTGCTCCCGTCAGGGCATCGGGGAACAGCGTCGTGGCGGCGTTTTCCCGGGCTGCCGAGAAGGCAACGGACTGCTGGCGGAACAGCATCACAGTCACTGCAGAGGACATGCCGATCAGTGACGAGACCATAATTGAGTCGTTCGTGATCTCTACACTCAGCCTCGCAACGAGTAGAACAAGATTCGTGATCGCGAGATTTCTGGCGTACCGGCTTCTCACGAACTGGTGGAGTAGTCGTCCGTGCGACGTGTGTGGTGTGTAGATCGGAATCCAATTCAGCGTCCATGCTGTCCCGAGGAAGGCGAATACGGCCAACACCTGGAAAAACCACAGGGAATAGCCAGCGATATCGATGGCGGCTTGGGAGACCACGGCACCGCTCCAGGCGAGTACCACGCATAGTGTGACAACCCAAAGCGAAAGAACCGCGACGGCATACACGGCGTGCATTGCGAAAAGTGCTCGGAAGTAGTGCCGGGGCAGCGACCAACGCTGCCCCGTTCGTAACGTGAACAATCGGATCCCCCCGAGTTCGTCGTGTGAACAGTGGTGTGGGATCAGACAGTAGACGGGGGCACTGACACGAAGGGAATTAGTCCGCGCTGGAGTTTGGATGCCGGCGTCGGAATCCTGGATTGTGCCCGGCTCAGCCGCCGCGACGCGCGGGCGCCCGGCCGTACGGTTGCCGTACGGCCGTGGTGTTCGGCGGATCCGGGATCGGTCGTGTCACCGGGAAGGTGTCGAGAGTGAACCGGTTTCCGTGATGGGCGAGCTCGACCGGTTCGCCCGACAGCAGGCGGTAGGTTGCGGTCCTGGCGCGGATGTCCACGTGGATCTGGCTGCCCCGCACCGTCATCCGGAACGACAGGTTGACCAGCTGTGGTGGTATCCGGGGCGCGAAGGAGATGTCGCCGTCGTGGTCGCGCATCCCGCCGAACCCCGCCACACATGCCATCCACGTCCCGGCCAGTGAAGCGATGTGCAAACCGTTCTCCACGTTGGAGTGGAGGTCGTGGAGATCGGTCAGCGCCGCCTCGGCGAGGTAGTCGTAGGCGAGTTGGAGTTGGCCGACCTCCGCTGCCATCACGGACTGCACACACGCCGACAGCGACGAGTCCCGCACCGTCAGGGCCTCGTAATAGGCGAAATTGGCGATCTTCTGCTCGTCGGTGAAGGCGTCCCCGCGAAGATACATCGCCAGCACCAGGTCGGCCTGCTTCACCACCTGCTTGCGGTAGAGGTCGAAGTACGGGTAGTGGAGCAGCAGCGGATAATGTTCGGGCGGGGTGCTTTCGAAGTCCCACTCGGCATGGTGCGTGAAGGCGTCGGACTGCTGGTGCACGCCGAGTGCGTCGTCGAACGGAATGCGCATGTGCTCGGCGGCATCTCGCCAGAGTGCTGTTTCCTCGTCGTCGACGCCGAGTTCGCGCGCCAGTCCGGGGCGTCTTTCGCACGCGGCCGCCGCGTCGCGCAGATTCTTCTGCGCCATGAGATTGGTGAATACGTTGTTGTCGGCCACGGCGGTGTACTCGTCCGGCCCGGTGACGCCGTCGAGCCGGAACTCGCCCTGCGCATTGTGATGACCGAGCGACGTCCACAACCGGGCGGTCTCCACCAGCAGTTCGACGCCGCATTCGGCCTCGAAATCCTCGTCCTCGGTCGCGGCCAGATACCGGGACGTCGCGGCGGCGACGTCGGCACCCACGTGGAACGCCGCGGTGCCGGCGGGCCAATAGCCGGAGCACTCCTCGCCGTTGATGGAGCGCCACGGGAACACGGCGCCGGCCTGCCCCAGCTGGACCGCGCGGATCTTCGCCTTGTCCAGCGTGGAATGCCGCCAGCGCAGTGCGTCGCGCGCCGAATCCGGCACCGTGTACGTGAGCAGGGGAAGCACGAACGTCTCGGTGTCCCAGAACGCGTGCCCGTCGTAGCCGGGGCCGGTCAGGCCCTTCGCGGGGATCGCGCGCGACTCACCACGAGCACCCGCCTGCAGCACGTGGAACAGGGCGAACCGCACCGCCTGCTGAAGTTCCGCGTCACCGTCGATCTCGACGTCCGCCGTCGCCCAGAAGATGTCGAGGTACTCCCGCTGCCGTTTCAGCAAGGTGTCCCAGCCGGTTTCGAGTGCTCCGGCGAGCGCTCCCTCGACCTGGCCGCGCAGGGCCGGCGTCGACCGCCGCGCCGACCACCCGTAGGCCAGGTACTTCGTCACCTTCAACCGTTCACCCTGCGGAATGTCGACGGCCACGGTGAGCCGGGCGAGATCCTCTTCCGTCTCGATGCTGCACCGCCCGCCGCCGGGATACTCGATCTCGTGGTCCATACCCGCGGCCATCCGCAGTCCCGAGGCCCTCGTGTGGTGGGCGAGTACCGCGCGGTAGTCGTGGGCGGCCGCGAAATCGGGCACCAGCGGACGGTCCAGGGCGGCCGCCACTCTCGGATCGTCCGTGCGGGTCGGGATCTGCTCGTTGGCGAGCAGATCCGATTGCAGGACGAGTTCGATGTCGCCGTCGAGCGGCTCGACCTCGTAGTGGATGGCGGCGACCGCGCGGGAGGTGAAGGACACGAGCCGCTCCGAATGGATCCGGACCCGGCGTCCCGTCGGTGACGTCCATTCGGTGGTGCGGCGCAGGGTGCCCGAGCGGAAGTCGAGGACGCGTTCGTGCGCCGGTGCGCTGCCGTACCGCATGTCCATGGGCTCGTCTTCCACGAGCAGGCGGATGATGCTGCCGTCGGTCACGTTGACGACGGTCTGCCCGTCCTCGGGATAGCCGTAGCCTGCCTCCGCATACGGCAGGGGGCGCTGCTCGTAGAACCCGTTGAGATAGGTGCCGGGGAGACCGCGTGGTTCACCCTCCTCGAACGTGCCACGAATCCCGATGTGCCCGTTGGACAGTGCGAACGTGGATTCGGTGGCGTGCAGTGCCTCCAGATCCAGTCCGCGCCATTTCAGCTGCCACGGCGAGATCTCGTAGCCCTTGTCGTCCATGCTCACCTCTCCAGGAGTTCGGCCAGGTCGTTCACCACCACGTCGGCACCGTGCTCGCGAAGCGCTTCGGCCTGATCGCCCCGGTTCACTCCGACGACGTAACCGAATTCGCCTGCGCGCCCCGATTCCACTCCGGACAGGGCGTCCTCGAACACGGCGGCCTGGTCGGGGTGCACGTGGAGTGCGCGGGCGGCCGCGAGATACGAGTCCGGCGCCGGTTTTCCGCGGAGACCCTGCTCCCGGATCACCACGCCGTCGATGCGGACATGGACGTAGCGGCTGAGGTCGGCGGCGTCGAGTACGGCCTTCCCGTTGGCGGACGAGGTGACCACGGCGATCTTCAGGCCCGCGTCGTAGGCCGCGCTGATGTAGCGAATCGAGCCGGGGTACGGGCTGGGGCCCTCCTCGTCGACGACCTTGAGCAGCAGCCGGTTTTTGCTGTTCCCGACACCGTTCACGGTCTCGGCGCCGGGCGGATCGTCCGGCGACCCCTCCGGCAACGTGATGCTGCGGGAGGCGAGGAAGGTGCGGACCCCGTCGGCGCGGGGCCGTCCGTCGACGTAGTCGTAGTAGTCCTGGTCGGTGAACGGGTGGAAGTTCGCGCCCTCCCGGTGCTTCAGGAACTCGTCGAATGTGCGTTTCCACGCCTTCCGGTGCAGTACCGCCGTTGCCGTGAGCACACCGTCGAGATCGAACAAGCAGGCCGAGATCGCATCAGGCAGTCCCATCACCTCCCCGACGGTACCGCCGTCGACCGCGGATTTGCTGAGGCGCGCGCAAATCCTGCACGTGCTTCGGCCGTTGACTTCCGGTCGACGGCGGTCGAATACTGAGAGTTCCAACCGACTGTTGCGGAGTGCACCGTGAACGTGGAGGAACCGGTCCCGTCGGACCACGTGAAATCTCTCGCTGTCCGGTCGATCGAGATCATGGCGAACGGAAGCCGCGCCGATTTCGACGCCGTCGTCCACCCGGACGCATTCAACCGGGAGAGTGCGACCGAACCCCCGCGGACGCGAGGACGCGGACCCGACGCGTTCTACGCCACCGCCGAATGGCTGCGCACCGCCTTCTCCGAGCTGCGATTCGACATCGAGGACGTCGTGGTCGAAGGCGACCTCGCCGTCGTCTACACGATCATGAAGGGCAGGCACTCCGGCCCCTTCGTCGTGTACGACGAGCGCGGATCGATCGACCAGGTGTTCGCGCCCACCGGGCGAGTGCTCGCGGTCCAGCAGTCGCACTGGTTGCGCGTCGCAGACGGCCGCGTCGTCGAGCACTGGGCAACGCGGGACGACCTCGGCCAGGCAGTCCAGCTGGGCTGGGTGCCGCCGACCCCGCTGTCGCTGGTGCGCAACGCCTGGGCCAAGAGGACGGCGCGGAAGGCCGCGGGCATGTGAGTGCCGATGCGTGTCCGAGCACGTTTTCCCGCTCACGTTCCCACTGGCCTGGAGGCACCGTATGGCACGCATCCTGTTCGTGACCTGGGACGGCGGCGGCAACGTGCCACCCGCTCTCGGCATCGCGGCGGAGGCACGCAGTCGCGGTCATCAGGTCCGATTTCTCGGACACGCCCAGCAACGCGGGCGTATCGAAAGTCACGGTTTCCCGTTCACGCCCTATACCCATGCACGACCCTGGCAGTCGACGACCAGGCATCCCGGTATCGCGGGCATCTACCAATCGCTGGCTGTGTTCACCGATGCCGGGCCCGGAATCGATCTACTCGACTCCGTCGCGCGCGAGCCGACCGACGTGGTGGTGGTCGATTGCTTTCTGTATGGAGCCCTGCAGGCCGCCGACGACGCGCACCTGACGCGTGTGACGCTGGTGCACACCTACTACGAGTTCATGTATCGAGGCGTGACACGTGGTGTGACGCCCGTGATGGCCCGTCTGAAAGGTCAGCGGCCTCTGAGGCTGTGGACGTCGTCGGACCTGGCGCTGGTGACCACCGACAAGGACCTCGATCCGGCGTCCCGCCGAAGTCTGCCGGATTCCGTCCACTACACCGGGGTGGTGCGACATCCGATGCCGTCCATGTTGACGCCCGTGTCCGAACGCGATCCGCTGATTCTGGTCAGCCTCAGCAGCCTCAACTTCGACGGCCAGCAGCGGGCGCTGCGGAACATTCTCGAGGCCGTCGGTGGACTGCCCGCCCGTACCGTGGTCACGACCGGACCGTCCGTCGACCCGGCAACCTTCTCGGCGGCCCCGAACATCGAAATACACGGCTACGTTCCGCACGATCAGATCCTGCCGACCGCCACCCTCCTCATCGGACACGGTGGCCACGACACCACCATGCGCGCCCTCGCGCACGACCTGCCCCTGGTCGTTCTGCCGATCCACCCCGCGCTCGATCAGAAGATGATCGGCCGCAGTCTGGAGCAGCGCGGCGTCGCCCGCTGCCTCCGCAAGACGGCCGCGCCCGGGCGCATCCGGTCGGCGGTCGGCGAGCTGCTCGTGGCCGGACCGCACAGGACGACCGCAGCGACTCTGGGCGCGCGAATCCGTGCCCATGACGGTGCCGTTCATGCCGCAGACCTCATCGATCGGCTGCCGATCCGAGATCGACGGAGGGGAGTGCGATGACTGGCGGGCGTCGAGCGGGGGATCAGTCCGAGATGCCGTTGACGCGATCGGCGAGAAGCTCGCAGTAGGTGCGGTCGGTTCCCGGCGCGATGCGGACCCAGTAGCTGGTGTGGTCGCCCCGGAACAGGTAACCGTTCACGTCGTCGATGGCCTCGGAGTACTGCTGCCACACCGTCCAGGGGCGCCACCAGTTCAGGATCACCGCCTGCCACCTTCTGGTGCGGAGCCGGTCGAGGAGGTCCACCACCCACGCCCTCGGGTCGGCGAGTGAGAAGGCCGCCGACTGGTCCGCGAACGTCCGCAGCGGCGAGTTGCCCGGACAGCAGCAGATGGCGTCCAGCGGGTCGGCGATCTGCCACACGGGCATCCCCGTGATCGGGCGTTGCCCCGCAATGCCCCAGCCCGGCAGGTCCGGAGATGCAGGCCGCAGCGGGTCGGCGATCAGTCCGACCCCGCGCACGTCCAGGGTGGGGTGCTGCCCCCGTCCCACCTCGGCCGCCACGTTGCCGGCGAGCGCAGCGCCTCCCGAGTAGCCGAGCAGAACAACGGGATTCGGGTCGTCGGCGATCATCCGCAACAGGAGTGTCCGTCCTTCGGACAAAGCCTTGTCGAACGCTGATCCACCCGGATCGGGCACCGGTCCGTAGCTTGCCTCCCACGGAACCTGCTTGACGACGAATCGTGCGGGATCCAAGAGTTGTGTGGTGTTGGCGAGCATGTTGACGTCGAGATCCTCACCGATGCCGCGACAGCACAGAACCGTGATCATGCCACCTCCCAGGTGAGTGCCGATGCGTGCCCGAGCACACTTTCCCACTCACGTGGGGCGGTGTCCCCCGATCGGGGGAGCCGGGATTCATCCGAGGCACCGCCCTATCGGCGGACAGACGTGCGCGGCCACTCGCGACAGAGTTGTTCCGTACCGGGATCAGCCGTTCACGTGGACAGGAACCAACGTCATGTCACCCATCTCCAGTATCGATGTCGCCCGAGCCCGCCGGTCTCGCCGGGTGCTGTTCGTCGGCAATCCGACCCGCTACAACGACGTGTCGCAGTGGGCGATGGTTCGGCAATGGGTGGCACTCCACGGGCTGGAGCCGATCCGCGAGTTCGACGGGGATGTGCTCTGTGTCATCGTCACCGAGGACATCCTGGACGGGCGTTGCTCGGCGAAGGAATCGGCCGCCGTCGAGCGCGCCCGTGCACTCGGCGTGCCGTGTATCAGCGTTCACGACACGACACGGATCTGGCAGGTTACCGCGCGCGTGCGGTCGCGGATCGGCCGGACGCCGGTGGCTCGATAACGGCGGGCAATCCACAAAACTGTTACTCGAGTTCGTCACCGGCTCGGAAAGTTGCATCCATTCGCGGCGGCGGGATCGAATACGTCTGACGACAGCCGACTTCGAGTATGTATCGAGGGTCATTGTCCGCACCACGGCTCCGTTCAGGTGTATCTCCGCAGACCCGATCGGCCGAAAATCGTTCCGCCTCAGCACTTGTGGTCAGTTTGCCGAAACTGACTGTGTGCAAGCCAATTATGCGAGTGGATATCCGCAGCTCAGTGGTGGTTTACCGCAGACCGCGCGGTCTGGTGTCGGCTGTGAAGATGCGACAGAACCGAATTGCGCTGCTAGGTTCGACACTCGTTGTGAATGTTCGATGTCGTCCAGCCACATGGCGGTGCTCGGGGCAGTTTGGATCGTTACTCGTAGGGCATGAGTCGCTTTCGTGTAATGGCCGCACGGCACGCAAGGCGTTGCGCCATGGGTGACGGCGGCACTGTTGTACGTCCTGAAATCCGCTGTCGCGTTGCGGCCGACTCGACCATCACTCTACCGGCGATCGGTTCGACAGTGGAGGGGATGCATGGCGACGTTCAACTCGACTGTGGAGCGAGCGTCGGTCGTACGCGGCGTCGGGGCAGTTCCCGTGCAGCGCGGTGTCGCACGGCGGCACTGGCTCGCCGTGTACCTGAGGCGAATCCTCCTCACCGACACGCTCGTCGTCGTGGCAGCGGTCGCTTTGGCCCAATGGGTGCGCTTCGGCGGCTACGGGACCCTTGTCGACTCGCGCACGCTGAGCAATGTGAGCTACGGTCTGATCTCCGTCGCCCTCGTGACCTCGTGGCTCGGCATACTCGCCGTTTTCCACGTGCGGTCCCCACGGGTGGTCGGGAGCGGCCCGGAGGAGTATCGGCGCATCGCCACCGCGACGCTACGACTGTTCGGGCTCATCGCGATCGCGGCACTACTTCTGCATGTGGAATTGGCACGGTTGTACCTGGCGATCGCATTCCCCACCGGCCTGATCGGTCTCCTGCTGACCCGCTGGATGTGGCGCCGAGTCCTCGCCCGCAAGCGAGCGCACGGTCTGTGTCAGACGTCCGTCCTGGTCGTCGGAGCCGAACACTCCGTGCGCAACCTCGCGCGGACATTCGACCGTGGCACGGCCGACGGATACACCGTGGTGGGTGTCTGTATCCCGGCGCACCACCGCGCGACCGAGGACACGATCGACGTGGACGGACGGCGGATACCGATACTCGGCGACGAGCACGACGTCGTCGACGCGATCGAGCGATCCGGGGCCGATACCGTCGCGGTCACGGCAACCGAGCATCTCGGCCATCACGGGCTTCGCGAAATGGTGTGGGATCTCGAACAGTTGAACGTCGACATGGTCGTCGCTCCCGGAATGATGGATGTTTCGGGGCCGCGCCTCGAGATGCGGCCCGTCGCAGGGCTGCCCCTGATCCACGTGGAGAAGCCGCGCTACCACGGCGCCAAGCGCTTCGGGAAGACGTCGTTCGATCTGATCTTTGCGATCGTGGCGCTCGTATTGGTCAGTCCTCTGATGCTGATCGCGGCCGTCGCCGTCAAACTGACGAGTCGGGGTCCTGTGTTCTACAAATCGGAGCGAATGGGATTGGACGGCACACCGTTCCCGATGCTGAAGTTTCGGTCGATGGTGGACGAAGCAGACCGGCACCGTGCCACCTTGAGCGGCCCCAACGAGGGCGCCGGCGTGATGTTCAAACTACGAGACGATCCGCGTGTCACCCGTGTGGGCCGCGTCATGCGCAAGTTCAGCATCGACGAATTGCCACAGTTCATCAACGTGCTGCGCCGAGAAATGAGCGTGGTGGGACCGAGGCCTCCGCTGCGTGTCGAGGTCGAGTCGTACGAGAACGAGGTGCACCGCCGGCTCCTGGTGCGGCCGGGTGTCACCGGACTGTGGCAGGTGAGCGGGCGCTCGGACCTGTCGTGGGAGGACTCGGTGCGTCTCGACCTGTCGTACGTCGAGAACTGGTCCATGGTCGGCGACATGTTGATCATCGCGAAGACCTTGAAGGCAGTGGTGGGGGGTGACGGTGCGTACTGAAGGTAGGGGTCCGGCCCGCACCGTGAGACGTCGGAAGAAGCTTGTCGCTGTGCATCCCTCCGACGAGATGTACGGGGCCGACAAAGTGTTCTTGGAAACGCTGACCGAAATCCCGAGCGACTGGGACGTGGAGGTGTGGCTTCCGACCGACGTCGACTATCCCGGCAACGAGCTGTCCACTGCGCTGATCGCGTTGGGACATACGGTACGGAGGGTTCCACTTCCCGTCATCCGACGGTCGTATCTCCGGCTCGGAGCGCTCCCCGGCCTGGTCGGCCGATTCCTGCGGACGGTGGTCGCCGTCGTGCGTGCGCGGCCCTCGAAGATGTACGTCAACACGTCGGCGCTGGTCTTGATGCTGCCGTTGGCGCGACTGACCGGTGCAGCGACGGTGCTCCATCTCCATGAGTTCCTGGACCGCAAGACAGCACTTTTCGTGACTCCGTTCCTGTCGTTCGCGCAGCGGATCGTGTGCGTGAGCGACGCCGTCCGCCGCCCGCTGGCCGAGAGGCTCGTCCGCCGATCGGTGGTGGTCTACAACGGTTTCGAGCTTCCGGAGCCGACCCCGATCGTCGCCGGCGAGCGGCTGGTGTGCGTCGTGGCGAGCAGGTGGAACACGTGGAAGGGGCACGATGTACTCCTCGACGCGTGGGACGGCCTCGACCGCACCGACATCGAGCTCATCGTCTTGGGGGCACCGCCCCTGAACGGCGAGTCCGTCGACGTGATCGATCGTGTGGAAAGGCTCGAACGACCGGACAGCGTGTCGATCGTGGGGCAGACCGGCAACGTCCGCAAATACCTCGATGCGGCGCATCTGGTGCTGGTGCCGAGTATCAAACCCGATCCGTTGCCGACCATCGCCATCGAGGCAATGGCGGCCGGACGCGCCGTGATGGCCAGTGACAGTGGCGGACTGCCGGAGATCATCGGCGACGACGTGGGATGCCTCGTACCCACGGGTGACGTGGCGGCGTGGCGGCAAGCTCTCGAGGAGTTCTCCATCGAGGACGCAACCGAACGCGCGAACCAGGCGCGGCGGAGGTTCGATGCGCAGTTCGGTGTGCGTCGGTTCCGTGACGAGATCGGCAAGGAGATGTGGACATGAGCGCACCAGAAGAGGCGCGCGGGGACGAGTGCAAGATCTCGGTCGTGATCGTGACGTACAACAGCGCGTCGGTCATCGAGCAGTGCATGACGGTCCTGGGGGCCGACCCCGATCTGGACATCATTGTCGTCGACAACAATTCGACCGACGACACGATCGCCCGGGTGTCCGAGGTGTCTCCGAACGCACGGGTGATCCGGAGCGAAGAAAACCTCGGTTTCGCCGGGGGCGTCAACTGGGGAGTGTCGGAGGCACGCGGCGAACACATGCTGTTGCTCAATCCCGACGCCGTGGTCGACGCGGAGAGCATTTTCGCGTTGAGTCGAATCCTCGATGCGGACAGAAGTATCGGTATCGTCGCCCCGGTTCTCGACAAACCGGGGGAACGGCTCGCGATCCGAGAGTGTGGCAGGAAGCCGAACCTGTGGCGCGTCCTCTGCCACTATTCCGGCCTTTCACGACTGGCCGGACGCTCAGCCATGGTCGAAGGGTTGTATCTCCTCAAACGGCACTCGTCGGTGGACATGCGGGATGTGGACTGGGTGTCCGGCGCGTGCATGCTCGTGCGACGTGACACCTGGACGCGAACGGGCGGGCTGAGCCGGCGGTGGTTCATGTACGCGGAAGACATCGAGTTCTGTCTTCGGGTCAAAGAATCGGGCGAGCGGGTCGTCACGGTGCCTTCCGTGACGGGGATTCACCTGATCGGAGAGAGCTCGACGGCGCCGACGGTGTCGCGGGCGCCCAACTCGGCCTGGGTGGTCAACATGTACGACCTGTACAAGTGGCGCCTGTCCCGGACACGGTTGCAGAACATCGGCTGGAAATGGGCAGTCGCGGGTGGACTGTTCGCGCGTTCCGCCGCCTACAGATTGCGAGCACGGCCGGATGTCGACCAGGCGAACGACTGGGATGCCGAATCGGTGAAGTTCCGTGTGTTCGCTCAGGACCTTCTCGCGGTGTCGTCCGCTCGGATCACAGCGGAGACCGACAACAAGGCTTCGCTGTGACGAGTGGGCCGGACCAGAAGGTGCTGGCGCAGGACCTGGTCGGGGCACCTCACCGCCGCAACGACCGGGTGACACTTCTCTTGGTGTTCGCGGTTGTCGCCGGATCGTTTCTCGGCCGCTACTCGTTCGATCTCGCGGGTTTCACCGTCCGCTGGGAGCAGGTGGCGCCCGTGGTGTTCGTGGGCTGGTTGCTCGTTCAGCCAGGCTCCAGACTCGACCTCCTCCGGACATTGCGACATCCTGTTGTGCTGACGTTCCTCGCGTTCCTCGCCTGGAACGCGGTGGCGACAATGCTGTTTTCGCCCAGTCTGGGCAAGAGTGCGGCGATCCTGGGCTGGCTCACCATCGATTTGTTGCTGCTGGCTGGCCTGATGTCGCTCGGTGCCCGCGCAGTGTGGGCCGAGAACATCGGGATCCGCTTCGTCGTTCCCTGGGCTCTGGCGGGTTTCGTGATGTATCTCGTTGCCAACCGCACCGCCGGTGACCTTTCGTGGGGAACCAACCTCGATTCTCTCTACGACGTCTACGTCGCACGCCTGTCGGCGACGGAGGCGAACATCTACGCGTCGATTCTCGTCTTCTGGACGCTGTTGCTGGTCGCTCGGAAGGGCAGCGACCGGCGATGGATGATCGCGGTGGCGGTGACCGTGCCGCTGGGACTGATCGCATCCCAGACCCGCACCGCGGTGTTCTGCATGGTGATGGGGCTGGCCGTCTACGTCTCCTACGAACTTGTTCGCCGCCGCCGGAACCCGACTCCACTGAGGGCATTCGCCTTCGGGCCGGCCGCTGTCGTCGTGGGCGTTCTGGTTGCCTACGGTGCCACGACCGCGCTTCCGGATGTCGGTGTGCAGCAGTCGGCGCCGCAGATCCGTGACGAGACCACGCCCGAGGTCCGCAGCGACACGGCGCGCCCCGCTCAGGACAAGTTGGGCGATATCGACTTCACCGGTGGAACGGTCGGGTTTCGGATGGCAGTCGCGCGCGAGGCGGCGGAGGACCTCCGGGGAGTTCACCTCTGGTTGGGCAACGGCACCAATACCTTCGGCCTTCGACACGAACAGCCGGGATCACCCGGTGTATCGGGCCACATCATCATGCTGCCGGTTCAGATCGTGTACGACGCAGGAATTGTCGGCCTGGTGCTACTGGGTGCATTCGGGATGGCGGTGTGGCGCCACGTGCCGTGGCGTCGTCGGCCGATCGCGGCCGCTGTTGCTGCCACGTTCGTCGCGGCAGCGACCCTCACGAGCATGTTCTGGTTCAGCATCGTCTGGATCGTGGTGGCGTCACTGCTTCGTCCGCTGTCTCGGGACGAGTGCGAAACAGGAAGCGGAGCGCAGCAGAACGAGGTCGAAGAACACCCGTCCGCGCTCGAGACGACAGGAATCGAGGAAAGAGCATGACAAATTCGGTCGCAATCATCGGAACCCGGGGTTATCCCAGCTACTACGGAGGGTTCGAAACTCTGGTGCGGGTGTTGGCTCCCTACTTGGCCGACGAAGGCTGGGACGTCACCGTGTACGGGCGAACGGGCAGCACCGAGCCGGATGATCCGTTCAGGGACTACCGGATCGAGTCTGTGACGACCAAAGGTGTCGAGTCCAAGTCGCTCAGCACTCTGTCCTACGGTCTGACGTCGTGCCTCGACGCGTCCCGCCGGCGCCCCGACGTCGCCTTGGTGATGAATGTGGCGAACGGGTACTGGCTGCCGATCCTGAAGGCGCGTGGGATCCCGACGGTGGTGAACGTCGACGGAATCGAGTGGGAGCGCGAGAAGTGGGGGAAGGCAGCGAAAGCCGCGTTCAGGACCGGCGCCCGACTGACTGCCCGGTTCGGCGACCAGCTCGTGTACGACTCTCATGAAATCGGGCGACGTTGGCGCGACGGGTTCGGTCGCTCGGGCGAGTTCATCCCGTACGGCGGTACCTTGCCCGACGACCTGGATCCGGTCGACGGATTCCCGCACCGCTCCTACGCGTTGATGGTGGCGCGGTTCGTGCCGGAGAACACCGTGGGTGAATTCTTCGATGCGGCACGGGAGTTGAGTGAGCGCTGGGATGTGGTGATCGTCGGATCCTCCGGATACGGCGGTGACTTCGACCTTCGGGCGGAGAGTTTGGCCGCAACCAGCAATCGGATCCACTGGTTGGGTCACCTCAGCGACGACGAGAAGCTCTTCGCGCTGTGGCAGCACGCCGGCGCATACTTTCACGGGCACAGCGTCGGTGGTACCAACCCGGCCTTGGTTCAGGCGATGGCGTGCGGGTCGCCGATCGTCGCGCGGGACACCGTGTACAACCGTGAAGTGCTCCAGGATTCCGCGACCTTCGTCGAGCCGGATTCTCGTGAAATCGCATATGAGCTCGACCGAGTGCTCTCCGACCATGCCTTGATGGACGAACTGAGTGTCGCAGCCGAACGGCGCCAGCGAACCCATTACACGTGGGAACAGGTGTGCCAGAGCTATTCGAAGGTGTTGTACGGTGCTCTGTGACGCGGAAGCTCGTGTGCTCGAGTGATGCCGGACCAGACCTCGCCACGAGTCCGAGAAGGTGCGGGGAGATCAGTGACACCACCGAACGTGGTCAGTGTCGGCGCATTCGACCGATTCAATTACGGCGACCTCTTGTTCCCGTTGGTGTTGGAGAGTCGTTGGGCGGCGTTGAGCGACAGCACACTGTCGCACTATGCGCTGTGGGGTGCGCGGGGGAAGGGTTGGGGTACCTCTAGTTCCGGAAGTGCGAGGGATCTGCGGCGATCCTTCGCGGACCAACTGCCGACAGGTTGTGTCGTCGCGGGTGGCGAGGTGCTGAGCGCGACGTGGTACGACCTGACCCGGCACTCGATCCCCAGCGGATTCGACCTCGCGGTGGCCGCTCTCCATCGAACCGTTCCACGTCGGCGACTGTCGAGGATCTGCCGCACCCTCGCGGGAGGGATGTGGGATCTGCCATTGGTACCGGACGTGACGACGAGCCGGAAGGTGCCCGTGGTGTACAACGCGGTCGGTGCGACGAGCGTCGACACGTTGTCCGACGATGATCGTGTCCGGGTACTCGATTCGCTCCGCGCCGGCAAATACCTCAGCGTGCGGGACAACGCCAGCGTCGAGATTCTGCGTTCTCACGGAGTCGACGCGGATCTCGCTCCCGACTCGGCGGCCGTCATCGACAGGCTCTTCCCTACGGCACCGAAGCGGTCGCGGACTCTGGTCTTCCAGTGCTCGCGACATTGGCTGCGGGGGCACGAGGACGAGGTCGTGACGCAGCTTCGTGCGCTGTCGGAGCGGTACGAGATCAGACTGCTGGCGATCGGTCTGGCAGGCGGGCATTCGGATCTGACCGCCCTGCGGCGGCTGTTCCGGCAGTTGTCGAAAACGACGAGCCGGGTGCGGCTGGTCAAACCGGGCAACGTGCGGGAGGTGGCCGCGGAAATCGCGTCGGCGGAGTGCTATGTGGGCACGAGCCTGCACGGAAGTATCACGGCGATGGCTTATGGAACGGCTGTCGTCGGTCTCGACCGCATCCCCAAGTTGTCCGAGTACCTGGCGACGTGGGCTCCCGATTCGGCACTGCGCGACGTGCCCGCGTCGGCGATCGTGGCGAGCGTCGACACGACGGAGCGGTACGACTCTTGGGAGTTGGCCGAGGTGGGCTCACGTCTCAGTCGAGTCAGCGCAGCGGCGACCGACAGGATGCTCGGCACGCTCCTCGAGGTCGGCTGACGTGAGACTGCTCGCCGACAGGCGCCTTGCCGTTCTCGTCGCCGGCCAGTACTCGCCGCTGCTCGTCCAGTTGGTGACCGGGCCGATACTGGCGCGCGACCTCGGCCCCACCGACCGCGGTTACCTCGGGGTGGCTCTCATTCTGGTTGCGGTCATTCCGGTGTTCGCGTCGATCGGAACACCGGCCGCTGCACGAAAACTTGTCGCGGAGGGATCCGACGTGGCGACCGCGAGGTTCGCGGCCGCGCGATCCAACCCGGTGATCTTGGTCCTGACATTGCTGATGAGCGTGGTGGCTGTCTACGTCTGGTTCGGCGGACTCTCGCCCGGCGAATTGCTCGCGATTTTCGTTCTGCTCGCATTGTCGTATTTCGGCGCAGTGAGAATGACGATTCTGTCCCTGGCTGTGGTCGAGGGCGGTACGAACGTCATCGCCCGGTATCAGGTCGTCGGCGCGTGTCTGTCCGGTATCGGCATCTGTAGCCTCGCGATTGTCGACCGGATCGACATCGTCACCGTCTGCGTCGTGTACATCGTGAGCCAGCTCGCGCAGTTCGCAGCCATATTCCGGTATGGGAGAGGACATCATCGCCGAGACCGAGGAATCGATTGGGCCTACGCGCTGAAGTCCCTTCCGGGGCAGATTTCAGATGTGTTGCTCATCCGCGTCGACCAACTGCTGTGCTCACTGTTTCTCGGCGCGCACGCCACCGGTGTCTATGTGGTGGCGTTCAGTTATGCGTTCGTGGCGTTTCCGCTGGTTCACTCCGTCGGCCTGCGAATCAGTGGTGCCAAGCGGCGCGACGAATTGTTGAAGAACGCTGTTCGTGTTCCCCTGTCGGTTCTGGCCGGAGCACTGTGCTTCGGCGTGGTCTGGAGCGGGGGCGCCGTCTGGGTGGTGCCCCTGCTGTTCGGGGGCGCCTATGCCGAATCGGTTCCTCTGGCGGCGATACTCACCTTCGGGGTCGTTCTCTTCTCCTCGGCGACCGTGAACGTGCAGGCCGCAGTGTCGTTGGGGCGTGCACATCTGATCAGTGTCGTCGGCCTCGTCGCAGTGTGTCTCGAGGTCGTTGCCGTCGTCTTCCTGGGAAGTTCCAGGACGGTGACGACGATGGCCGTCGTCGCCGTCCTGGCCTCCGGTGTCTACTACACGCTGTCTCTTCTGGTGCGGCAGCGCAGCGTATTCGGCATGCGCCGGAGACCGATGTTCGAACAGGGCGAGAAGGAACCCGCCGTGCCTGCGCCCCAGAGTGCCGAACGGGGATGACACCGCACGTCAACTCCCGCAGTTCGGCACGTCTGTGGTCACCTTCGGGTCGTCGACGAGCGGCTGGACCGGCACCCGTGCCTCACCTGGTGCGGTGGGCTCGTTCAGTTCGTATCGCAGTTCGACGGTTGCGCCCTTCGGGATGGTGACGGGAACCGTGAAGACCGGGTGACCCAATTCTTTTCCCTGGATGGCGAACGATTGTTTGCCGTCGATGCTTGCCTTCGTCAGGGTCGCGCCGTTGGTCGACAGTAGTGAGACCATGGCGAGGTTGGTGCCGTACGGCAGGGGCTTGTCCTTGAACGTGCCTGCGACGATGCGCGGGAAATTGGTGTCCGGGGTGTTGTTGGTCAGTCGCACGGTGACTGCGGACGTACGGGTGTCGCCCGTGCAGTCGGCGGCGGTGTAATCGATCTCGCGGTCGAGGTAGTAGTCCAGCTTGTTGCCGCCGTTGTTGTTGATCACGACGCCGGCGTACGGGGCGGGATCTTCGGGCACCGTGTATCCCAGTGTGGT
The DNA here is from genome assembly GCF_042802055.1 of Rhodococcus sp. NPDC057529. Taxonomy (NCBI): domain Bacteria; kingdom Bacillati; phylum Actinomycetota; class Actinomycetes; order Mycobacteriales; family Nocardiaceae; genus Rhodococcus; species Rhodococcus sp. NPDC057529. Next base: position 265,098 of record NZ_JBHVEY010000002.1, read on the forward strand.
GTCGGCGAGTATTGCCTGCTCTTCGGGATGCGAACTCCACACCGCGATGCGGCGTTCCCCGGCGGCTCGACCGACCGCGTCGAGCAGTCGCTGAGGTGAGTCGATCTTGCCGGTCATCTTCTCGACGACCTTGCCGGCGATGGTCTGCAGGTATTCCTTGCGTTCGGCGTTGTCCTCGGTGTAGTTGGCCTCGTTGGTGATGAAGCGGGTGTAGGCGGTGGATTCGGTGAGTTCGACGACGTTGCTTGCGTCGACGACCTCGCCGTCGGGCAGGGTGACCGGGCCGACGGCGGCCAGTACGTAGCTCAGGGCTACCGGGTCGGTCGCGATCGCTCCGTCCACTCGTTCGCCCGACTCCTGCGCCCACATGGACTGCCAGATCCGGCCTGCGTACGGAAAGTGGGAACTCAGGTTGCTGTTGCGGATGTCGACCGAGGGGTTGTAGTTGCCGTACATGCTCTTGTAGTCGGGACCGAGGTCGAGCGGACGCTTGTCGTAGGACACTTCGGTGTTCTTGCCGAGCTTCTCGATGCCGAGTTTTCCGTCGCTGGCCCGGATGACGCTGTAGCCGCCGACGAGTCCGCCGGTGCCGCGTGCCTCTGCGTTGGTCTGAAAGGCGAGGAAGTAGCTCCGAGGGCCGTCGAGGCCGAGCATCGCCGGAAGCACTTTGGCGCCGATCGTCGTGTTCTCCAGGAGTTTCGCCACGTCGTCGGTCTGAGTCTGCAGTTCGGTTCGCGCATCGTCCACCAGCCCGATGTACCCGGCGCCGCGAATGTCCTGTGCCTGGGTGGCAAGGTTCCGTGCTGCGATCGACGTTTCCTGTAACGCCGGTGCGGCGTCACGCAGCGGTTGGAGTTGCACGCTGCCGCCTTCGCCGATCAGATCTCGGGGTGACAACGCGACGCCGACGTCGACCGCCGGGGTGAGGACGTCACGCGTCAATCCGACTACGACATCGGACATCTGCTGCGCCGATTCGAACGGTGCTCCGAGCCCGGGGACGGCGGCGAGTGAACTCCAGGGGGCCGAATGCAGATTGTCCTGGGCGTCTGCTGCTCGTTCCCGTGCTTCGGCTGCCGCTCGCTGGGCACCCTCGGTGTTGCCGTCGAGCAGCGAATTCTTGGCGAGTTGCGCGTTGTCCCGCGCTCCGGTGAGGTTGTGCTGGACCTGCCAGGCGGAGAACCCGACCCATGCGACGACAGCGGCGGCGGCTACGCCCGCACCGATCAGCACCCGTCGTCGAGCGGTCGAGCGGCGCGGTTCGGTCGGTGCCTCAGCGGCTGTCGAACCGTCGCTGTGGGAGTTGTTGGGCGACTTCGCGTCCATTCGGGTCTGCTCCTAGCTATCGAGGATGAGGTTTCTGGTCGCGTAGCTGAACTGTCGGTCGCGTGAGGGTCGCCCCGGACAGCTGCTTATCGTGTCACGACGGCCGTTTTCGCCGCCGCCGTCTCGTTTCCGGCGAAGTTCGTGAACTTGCGGCACGCCGTATTCTCCTCTGTCCGTGTCTGTTCCGATAGAAGAGTAAGGGGTGTGTGCTTCACGTTCCTGTTCGGAGGTGGTTGGATGCAGTACTGCGAGTGCGTGCGGGAATGTTGCCGGTAGCCGCTAGGTGAGCGCTGCGAACGTGCTGGGACTGCGAGTAGGGTCACTGTAACGATTTCCGCTGCAACACCTATACGTATACGGCCACCGTTCGGGCGGTTCGGCAAGTGGTAGATCGGGGGGACGGATAGTGGGCTCGGGGTTCCCGCGTAAAACTGCAGGTGAACTGGATTCACGTGCCTTCCCGCTCTCGCATGCCCAAAAAGGGCTGTGGTTCGCGCAGCAGTTGGACCCGAGCGTTCCCATTCTCGTCGCACAGTACGTCGAGCTCCGTGGGCGTGTCGACGTCGGCGCGTTGAAATGGGCGTCCGAGCAGGGCTCCTTCGACATCGAGTCACCCGGGGTGCGGCTCGTCGACCACGCGGGTGAGCCGTACCAGTTGGCGGACGAGACGATCGAGGACGAACTCGCGTACATCGACCTGCGGTCCCACGAAGATCCGGTGGCCGAGGCGCACCGGTGGATGGACGAGCGCCGCCGCAGGCCCATGTCGGTGTACCGGGATCGCCTGATCTCGGCGAGCCTGCTGCACGTCGGCGGCGACCACTACTTCCTGGCCACGTTCGCGCACCATCTGATCCTCGATGGCTACGGCGCCATGGTGCTGATGAACCGGGTGGCCGAGTTGTACACGCATGCGGTGGAGCGCACGGCAGCTCCCGCGTCGAAGGCCGTGCCGCTACGGGAACTGTACGAATCCGAGGACGCGTACCCGCGGTCCCGCCGCTTCGACATCGATCGCAAGTACTGGTCCGAACGAACACAGAACCTGCCCGAGCCATCCCGGTTGACCGACCGGGAGAGCGCCCCGTCGGCGGTGTCGTTGCTCGCCGGCGAGGTGATGGACCCGGTCGTCGTGGCCGAGCTGAAAGCGCTGGCGCAGGAGTGGAATTCGTTCGAGGTGCCGATCGTGGTGGCGGCGTTCGCCGCATTTCTCGCGCGGATGACGGGCAATTTGGATGTGGTGTTGAGTCTTCCGGTGTCGGCCCGCACCACAGCGGGTGCGCGCCGTTCGGGCGGCAGCGTGGCCAACATCGTTCCACTCCGGATCGAGGTGGATCCCCACGGAACCACACACGATCTGGTGCGTCGTGTCCAACTGGAACTGACCGGTGCGCTGCGGCATCAACGTTTCCGGTACGAAGACATACTCCACGACATGCGGTCGACGTCGCGCGTCGGCCGCGGTTTCGGACCGATGGTCAACATCATGATGTTTCACGCCGAGACGTGGTGGGGGGACGTTCTCGGTGAATTGAACGTTCTCACGGCCGGTCCGGTCGACGATCTCGCGGTGGCGATCTATCCCGGTGCGGCCGGGCGGAACGTTCGCGTGGACTTCGAGGGCAACCCGGCCGTGTACGAGCGTGAAGAACTCGCCGGCCACCATGCGAGATTTCTCGACTATCTGGGTGGATTCGTGGGCGCGGACGCCGACGCGGCCGTGGGTAGCCTGCCGCTGCTCGCCCGGGACGAACTCGACGCGCTGGTCCCGCTCGACGGTCCTGCGTCGGTGGAGCCGCGCATCCTTCCGGACTTGTTGGACCTGACAGCGGATTCCGACACGATCGCGGTCCGCTGCGGCGACGTCGAGATGACCTACCGGGATCTGCACGAGCGATCGAATCGGCTCGCGCGCAGGCTGCTCGCTCGAGGGGTCGGCGTCGGCAACCGCGTTGCGTTGATGCTACCGCGCTCGATCGACCAGGTGGTGGCGGTATGGGCCGTCGCGCGGTGCGGTGCGGCGTTCGTTCCGGTTGACCCGGACTACCCCGCCGAACGCATCGCGCACATGATCGAGGAATCCGGTGTCACGGTCGCCGTCACCGTCGATCCGGGGGTGGTGCCCACGGGTGTCCGCTGGGTGGATGTCTCCGACGCCCCGGGTGACGGCACCCCGATCGCCGATACGGAATTGACGCATCCGATCAGGCTGGACAATGCCGCCTACGTCATCTACACGTCCGGCTCGGTGGGGGCGCCGCGCGGAATCACGATGCCGCACCGGGGACTTGCGAATCACGCTGCCGCATTGCGACGGCTCTACGCGGCGGATTCCCGGTCTCGGGTGCTGATGTGCGCATCGCCCTCCTACGACGCCTCGATTCACGAACTGCTGGTCGCCGTCACGGCGGGTGCCACGTTGGTGATCGCGCCGCCGCCGGTGCGCGGAGGAAGGGCGATGACCGACCTGCTGCGCCGTGAGCGCATCACCCACTGGACCACGACACCGGCGGTCCCGGCGCAGATGGATCCGGCCGGCTTGCCCGACCTCGAGGTACTCGCCGTCGCGGGTGAGGTGTGCCCGCCGGAACTGGTGGCGCGGTGGGGCGTCGGCCGAACTGTCCTGAACCTGTACGGGCCGACGGAAGTCACCGTGTGGGCCACGGCCACCGAAGCGCTGCACTCCGGTTCCCAGCCCACGATCGGGCGACCGATCGAGGGAGTGTCGGCAGTGGTGCTGGACCGCTTCCTGCAACCCGTGCCGGCGGGGGTGGTGGGCGAGTTGTATCTGTCCGGTCCCGGCGTGGGTCGCGGATACCTGGAGCGTCCGGGTGCGAGTGCGACACGGTTCGTCGCGAACCCGTTCGCGACCGACCTGCAGCGCATGTATCGGACCGGCGATCTCGTGCGGTGGTCGAAGAACCACGAGTTGGAATTCGTCGACCGCGCCGACGATCAGGTGAAGATTCGCGGATTCCGCGTCGAATTGGGTGAGATCACCGCGGTTCTCGGCCGGCATCCGGGAGTCGACACGGCGATCGCGGTGGCCCACGACCGGAACGGCGAGTTGGCTGTCGATGGCTACGTTCACGGCACCGGCCTCGATCCCGACGAGGTTCTCGCCGCGGTGGCCGAGCGACTGCCGACGTACATGGTGCCTTCGACGGTCACCATCCTCGATGCCGTACCGCTCACGCCGAGTGGCAAGGTCGATCGCTCCGCGTTGCCGATTCCCGCGCCCTATGCCCGCGAGTTGCGTTACTGGACAGAGCAACTCAGAGGTCTCCCGCCTCTGACGCTGCCGGCGGACTCTGAAGTCTCGGGAGGCGATACCGGCCTGGTTCCGTTCGCCGTGGAGCCCGCCCTGTACCGGAAGGTGCACGAACTGGCGGCAGGACAGGCGGTTTCGCCGTTCACGGTCGTCCACGCCGCCGTCGCGGTGTTGCTGTCCGTCGTGAGCGATGCGGACGACCTCGCCATCGGTGCGGTCCTCGCGGACGGCCACTGCGGAGGGGGCGATGACGATGCCGGGCCGCTGGTGCTGCGCAGCAGACTCGGTCCACAGCTGACGTTCGACGAGTTCCTGGCGGAGACGCACCGCGTCGAGCAGGCCGCCCGAGCGCACGGCGGGGTGCCGTTCGCGCACGTTGTCGACATTGCCGGGCAGAAGCCGTCGCTCGGCCGTCATCCACTCTTCCAGGTGATGCTGTCGATGGACGCGGAGACGGAACGGGAGTTCGACGGCCTCGATCTGGTGGTGTCGCTGCGTGGCCGGCTCGACGGGCCCGGCGACCGGTTCGAGGGGGTGTTGCGCTACGCAGTGCACCGTTTCGAGCGGCGGACCGTGGAGCAGTGGGCCCGGCGGCTGCACCGGCTGTTCGCGGTGGTCGCCGAGGACCCGGGTGTCGCGCTCAGCGCGATCGACCTGTTGACACCGGAAGAGCGGGCCCTGGCCGTCGGCGGAACGCAGGATTCTGCGCACGACGTCGCGTCGCTGCCCGAGGTCTTCCTCCGGCGGGTTGCCGACATCCCGGACGCCGTCGCGGTCACCTGCGGTGAGGAGGCGGTCTCCTATGCCGAGGTCGACCGCCGGTCGGCTGTTCTGGCGCGGGCGCTGAAGGGATCCGGGGTCGGAGCTTCGAGCATTGTTGCCGTCGGACTGACGAATCCGATCGACAACGTGGTTGCCCACGTCGCCGTGCTGCGGTCGGGCGCGACCTGCCTGCCCCTGAGCCCCGACCACCCGACCGAACGCATTCGGTACCTGCTGGCCGACGTATTGCCGACCCTCGTGCTGATCAGTCGCGCCGACGCCGACGCGATTCCGCACGGCGGGTACCCGACCGTTTTCCTGGATGACGTCGAGTTCGGTGCACTCGACGTCACGGCGCCGGAGCCGGGGCCCATCCACCCGGATCGGGTCGCCTACGTGCTCTGCCCCGTGGGCTCGGAGCCGGTCGCGGTGACCCACGCGAATGTCCTGGCGCGGGCGCGGTCGGGCGGCGACGGCGACGGCGTCGTCGCCGACCTGTGGGCGCCCCTCGTCGGCGGCGGCACGGTCGGGCACCGCCACCGCGGCGAGCGCGGCCCCGCGCAACCCACCTACCTCGATGCCGGGTCCCGCGTCTACGTGCTGGACAGGGCGTTGCGTCCCGTGCCGCCCGGAACGGTCGGGGAACTGTATGTGGGAGGGCAGCAGGTGGCCCGGGGATTTCACCGTCGGCCCCCGAGCACCGCAGGACGGTTCGTGGCCGACCCGTTCGTGCCGGCGGGTGCGCGGGGCGCCGGAGGAGTGCGGATGTACCGCACCGGGGATCGCGGGCGGTACGTCGACGGGCGACTGGAGCGGCTGTCGTCCCATTCTTCGGGGGACAGCAGCCTCGCACGGTGGCAGCGGGCGCTGCGCGGCGTCGGTTCGTCGTCGCCGGTGCCGACGGACCGGATGGTCGGGGGAATTGCGTCTCCGTCGGACCGGGTGCACGAGTTCTCGATCGACTCCGATCGCCACGAGGCCGCCGCACGGCTGGCCCGCGAGCAGGGCGTGACGCTGTTCACCGTGTTGCGGGCCAGTCTCGCAATCCTTCTCGCCCGCATCGGTGTTCACCGCGACATCGTGATCGGCGGCGAGGCAGGGCTGACGGGAGACCGGGCGAACACGGTGGCGTTGCGGACCCGTGTCACCCCCGCCATGTCGTTTCTCGAGGTCCTCGAGCAGGTCCGGAGCTTCGACGTTGCGGCGTTCCAGCACGCGGACGTGCCGTTCGAGGCACTCGCCGACCTGCTCGGTGGCGATCGGCCACAGGTGTCGCTCGCGCTCACGCCGACGTCCGAGAACGGCACCGTTCCGACGCCGTTCGATCTGGCGTTCACGTACTCGGAGCGCTGGTCGGATCACGATCCCGCCGGCGTGGACGGTGTGGTCACCTACACGCCGTCGCTGTTCGACGCCGCCACCGTCCGCTCGCTGGCCGAGTTGTTCGTCGATGTCCTGGCCGCGGGCATCGACCGTCCCGAGATCGAAGTGGGCAGCATCGGCCTCGCTGCCGGCGCACTCCTCGACGGCGGCGAACCGTCCGCACCGAGAACGCTGTCCGACATTCTCACCGGCACCGCCCGCGAATTCCCGGACGCGCAGGCGCTCTCCGACGGCAGGGTGACCCTCACCTACCGTGACCTCGACGCACGCGCCGATGCGCTCGCGCACGTCCTGATCGACGCGGGTGCGCGCCCTGGCCGCGTGATCGCTCTCGCCCTGCCGCGGTCGGTGGACTTCATGATCGCGCTGTGGGCCATCACCAAGACCGGTGCCGCCTTCGTCCCGGTGGATCCGACGCATCCGGCGGAACGTCTGGAACGGGTGCTGACCGAGGCCGACGTGTGCATCGGGGTCGGGGCGATGTCGGTGGGCGGTTCCCGGATCACGTGGCTGCCGGTGACGGCAGGCGACTATCTGAACGAGGTTCCGCCGGTGCGTGTTCCGGTGCACCCGGACGAGGTGGCGTACGTCATCTACACATCGGGTTCCACGGGTACGCCCAAGGGGGTGATGGTCCCACACCGCGGGGTGTCCTCGCTGACCGAGGAAGCGGTCCGCCGGTACCGGGTCACGTCGGAGTCGCGCGTGCTCCACGCGTACAACCCCACGTTCGACGCCGCGCTCCTGGAGGCGCTGCTCGCGTTCGGTTCCGGTGCCTGCCTCGTGGTCGCTCCCGCGGAGGTGTACGCGGGACCGGATCTGCAGCGGGTGCTCGTGGAACACCGGGTGAGCCATTACCTTTCGACGCCGGCGGTGCTGTCTTCGCTGAGCGTGGAGGGGCTCGAGCACATCGAAGTCGTCGCGGTCGGCGGTGAGGCGTTGCATCCGGATCTCGCGGCGGCGTGGAGCGCCGGCCGGCGGATGCTCAACGCCTACGGGCCGACGGAGTCGACCGTCGTGGCCACCCTTGCTGCGGTCGACGGCCACGTGACCATCGGCGGACCGATTTCCGGCACCACCGGCGGGGTGCTCGACGACCGGTTACGTCCGGTCCCCGTCGGTGCGATCGGCGAACTGTATCTGTCCGGTTCCGGGCTGGCCCGCGGCTACGTCGGCGACCCGGGGCGGTCGGCGGTGCGGTTCGTCGCCGCGGCGGGCGGTGTCCGCATGTACCGCACCGGCGACCTGGTGCATCGCCGCGCCGACGGCAATCTGCAGTTCATCGCGCGAGTGGACCGCCAGGTGAAGATTCGTGGTGTCCGCATCGAACCGGGGGAGGTCGACGCGCTGATCAGCCGGGTCGCCGAAGTCGACGGCGCGATCACGGTGGCGCGGCCCAACGCGGCAGGCGCCGACGCGTTGGTGTCGTACGTCGTGCCCCGCGGTTCCCTCGATGTGGAGTTGTTGCGCAAGAGACTCGAAGACGTGTTGCCGTCGTACCTGGTGCCGTCTGCGGTCGTGGTGCTCGACGCGTTTCCCCTGAACCCCTCGGGCAAGATCGACGTGAAGGCACTGCCGGCGCCGGTACTCGAGTCGCGGGTCTTCCGGGCACCCGAGTCGGCGGTGCAGGAGACTGTCGTCGCCGTGTTCGCCGAGGTCCTCGCCGTGGAGCAGGTCGGACTCGACGACGAATTCTTCGCGCTGGGCGGCAATTCGCTTATCGCGACGCAGGCGGCCGCCCGGTTGGGTGAGGCGCTGAACGCACATGTGCCTGTCCGGATGCTGTTCGAGGCAAAGACGGTGGAAGCGCTGGCCGAGCAGGTGTCGACGCTGCTCGGCACGGGCAACCGTCCGGTCCTGTCGCAGCGATCGCGACCGGAACATGTTCCGCTGTCGCCTGCGCAGCAGCGGATGTGGTTCCTGAGCCGCTTCGACCCGGCCTCCCCGGCGTACAATATTCCGCTGGCCGTTCGGGTGACCGGAGACCTGAACGTGCCCGCCCTGCAGCAGGCGCTGCGGGATGTGTTGGAACGGCACGAATCGCTGCGGACGGTGTTTCCCGAAAGAAACGGCGATCCGGTCCAGGTCGTGCTGCCCGCAGAACACGTCGAGCTGGACCTGTCCCCGGTGGCGGTCACAGCGGACGTCGTGGACGCTCACGTGCTTTCCGTCCTCGCCACGGGGTTCGACGTCTCGGCCGCGGTCCCGATCCGAGCGCGACTTCTCCAGGTCAGCGAACACGAACTGATCGTCGTCGTCGTGGTACACCACATCAGCGCGGACGGCGTCTCGATGGCACCGCTGGGCCGGGACGTGGCGAAGGCATACCTGGCGCGGTCGCGGGGGGAACGTCCCGGGTGGGCGCCGCTCGAGGTCCAGTACGCCGACTTCGCGCTGTGGCAGCGGGAGGTGCTGGGCGACGAACGTGACCCGGAATCCGTGGCGGCGACCCAGTTCGACTACTGGACACGCACGCTCGCGGGGATCCCCGAATTCCTCGAACTGCCGACCGATCGCCCCCGCCCGGCGGTGCGCAACAATCGGGGCGCCGCCGTGCCCGTGGCCATCGACGCCGACACCCATCGCCGCCTCGGCGAGATTGCGCAGCAGCACGATTCGACACTGTTCATGGTGCTACACGCCGCCCTGTCGGTGTTGCTGGCGCGGGTGACCGGAACCTCGGACATCGTGATCGGCACACCGGTCGCGGGCCGCGGTGAGCGGGTGCTCGACGACGTGGTCGGCATGTTCGTCAACACCCTGGTGCTGCGGGCGGACGTCGATCCCGGCGCGTCGCTCCTCGACGTGCTGGCGCAGGTACGTGCGACCGATCTCGATGCGATGGCCCACGCGGACGTGCCGTTCGAGCGTCTCGTCGAGATTCTCAATCCTGCTCGTTCCCAATCGTATTCGTCTCTGTTTCAGGTGATGCTCGCATTCCAGAATCAGGCGCCGGCGGTGCTGGAACTGCCGGGTCTGACCCTTGCGCCCCTCGAGATCGACACGCACGTCACCAAGTTCGACCTCGACTTCTCACTGTCGGACAGCTACGACGCCCAGGGCGCCCCCGCAGGCATCACCGGGACCCTCACGTACTCCACCGAACTGTTCGACTCCGAGACGGCGGAACGGTTCGCGCAGGGTGTGGTCCGCGTCCTGGAGGCGTTCGCAACGCAACCGGGGCAGCAGGTCTGCGACGTGCCGCTGCTGACCGGCGACGAGTCGGCGCGGATGCTGGGGGCATGGAATGCGACGGACGTGGCATCGGACGCGGCGACTCTGGTGGATCTCCTCGATTCCCAAATGGCCCGCACCCCGGACGCGGTCGCCGTCGCGTTCGAGGGCGACGTGCTGACGTACGGCGAACTCGATGCGCGGGTCAACCGCCTCGCGAGAATGCTGGTGGAGCGGGGAACGGGCCCGGACTCCCTCGTGGCGCTCGTGCTCGAACGGTCGACGGAGATGATCGTCGGAATGTGTGCCGTCCTCCGCGCCGGCGGCGGCTATGTGCCGATCGACCCCGAACACCCGGCCGAGCGCATCGCGGACGTGCTGGACTCCGCGGCACCCGGACTGGTGCTCACCACGTCGTGGACCCGCGCCTCTCTGCCGCCCGGCGGCGCGTACGTCGACATCGACACCGTCGACCTGTCCGGGTTCGACGTGCACCCGATCCGCGATACCGACCGGGTCCGTCCGCTGCGGCCGCAGAACACGGCCTACGTCCTGTTCACGTCGGGATCGACGGGCCGGCCCAAGGGGGTGACGGTCAGCCACGCCGCGATCGTGAATCAGCTGCGCTGGCTGACCGACGAGTACGCGGTCACCGCGGACGATCGCGGAATGCTCAAGGCGCCGTACACCTTCGACGTCTCCGTGTGGGAGGTCTTCCTGCCTCTGGTCGTGGGTGCTCGGCTGGTGGTGACGCGCCCCGGCGGGCATCGTGAACTCGACTATCTGGCCGACATGATCCGCGAACACCGGATCACCATGATGCATTTCGTGCCGTCGGTGCTGGCCGCATTCCTCGCGACGGGCGAGGGGGAGACGCTGTCGTCTCTGCGGCATCTGTACGTGGGCGGCGAGGAGATGCCGGCCGAGCTGGCGGAGGACGTGATCGCTCTGCGGCCGGGCGCATTCCACAATACGTATGGTCCCACCGAGGCGGCGATCACCACGACCGCGCACGAGGTGCACGATTCTGTGGGTGCGCGGGTGCCGATCGGTGCGCCGGTGCGGAACACCCAGGCGTACGTGCTGGATGCGCGGCTCCGTCCGGTCCCCGTGGGGGTCGCCGGTGAGCTCTACCTCGGCGGCGACCAGGTGGCGCGGGGGTATGTGGGGCGGAGCGCGCTCACCGCGGAACGCTTCGTCGCCGACCCCTTCGGACGGCGCGGAGCCCGCCTCTACCGCACGGGGGATCGCGTGAAATGGGCCCAAGAGGGCCGACTGGTGTATCTGGGCCGCACCGATCTCCAGGTCAAGCTGCGTGGACTGCGAATCGAACTGCGGGAGGTCGAGGCGGTGCTGGAGGCGGCGGCGGGTGTGTCCCGGGCAGCCGTGGCGCCGGTCTCCGACGAGCGTGGCGGTGACCACCTCGTCGGGTACGTCGTCGCCGAGCAGGGCCTGCAGATCGATATTGACGACGTGACAGCCTGTGCGCGAGAACGGCTCCCGTCGTACATGGTGCCGTCGACGATCATGATTCTCGACGAGTTTCCATTGGCGTCGGCGGGCAAACTCGACCGGTGTGCGCTCCCGAAACCACGGTTCGAACCCCGCGCCTTCCGCGCCCCGAGCACAGAGACCGAGATCGCGGTCGCCACCGTTTTCGGTGAGTTGCTAGGCGTCGAGCGGGTGGGTGCGGACGACAATTTCTTCGAGCTGGGCGGAAACTCCCTGACGGCGGTGCGGGTGGTGCGTGCCCTCGAGGCGTCGACGGGTGTTGCGGTGTCACTGCAGACGGTGATGACGGATCCGACGCCGAGTTCGATCGCCGCCCGCATGTGCTCGGCCGACCCGGAACGGGACGGGGCGCTCGAGGTGGTGTTCCCCATCAGGACGGCGGGGGAGGGGCGCCCACTGTTCTGCATCCATCCGATCGTGGGACTCGCCTGGTGCTACACCGGTCTGACATCCCGCATCGATCCCGATCGGCCGATCTACGGCCTGCAGTCACCGGCGATCGCTGGCGAGGCCACGCCGCCGACGTCGATCGACGACCTCGCCGCGAGGTACGTGCAGGAGATCCGCCGGATCCAGCCCGACGGTCCGTACGACCTGCTGGGCTGGTCGCTCGGCGGTGTTCTCGCGCATGCCGTCGCGGTGCAACTCCAGGCGGCGGGGGCCGAGGTGGCGACCCTCGTGATGCTCGACAGCTACGCGCAGCAACCGGACTCGAGGGACACCGAGATGCCGTTGAGCGTGAGCGACCTGCTGGCGGGAATCGGTGTCGAGGGAGACGTGCCGGCGGCCGTCGCGGACATGACACCCGAATCCGCGGTGGACCTGCTGGCCGCGGTGGGTGGGCCGATGGCCGTTCTCGGCCGTGAGCAGATCGAGGTGCTCATCGAGAGTGCGGCGCACACGTGCGCGGTGCTGGACCACCACACCCCGGGGGTCTTTCGCGGCGACGTCGCGTTCTTCACCGCGGGTCGCGACGATCCGACGGGATCGGCCGCAGCCACGAGCTGGGCGCCCCATGTGGCGGGCGCCGTCCGGAACCGTGTCGTCGACAGCGCGCACTGGCACATGACATCACCTCGCGTGTTGCGGGTGGTCGGTTCGTCGTTGAGGCGTGGATAGTTTCCTGGCGCCGCTCAGTACCGGGACCGAAGTAGCTTCCTGCGGCGCCGCGTTGTTCGCCGCGCCCATGGTCGGTCCCCGATGGTCGAGAAGGTCCAGACGGCGATCGCGACGGCCGCAACGGACAGCAGATCGGACACCGTGAGGCCGTGGGTGGCGTCGAATTCCCAGAGCACCTGGCCCTCGAGCGGGCCGTTGCCGAAGATCCAGACCACGGCGGCGACGACGGTGGCGCCAGCGGTCAGGTGGGAGGGGCGTGCGAGGCACAGTGTGGTCGCCGCGAACAGGAAGTTCATGAATACGAGGGGATAGAAGGGCAGCGCCATCCCGTCATTCTTCCAAGCTGCATCGGGCTCGCGCACGGCGCGGTCAGGCAACCGTGCGGTCGGGAGGGTCGTGCTTGCTCGTCGCGTTCTCCGTGGTAGGCAGTTCGCGCAGGTCTTTCTGCCGAATTGCCCGTCCGATGAGGATCGCGAGGGGCACGGACAGTGCTATCCACGCGAGCGCGATCCAGGCAATCCACCACACACTTCGAGTATGCCCGTCCCTGGACGCCTGCCCAAGGTCGGCTGATCGTCGCCGTTCGTGGGGACTGGTCGGTAGCCGGGTATTCGGAAAAATTACCTGGTCACCGCTGGTTTGCCGTACGAAGTTCGGGGCACCCCCTGGGTAGGGATTGGTTCTCTTTCTAGGAGGTGGGTGATGACGACACCAGGCATGTCGATCGAGAGACACCCTGATATCGCCGAGTTGCGGGCTCGCTACGACCGAGTCTCGGAACAGCCGATGACGCAGGTCACCGAGGGCCTGATGTTCATGGCGGGCCTCTACATGGCGGCGTCGCCGTGGATTGTCGGGTTCGCCAGCCAGTCTGGCCTGGCGATGTGCAATCTGCTGTCGGGTATTGCGGTGGCACTGCTCGCGGTCGGTTTCACGTCGGCCTACTCACGCACGCACGGCATGGCGTTTGTCGCGCCACTGCTCGGACTGTGGATGATCGTCAGCCCGTGGTTGGTCGTCGGAGTAACCACCACGGCGGGAATGATCTGGTCGAACGTGGTCTGCGGCATCGTCGTGTGTCTGCTGGGTCTCGGTATCACCGCCATGGGAATGGCGGACGGCGGCATGAGGATGAGGAGGAGGTAGACACGCACGTGCCCGCATGGGGATGGGGCACGAGCCGAAGAAGCGCCCGCCGGATCCGGTGGGCGCTTCGACTGCGTTCAGCTAATTCTGTTTGAGGAACGCGTCGTGCTCGTTGTGGGCGCGTTTGATGAGGTCCAGGAGTGCCGTTTCCTCGCGGACCATCTTCTTGAATTTCGGGTCGAGTTTCTTGAGTTGTTCTTCCTCGTTGATCAGCCTGTCGTACATGCGTTCGCGTTCGGCCATGTCGGCGGTGTAGTCGAGGTCGAGGTAGTTGACGGCGTGCCGGCGCGCGCCGGCGATGGTGGACTGCGCCCTGCCCTTCTTGCTGGCGAGCGATGCGATCACGGTGATCACGAGGATGCCGATGATGACGCCCAGCGACACGAAGGTGCTGATCTCGATGACGTCGACCGGTTCGCCACCGTTGACGAACGGCAGGTTGTTCTCGTGCAGTGCGTGCAGGATCAGCTTGACCCCGATGAACGCGAGGATCGCGGCGAGGCCGTACGACAGGTAGATGAGGCGGTCGAGGAGACCGTCGAGCAGGAAGTACAGCTGCCGCAGGCCCATCAGCGAGAACACGGTGGCGGTGAAGACGACGAAGACGTTCTGGGTGAGGCCGAAGATCGCGGGGATGGAGTCGAGGGCGAACAGGAGGTCGGTGCCGCCGATCGCCACCATCACCAGCAGCATCGGCGTCATCATCCGCTTGCCGTTCTCGACGGTGAACAGCTTGTCGCCGTCGTACTGCTCGGTGGTGTGCATGAATTTCTTCGCGATGCGGATGATGAAGTTGTCGGCCGAGTGCGAGTCCTCGGTCTCGGGTCGCAGCAGGTTGCCTGCGGTGATCAACAGGATGAGGCCGAAGAAGTAGAACACCCACGCGAACGAGTTGATGAGCGCGGCGCCGAGGAAGATGAACCCCGTCCGGGCGAAGATCGAGAACACGATGCCGAACAGCAGCACTTTCTGCTGGTCTTCGCGCGGCACCCGGAAGCTGGAGATGATGATGAGGAAGACGAAGAGGTTGTCGACGGACAGCGCCTTCTCCGTCACGTAGCCGGCGAAGTACTCGGTGCCCATGTCGACGCCGCCGAAGATCAGGACGGCGACACCGAAGATCAGGGCGAGTCCGACGTAGATCGACGACCAGATCGCCGCTTCCTTCAACGTCGGGATGTGCGCGTGGCGGACGTGGAAGAAGTAGTCGAACCCCAGGAGAGCGACGATCAGCACGATCGTCAGAATCCAGGCGAAGGGAGTTACATGCACCGTTTCTGCCTCTCCGTCGAAGCGAACGCTCTGCTGGCCAGCGTAACCCCGCACACGGCGCGACTTGGCAGAACCGGCGCGGTCGCCGGGACGGCCGCAGTTGCTGCCGCCCCGGCGACCGGGCTCAGTTCCGGTCTCCGAACACCGTCCGGTGCCAGTCCTTCCTCGCGGTTCCGGTGATGTCGGACATGACGTGCTTGACATTGGTGTACTCGTCGAGCGAGTACGTCGACATGTCCTTGCCGTAGCCGGACGCCTTGTAACCGCCGTGCGGCATTTCGCTGATGATCGGGATGTGGTCGTTGATCCACACGCAGCCCGCCGCGATGTTGCGGGAGGCGGTCTGCGCCCGGTACAGGTCCCTTGTCCACGCCGACGCCGCCAGCCCGAAGTCGGTGTCGTTGGCCAGCGCGATGCCGTCCGCGTCGTCGTCGAACGGCAGGACGACGAGGACGGGGCCGAAGATCTCGCGCTGCACGATCTCACTCGACTGGTCGGCGCCCACGACGAGCGTCGGCTCGTAGTAGAAGCCGGATGCGAGGTCGCCTCCGGGGACGGCACCGCCGCGGACGATCTTCGCCCCGGTGTCGCGGGCGCGGTCGACGAACCCGGCGACGTGCTGCTGCTGTTTCCGCGACACCAACGGGCCCATGTCGGTGCCGGGATCGGACGGGGCGCCGAGGTGGACGGTGTCCATGAGCGACGCGACGCCGGCGACGAAGTCGTCGTACAGCGGACGCTGCACGTAGGCGCGGGTGGCCGCGGTGCAGTCCTGGCCCGAGTTGATGAGGGCACCGGCGACGGCCCCGTTGATCGCCGCCTCGAGATCGGCGTCGTCGAAGACCACGAACGGGGCCTTCCCACCCAGTTCCAGGTGCAGTCGCTTGCCGGCCGCGGCGGCCGCGATCTGCCGTCCCACGGGAGTAGATCCGGTGAAGCTGACCATGCTCACGTCCCGGTGCGACACCAGCGCCGAACCGGTGGTCGCACCGCGGCCGGTGATGATGTTGACGACGCCGTCCGGCATTCCGGCGCGGGTCGCCGCCTCGGCGAACAGCAGTGACGTCAGGGGAGTGATCTCCGCAGGTTTGAGCACGATGGTGTTGCCGGCGGCGACGGCGGGCAGGATCTTCCACGCCGCCATCTGCAGTGGATAGTTCCACGGTGAGATCGACCCGATCACCCCGACGGGTTCCCGGCGGATGCTGGACGTGTGGTCGGGCGAGTACTCACCCGACGCCTTTCCCTCCAGATTGCGGGCCGCGCCGGCGAAGAACGACACGTTGTCGATCGATCCGGGGACGTCGAACTCGGTCGACAACTTGATCGGCTTGCCCGTTTGCCGGGTTTCGGTGGACGCCAGATCATCGGACATCTCGGTGAGTTCGGCGGCCCACCGCGTCAGGACGGCGGAACGCTCGCCCGGGCTCGTCGTCGACCATTGCGCGTACGCGGTCTTCGCGGTGGCGACCGCGTCGTCGACGTCGTCGACCGAGGCCTCGGTGCGCGACGAGATCACCTCACCGGTGGCCGGATCGAGCACCTCGTACCGTTCGGCCGCGGCGCCGTCCCGGTAGCGGCCGCCGACGTACATTCCGGGTAGGTCCTGGTGGTTCACAGGAGCGTCCAGGCTTCGGTGAGGACGCCGCGGAGGATGTTTTCGATTTCGTCGAATTCGGCCTGCCCGCAGATCAGCGGGGGTGCGAGTTGGATGACCGGGTCGCCGCGGTCGTCGGCGCGGCAGTACAGGCCGGCGTCGAACAGGGCGGTGGAGAGGAACCCGTGCAGCACCCGCTCGGCCTCGTCGTCGGTGAACGACTCCTTCGTGGTCTTGTCCTTGACCAGTTCGATGCCGTAGAAGAAGCCTTCCCCGCGCACGTCCCCGACCATCGGCAGATCCGTCAGCTTGTCGAGGGTGGCCCTGAACGCCGGCGCCTGCTCGGCGACGTGCGCGTTGAGGCCCTCGCGTTCGAAGAGGTCCAGGTTCGCCAGCGCCACCGCCGCGGAGACGGGGTGCCCGCCGAAGGTGTAGCCGTGCGCGAACATCGACGTCCCGTCGGCGAACGGTGCGAACAGCCGGTCGGAGGCGATCATCGCCCCGATCGGCGAGTACCCCGACGTCAGGCCCTTGGCGCAGGTGATGATGTCGGGCACGTACCCGAAGTCCTCGCACGCGAACATCGACCCGATCCGCCCGAACGCGCAGATCACCTCGTCCGAGACCAGCAGCACGTCGTACTCGTCGCAGATCTGCCGGACCCGCTCGAAGTAGCCGGGCGGCGGTGGGAAGCAGCCGCCGGCGTTCTGCACCGGTTTGAGGAAGACGGCGGCGACGGTGTCGGGGCCCTCGAATTCGATGGCCTCGGCGATCCGGTCGGCGGCCCAGATCCCGAACGCCTTCGGGTCGGTGCCGAGGGGGTCGGGGGCGCGGTAGATGTTGGTGTTGGGGACCCGGAACGCGCCGGGGGTGAGCGGTTCGAACGGCGCCTTCAGCGCCGGGATGCCGGTGATCGCCAGGGCTCCTTGGGGGGTGCCGTGGTAGGCGATGGAGCGGGAGATGACCTTGTGTTTGCCGGGTTTGCCGACCTTCTTGAAGTACTGTTTGGCCAGTTTCCAGGCGCTTTCGACGGCCTCGCCGCCGCCGGTGGTGAAGAACACCCGGTTCAGATCGCCGGGGGCGTAGCCGGCGAGGCGTTCGGCGAGTTCGATGGCCGGTTCGGTGGCGTAGGACCAGAGCGGGAAGAACGCCAACTGTTCGGCCTGTTTGGCGGCGGCCTCGGCGAGCTCGGCCCGGCCGTGCCCGGCCTGCACCACGAACAGCCCGGACAGCCCGTCGAGGTAACTCTTCCCGGTGGTGTCGAAGATCCGGGCGCCGTCGCCGCGGGCGATGATCGGCGGGGTGATGTTGTCCCCGTGCCGGGAGAAATGCCCCCACAGGTGGCGGCGGGCGGAGGCTTCGAGGTCCGCGGTAGTGCGCGACGAGGTGGTTTCCGTAATCATCGGGTTCCCCAATCATATTGCTGCTTGACAAGTTTCAGGTACACCATCGTCTCGGTGCCGAGCACGCCGGGAATGGTGCGAATCTCTTTGTTGAGCACGGTCAGGAGGTGGTCGTCGTTTTCGCACACGATTTCGGCCAGGATGTCGTAGGCGCCTGCCGTCAGCACGACGTAGTCGATGGCGTCGACGTCGGCGAGCCGGGCGGCGATCTCGGTGACGTCACCCGAGCAGCGGATCCCGACCATGGCCTGGCGGGAGAATCCCACCTGCACGGGGTCGGTGACCGCGACGATCTGGGTGACGCCGGTGTCGATCAGCTTCTGCACGCGTTGGCGTACAGCCGCTTCCGACAATCCGACGACCTTGCCGATGGCCGCGTACGACCGTCGTCCATCCTCTTGAAGTTGCTCGATGATCTGCTTGGACACGGGATCGAGAGACGCGGGCTGCTCAGACATGCTCGAATCCTCCCTTGCTCACTGTGTCGAAGACAATCGGTGGTCACTGTGTCGAAGACAATCGGCTCGGACATTGTCGGAACTATCGCCTCTTCCCGGTGGCTTCGGCGCTCATTGCTCGGGCACCTTCACTTCTGTGTCGGCGGTGAGGGTGCGTCCGCGGAAGAAGTTCCCGGTGCCGGTGGCGAAACACAGCAACATCAGGGGGATTCCGACGACCAGCATTCCGACGCCGAGAACGAATACGCCGCCGAACGGGCCGAACGCGGTGAATCCGTAGTCGGGACGCAGCATGTCGACGGCGCTCTGCATGAAGGCCCACGTCATGGAGAGGGCGCCGAGCAGCGGGAAGATGCCGCGCATGAACAGATTCCGGGCCGAGTCGAACAGCGTCCGCCGGAAATACCAGACGCACGCGTACGCGGTGATCCCGTAGTAGAACGCGACGGCGAGCCCTAGCGAGGCCACCGAATCCTGCAACGCGTTGGAACTGGCGAACGACAGCACCAGGTAGAACAGCAGCGCCGCCGCCCCCATGACGAGGGTTCCGAAGCCGGGCGTCATGTATCGGGGGTGCACGGACGCGAACCGTTTCGGCAGCGCCTCGTAGACCGCCATCGACAGCGTTCCGCGCGCCGTCGGCAGGATGGTCGTCTGGGTGGAGGAGAGCGCGGAGATCGACACCGTCAGCAGCAACAGCGACGCGGCCACCGGCCCCGCGACCGGACCGCCCAGGGTGGTCAGCACGTCGTCGACGTTCTCGGGGTTGTTCAGTCCGATCCCGGTGTCGCCGAACCCGGCGAACGACTGGACCGCGTATCCGACCAGGACGTACGTGGCCACGAGGATGACCGTGGTCAGCACCGCGGCACGGCCCGGCGTCCGCTCGGAATCCTTCGTCTCCTCACCCACGGCGAGGCAGGCGTCCCACCCCCAGTAGATGAAGATGCACAGGATGATCGCCTGTGCGGCACTGGACATCGAGACACCGGTCGGGATGATCCAGTCGAGTTGCGGGGTGACCGCCTGAGGGCCGGCGGTGCCGCCGAACACCTTCGACAACGCGAGGACGCTCACGCCGATGAGGACGGCGAACTGCACGGCGATCAGGACGTTCTGCAGCCGTTCGCTGATGAGGATGCCGCGGAAACTGACGTACGTCATGGCCGCGATGAAGAAGCATCCCAGCAGCACCTTCGCGGCCAGCGACTCGGCTGCCGCGTGCAACCCGAGCACCTCGAACAGGTAGATCGCCGCGATCTCCGCGGTGTTGGCGAGGACGATGATGGCGGACACGGCGAGCCCCCACCCCGCCATCCAGCCCACCCACGGACCGAACGCCTTGGTACCCCACGTGAACGAGGTCCCGCAGTCCGGGGTGTCCCGATTCAGCTCGCGGTAGGCGAACGCCGTGAGCAGCATCGGAATGAAGGCGACGAGGAACATCGACGGCGCCTTCTCGCCGACCGCGAGCACGACGTATCCCAGCGTCGCGGCGAGGCTGTAGGCCGGCGCGACGGACGAAAGCCCGATCACCGTGTTGCCGATCAATCCCAGTGCGCCGCTGTTGAGTCCCTTCGCGGGGCCGAGCGGATCGGGGGTCTGGGTCTTCAAGGGGGGTGGTTCGGCAATGCTCATTCATACTCCCTCGAGGTGTGGCTGCGGGTGTGAGTGCCCGGGCAGTTGTGATGAAGGGGTGCAGTGGTTTTCGTGGCTACGCGTCCGGGGCGGCGAGGAATACCTTCCGCAGCGTGTCGCGCACGATCCACCGGGTCTTCTGACCGGCCCGCACGCGAACGACACTTCCCGGACCGAGGTCGAGATCCGGGGTGCCGTCCTCGAACTGCACGGTCGCGTCGCCGCTGAGCACCACGAACACCTCGTCGATCTCGACGTCGCAGGAGACGCTGGGATCGATCTCCCACACGCCGACGGTGACGCCGGCGAAGTCGCCGAGCACTCGTTCGCCGACCATCGGCGCTCCCTCTCCGACGACCTGGTCGGCGGGCAGGCGGTGGTAGGTGAGATCGGCGGTCCGAGCCGCGGTGTGCGGTCCGGAAAGCCAGGACTCGTCGGTGTGGACGGCGGTCACGAATCGAATCCCAGGCCGACGGCGTCGAGGGCCTTGAGGAAGACGTTCCGTCGGCCTTCGTTGTGGTCGGCGCGATCGAGCGACCACCGGGTGGCGTTGATGCCCGCCGCCGCCAACGGCTCCGGCGGGAAGGGGAGGGGCATGTCCTTCACCAGCGCCAACTCGGTCAGGGCCGTCTTCTCGCCGGCGACCTTGTCGAGCATGACGTTCGCCGCGAAGCGGGAGGCGCCGACGCCGAGACCGGTGAACCCGGCAGCGTAGGCAATCCGCCCCTTCGCCGCGGAACCGAAGAACGAGCAGAAGCGCGTCGACGTGTCGATGACACCGCCCCACCGGTGCGTGAACTCGAGACCCTCGAGCTGGGGAAACGTGGTGAAGAAGTGCCGCGCGAGCGTCGCATGGGACTCGGGTCGGTCTTCGAGGTCGTGGTTCAGGCCGCGCCCGAAGTGGTAGATGGCGTCGTAGCCGCCCCAGAGAATCCTGTTGTCCCGGGTGAGCCGGTAGTAGTGGAACTGGTTGGACATGTCGGCGATGCCCTGCCGGGCAGACCATCCCACGTCCGACAGCTGGGCGTCGGACAGCGGTTCGGTCATCAGGACGTAGTCGTACACCGGGACCGTGTGCAGCCGGTACCGCTTCAGCAGCGACGGAAACGCGTTGGTTGCCAAGATCACTCGGTCCGCCGACAGGGTCGCGCGGGCCGTCCGGACGCCAACCTTGGACGACGAGCGTGATCGGACGAGGTCGAGAACCTTGGTGTGTTCGTGGATGTCGACGCCGTGCTCCGCGCAGACCCGGCCGAGTTCGGTGGCGAGCTTGGCCGGATGCACCAGCGCGGTGGACGTCTTGTCCCACACCCCGGCCAGGTACGTCGGCGAGTTCACCTGCGCGCGCATCGCGGGCCCGTCCAGCACCGTGGTCGTGGCGCTCGGCGGGGTGCCGAGCGCTTCCTCGGCCTGGTAGTCGGCGATGGCAACCGAGATGGCGCCGTTCCGTTCGAAATCGCAGTCCAGACCGAGGGTATGGACGGTCTTCTCGATGGCGTCGAGGTTCTCGAGGCCGAGCGATTCGAGGGTGTCGATCTCCTCCGGCCAGCGCCGGCGGCCGTTCTCGCTGCCGTGGGTCAGGCTGGCCTCGACGAATCCGCCGTTACGACCGGATGCGGCCCACCCGATCGTCTCGCCCTCCACGAGGGCGACGGACAGTTCGGGGTGGCGTTGCTTGGCGAGGAGAGCGCTCCACAGTCCGGTGTATCCACCGCCGACGACCACCAGGTCGTATGCGGCGTCGGCCGTGGCGGACGGGTAGGTGGGGGTGTCGGCGACGTCCTCGATCCAGAACGGTGCCAACCGGGTGCGCCGGAGCGCATGGTCGACGACCGTGGCGTTCGGTTGTTGCTTCTCGAACACTGTCTGCAGCATGTAGCACCTTTGTCGATGGACTGACCGAAGGTGACGTGTGAGGCACGTCACCGTGACCCATCCTGACGCGGCGGCGCCACTATTTCAATAGCCAGTGACGAAATTTGTTACCGATTTCGTTGTGTATGTCTGTTTTGGGAACCGAATCGGTTGTCGAGATCGGCCGAAGCGGAACTGCTGGCCGTCAGCGCGCGAGCTTGCCGAGGTGCAGCGACACCGAGCGGACCGGGCTGATCCTCGCCTCGTCGCCGGACTTGACGGCGTGGATCGTGCCGAATTCGACGGTCTCGTCGGGGTAGCTGCCCGCGAAGGCGTAGGCGTAGTAGGTGCCCGCGACCGCATTACCCGGGACCGTGTACGTGATGGCCTCCTCGAGGACCTCGCCGGGTTGCAGGTCGACGTCGATCGGCCCGAAGAACGGATCGCTGGTCCGGTTGTCGGGCGACACGGCGCTCACCCAGACCTGGCCGGTGTACGGGCGATCGTCGGGTGCCTCGACGAGCATGGTGGCGTCGACGGTCCCGCCGTCCGCGGGCAGCGTCGTGTCCGAGTCGGCGCGCAGCGTGACCCGCACCGGCAGATCCGTGTCGGGGTTTGCCGGCCCGGTCGACGCGGGTGAACCGTCGCCGACCTCGGGCCAGCCGTTCGCCCAGACGATCCGGTCGATCATCCCCTCGCGGCGCCGGGCTCCGCTGGGCAGATCCCGGTTGTCGCGCGGAATGGCGTGGTACACGATCCAATCCGCGCCCGCGTCGTCGGAGACCACCGTGTTGTGGCCCGGCCCGGCCCACGGTTCGCTGCCGGCGAGGATGAGGGCGCCGCCACCGTCGTTGAGGTCCTGGCCTTTCCGGTCGAGGTATGGCCCGGTGAGTGATTCGGACCGGCCGACGAGGACGCGGTAGGCGGTGTCGGCGCCGTTGCAGCAGTTGCCTGCCGAGAGGAACAGGTAGTAGTAGCCGTCGTGGAATTCGACGTAGGGGCCTTCGAAGCGTTCGTCGGCGACGCGGACGGGTTCGCCGGCTGCTGCCGTTCCGTCGGCGCTGAGCGGGATGGCGTGCACGCCCTGGAAGTTGCCGACGAACATCGTCTTCGTCGTCCCGTCGTCCCACACGAACGGGTCGATGGTGCCGCCGACACCGACGTCGTGGGCGCAGAAGACGGGCCGGCCGAGGTCGTTCCACGGTCCGGTGGGGCTGTCGGCGGTGGCGAGACCGATGCAGGGATTCGCCTCGTCGTAGAGCGAGTAGTAGAGGCTGTAGCGGCCGTCGGTTTCGAGGACGTTCGGAGCCCACGCCAGCTTGCCGTCCGGATGCCACGCGGGCCGGTCGGGGAAGACGTCGCCGAGGTACATCCAGTCCATCAGGTCGGCGGACTTGAAGATCGACATGTTGTGCATGCCCTGGCCGTCGCCCCAGTCGTCGGCCGTCGTGTACATGTAGAACATGCCGTCGGAGGCGCGGACGACGCTCGGGTCGGCGGCCACCGGTTGCACGATGGCTTCGGCCGTTGCCGACGGGGCAGGCGCAAGCGTGAGGACGAGCAGCGTCAGGGCCGCGGTGATCCACCCGCGCCGCGGCAGGTGCCGGGTACGGGGCCCGTCCAACCCGGATCTGTGCAGCGCAGCATCGTCCGTGTCCACGTTGCTCCCAACCTCGGCCGCCCGGAATGCGCAAATCTATAAGGGTGAGGTCGAGGTTGAGAACGGTTCCGGCTCGCTGGCGCCGGACTGCAACCGAACCGTGTTCTGCCGGCGGTGTCAGGCGGTGGGTTCGAGCAGGACCAGAGGGATCTCGCGATCCGTGCGCTTCTGGTAGCCCGCGTAGCCCTTGTAGGCGGCGGTCACCTGCGGCCACAGACGGGCCCGCTCCTCGGGGGTTGCCATGCGGGCGCGCATGGACTGTGCGGGCTGCCCCTGGACCGAGAGCTGGACCACCGGGTTGGCCTGCAGATTGAGGAACCACGCGGGGTGGCGGTCGTCGCCGCCGCGTGAGGCTACGACGACTCGGGTGTCGCCCTCGGTCACCGGCACGGTCAGCATGACGCTGTGCACCTTCCCGGTCTTGCGGCCGACGGTCGTCAACTCCACCGCCGGCATCTTGCCGAAATTCTTCCCCACTCGCCCGCCGGTGATGCGCAGGACAGCGCGGTGCAGAGCGTTCATGAACTTGAGTCCGCGGTCGGAAGGCATGCCGTCAAGCCTAATGGTGTCGGCGTCCGTGCACTCTTCGATTCGGCCGCGTCCACGCCCGGTGCGGCGCTGCCATCGAGCCCGGCCGGTCGGGCTCGACTGCGCGCCCGCGGTTAGTTCCCGGCGGGAGTGGCAGCGCCGCCATCCGATTCATCGACTAATTTCATTCGCCGCGTCACGAAGCAGGCGGCGATTCGCGCCTACCGTTGGTTGATCCAACCAATTCGATCCGACGAGAAGACGAACGAGGGATCGTTGAGTACGACGTACTGTCCGGGAGGCGAGCCTTGCGGATTATCGAAACAGACGTCGCCACTGGCAGTTCCGCCCGGTGCTACCTCGCCCGAGTTCAGTTGGTTTTCGGTCCCGGTGAAAGAAGAATTGCGAATAGCTCCCGCCGGATCTTGCAGCTTCCAGTCGAAGGTATTGAAGCTCGCGGAGGTGTTTCCAGCGTTGTTGATCGTGATTGTTGTGCAGAGGTAAGGCGTTGAGAACGTGGTGGTGTCGAACAGTGGTGTTGTCGTAGTGGCGACGTCGTCAAGGGTGACCGAGTCTCCTGCGTTCGCTGCGGTGTCGCCGCTCTGCTTTCCGGGAAAGGTCAACCCGCTGTCGGCCGGCTGGTTGTCCCCACCGCCGCCGGACGTCACGGTGGCGTCGTCCCCTCCGCTCATTCCCGCGATGATCGCGAAACAGCCGCCGAAAAACAGCACGACTACGCCGATCAGAATCCAGGGCCAAACCCGACGCTTCTTCGGCGGCGGTTGCTGGTAATACCCCTGAGGTGGGTAGCCAGGCGGGTATTGGCCGGGTGGGTATTGGCCGGGAGGATACGATCCCGGCCGTCCAGGCTGGTGTTCAGCGTTGGGCGGCGGTGGTTGATCGGACATATGAGTTCCTTGGTCGCGAGGGGTTTTGTGATTCACATCACATATCGCGAACTCGGCCTCGGTGTTACCTGGGCGCCCCGGCGCGAGTGTGCAGAGGCCGGCTTTCGGTACCAGGCCATCAAGTTGCAGGCAGGTTTGAATGGCAATGGCTGCCTTCCATGTCCGACACCGCGTGTAGTCCGCATCGGATTCGCGAAGACCGCATCCGTAGGTGCCGCGACGGGCCAGCAATTCTGTTCCGCCGCTAATGCCCGGTTATTGCGACGTTCGGTTCCTCCGCTCGTCCGTGCTCACTGAGACGAGTTCGCTCGGGCCGATACCGGCCTCACCGGCGATTCCGGCGAGTTCCGCGCCGACCGACTCGTGCGGCTCGTCGGGTGTGGGCTTCTTCTGCGGGCCGGTGAGCAGCGAGGCGATTCCCCCGATCACGCACGCGACGATCGCGAATGCGAACGCCATGGCCAGACCGTCGGCGAACGGCCCCGAGATCAGTTGGGGGAAGAAATCCAGGCCGGTCAGGTGTGCCTGCTGCTGCTCGCTGAGTGCGGACAGGTTCGGTCCGAGCAGTTCCTGGATCGGGTTGACGCCGAGGAACGCCGCGAACAAGACGGCGACGGCGGGCAGGTTCGCGATCTGGGTGGCCTGCGCCGCGGGCACCCCGTTCGCGATCAGTCCGTCGCTCATCGCCGCCGGAAGGTTGGAGCTGAGTCCGGCGATCATGAGACTGAAGAAGAATCCGATCGACAGCACCATTGCCGCGTTCTGGAAGGTCGTCATCATGCCCGCGCCGACGCCGCGCGCGTCGGCGGGAAGGCTGTTCATCACCTCCGCCCGGTTCGGTGCGGAGAACATCCCCATGCCGATGCCGTTGATCAGCAGAATTGCGGCGAACGCCCAGTACTCGAAATTGACCGGCAGTGCGATCAGCATTCCGAAGGTTCCCGCGGTGACGAACATGCCGACGCTGGTGAACCACTTGGTGCCGAACCTGTCGGAGATGACCCCGGAAACCGGCGCCGACATCAGGAATCCGATGGTCATCGGCAGCATGTAGATGCCCGCCCACAGCGGGGTGCGGCTGTAGTCGTAGCCGTGCTGCGGCAGCCAGATGCCCTGGAGCCAGATGATCAGGATGAACTGCAGCCCGCCGCGGCCGAGCGACGCGACCAGATTGGCGATGTTGCCCCAGGTGAACGACTTGATCTGGAACAGGTGGAGGTTGAACAGGGGATTGGCGACCTTCGTCTCGATGACGCAGAAGGCCGCGAGGACGGCGAGACCGCCGATGAGGCACCACAGCACCAGCGGACTGGTCCAGCCCATCGACGAGGAGCCGTACGGCTGGATGCCGTAGGTGATGCCGACCAGGACGGCGATCAATCCGACGGCGAACGTGATGTTTCCCCACCAGTCGATGTCGGCGTGCCGGCGGACGCCGGTGTCGCGGAGTTTCAGGTACGCCCAGATCGTGCCGACCACGCCGAACGGCACCGAGACGAGGAAGATCAGATTCCAGTGGATCGGCGCGAGAATGCCGCCGATGAGCAGTCCGAGGAACGATCCGGAGATCGCGGCGACACCGTTGATGCCGAGCGCGAGCCCGCGCTGATCGGCTGGGAAGGCGTCGGTGAGGATTGCCGACGAGTTCGCCATCAGGAAGGCGCCGCCCACGCCCTGGACGACGCGCCACCCGATGAGCCACAGTGCGGCCTCGGAGCCGTCGAACCACGTCACAGCCAGGAAGATCGAGGCGATCGTGAACACGGCGAAACCCATGTTGTACATCCGTGCGCGGCCGAACATGTCGCCGAGGCGTCCGAAGCTCACCACCAGCACGGCCGTCACCACGAGGAAGCCCATCATCATCCACAGCAGGTAGCTCGTGTTGCCGGGTTCGAGCGGATTGAGGTGAATGCCCTTGAAGATGTCGGGGAGCGCGATCAGCACGATCGACGAGTTGATCGTCGCCACCAACATGCCGAGGGTGGTGTTCGACAACGCAATCCACTTGTAGTGCGGGCCGAGTTCGTCGAGCGCCGTGGTGCGTTCATCGTTCGGGACAGCAGGTTCTTGCGTGTGCGAGACCAAGGAGTTTCACCTCTGGACTTTCATAGTTTTCAAAAGTAAGTAAATGGAAAGCAAAGTGTTCGGCTGTCGTGTTCGTGCTTGCGGATGACATTCGGCTGACCGTGGCATCGTCCAGTCGGAGATGCCCGGTTTGTCCGTTATGCCGGTGTCGCTCAATCGGTTACGTCGAGCGACGTGGATCAGCTTTGGATGATACGACGTCTCGATCGGCCCCGCAGTCCCAGGTGCTGTGACGTCACCGTCGGCCGATCGGGGGACAGCGGAATCATCTGATTCTCGGCCCGATCGGGGGACGGTCGTGAGGTCCGATCCGCGACAGGATGATCTTCATCCGGGGGGCCGGAAACAGGATGAGGACGATGTCGACGATTGCGAGCACGACCCTGGCCGAGTTGGCATCCGAGTGGTGCACCGAGGCGGAGATTCAGGTGCAGGCATCGCCTGCGTCGGGCGGACGGAACACGACGCGGAGTGTGTTGTTCATCGGCAACCCGTCCACCGTCACCGAGGTGACGCATTGGGCTGCCGTGCGGCACTGGACGGTGGAGCAGGGGCTGAAACCCGTCCGCGAATTCCGCGGCAACGTGGTGTGCGCGATCGTCACCGAGGCCGTCGCCGACGGCACTTGCCCATCGGCGGATGCGGCGGTGGTGCAGCGTGCACGCGCCCGCGGCGTGGACTGCATCCCCGTCTACGACATCGAGCCGTGGGGAACCGCCCGGTTGTCGTGCGTACGGCCGTCTACGCCGGTTCGGTGAGCGCCCGCTGGGCGGCGGGCCAGAACTCGAATCCCGCGGTCATCAGTCCGCCGAGGCCGATGATGACCACTGCGGCGTCGACGCTCGTCCGCCCCTCCTTCGCCCAGTAGACGTCTTCGAGGTCGAGCAGCAAGGCCAGTTCGTCGACGATGAGCGCGGTGCCGACGCCGTACGAGATCGGGACCGTCGGATGTCGGCGTTGCTTCTCGGAGCCGCGCACCGCCACGGCTCCCACTCCGGCAAGCGCGGCGATGCCGAGGTTGTAATGGTGGAAATGGCGGCCGTGGAGACTCAACCCACCGCCCGTCGGCCCGTGCCCGCGCCTGATCCAGTGCGTCAACGCCCGCACCCCCGCGAACGTCGCCGTGAACGCCGCCCACGACACTAC
>NZ_JBHVEY010000002.1:293439-352418 GCF_042802055.1 Rhodococcus sp. NPDC057529
CTCAACCCACCGCCCGTCGGCCCGTGCCCGCGCCTGATCCAGTGCGTCAACGCCCGCACCCCCGCGAACGTCGCCGTGAACGCCGCCCACGACACCACCGCCGACTGCTCACTCGGATCCAGCTTCCTCCGCCACGCCGCGCGCAGACGGCGCAGGCGGCTGCGGTGGAGAGCATCCTCGAGCGGGCGGTTGGTCACGGCGTCAATCGTGCCACTGGCTCGGGTCGTCTATCTGGAATTCGGTCACAGAGCGACGGATTGGCCCAATACGGCAACCGGGAGGAATACAGACCTCGTCAAACGTTTCTCGCTGTGCCCGCCCTCCACGTCGGAGGGCGGGCATTTCTCAGTTACGCATTGACGCTGCCGAAATTCAGTGCGTGCACCAGTTCCGAGCCGAACGAGAAAAGCATTCCCCAAGGGGTATTCCAAATACTGTCTCTGTCCACGTGAACACTCTCCCTTTGATCGTGATGGTTCAGCGCCGATCGTAGAGCGGCCAATCCGATCGCCTATGCGGCGGTCCCGCAGGGTCATTCACGCAAATGACAGCGGACCGCCAACGGTAGGCGTCTGAAGGCAGCGCGCAGAGCGCCATCCTGATCTGACCCTCGAGTAGGATTCGCGGGAAAATACCGGAACCTTTCTCGATACGCCAGGACTTAAGACCCTATCTGCGGCGCCCAGTGTGGTGTACGCAGTGTCATTCAATCGGTGTACAGGGCCGTGACCTGCACAGGAACCTGTTCTCGCGGTTGGGATCTCGCGACTGTGACTCTCACCACTCCAGTTGTAACGAAGAAGGTTGAAGGTGCGATCATCATCCCGGCAGCAATACAGGGGGGCGGTCGTCATTCACCGCCAACAGTCGGAAGACAGAAGCGCTTGCCGGCTTATTGGTTCTCAGGTGGAAGGCAACGAATGTGACCGCATTCGATGTTCCGCTCGGCCCCGCATCGGGTACGCCGGGCGCAACAACGGTTTCTTCGGAGACGGGACGACTCGGGAGTCGTCGAGAGTGGCAGGCGGCCTACATCCGGCGCCTCCTGATCTCCGACACCCTGGTGGTGATCGCTGCTGTCGCGTTGGCCCAGTGGATCCGCTTCGGCGACAGTGGTGTTCTGACCACCGGCCAAACCCTGCACGACCTGAGCTACACACTCGTTTCGGCCCTGCTGGTGGTCGCGTGGCTGGTGACGTTGGTGATCTTCCGGACCCGCACGATCCGGGTCATCGGTAGTGGTCCCGACGAGTACCGCCGGATCTTCGTGTCGACGGTGCGTCTTTTCGGGTTCATTGCGATCCTTGCTCTCCTTTTCCGGCTCGACCTGGCACGCCTATATCTGGCCATCGCGTTCCCGGTGGGCTTGGTTGCCCTAATGGTGAACCGCTGGGTGTGGCGCAAGGTGGTTGCACGGAAGCGGTCGAGGGGTGAGTTCCAGACATCCGTGTTGGTGGTCGGTGGGGAGCGCTCGGTGCGCAATCTCGCCGAATCCTTTGCCCGCGGCACTGCCGACGGCTACCAAGTTGTCGGAGTGTGCATACCAGGGCATACGGGCAAATATGGCGACAAGATCACCGTGAACGGGCGGGAAATTCCAGTACTCGGAGACGAGCAGGACGTGGTGGAGTCGCTGGAGTTCTGCCGGGCAGACACAGTGGCTGTAACGGCGACCGAGCATCTCGGCCACGACGGTATGCGCGACTTGGCGTGGGCTCTGGAACCGCACCACGTTGACCTCGTCGTCGCCCCCGGGATGATGGACGTCTCGGGCCCCCGGCTCTCGATGCGGCCCGTTGCCGGCCTTCCACTGATCCATGTGGAGAAGCCCCAGTACCACGGTGCGCAGCGGTTCTCGAAGCTGTCATTCGACTTCGTCTTCGCGACACTCGCATTGATCCTGATAAGCCCGGTTTTGTTGGCGGTCGCAATCGCGATCAAGCTGACCAGCAAAGGGCCCGTCTTCTACAAGTCGGAGCGGATGGGCTTGGACGGCAAGCCGTTCCCGATGCTCAAGTTCCGCAGCATGGTGGTGGACGCCGACAAGCAGGTGTCCTCGCTAATGAAGGCGAACGAAGGTGCCGGCGTTCTGTTCAAGATGCGTGAGGACCCGCGGGTTACGAAGGTGGGACGTTTCATGCGCAAGTTCAGCATCGACGAGTTGCCTCAGTTCATCAACGTCCTTCGCCGCGAGATGAGTGTTGTCGGCCCGCGTCCACCGCTGCGACGTGAGGTCGAAGCCTACGACGGCACTGTGCGGCGCCGGCTGCTCGTGAAACCCGGTGTCACCGGGCTGTGGCAGGTGAGTGGGCGGTCCGACCTGTCATGGGAAGAGACTGTGCGGTTGGACCTCTCATATGTGGAGAACTGGTCGATGATGGGGGACTTGCTCATTATCGGGAAGACACTGAGGGCGGTGGCGGCAGGCGACGGAGCATATTGATGCTCAGCGGATCCCTCATCGAACTCACGGCCGGTCACGGCATCAGTTGAACAGCGCAACTCTCGCGCCGAATCAGAAGACACCAGCGGATTCAACCGCGTCCACCGGTGTTCACGACAGGAATCACGATAGAGATGACCATTGTAGCCAAACTTTGGCCCAACCTTACACGAGATATCATCCTAAATACTGTCGTATCATCTCCTCTTTTTCCGATGCCGTTTCGCTGGAGGGCGCTCAGTGCATACGGGATGAGGCTCGAGAAATGCCGGATATCACCAGGAGTGTGGTTTGGCAGCAAGCGAGTATCAATAGGTGCTAATACATTCATAAATTATGGCTGCATGTTCAATACTTCAGCGCCCGTCTCAATCGGCAGGAATTGTGACGTTGGAATGGGTGTTCTGTTTGTCACTAGCACCCACGAACTTGGGGACCCGCAGAAACGCGCGGGAAGGGCCCTGGTGAAACCAGTGTCGATTGGCGACGGAGTTTGGATCGGTGCCAGGGCTGTCATACTACCGGGTGTCCGAATAGCGAGCGGTTCAGTAATTGCTGCCGGCGCGATCGTAACTGACGATATTGAGGCCAACGCAATGTATGCGGGCACTCCGGCCAGGAAGATCAGGGATCTCGATGGGTAACCGAAAGAAGATTAGCCTGTATGAGTCATTCGATGGTCGGCATAATGGTCTTAGTACAATCCGCCTACTCCTCGCCTCTACGGTTGTGCTCTGGCATAGTTTTCCACTTACTGGTCACGATATATCGCCCGAGGGGCTAAGGGAAGTCGTTGGCAGTTTTCGTGTGGACGCATTCTTTGCGATCAGTGGATTTCTTGTGTTGCGCACCTGGAACAGAAACCCCACTGTTCGAACATATTTGCGCGCGCGAGCGTATCGGTTACTCCCGGCCTTCTGGGTCAATCTGATCGTCACAGCCTTTGTGATCGCACCCATTGCGACTCAGGTTGCAGGAGGTGATGTCATCGCCCTTTTTCGTGGCGAGCATTCAGCGTGGCGATATGTCGTGCAGAACTCTACGACATGGGTTTTCTTCTATGACATTGACGGTACCCCGAACAATGTGCCGTTCCCGGGTGCGTGGAACGGATCAATCTGGATGCTGAAGTGGGAGGTCGCGGCATACGTTGGCCTACTTATTATAGGAATTACCGGAGTCGTGCGAAAACGGCTATTAATCCTTTCGCTGGCGGCCGCATTCTGGGTGCTAGTCCTTTTGAACTCGGTGACTGAACTGTCGCCAAGTAACAATTTTCACGAAGCGTCACGTTTCGGACTCATGTTCTCCGTTGGTGCCGCATTGTGGGCGTACTCCGACAAGATAAAAGTCGACTGGCGACTTTCAGTAATTTCATGCTTGGGGATACTTATCGGGGTGTGGCTACCTGACTATCGATTGTCTGCAGCCCCGTCGCTCGCCTATCTAGTCTTCTGGCTCGCGGTGCACATGAAGAACGCAAAATTCATCCGGCGCAACGACTACTCCTATGGGATATTTCTGTATAGCTTTCCCGTGCAACAGCTGATTCTGTGCCTTGGATTTCCCTATCGTAGCCCGGTGCTGTTTTTCATCTTCGCATTAACGCTCACTTTGCCATTTGCGGTCGCCAGTTGGCATTTAGTTGAAAAACCGATACGTGCCAGGAAGCGCGAGCTGGATAAACGAGATGCCCTCAAGAGACCGTTTGATCTGGACTCCCGAATCTCTTACCGAGTTGGTTGAGCAGGAAATGATTCAGGTAATGGTGAAAGTCGTCGACGCTTACGTTAGTAGCAAGTGGTGGGACGCACTGCTTGCAAATATCAAGTATGGAATCGCGCTGCACCCGTCACCGCAGATGAATGCGTTTTCGATAGACAAGCATTGGCGAAGGCGTTGAAACAAACCGTTGACCGATCCTCCGACGTCCAGTCGCACGCAAAGGACGTCTGTCCATCACGAATGGCGACCCGGCTAAACCTCGCCATGCTGTTCGGTCTTGTACTATTCGCGTTAGCCCCGATGCCGGAAGCCTTTCCGAAAGGTGTTAGCACACCACTCGGAACCGTCTACCTTCCCGAAATATTTGGGGTGACCGGCACGCTTCTCTGTGTTGGATACGTTACAAAAGTGTGGCGAAATGGAACTCAATGGATCCTGGTCTTCTTAGCCGCAATTGTGTTGTTCACGCTTGTGGGTGTACTTAACGGTGGAGAACTGGGCGCGGCTTTTAGAGACGTTCGCGGGCCACTCATCTTTGTCTGTGTAATCGTCATGGTGTTGTTCTCGCTCAGATTCGATCAGGCTAACCTATTAAGGCTGGGGCCCCGCGCTGTCAAGCTGATAGTGCTTTGGTCGGCCGTTGCAGCGATACTGGGCGTTGCTGGCCTCGGAGGATGGATTAGCGGTCGGTTCACGGCGGCTTCGCTGTATGGGCTAGGGAGTTCGGGCGAGAGCGATCTGTCACGTCAGCTTCTATCAAGTGGACGGATGCTCGTCGCAGTTCTGTGCTTTTACATCATCTATTTTTGCCGCAGGCCAGCGGCTAGGGTCGGATTCGGTAACTACGCAGTACTTATTAGTTGTTCCGTGGCGTTGCTCTTGACCTTCTCGCGAAACCATCTTGTAACAGTAATCGCCGCCCTGGTCGTCGCGACGATATTTGCGGCCCGATACACGAGTGCAATTCTCTGCGGAACCAAGCTGGTGGCTGTGAGTTCTGGATCGATTACGTTAGCAGGTGTTTTGGTTGCGACGCTGTCGGAGCGTTTCAATTCGCTAATCGAAAACGTCTCCGCGACCTTTCGTACTCGTGTTGTCGAAGGTC
Source organism: Rhodococcus sp. NPDC057529 (assembly GCF_042802055.1). NCBI lineage: Bacteria > Bacillati > Actinomycetota > Actinomycetes > Mycobacteriales > Nocardiaceae > Rhodococcus > Rhodococcus sp. NPDC057529. Next base: position 298,713 of record NZ_JBHVEY010000002.1, read on the forward strand.
TTGATCCGTCGGTCATAAATGTTGAATCCAGTGCCGAATGGCGCGATACCGAACTACAAATGGCTATGAGCTCGATTGCGTCACGGTTCTGGCTGGGTACCGGATTTGGAAGCCCCTACCGTAGTTACGCAATAGGTGAGGTGTTCAGTGGCTCATATGGCCTTACCTATATTCATAATTCGTTCCTCTGGATTCCGGTGAAGATTGGCATGCCATTGGCGCTTCTCATATTGGTGATGTGGATCGGATTATTCGTCCGAGTGTGGTCGAAAACTCAAGTTAATCGTGAGAGCATAGGCCGTGATGCAATTCTGGTTCTGCTAGCACTGTGCCCAGCTATGTATGTTGCGCCGACCCTATTCTCCACGGAAGGCGCGCCGGTCTTGGGTGGACTCGTCGCAATTGCGGTATACGCCGCGAAGTTTCCATACTTCGGCCTATCGGGGCCTCCAGGAGAACGAGGGATATCGCACATTTTGCTCACAGACAAGACGAGCGCGCGGGATAAGCGTGGTGCCATTGGGTACCGCGATGGTACTGAAGTTATTGGGAGGGCGGGGACCGCATGAGGGCACTCGTGTTATGGGCAGACGAATACTCGCGAAATTTGGGCGTTCGGGCTCTCGCGCAAGGTGCCGAGGCGATGATTCGGCGTTGTTGGCAGGAGTCGGAAGTCGAATTTCAAAGCTTCGGGAACGGTTCGGCACCCTTCAATCTGCGGGAGCGAACCTTGCTGAAGGAGTTGCTTCCTCATAACTCAAAGATTGGCGACTGGATCAGCGAGTTTGATTTAGTCCTCGACATGCGTTGGGGTGATAGCTTCAGCGATATCTATGGCCTGCGCCGCCTTGCGATGATGAATTCTCTTGCGAGGATAGCCGTGTCCAACGGAGTGACGCTGGCAATGGGGCCACAAACAATCGGCCCGTTCGAAAGCTTTGCAGGGCGCTCCTTGGGGCGCTTCGCGGCCAGACGAGCAGATATAATTCTCGCTCGCGATTCACAAAGTTCCGAGTACTGCAACGAGTTTGGCCTTCCCGCGGTCATTCAATCTACGGACGTAGTGTTTGCTCTGCCCGTGCCGCTTATGGAAAAGAAGTACGATATCGCGATTAACGTATCAGGACTCCTTTGGAACGAGAATCCGCATATAGATCGTCGCGTATACAGAAATTCACTCGTCAGATTGTGTAGGTCACTGCTGGATTCAGGTCGAGAGATTACATTGTTCGCACACGTGCTCGATTCGGATGGGCTAGATAATGATGTTCCGGCGGTAAAGGATCTGCAGTCGGAACTCAGTCACCAGGTCGACGCGTTTATACCTCGCGAATTGAGTGAAGTGCGTGGGTTCGTGGCGAGTGCTGACTTAGTAATCGGTGCAAGAATGCACGCATGCTTGAATGCGCTGTCAGTTGGCACGCCGGCTATACCACTAGCGTATTCGCGCAAATTCGCCCCATTGCTTGAGGATCTTGGCTGGCACCATACAGTCGACTTACGCGGTGACTCCTGTTATGTCGGCCAGGTTAGGGACCGTGTCGAAAGCTCTCCTGGTCTCAAGTCTGAACTCGACTCGCTACGGAGGCGAGCAGATGGGCTACTGGACGAGGGTACCCGGGCGCTGAAGGAGCTGGTTCTCTCGTGAGATCGAACCTTGCGTCCGAGATTTCGTCCGTTGTTGCGAACGGAAACTGCTCGGGATGCGGTCTATGTGCGCAGTTGAGTTCACAAGTGACGATGGAATTGAATGGTGGCGGGTACTTACGGCCAGTCTGGAAGGGGGCGATCGACTCTTCTGACGAGCATCAAGTCGCTGAATTTGCAGGGGCGTGTCCTGGCCGGCGTGTGGTCGGCCGGGACTCAGATGCTGCAGTGAGGCACCCCTATCTGGGACCAGTTGTTGCTGCGTGGGAGGCCTGGGCGACTGATCCCGAGATTCGATATACAGCGAGCAGTGGTGGTGCCCTAACTGCCCTCATCGCGTGGTTGATCGAATCTGGAGATTTCCGGACGTCTACGGCGGCATCAGCTGCGGTGGACCCGCGAAGGACGGTGTCTGTGACAATTACCTCTAGAGAGGAGGCCCTTGCGGCATCGGGTTCCCGGTACGCACCAGTCTCAACAGCAAGTTGCTGTGATCTCGATGCAGGTGCAGACACCGGAATAGTCGGCAAGCCCTGCGAGGTGTCGGCTATTCGACAGTTGCACGAATTGCGCGGCAAGGATTCACGTCCAATTCTATTCTCATTCTTCTGCGCCGGAACTCCAAGTCAGCTCGCGACAGAAGGTCTTCTTAAGGACCTCGGGTTCGATGAAAATGCCAGATTAGTGGCGCTCCGCTATCGGGGCCACGGTTGGCCCGGAGATTTCTATGCCGAGGATAAGAATGGGAACAAGGCTGGCGCCGGGTACAACGATTCTTGGGGTCGTTGCCTCGGACCTACAACCCAGTGGCGTTGCAAGATTTGCCCGGATGGTGTCGGTGAGAGCGCCGATATTGCGGCGGGCGATTTTTGGGAGGCGGACGAGTCTGGATTTCCAGATTTTGGCGACAAGCAAGGTGTGAGTGTGTTGATCGCGCGCACCGCGCGAGGTGAAGCAATCGTTCGGCGGGCGATAGCGGCGAATATTATCGAAGTACGTCCAGCGAACTTGGACGATGTTGCTCAGATACAGCCGCTCCAGCGAAAGAGAAGGGAAACGCTGGTGGGTAGGATGATCGGGTCATCAATCGCGAGGAATCGAGTCCCTCGTTACTCTGGTTTTGGAATATTTAACGCGGCCCGGACGTCGCCTATGTCAACATTGCGAGCCATCCCGGGGACGTTCATTCGGGCGCGCAAGATGCGACGGAGCGAGCGGTGAGCCAAATTCGTGGTGACTACCCGGACAGTTACAGCCTCCCACGGCAAACCAGCAGTTCTGTGGCGTCGGAGGACGAACGAAGGAAGATTAGTCCTGGTCGTCACCTGCTGATCGCTTCCACTGGTGGACACCTAGCGCAATTAGTTAAGTGGTCGGGACGGATTGGAAGTGCTGACGATTCGTTATGGGTCACCTTTGATAGCCCTCAGAGTCGATCCCTCTTGGAGGGTAGGAGGGCGCTTTATGTCCCGTATATTCCACCGAGATCAGTGCGTAAATCCGCAGCGGCCGTGTGGGAGCTTATGCGCCGGATCCAGTGGAACTCTGAACGATTTGTTGCCGCTGTTAGCACGGGGGCGGCGCTGGCTGTACCTGGGCTATACGTGTCGCGCTGGCATAGAGTTCCAAGCTTTTACATTGAGAGTGTTTCGCGGGTTCGAGGCCCTTCGCTGAGCGGTGCAATTGTTGCAAAGAATAGGGCGATCGATGTCTCGTGTCAGTACGAATCTTGGGCCGGCGGGCGTTGGTCTTACCGCGGTACAATTCTGGATCAATTTTCACGTTTTCCAAGAACAGTGAACGTTGAACCAACGCTTTTCGTAACTCTTGGAACAATTAAGCCATACCGATTTGATTCACTTGTCGATGCGATTTTGGAATCCGGCCTGGCGAACGACAGCACAGTCTGGCAACTGGGTTGCACGGCTAGAACTAACCTTCCCGGACGAGTTTTCGCTGAAATGTCTAGCGCAGAGTTTGACGCTGCGGCGAGAGATGCGGGTGTGGTTGTGACTCACTCGGGTGTGGGCACCATTTTGCGACTGCTCGAAATGGGGATTCACCCCGTCGTTGTGCCGCGGATTCAATCGCGTGCAGAACATGTGGACGATCACCAACTGCAGATTGCTTCGGTAATTCGTCAGAGAGATATTGGTGCAGTTGCAAGTCCGAGCGAAATCACCGCTTCCCTTTTGGTTGCGAGTTCTGGGTATAAGGTCAAGGAAGTCAAATAGCGTGCCGAAATTCTAGAATCTGAGCGGCGTACGTAATATCCCCGGGAGGGTTGAAGTTGTCAAATGGCATAGTGGTTAGCTGGGTGAAATATCACGGAAGATCGGCGATGCTCGCATCGGAATTGAAATACCGCTGCGAGTTCATCTATACAGAGCGAAAGTTGCCTGCGCCATTTCGCTATCTAGTCCAAGCAATGCGCACCTGGAGTGTAATTCGAAACGGCAAATATTCCCAGGTAGTCGTTATGCTTCCTCCCCTTCCTGCCCTGCTTTGTGTTCTCGCCGCTGGGCAGTCGCGTATGTCAGTCGTTGGTGATCTGCACACCGGATTCTTCCTCAACCCTAAGTGGAAATGGATGTCCGGACTCGGTCTGTGGTTGCTCCGGGGAGGTCGCGCTATTGTTACCAACGGTGCCCTGGCGGAAATCTGCGCCCGACGAGGTGTCGACGCGATCGTTCTACATGATGTATTGAAGAAGCCGGAATATGCCGATATTGAGGACAGGCCTCGGCAAAAAGTAAATTCCCCGATAATTCTGTGCCCGCTTGCATATGCGAACGATGAACCGATTGAAAGCATAATCGAAGCCGCGGGCTTGCTGCCGGACGTTCGATTCATTTTCACCGGGAATGCGCCGAGTTGGATCAGGGATCGCGCGCCGCACAATATTGACTTCAGCGGATATGTGTCAAATACTGAGTACTGGGAACTTCTTGCGAGTTGTTCAGGGGTGCTTGCGTTAACTGTACGCGACTTTACGATGCAACGCGCAGGTTACGAGGCTATGCTCGCGGGCAAGCCGCATGTAACGTCCGACTTTGCAACACTGAGACAGTTTTACGGCGATTCCGCAGTGTATACCTTGTCCGAAGGTGTGGATATCGCTTCAGCTATCCGGGAGATGCTTCAGCACTCAAGCCGCCTGATTGATAGTGCCGCAACGGTACTCGCGCACCGTTCGACTGAGCAGCGTGAGGCGCTGACCGTACTAGCGGGTATTAATGGCAACGCATGAAACGAAGGTCGCGCCGTCGATTAGTAGAGGCAGAATCTCAACCTTGATCCGCTCGCCAGCTGGTCTGGTTATTGCGCGGCTACTGTCAGCCGCTTTGGCGCTTGTCACGTCTCCGCTGATCGCTCGTGCTATTGGGGCCGAAGGGCGGGGGTTGGTAGCGGCAGCCACGACGGCGTTGATGATCCTTCCGATCGGACTTGCATTCGGACTGCCCTGGGCTGTTCGAAGGAGATGCTCCCTTGATGCCCAATCGCATGCTGTCATTCGCAGCGCACGATTGCTCTCCTTGCTAACCATCGTGCCAGGAGTTGGCTTCGCGTTCCTGCTGTATGCGACACTTCTTTCTGACCTTCCTGAACATGCAGGGGTGTGGTTCGTGGTTGGCTTAGCGCTAACTCCGCTCGTCGTCACGCGAAACTGTCAAATTAGTCTTCTGGTCGTAGAGCAGAAGTATCTTCGAATACTGTTGGTCACGTTGAGTCAGCCGGCAGCGTACTTCGTTTTGATACTTGGACTGTTCATTTCGAGCAGACTTTCGGTCACTGCCGTTATTTCAAGCTATGTGGTGTCTGTTGGCGTGTCATATTTGATGACATCACGAATTGTGCTTATTCCGTGGTTTGGGAATCGCGTCAGTTGGCGCCCCTTAGTTGGAGAAGCTTGGCGCGCCTCTGGCGCGCAAATATCGGAGATTGCTTCCTATCGTCTAAACCAGCTCCTCCTGTTGCCTCTGATCGGAGGTGCAGCCCTCGGAAACTATGCTGTGGCGGTAAATATCGCACTAGCTCCGGCTCCGATCGGGCATGCTGTCGGCGCCGCAGGGTTTAAGGGTATGGCCACTGGATCGGAAGCAGATCGTCGCAAGAGCGTTGATAAGTCTTTGAGGTCGGCGGTTTGGCTGGCGATACTGTCGGCTCTTGGTGTTTCCGCGCTTTCCCCTTTTGTTATTCCGTGGGCGTTCGGAAGAGAGTTTAGGTCTGCCATCCCGGCCACGATCGTCTTAGCAGTGGGTGGCGTGTTTGTCATCTGCAATTACGTGATGACATCTGGTCTCGTTGCACGAAACCAGCCGGGCAGGGCGAGTATTGTGCATTTCTCAGGATTTATCGTTGGTCTCGTCGCGCTCCTACTTCTAAGCCCGCCCCTTGGGCTAATGGGTGCAGCGCTTGCTTCAGTGATTGGATTCGTTGCGACATCGGTTACGGCGTCGGTTTTCTTGAGAGTGGGCATCGGTCTATGGATTCCCAGACTTAGCCATCTAAGGTCGTCATTCTCGGTACTCTTCGGACGGTAATATGTTTAGTTTTAAAATCTTGCAGCGTGCAGGATATGGAAGGTCCGTACTCAAAGTGAGAGCGGAGGTTTTCTAAATGCAAAATAGAATATTTCTCGTGATTGTTAACTACTTCTCTCACGGCATGGTGGCACGCTTATTAGAGTCGTTGGATTGCTCAACATTTGGCGATGCCGTTGTAGTTGATAACTCTGTCGATTCCGGCGAGTTTCGGAATCTAATGCGTGTTGTGGAAGGGAATGGTATTCGTGCAGTTGCGATGCCCAGCAACGTCGGCTTTGGCGCCGCAGTTAACGCTGGTGTTGACCTGCTGAACCCCGACGCTGATGGTCGCATATGGATTCTGAATCCGGACACTATCGCGACCTCGGACGTCGCCGTGCGATTGGCCCGGGCACTCGATGAGTATGGCGCTGACATGGCGTCACCCGTGATCTGTACCGGAGTCGACGACGAGATCTGGTTTGGCGGTGGCGATATTGACATTCGAAGGGGGCGTACTAGCCACTGGAGTTATCGTCCAGAGTTGGTGGTCGAGTGCGATTTCTTGACTGCGGCGGCAGTCATGATTTCTGTATCCGCTTGGTGGAGGCTGGGCGGATTCCGTGCCGACCTTTTTATGTATTGGGAAGATGCTGATTTATGCCTACGTGCTGGCGAACTGGGTATGAGAATGGTGGTTGACCCTGCGGCCATGATTTGGCATGAAGTCGGAGCTACCACAAGCACACGCGGAAAGAGTGCTCTTTACTACTATTATATGGAACGAAATCGCATGGTGGTGTTGGCGGATTCTTCCGGTGTTTGTTGTTTATGGTCACGCAGTGCGTTGTTTGAGGCATTTCGAATTTTGGTGCGAGCGGGTCGTGAGCCTGTTGGGCGGACTGAAAAGGTGGTCTCGGCCGTGCGTGGAATTGCGAGCGGTGCGCGTTATGCAATTCGACGCCGCGGTGCTCAGGTTGTTGGCGCGCATAGTTGACGGTATTCGCACATGAGTGGTAGTGAACAGATGAATCCATTGCGGTCTTGTCGACGCTCCGGTCGTAATTTCGACCAGGTCGGCGTCATTCTGACGATAGTTCTTTGGGTATAGATCGGAGAGTCTTGCGAATGAATGTGAGAATTGCAGTGTTCGGCACTGGTTACCTCGGTGCGACACATGCGGCATGCATGGCTGAACTGGGACACGAGGTGCTCGGCGTCGATGTCGACGCGGCAAAGCTCGCCAAGCTCGAAGCCGGCGAGGTGCCCTTTTACGAGCCGGGACTCGAGGAAGTCCTGCGGCGAAACATCGCCGCCGGCCGGCTTCGCTTCACGTCCTCGTACGAGGAGGCGGCCGAGTTTGCCGACATACACTTCCTCGGAGTTGGTACCCCACAGAAGAAGGGGGAGTTCGCCGCCGATCTCAAGTTCGTCGATGCTGTTATCGAAACCCTCGCACCGCTTCTTACCGGTCCGGCGGTGATTTTCGGTAAGTCGACAGTTCCAGTTGGTACTGCCGAGCGTTTGGCCACGCGCGCTCGGGAACTGTCTCCGGCCGGAGATGCCATCGAAGTAGCTTGGAATCCCGAGTTCCTGCGTGAAGGCTTCGCTGTTCAAGACACGTTGCACCCGGATCGTCTCGTCCTCGGAGTGGATCGTGGTCGACCCGGGCGGGCTGAGTCGGTCGCCCGCGAGGTTTACGCGAAGCTTCTGGACGAGGGCATACCGTTCCTGGTCTCGGATCTCGCCACGGCTGAACTTGTGAAGGCCTCAGCGAACGCATTCCTGGCCACGAAGATTTCGTTCATCAATGCGATTGCAGAAGTGTGTGAAGCGTCTGGTGCGGACGTCACGGTTTTGGCCGACGCAATCGGCCATGACGCTCGAATCGGTCGGCGCTTCCTCAACGCAGGTCTTGGCTTCGGTGGTGGCTGCCTGCCGAAAGACATCCGGGCATTTATGGCGCGGGCCGGTGAGCTGGGTGCCGACCAAGCGCTCACGTTCCTCCGTGAAGTCGACAACATCAACATGCGTCGTCGAACCCGCATGGTGGAACTCGCGCGCGAGGCATGCGGTTCACTCTTGGGCGCCAGGGTCGCTGTATTGGGCGCGGCATTTAAGCCGGACTCTGACGATGTGCGCGATTCCCCTGCCCTGAATGTCGCCGGTCAGATTCAGCTTCAGGGCGCCGCGGTCAACGTGTACGACCCGAAGGCGATGGACAACTCGCGGGCGCTGTTCCCTACGCTCGGATACTCGGACACCGCGTTGGATGCGTGCGAAGGGGCTGACGTTGTCCTGGTGCTGACCGAATGGCCTGAGTTTGAGAAGCTTCAGCCCGCAGACCTGGAAGCGGTGGTGCGGAAGAAGGTACTCATCGACGGACGCAACTGCCTCGACCCGCAGCAGTGGCGCGATGCAGGCTGGATGTATCGCGGTCTCGGACGTCCGTGATGCAGATGCTGGTAACCGGCGGTGCGGGGTTTATCGGATCGAACTTCGTACACGCCGTCGTACGCGATCGGCCAGGGGTTCGAGTAACCGTGCTTGACTCGCTGACATACGCGGGTTCACGGCGTTCGCTCTCCACGATCAACGATTCGATCGACTTTGTCGAAGGCGATATCGCCGACGCCGATCTCGTCGACAGTCTCGTCGCTCATGCAGATGCCGTTGTGCACTTCGCAGCTGAATCCCACAACGACAACTCACTCGCGGATCCATCGCCGTTTCTCCAAACGAATATCATCGGTACTTACACACTGCTCCAGGCTGTGCGAGAACACGACGTGCGCTACCACCACGTTTCGACTGACGAGGTATACGGCGACCTCGAGTTGAACGATCCCACCAGGTTCACCGAACACACGCCGTACAATCCGTCGAGCCCCTACTCTGCTACAAAGGCTGCGTCGGACATGCTCGTGCGCGCTTGGGTGCGATCGTTTGGTGTGCGCGCGACGTTGTCGAACTGTTCGAATAACTACGGCCCTTACCAGCACATCGAAAAGTTCATCCCTCGCCAGATCACGAACATCTTGACCGGGGTGCGTCCCAAGCTCTACGGCGTGGGAAAGAACGTTCGAGACTGGATCCACGTTGAAGACCACAACGCAGCCGTCTGGAGGATCCTCGAGTCGGGCGAAATCGGTCGTACTTACCTCATTGGCGCCGACGGAGAACTCGACAACCTGTCCGTTGTTCGCATGATCCTAGAACTGATGGACAAGGACCCCGAGGATTTCGACCACGTTGCAGATAGGGCCGGACACGACCTCAGATACGCCATCGATTCATCGGCGCTGCGCAATGAGCTCGGCTGGCAGCCACGCTACAACGACTTCCGTTCAGGTCTTCGGGCCACCATCGACTGGTATCGAGAAAATCAGACTTGGTGGGAGAACATTAAGGGCGCCGTCGAATTGCGCTATCACGTCCAGGGAGCATGACAGTGGAATTCCGACAGCTCGAGGTTGCCGGCTCGTGGGAGATCACCCCGACGCAGTTCGGCGATGACAGAGGTGTATTCGTCGAGTGGTTCAAGGATCCCACCTTCGTCGGGGCCGTTGGGCAGTCGCTGAATCTTGCTCAGGCAAACTGTTCAGTGTCGGCGTCCGGCGTTCTGCGCGGCATCCATTTCGCGGATGTACCACCTGGACAGGCGAAGTACGTCACGTGCATCCGAGGATCTGTACTCGATGTGGTAGTCGACATACGCGTGGGTTCACCGACCTTCGGTTCATGGGATTCGGTACTACTCGACGATGTCGACCGACGCGCAATCTACATTTCCGAAGGTCTGGGTCATGCGTTCCTCTCACTGGAGGACGGGTCTGCGGTGGTGTACCTGTGTTCGGAGGGATATTCGCCCGGCCGCGAGCACGGCATTAACCCGCTCGACCCACAGCTGGGTATCGACTCGCCGACGACGTCGCGATCAGGGGAGCCCCTTGAACTGATCCTGTCCGAGAAGGACACCGCAGCCCCCTCTCTTGCCGAAGCTAGCGCGTCCGGTCTGCTTCCTCAGTACCTCGATGTGAGGGAGTGGATCAATGGTCTCGACTGAAGAACTAGGAGTATGGATCTCCGTATGAAGGGCATCATCCTGGCGGGCGGTTCGGGGACCCGCCTTCACCCGATCACCATCGGCATCAGCAAGCAACTCGTGCCCGTGTACGACAAGCCGATGATCTACTACCCGCTGACAACCCTGATGCTTGCTGGCATTCGCGACATACTGATTATCACGACGCCGCATGATGCTGACCAGTTCCAGCGGTTGCTTGGTGACGGTTCCCAATTCGGTGTCAACCTCACCTACACGGTGCAGCATCAACCGAGCGGGCTTGCGCAGGCTTTCGTTCTCGGTGCGGAGCACGTAGGAACCGATTCGGTAGCACTCGTACTCGGCGACAACATCTTCTACGGAGCTGGTCTCGGACATCAGCTGGGCAGGTTTGAGGATCTCGACGGCGGATCGATTTTCGCCTATTGGGTTGCCGACCCGTCCGCCTACGGGGTCGTCCAGTTCGACGACTGCGGTCGGGCGCTCTCCCTCGAAGAGAAGCCGTCGACTCCGAAGTCGAACTATGCTGTCCCGGGTCTCTATTTCTACGACAACGATGTCGTCGAGATCGCGAAAGGACTCCAGCCGTCCGACCGCGGCGAGTACGAGATCACCGATGTAAACCGGGCCTACCTTGAGGCGGGGCGTCTAAACGTTGAGGTCCTGCCGCGAGGAACCGCGTGGCTCGACACAGGTACGTTCGATTCACTCCTCGAAGCGTCGAACTACGTACGTACCATCGAACAGCGGCAAGGATTGAAGATCGGGGCGCCCGAAGAAGTTGCCTGGCGTCGAGGATTCATTACCGACGACGAGTTGAGGGACCGGGCTAATCAATTGGCGAAGTCGGGATATGGAGACTATCTGCTACAGCTGCTCGAATTCTGTCGGGAGTCTCACTGAGAGAAGCGGAGATTGGCCATGAGACGACTAGTGCTTTTCGCCATGTGTGTGCTCGGGGCTGCTGGTGTGGGCGCGGTCGGGTTGGGCGCGGGTGGACATTTCATCTACGCCACGGCGCGAGCCGATTCGATCAGGCCCGTCGATGCCATCATCGTACTCGGTGGTGAGCGCGACGGTCGCGAGGAGTACGGCATCGATCTTGCGCGGCAGAGTATCTCGACGAACGTGGTGCTCTCGAACCCGTATGGGCCGAGGGAGCGAGGAATGGCTGAATTCTGTGCTACTCGGGACCCGGCGTTTACCGTTACCTGCGTCCGGCCGCAACCGAGTACGACGCGAGGTGAGGCCCTGTTCACACGGGATCTCGCCGCCCAGCACGGGTGGACAAGCGTCATGGTGATCAGCTGGCGATACCACCTGCCGCGTGCGCGGTACATCTTCTCCCAGTGCTTCGACGGCGAGATTGTCATGCGGCCGGTCCCGCGTGACTACGACTTCAGCGTCGCCCACTGGGAGTGCATCTACCTCTATCAGACGTTCGGATTCGTCAAGGCGTTCTTCCAGGGGCGCAGCTGAATTCTCGCTCTCCGTGGTGAGGGGCGCGGACAGCTGCTCTACTCCACCTTCCGAACATCCAGTGCGCGGTAGCGGTAACCGTCCTGCGTTCCGCCGACCATCGTCTCGGGCTCGAACGTCACCTTGTGCCCCGGGGTCAGGAAACGAAAGCCCGGGCCCTCGAAGTAGCTGAAGTGTGCCCACGCGCCACCGGGAGTGGCGTCGGAATCGATCACACCCCAGCCCTCTTCGTCGCTCCAGGTGCGCACGATTCCGGTAGTGCGGTCTGCGTGAATCCGCGGGGGTGCGGGAGGTAGATCCGCTTCGGTGATCTCTCTCGCCGTGCCGTCGGGAAATGTGATCCACAATCGGGACGAGTAGGGGCCGTCCGACGGTGGCGCGACGTACGGCTCGCTGCCCGCGGGCCACGCGCGAATCGTGGCGAAGTTGCAGCCGTTCACTGGGTTGTCGAGCGCGTTCCACTCGAACTCCACCTGCTGGCCCTCGCGTAGCGCGGGGAAGCCCTCGACCGCCACACTCTGGAACAACGTCCAGCACCCGCCCGGAGTCTCGTCGGAATCGATGATGCCCTGCATCTCCTCGACGTTCCAGCTACGGACGACCCCGGTAGTTGCCATGCAGTCATTGTCGCGCGACGCGCCGTGCTCGCGGGCAAGGATTCACCGACCATTGACTCGAAAGTGTGTTCGAACTACAATTCGAACATGGGGATCGGGGAGGATATCCAGGGGGCATTGTCGGACGAGATTCTGGCAACCGCGGTGGGTGATGCGTGGCGTCTGGCCGAGGCGGAGCTACTCGACTCGGTGGTGCGGGTCTCGGAGGAGATCCAGCGGCTCGAGGCGCTGCGCGTCAAGCTGGTCGGTGCCGTCGACCACCGCTGCCACGTCGATGTGCTGGGATTTCCGAACGCCAAGATGTGGCTGGCCTCCAAGACATTGCTCGAGGTCGGTGCAGCAGGTCGAATCGTGATGCTGGGCCGGGGATTGCGGTACCAACCGGAGATCGCGGATCAATTCTTCGGCACCAACATTTCGGCAGAACATACTGCGCTGATCATGAAATTCTGCGAACGGCCACCCAAAGGCATGCCTGATGAGGCGATGGACGACTGCCGTAACGCGTTGCTGTACGCCGCCACCGGTCCGACCGCGAACACCGACGCGGTGCGTGCGGTGATCGCCCGACTGGAGCGCGTCTTCGAATCCGATGACCCGCCGCCCAGTGAAGACACCGAACGCAACGAATTCCACGCCTCCAAAACCCTCAACGGGCGCATCGCAGTCAAGGGCGACCTGGACGCCGTGACCGGCGAAATGCTGCTCTCGGCACTGTCCGGCCTGTCCAAGCCACGACCCGCACAAGACGGAACCAAAGACGAACGCACCCCCGGACAACGCCGGGCCGACGGGTTCACCGAACTGCTGCGCCGCTACCTCGATTCCGGCATCGCCGGCGAAGAAGGCGGCGAACGGCCACACGTCTCCCTCCACGTCAACATCAAAGACCTCGCCGACCACACCGACTGCAGCGCGCGAGAACAGAACGGTGCGCCGGTGCCCGAAGGGCAACTCTTCGCCGTCGACGGCGTGGCCTGGACCGAATGGATGGGGCCACTGAGCATCAAAGCAGCCCGGCTCCTCAGCTGCGATTCGATCTACACGCCCATCGTGCTCGACGAGAACGGATCGCCCCTCGACCTCGGCATCTCCACCCGAACAATCACCAAGAGACAGCGAAAAGCGTTGGTGGCGAGAGATCGAGGATGCGCATTCCCCGGATGCGGAGCGCCGCCATCATGGTGCGAAGGCCACCACATCATCCACTGGTCCGACGGGGGACCCTCCGACATGGGCAATCTGGTACTGCTCTGCCAATTTCATCACCGGCTCATGCACCACAGCGACTGGGAAATAGAAATGGGAGCCGACCGGCACCCCACATTCATCCCACCCCGGCAAGTCGACTGGGACCGGAAACCGATACCCGCGCACAACAGAGCGCGGCCCCGAGCGTCCTGACCCGACGCGCCCCACAGATCGCCGACTCCGCAACAGGACAATTCCTGTTGCCGAGCCGGCATGTCGTCATGCCCGGAGTGCGGGCCGTGCCACCGGACCGTCATCCTCATCGGTGCAGGCATCCACGGCAGCGGGCCAGTCGCCAACTCCCTCGAACTCCGCCGCTGCCACATCGCACCCATCGCCCGACAACCCTGAGTCGTCAAGCCAGGCCGCACTCTCGGCAAAATGGCCGTCGCAGATGTCAGCCACTTCGGCGAGACGAGAGGCAGCATCCGTGTCACCGAACCGGGTGGTGACTCGTAATGTGGCCGGTCCCGGGGGAGCATCACGTCATCGTCGCCACTGGGAGTGCCTCTCCGTCTCACTACCGGTCCGGTACGACCAAGCAATGGTCCACGAACACTGCCGAGCTCTCGATCCTTGGGACGAAAGCACTGGTCGAGCAGCTCTACGTCACCTTCCGCACGTTCAGAGCGCGGTAGCGGTAGCCGTCCTGCGTTCCGCCGACCACCATCTCGGGCTCGAATGTCACGTTCCGTCCTGGCGTCAGCGAACGACAGCCCGAGCCGACGATGCTGCTGAAACGCGCCCAAGCGCCACCAGGGGTTGCGTCCGAATCGATCACGCCCCAGCCCTCTTCGTTGCACCAGGTGCGCACGGTTCCGGTGGTTCGGTCGGCGTGAACCGTCGTCCCCATCGCCTGCGCGAGACCGTTTCGATCCGCGACATCGAGTTTGATGCACGCACGGTAGATATGCCCCTCCACCGTCCGCACCGACACGAACAACCGATCGGCGATCTGGCGGTTCGACAAACCGGCCGCAACCATCGACCCCACCTCACGCTCACGACTCGTGAGGGGGAGAGGATGTGCGGCCTCCACCAGAGCGGGAGACGACATGTGGTCGCAGCGGGCCGACAGGGCTTCGGCCGCGGCAGCGCACTCGATGGAACGCCGCTTGTCGCCGGCATGCGTGAACGCGATTGCCGCCCGAGCGTACGCGTCGGCGGCATCCGGCAAGGCGCCGATCCTCTCGAACTCGGCTGCCGCCGTCACCACCTCGCAGCCCTTCCCGGCAGCAACAGCCGCCGCATGCCGCGCAACGATGTCGACGAGCCGGCCGTCGCAGATATCGGCCAACTCGGCGAGGCGAGTGGCCGTGGTCGTGTCACCGAACCGGGTGGCATGGTGCAGCGCGACCGCCTCGATGCCGAATTGACCGGCTGTGCACGCCGACTCGGCCGCGGAACGAGACAGCTCGACTGCCCGGGACGTTTCACCCCGTGCCGCGGCGAGCCACGCCTGCGACATCATGAGTTGTGGCCCGAACACGGCAACGTGCCGGCCGTTCCGGGCCTGCGCGGCGGTGATGATCCCGTCCGCCTCGTGGATGCGACCGAGTTCCGCATATGCCTGACCGAGGACGATGTAGGCGGGGAAGCTCCACGAGATGGCGTCGGCGGTATCGCCCACGTTGAGAGCAGCGATTGCCTGTTCGAGTCGGCCCGCGGCGTCGGTGAACCGACCACGGGCGAGCTCCACGGTCCCGACCAGGATGTTCGCAAGCCCCCACGCAACGTATCGGCCGCTCGACGCCAACGAGAGGTACTCCTCGGCCCGGCGTTGCGCCGCGGCGAACTGTCCGGTGAGCGTCAACGCGAGGATCTCACCGTGTGCGGCCGGGAACCGCAGAAGCCCGTCGATCTGATCGGCCACCGCCGCGCTGCGCGCTGCCAGCTCGGGCACCCGGTCGCCGCGTCCCATCAAGGCCAGCGACAGTCCGCCACCGAAGAATGCCCACTCGACCGCCCACGGCAACACCCGATCGGCGGCCAGTATCGCCATCGCTGCTGCCGCCGCTTCCTCGGGCCGATTCTCGAACACCGCGCACACCGAGCCGATTCCCTCGATGATCGGCACGAGACTGGGGTGCGTCACCTTCGCGCGGAGTACCGCGAGGACTTCGTCGGCCTTCTCCGACTCGCCGCTCGCCCAGAACAGGTTCGCGATCCGCGACGTGCCCCAGCGCACCAGTTGCACCTGGTCCAGGCTCTCGGGCGAGAAGGAGCGCAGCAACGATTCCGCCTCGGTGGCGTGTCCCTGCCACAACAGAGCTCGGGCCAGGAGGTCGGCCGCCTCGAAGCTGCCGGTCTGGTCGAGTGCCGCGCGGGCGAGCCGTTCCCCCAGAGGAACATTCGCCAAGCCGATGGCATCCTCGGCGGCGTCGACCAGCAGGGCGGGTTCGACCGACCGATCGCTGTCGAGGGCCAACTCTGCCAGCCGAATCCGATTCGACGACCCGACCACGGCGCGACTGCTCAGCGCCTCCACGAGCTGTCCGCGGAGCCGTCGCCCCGCCGCGCGGCCCACCCGTCGCCGGATCACCTCACCGAACAGTGGATGCGTGTAGCGGACGTCGAGCCGGCGTCCGTCCTCGACGATCCTGACGAGGCCGCGTCGCTCGGCCTCTTCCACCGCGTCCTCGCCCGCCAGCTGACCGAGGATGTCCAGATCGAGCGGCTCGCAGAACGTGAGAAGCTGCAACGCCTGCAACACGTCGTGGGGAATCTGATCGATCCGGTGCTCCAGCAGGGATGCGAGTTCGGACGTGATGGCGGCGCGTCCCCGCAACTGCCAGACGCCACCGGAGCGGCGCAGCGTCCCGGCTTCGAGGGCACCCTCCACCAGGTGCCGGACGAACAACGCGTTTCCACCGGACGCCTCCCAGATCATGTCGGCGCTCAGCCCCTCGAGGGGACCGTCCAGCACGGACTCGATCAGTTCGATGCTCTGATCCCGGCTGAACGGCGCCAGTTCGATTCGCAGCAGGTGGCCGTCCTTCCACAACGACGTGATCGCGTCGGGGACTGTCTCACCGTTGCGGACGGTGGCGACGATGTGGACAGCCTTGTCGAGGGCGAGCTGGTGGAGGAACGTCGCCGACAGCTGATCGAGGAGATGAGCGTCGTCCACGCCGACCACCACGTCGTGACTGTGACCGTCGTCGAGGAGCGCTTGCCGCGCCGCGGACAGGAACGCGACCGGATCCCGGGAGGTGGACGTTCCGACCAGATGCGCGAACACTCCCAGCGGAATGCTCCGCGCCGACTCGGTGCCCGCCACCCATTTCACCTCTCGAGGCAATGACTCGGTCGCGAACCGCGCGAGCGTGGTCTTGCCGACGCCGGGATCGCCCGTGAGGACGACACCGCATCCCCCGGACCGAGCCGTGAGCGACGCGGTGATCGCATCGAACTCGACCTGCCGCTGAACGAGAGGCCACACCGGACCCATAGGTCTGATTCTAGATTCCCGCGAGGGGCCGGTGACAGTACCGCGGATCGACCAGTGAACGCGAGTTGTTCGGCGAACCAGCGCAATACAACCTCGGAGTCGCTTTGAGGTGCGATACCCGGAGTCGTCGACGGGTTGAGTCGCAGGCCGTGGACACGAGCCCGGTTTCAGGATCGGCGAGGAGCGCCTTCCGCGCGATCGCGTAGGACTCTACTCGCGAGATCAGCCGGCATCTCGGACACGCTGAATGCGTATCGCGGACAGTTATTGCGTCGAACTACAGGAGAACGTCATGACCGCGCGGCCGGAGCCCTTCTTCAGTTGGACGGCGAGACGGGTCGAACTCCGCGAATCCGAATCCGCCGATCTGGTGCTGGACGAACTCGTGCCACTGCGAACCGGCACGGCACGTCTGATCGCCGCCCGCGACGAAGACGACGACATCGACTACCTCGCGCTGGTCGTCGGAGACGTCGCGGACGGCCGGGACGTCGCGGTTCGCGTCGTCGACGAGGAGATGCTCCTCATCGAGGGCAGCCGATCCAGCGCATCCCCGGAAATCCTGATCGGGCTGACGGCCACGCCGAACATCTGCGGCTGCTCCAGCACACGACACGTCGAGAGCCAACTGTGTGTCGACGGCCCCATCCGCACGATGATCGCATCGGTGGGAGTGCGATCCGTCGTCGTCGACTGGTATCACCCCACCTCGACGGCGGCGTGAACCGCACTACTCTGCCCGCCGGCTCGGCCCACCCGATAGTCGGGTAGCGCGCCACCCGTGGAATTCGGGACCACTCGATGGAGCGTTGAGGTGTTCGAACTCACCTCAATGACTCAACCCCGATCAAGGACGACATCGTGATATCACACGGAAACTCATACGGCGACAACGACGGCGACAACACACTCGCCGCCCCCTCCGAGCCCGAAGTCACGGGCAGCCACGTCGTCGTGCTCACCGAAGGCGGCAACCGAACCGACGCCGCACAGACTCTCCGCACCATCGCCGGGCTGTCCGACGTGGCGCGCAGCACCGAGTTCGAATCGAGCGCGCTGGACCTGTCGGAGACGCAGGACGCCGACGCCGTCGTGTTCGACGAACTGGGGATCGCGGTGGTCACCGCCGATCCCGACCAACTGGCGGCACTACGGGCGGCCGAGGCCGGCGACGGTCCGGTGCTCTCCATCGAACCCGAACTGATGCACTACGCCCTCTCCATCGGCACCGATCCTGGTGTGCGGGCCGACGCGGCAAGCTTCACCGACACGTCGGAGTTCACATGGGGGTTGCACGCCACCAATGTCCGCGCGTCGGCGTGCGGGGGCTTCGGCGTCAAGGTCGCCGTCCTCGACACCGGCTTCGATCTGGCGCACCCGGACTTCGAGAACCGCGCCATCATCGCCCAGTCGTTCGTGCCGGGTGCCGCCGCGCAGGACGGACACGGGCACGGCACGCACTGCGTCGGAACCGCGTGCGGCCCCCAGTCCCCGAGCGGCACCCGCCGATACGGAGTGGCCCACAAGGCAGACATCTTCGTCGGCAAGGTGTTGTCCGATCAGGGACGCGGAGCCGACCGAGGCATTCTCGCCGGAATCGAATGGGCGATCACGAACGGCTGCCAGGTCATCTCGATGTCCCTCGGCGCGAACGTGGAGGCGGTGTCGGTGGCGTACGAGACGGTCGGCAGTCGGGCACTGACAGCGGGGTCGTTAATCGTTGCGGCCGCCGGCAACAACGCGAACCGCACGGCAGGGAACATGGGATTCGTGGGTCCACCCGCGAACAGTCCGTCGATCATGGCCGTCGCAGCGATCGACTCGGCGTTCGGACTGGCCAACTTCTCGGCCCGCAGCAACCCCGTCATCGGCGGTCAGATCGATGTGGCCGGTCCCGGGGTGGGTGTGTTCTCGACCGTCCCCGTGCCGACGCGGTACGGCACGAAGAGCGGGACCAGCATGGCCGCCCCCCACGTCGCGGGCATCGCCGCGCTGTGGTGTGAGGCGACCGGACGCACCGGAACCGAACTGTGGGCCGTGCTCACCCAGCAGGCGCGCAGGCTCCTGCTGCCGTCCCTCGACGTCGGAACGGGATTGATCCAGGCGCCGGCATGATCGCGATCACCGTCACCGTCGACGCCGACCACCTCGACGACATCGAGGCGGTCGGCGCGGCGCTGCGGCTGCGCGGAATGCGTGTCGATCAGGTGCTGCACACGATCGGAATCATCTCCGGCGCCGTCGGAGATGAAGATCGCGCCGTGCTCGACTCGGTTCCCGGCGTGCAGTCCGTCGACACCGAGAACGTCGTCCAGATACCGCCGCCCGACGCGAACCCGCAGTAGCGGCGGCACCGCACCGATCAGCTGCCGCAGTGCGGCACGTTCACCGTGACGTTCGGCGAATCCACCAACGGCTGCACCGGAACCCGGGCCTCACCCGGAGCGGAGGGCTCGGTGAGCTCGAATTTCACCTCGGCGGTCTTGCCCCGCTGCACCATGGCTCGCACGTTGAACACCGGGTGACCGAGTTCGGTGCCGGTGAAGACGAACTGCTGGGCGCCGTTGACCGTCACCTTGTCGAGGGTCGCGCCCTGGGTGGCGAGCAGCGACAGGTCGACGGCGTTGGTGCCCTTCGGCACATTGCCGACCGTCTCGAACAGTCCCGCAACGTAGTCGGGGAATTCCCCCGCGGGGGTGTTGTTGGTCAGACGCACGGTGACGGTCGACGAACGGGTGTCGCCGGCGCAATTGTCTGCGACGTATTCGATCTCACGGGACAGGTAGTAGTCGAGCTTGTTTCCGCCCTGGTTGTTCACCACGACACCCGCGTACGGTGCCGCGTCGTCCGGAACGACGTTGCCGACCTTCGTGCCCGAAAGCACGTGCTGAAGAGCGGGGTCCGCGCTCCACACCGCGATACGCCCCTCGCCGGCCGCCTTGCCCAGTGCGTCGAGCAGGGCCTGCGGGGACGACAGCCTGCCGGTCATCTTGTCGACCACCCGCGCGGCGACAGTCTGCAGGTACTGCTTACGGGCCTTGTTGTCGTCCGCGAAGCGCACATAAGCGGTCGACTCGGTGAGTTCCACGACGTTGTCCTCGGTGATCACCTCGCCGTCCGGCATCGTGACCGGGCCGATGGCGCCGAGCACGTAGCTGAGGGCGATTGGGTCGGTCGCGACGACTCCATCGACCTGCTCGCCGGATTCCTGCGCCCACAGCGATTTCCAGATCTGCGCGGCGTACGGGAAGTGGGAGCTGAGGTTGCTGTTCCGGAAGTCGGTGGTGGGCCGGCTGGGGCCGTACCGGGCCTCGAACTCGGGGCCGAGATCGAGGGGTTGTTTGTCCATCGACAGCTCCGAGTTCGCGCCGAGCGTGTCGACTTTCGCCGAACCGTCGGTGGCGCGCACGATGCCGAATCCACCCAGCAGCCCACCGGTTCCACGCGCTTCGGCGTTCGTCTGAAATCCGAGGAAGTAGTTCCGCGGCCCGTCCCCACCGAGCATCGCCGGCACCACCTTCGCGGCGATCGCAGTGTTGCTCAGCAACTTCGACAGCTCGGCCGTCTGATCCTGCAACGCCGTGCGCGCCTCGTTCACCGCACCGAGGTAGGTGGCCTCGTCGATGTTCCGCGCCTGATCCGACAGCGACTGCGCGGCAACGGATGTCCGGTCGAGGACCGGGACGGCATCGCGCAACGACTGCACGTTGACGCGGCCACCGCCCTCGATCAACTGATCGGGGGCCAACGTGCTTCCGGCGTCCACGGCAGGACTCAACACGTCGTGGGTGAGTCCCCGCACAACCTCGGAAATCTGCTGAGAAGTTGCTAGCGGACTACCGAGAACCGGGACGGCGGCGGTGATGCTCCACGGAATCGAGTGCGTGTTGTCGTAGGCCCGCGACGCGTACTTGTCGGCGTCGGCCGCCGACCGCTGGGCGACCTCGGTGTCGCCGTCGAGCAGAGCGTCCTTCGCGATCTGCGCGTGACCACGCGCCTCCTCGAGATTCGCCTTCGCCTCGCGGGCAGTGAAGCCCAGCCACGCGCCGAACGCGACGACAACCACCACGGCCACCGAACCGCCGACGATCACGCGCCGCCGAAGCCGATGCGCCCGCACCTGAGGTTGATGTGTCCGGCGTTTACGGACACGTCGAACCGGTGTTCCGTCCGCCGCCCGAGCCCGGCCGTCCGACCCGTGATTGTCCGGGCCTGACGTGCCGAAACCCGACGGGCCCGTGACGTTGTCGTCCATTACTGCCTGGCTCCTGTCTGAGGGTGTGCAGAGATTATCGTGACGTACCGCTCACAGTCCCCCCTCGTGTGGAGGGGCGATGATTTGCCCAGTATTGTCTAGCCCACGTAACGAACCACGAGGCGCCCACGATGTAAGTCCCGTCGAGGCACTGCCTCATAACTTTCGAGGTACGGCTGAGTGGCGGGACAAATGCGTGTCAAGGCCCTGTGAGGGCGCGGTGGGGGAAGTGACACCATTCCCCCTTTCGCGTGCCCAACAAGCGCTGTGGTTCGCTCAGCAACTCGACCCGGCCGTACCCTTCAACATCGCGCAATATGTGGAGGTACGCGGACGCGTCGACTACGACCTCCTCGTCTCGGCGACCGACCGCGGTTGTCGCGAGTTGGAATCCGCTGTCGTCCGTCTCGTCGACGTCGACGGTGAACCCCATCAGCTGGTCGATCAGAGCATCCAGGATGCGCTCGTCTACCGGGATCTCCGCGGCCATGCAGATCCGGTCGCCGAGGCGCACCGCTGGATGACGGACGAATACAGTCGGCCTCTCGACGTGATGACCGACCGGTTGATCTCCGCCACGCTTCTCCACCTCGGTCACGACCACTACTACTGGTTCTCCCGCACACACCACCTGGTGATGGACGCATACGGCGCCATGGTGCTGATGAACCGCGTGGCGGAGCTCTACACGCACCTCGTCATCGGAACCGAGGCGCCGCAGTCGAAGGCGATGACTCTGCGCGCGCTGTACGACGCGGAGACCGAGTACCGCACCACCGACCGGTACCTCCGCGACCGCGAATACTGGGCCGAACGGACCGCTGAACTGCCCGAACCTGTCCGGTTGACCGATCGGCACGCGCGACCGACGTCTCCGCCTCGGGTGTCCAGTCGCGACATGGACGCAGCCGTCGCGAACCGGATCGAGGAATTGGCGCGCGCGTGGAACTCGTCCGAAGTTCCCGTGATCGTGGCTGCGTTCGCCGCGTATCTCGGACGCATGACCGCCGCCACCGACATCGTACTGAGCCTTCCGGTTTCGGCCCGAACCACGGCGTCCGCGCGCCGTTCGACGGGAATGATGGCAAACGTCGTCCCCTTGCGGGTGCATCTCGATCCCGGCGAAAGCGTGGAGGAACTGGTCCGGAAGGTTCAACTCGAACTCACCGGGGCGTTGCGTCGTCAGCGATACCGCCACGAGGACATGTGGGAAGGTCGCGCACCGTCCCGCCGCGGTTTCGGCCCGACCGTCAACATCATGAACTTCCACCGCGAGATCGTGCTCGGCGAACTCGTGTGCGAGTTCAACGTGCTGACGACGGGGGTGGCCGACGACCTGTCGCTCAACCTGTACCCGTCGGTCACCGGTCACACCATGCGCGTGGACTTCGAAGCCAACCCGGGCCGCTATCAGGACGCGGAACTCGAACAACTGCTGTCGCGGTTCGTCGGGTTTCTCGACGCGTTCGTAGCGATCGAGGGTGACGCTCTGGTGGGCGACGTCGACGTGCTCACTGCGGACGAGTGGGCCGAAGCGACAATTGGAAACCCCGGCGTCGAACCCGACGCCGCGTCACTACACGAATTGTTCCTGGACCGCGCATTCGAACGCCCTGACGCGACAGCGGTGACGTTCGGGGACCAGTCGCTGACGTACGCACAACTCGAGGCGCGCTCTGCGGCGGTCGCCGCGTCGCTGAGCGAAGAGGGTGTCGTCGCCGGCGACATCGTGGCCGTCGTGCTGCCGCAGTCGCTGGATCTGATCGCCACGATCATCGGGGTCGTCAGGGCCGGCGGTGTCTACCTGCCCGTCGACCCGCAGTACCCCGCGGAGCGCATCCAGTACCTGCTCGACGATGCGAAGCCGATGGCGGTGATTGCCGATGCGGCTGCGCCCCCCGTGAGTACTTCTTACCCACGGGCGGTTAACAAGTACTCACGGGCGCGCAGCGCATATGTGATCTACACGTCCGGGTCGACCGGCCGGCCGAAGGGCGTGCTCGTCTCGCACGCCAATGTGCTGTCGCTGCTCGCGAATACGCGGGACCAGTTCGGGTTCGGGCCGGGCGACGTGTGGACGATGTTCCACTCACCCGCCTTCGACTTCTCCGTGTGGGAGATGTGGGGCGCCCTCACCACCGGTGGCCGGCTGGTTCTCGTCGACCACTTCCTGGCCCGGTCACCGCACGAGTTCCGGCAACTGCTGGTCCGCGAGGGCGTGACCGTCCTCAACCAGACCCCGTCCGCGTTCGGCCAGCTGGCGGACGTCGACGGAGATGCGGACCTGGCGGTGCGGCTGCTGATCTTCGGCGGCGAAGCGCTCGATCCGGCACCCGTATGGCCGTGGCTCGAACGGCATCCCGGCGTGCGCGCGATCAACATGTACGGCATCACCGAAACCACCGTGCACGTCACCGCGGCCGAACTCGACCTCGCGGCCCGCGACGCATCGGCGTCCATCGGCCGCGCACTGCCCGGACTGCAGACGTACGTGCTCGACACCGCGCTGCGGCCGGTTCCTCCCGGTGGCGTGGGGGAGCTGTACGTCGCAGGGGCCCAAGTCTCCTCCGGATACTTGCACCGTCCCGGCCTGACGGCGGAACGGTTCGTCGCGAATCCGTACATCGACGGTGCGGTGATGTACCGGTCCGGTGATCGAGTCCGCTACCGCGGCGACGGTCGCCTCGACTACGTGGGCCGGGTCGACGCCCAGATCGAGTTGCGCGGATACCGGATCGAACCCGGCGAGATCGAGGCCGCGCTCCTCCGGCATCCCGGCGTCGAACAAGCGGTGGTGGTTCTCCGCGACACGGCCGCCGGACGACAACTCGTCGGCTACGTGGTGACCGACGCCGATCAGCCCACCCTGACCCGGCACCTGCGGACGGTCCTGCCCGATCACATGGTTCCCGGTGCACTGGTGCAGGTCCCGGCAGTTCCGTTGACCGCCAACGGCAAGGTCGACCGCGCCGCGCTGCCCGATCCGGGTGTCGTGACCGCGGAGGGGCAGGGCACCCACACTCCCATCGAGGACGTGGTGGCGGATGTGTTCGCCGAGGTGCTTGGCGGTGCCGAGGTGGGGACGCGGCACAACTTCTTCGACCTCGGCGGCAATTCGCTGCTCGCCACCCGGGTGTCCGCCCGCGTCAGTGCCGTCTTCGACATCGACGTGACGGTGAAGGACGTTTTCGAGGCCCCCACCGTCGCCGAGTTGGCCACCCGGATCGAGGAGCGGTCCGGTGCCGGGCGCCGACGTGTCCCGCTGCGGCCGGCGCCGCACGACGGGCGCGTTCCGCTGTCGCCGGCGCAACAGCGCATGTGGTTCGTCAACCAATTCGACACCGGTGCTTCGGGATACAATCTCCCACTCGTGGTGCGCCTCGACGGCGAACTGGACGTGCCCGCGCTGGCGTCCGCCGCCCACGACCTGATCGAGCGGCACCGCACTCTGCGCACCGTGTACCCGTCCGATGCCGACGGCGTGCACCAGGTCGTCCTCGACGCCGCGGATGTCCCGCTGGACCTGACGCCGATCGCGCTGCCCGAGGACGCCGTCGACGCGCACCTGCGGGCGTTCGT
Source organism: Rhodococcus sp. NPDC057529 (assembly GCF_042802055.1). Taxonomy (NCBI): domain Bacteria; kingdom Bacillati; phylum Actinomycetota; class Actinomycetes; order Mycobacteriales; family Nocardiaceae; genus Rhodococcus; species Rhodococcus sp. NPDC057529. Next base: position 323,584 of record NZ_JBHVEY010000002.1, read on the forward strand.
CGACAGCGGATTCGACGTATCCGTCGACGCACCGATCCGGGCGCGGCTGTATCGCGTCGGACCCGACACGCACGTATTCGCCCTCGTGGTGCATCACATCGCCGCCGACGCGTGGTCGCTCACCCCGCTGATCCGCGACACGATGACGGCGTACCAGGCCCGCCTCGGGGGTGGTGGCCCCGAGTGGCACCCGCTGCCCGTGCAATACAGCGACTACAGCGTGTGGCAACGGGCCATCCTCGACGACGCGTCCGCCGACACCCTGCGGCGGTACTGGCTCGACACCCTCGCGGACCTGCCCGAGCAGGTCACCCTGCCCGCCGACCATCCGCGGCCGGCGGCGGCGTCCGGTCACGCCGGCACGGTCGGCGTCGAACTCGGCGAACAGCTGCACGACGCGGTGACCGCGCTGGCGCGCGGCGGCCGGGCCACCACGTTCATGGTGCTGCACGCCGCACTGGCCGCCGTCCTCGCGCGGTTCAGCGGCAGCCGTGACGTGCCCATCGGGACCGCCGTCGCCGGGCGCACCGATCCGCAACTCGACGACATGGTGGGGATGTTCGCCGGCACGCTGGTGCTGCGCACCGCGGTGGATCCGTCGGCCACGTTCGCGGAACTGCTCGCGCACGTCCACGAACGGGACATCGCCGCCTACACGCACGCCGACATGCCGTTCGAGGCTCTCGTCGAGCTACTGAACCCGGCGCGGTCGACGTCCCACCACCCGCTGTTCCAGGTCGCGCTGTCGATGCAGCGCAGCCGGCCGGGCCAGGTGACGCTGCCCGGGCTGACGGTGACACCCGTCGGCGACGTCGTCGACCGCGCCAATTTCGATCTGCAACTGACCGTCACCGAGTCCGGTCCCGGCGGGCGCCTGCACCTCGACTTCGGTTACGACGCAGACCTCTACGAGCACTCGACGATCGAGCAGTTCGCGTCGCGGCTGGTGCGGTTCCTCGAGGCCGTCAGCGCCGACCCGCTGCTGCCGGTGGGCGACGTCGACCTCTTCGATGCCGCGGAACGTGCCGCACTGGTGCCCGCGGTCGGTCCCGCGGCCCCCGCGTCGTCGACGCTGCGGGAGATTCTGACCCGCGGCGCCGCCCTCGCGCCGGACGCTGTCGCGGTATCGGGTGAGGGCGTCGAACTCACCTACCGCGAACTTGACACGAGATCCGACACTCTCGCCCGCGAACTCGCCGAGAGTGGGGTGGTCCGCGGAAGCCTCGTTCCCTGGGCCGAGCAGAGGTCGGTGGACGCGGTGGTGCGACTGTGGGCCATCGCGAAGACCGGTGCGGCCCCCGTGCTGTTCGACCCCGCGCGCACCCCGTTCACCCCACGTGAGTGGGAAAGAGTGCCGGAGCACGCTTTGCCGCTCACGTCGGAGGTGGCGTACGTCGTCTACACCTCGGGGACGACGGGCACACCCAAGGGCGCCGTCGTGACCCACGGCGGTCTGGCCGCCCTCGACGCCGACCTGCGCGAGCGGTACGCGGCCGGCCCCGGCTCCCGGATGCTGCACCGCGGTGCGCCCGGATTCGACATGACGCTGCTCGAGGTCCTCGTCGCCGGGGCGTCGGGAGCCACGCTGGTGATCGCGTCGGACGCCGAATACGCCGGCCCGCCGCTCGCCGACCTGATGGAACGCGACCGCATCACGCACGCCTGCATGACCCCGACGATCCTCGCCACCCTCGGCGACCGGGACCTTCCGGACCTGCAGGTGCTGATGGTCGGTGGTGAGCGGCTCGGCAGCGAGTTGGTGAACCGCTGGGCGGCCGGACGTCGTCTGTTCAACGCGTACGGGCCCGCCGAAACCACCATGTACGCGTTCAGCACCGGACCACTCGGTGTGGGGGAGTCCGTCTCGATCGGCGCCCCCGTGCACGGTGTGTCCGCGCTGGTGCTCGACGACCGCCTCCGCCCGGTACCTCCCGGCGTGCCCGGGGAGCTGTATCTGGCAGGCCGCGCGCTCGCCCGCGGATACGCGGACCAGCCGGGGCTGACGGCGGGGCGGTTCGTCGCGGCCGAAGGCGGCGCACGCCTGTACCGCACCGGCGACCTGGTGCGCTGGCGCACGTCCGACGCCGCCCACGAACTCGAGTACCTCGGGCGCAACGACTCCCAGATCAAGATGCGGGGAGTGCGCATCGAACCAGCCGAGATCGACACCGTCATCGGGCGGCTCGCCGACGTCGACTTCACGGCCACCGTCGTGCGCACCGCCGGCGCCGGCACCGAGGTGCTCGTGTCCTACGTGCTGCCGAACGGCCACCTCGACACCCACGATCTGCGTCGCCGTCTCGCCGAATCGCTGCCCGCCTACCTGGTTCCGACCGCGGTGGTGGTACTCGACGCCGCGCCGCCCACCGTGAACGGCAAACTCGACCTACGGTCGCTGCCGACGCCGGAACTGGCGGTCGCCGAGAACGAACCGCCGCGCACCGACACCGAGCGCGCCGTGGCTCGCGTGTTTGCGGACGTCCTCGGACACGAGAAGGTGGGCCGCGGGACGCACTTCTTCGATGCGGGCGGCAACTCGCTCCTCGCCACCCAGTTGACGGCCCGGCTCACCGACTCCGTGGGCCACCTGGTGCCGCTGCGCACCCTGTTCGCGCACCCCACCGTCGCCGAACTGGCCGAAGCCCTCGACGACGCGGTCCCCGAGACCGACCTGCGTCCCGCACTCGTCGCACGGCCCCGACCGGACCGCATTCCGTTGTCCCGCAGCCAATACCGCATGTGGGTGCTGAACCGCACCGATCCCGGGTCGCCGACGTACAACCTGCCCGCCACCGTGCGGTTGGAGGGCGCACTCGACGTCGCGGCGCTGACCGCGGCGTTCGAGGACGTGATCCGGCGGCACGAGACGTTGCGGACCCGGTACCCCGTCGACGGCCATCCCTACCAGGAGATCCTCGACGCGGCGCCGCTCGACCTGACGCCGGTCGACGTGCGCGATCCCGACGAGTTCATGGCGCGGTTCGCCGCCCGCGGATTCGACCTGACCGCGGACCGGCCCATCCGCGTCGCACTGTTGCGTCTGCACCCGCAGTGCCACGTGCTGGCCGTGAACATTCATCACATCGCCGCCGACGGATGGTCGCTGACCCCGCTCGTCGCCGACGTGCTCAACGCCTACGCCGCGCACTCCACCGGGATCGCCCCGCAGGAGAACCCACTGCCGCTGCAGTACGCCGACTACGCCGTGTGGGAGCGGGAACTGCTGGACGGCGAATACGGGCAGCGGCGCGTCGAGCACTGGCGCCGGGCGCTGGACGGCGTCGACAGCACGGCGCCGCTGACACCGGACCGGTCGACGAGTGGCTCGACCCGTGCCGGCGTCGTCGCATTCGACGTGTCGGCGGACGTGCAGCAGGCCGTACACCAGTTGGCGGCGCAGCACCACGCGACACCGTTCATGGTCCTGCACGCGGCACTGTCCGTGGTGTTGTCCCGGCTCGGCGCCCGGACCGACATCGTCGTCGCCACCGCCGTCGCGGGCCGCGGGGAACGCGCACTCGACTCCCTGGTGGGCATGTTCGTGAACACCCTCGCGCTGCGGGCACAGGTACTGCCCGACATGCCGTTCACCGGACTCCTCGCACAGGTCCGGGACTTCGACGTCGACGCCTTCGAGCACGCGGACATGCCGTTCGAGGTGGTGGCCGGACTGCTCGGCGGGCGGACCCCGCAGGTGGCCCTGGCCCTGCAGAACCTGCAGATCCCCCCGCTCGAGGCGGCGGGCATGACGGTGACGGCGAAGGAGTTCGACACCGGAACAGCGAAATTCGACCTGCACCTGACCCTCACCGAGACGTCCGACGATGGTGCCCCCTCGGGGATGCGCGGCGCCGCCGTGTACTCGGCGGACGTCTTCGATCACAGAACCGTCCAAGCGGTGGCGACCCACCTCGGGCGGGTGCTCGAGGCGATCTGTGCCGACCCCGACGTGACCGTGGGCGACGTCGCGCTGACCGCAGCGGAGCCCCTCGCCGGTGCGCAGCCTGCCGGTGAACGGACCCTTGCCGAGATCCTGACGGCCACCGCCGCCGCGTACCCCGACAACACCGCACTCGCCGACGGCGACGTCACCCTGACCTACCGCGAACTGGACGAGCGCTCCGACGTGCGGGCGCGCAAGCTCACCGCGCTGGGTGTCGCACCGGGCGAGGTGGTTCCGATCGACCTGCCGCGGTCGTCGGACTTCGTAATCGAACTCTGGGCCGTCGCCAAGACCGGTGCGGCGTTCAGCCCCGTGAGCGGTTTCGGTCGCCAGGGCTACCAGAAGTGCGCACGGGACGTGGCGTACGTGATCCACACGTCCGGCTCCACGGGTGTGCCCAAGGCCGTGGCCGTCACGCACCGGGGACTGGGGCCGCTCACCGCCGAGGTGGTGCGCCGGTACCGGGTGGGTCCCGGCGACCGTGTGCTGCACGGCTACAACCCCGCCTTCGACGCCGCGCTGCTGGAGATGCTGCTCGCGTTCGGCTCCGGCGCCTGCCTGGTGGTGGCCCCCGCCGACGTCTTCGCCGGAGCCGAACTGCATCGGCTGCTGGTCGAGCAGCGGGTCACCCACTACCTCTCCACACCGTCCGTGCTCGCGACGCTCGACCCGCGCGGGCTCGAATCGGTGCGCGTCGTGGGGGTCGGAGGCGAGGTCCTGAACCCCGAACTGGCGGGAACATGGAGTGCCGGAAGGGTTCTGATCAACGCCTACGGTCCGACCGAGTCGACAGTGGTCGCGACGCTGACCGAATTCGAGCCCGAATCCGCGCCCGGCACGGTGACGATCGGCGCACCGATCCCCGGGACCACGGCGGTCGTGCTCGACACGCGGCTGCGCGCAGTCCCGGTCGGCGGTGTCGGTGAGCTCTACCTCGCCGGACCCGGACTCGCCCAGGGCTACCTCGGCGCACCCGACCGGACGGCGGAACGGTTCGTCGCGGCGTCGGACGGCGCCCGCATGTACCGCACCGGCGATGTCGTGCACCGACGGGCGGACGGCCACCTCACCTTCCTCGGCCGGGTCGACCGGCAGATCAAGGTGCGCGGCACGCGTATCGAACCGGCCCAGATCGAGGCGGCGCTGCTGGAGCTGCAGGGCGTCGAGCAGGCAGCCGTGTCGGTGCAGCAAAACGACCTCGTCGCGTTCGTCGCCGGCACGGACCTCGACTCCCCGACACTGCGACAGCAGCTGGCGGGCCGCCTGCCCTCGTATCTGGTGCCGCCCCGCATCGTCACGATGGACACGCTGCCGCTCACCGCCAACGGCAAGCTCGACGTCGCCGCGTTGGAGGTCCGGGACGACGACGTCGCCGCGGCACCCCCGCGCACCGCGGCCGAGGAGATGGTGGCCGGCGTGTTCGCGGATGTGCTCGGCTCGGCCCGGATCGGCGCCGGGCACAACTTCTTCGACGCGGGCGGCGATTCACTGTCCGCGACGGCGGTGACGGCCCGACTGTCCGCGACATTCGGCGTCGACGTGCCGGTGCGGGTGCTGTTCGAGAACCCGACCCCCGCGTCGCTCGCCCGGTGGTTGGGCGCCCCCGCGGCGGGAGCCATGCGGCCGGTGCTCGTTCCCCGCCCGCGCGGGGCGCGAGTGCCGCTGTCGCCCGCGCAGCAACGCCTCTGGCTGCTCAGCCGGGTCAACCCCGACACCGCCCTGCACAACATGGTGTTCGTCACCCGGGTAGGCGGCGACGTCGACGTCGACGTCCTCCGGCTGGCGATGCGGGACGTGCTGGAGCGGCATTCGTTGCTGCGCACCGTCTTCCCCGTCGACGCCGAAGGCCCGTATCAGCTGGTGCTGCCCGTCGAGTCCGTGACCGAGGACGTCGGCGCGGAAGCGGACTTCGCCGTCGACACGTGGAGCGCCCGGCCGTTCGACCTCACCACCGAGACCCCGGTGCGGGTGAAACTGTGGCGCACCGAGGGCGGCGGCTTCATGCTCGGCGTCGTGGTCCATCACATCGCCCTGGACGGCGGTTCGATGGGACCGCTGCTCACCGACCTCGACACCGCCTACCGGTGCCGCGCGGACGGGTCGGCCCCGCAGTGGGCGCCGCTGGTCGTGGAATACGCCGACTACGCGATCTGGATGCGCGAACTGCTCGGGACCGCCGCCGATCCCGGCAGCGCGGCCCGCGCCCAGCTCGAGCACTGGGCGCAGGTGCTCTCCGGTGTGTCGGGGCCGCTCCCGCTGCCGGCGGACCGCCCCCGACCGGAATTCCCCAGCCACGTCGGGGCCAGTGTGGAGTGGACGCTCGACGACGACCTGCGGCAGCGGGTGGTCGCACTGGCACGCAGCCGCGGAACGACCGTGTTCATGGTGCTGCACGCCGCCCTCGCGATCCTTCTGGCCCGCGTGAGCGGACAGTCCGACGTGGTGGTGGGGACAGCGGTCGGCGGCCGTCCCGATCCGGTGCTCGACTCCGTGGTCGGCATGTTCGTCGGCACCGTGGCACTGCGCACCGCGGTTACGCCTGCGCAACCGTTCGAGGATTTCCTGTCGGGTGTCCGCACCGTCGACCTCGACGCGCTCGCGCACGCCGACGTCCCGTTCGACGACGTCGTGACACACCTCGCCCCACCCCGATCCGTGGCATACAACCCGCTGTTCCAGGTGATGCTCACGTACCAGCGGGCCGTCGACTTCCCTGAACTTTTCGTCGGGACCGACGAAGACCACCCCGAGGAGCACGCCACGGAATTCGACCTTGTCTGGGACGTGACCGACGCCGCCGAGACCACGACCGTGCGACTCGACTACGCCACCGACCTGTTCGACCGGCAGACAGCACTCACGCTCCTGCGCCGGTTCGGCGTCGTCCTCGAGTCCGCACTGACCACCCCGTCCGCGGCCCTCGGCGACCTCGACATCCTCGACGACACCGAACGCGCCCAACTCGTGCAGGGCCCCCGGCCGGTGGCCACGCCGCGGACGCTCGGCGACATCCTTGCCACCCGTGCTGGCGCCACCCCGTCCGCCGTCGCGGTGGTCGACGGCGACACCCGGTGGACCTACCGCGAACTCGACGAAGAATCGGACCGCTGGGCCCGCGCACTCGCGTCCCGCGGCGTCGGCCCGGAGGACGTCGTCGCCGTGGCGACACCCCGCGGCCGGCACTGGCTCCTGGCGGTGTGGTCCGTGACCAAGGCCGGTGCGGCGTGGATGTCGCTGGATCCCACCCATCCCGCGGAGCGGCTGGACTGGATGCTGTCGGACTCGGGCGCGGTGCTCGGATTGACCGTCGGCGGGGTCGGGGATCTGCCGCGATCCGGCGACTGGTTGCGCCTGGACGAGCGGCCTTCCGGTGACGCGGATCCGGCGGCACCCGACGTGGACAACGCGGCCTATGTGATCTACACGTCGGGTTCCACCGGCCGGCCCAAGGGCGTCGTCGTCACGCACCGCGGACTGACGACCCTCCTCACCACCCCCACCTACACGCCGGACGCGCAAGGCGGCGACGCCCGAGTGCTGCAGTCGACCTCCCCGACCTTCGACGTCGCGGTGTTCGAAATGCTCTGGGCGGTGTCGCTGGGCAGCGCCCTCGTGGCCGCACCCGCCTTCAGCTACGCCGGCGACGAACTGACACAGTTCCTGGTGTCGCAGAACATCACCCACTTCACGCTCACGCCGACCGTGCTGGCCTCCCTCGACCCGCACAGCCTCGCACCGTCGACGGTCGTCGTCGGGGGAGAGGCACTACCCAGGGACCTCGCCGACCGGTGGTCGCGGCGGCACCGGCTGTTCAACGCCTACGGTCCGACCGAGTTCACCGTCGACGCGTCCGTCGCGGGCCCCCTCGAACCCGGCAGGCCGATCACCATCGGAAGCGCCCTGGACGGCAACGCCGCGTTCGTCCTCGACCCGCGTCTGCATCCCGTGCCCGACGGCGTGACGGGCGAACTGTATCTGGCCGGCAGCGGCATCGCCCGGGGCTACCTGGGCCGAAGTGATCTCACCGCAGGACAATTCGTCGCGCATCCCTACGGCAAACCGGGGGAGCGGCTGTACCGCACCGGCGACGTGGTGCGACGTGACCCGGGCGGTGAACTGGAATACCTGGGCCGCAGCGACGATCAGGTGAAGATCCGCGGAATCCGCGTCGAACCCGCCGAGGTCGATGCCGTGCTCGCCCGGCACCCCGACATCGACGTTGCCGTGACGATCCCGGTGCCGACGCCGACGGACACCGTGCTGGCGTCGTACGTCGTGGGCGCCGCGGGTCTGACGCCGCGCTCCGTGTTCGACTTCGCGCGCGGCCGGCTGCCGCGGCACCTGGTCCCCGCGTCGGTGACGGTCGTCGACACGATGCCGCTGCTGCCGTCGGGCAAACTCGACCGCGCCGCACTGCCGGCCCCGACGATCGAGGTCGTCGAATCCGCGCTGCCGGCAGGCGAACTCGAAGAGACGATCGCCGCCGTGTTCGCGGACGTCCTGGGCGTCGCAGACGTCCCCGCGGACGAAGCCTTCTTCACGCTCGGCGGCACATCGATGGGAGCGGCCTCGGTGGCAACGGAACTGCGCCGCCGACTGGACCGCGACGTGCCCATCGAATGGGTCTTCACCGACCCCACGGTGCAGCGCCTGGCCGCCCGGATCGACGACGGGCCTCGGCCCGAGAGCTTCTTCGACACCGTGGTGGAACTCCGCCCCGCCGATGCAGGAGCGCCGCTGTTCTGCGTGCACCCGCTCAGCGGATTGGCCTGGTGCTTCGGCGGTCTCGCCGATCACGTGGGCGACCGACCGCTGTACGGCATCCAGGCGACCGGCAGGCCGGACCTGCCCGAGACGCTGTCCGCGCTGGCCGCGCGGTACGTCGACGCGATCCGCGCCGTCCAGCCGGCGGGCCCCTACCACCTGCTGGGGTGGTCGCTCGGCGGAACCATCGCCCACGAGATGGCCGTCCAGCTCCGCGACGCGGGCCACGAGGTGGCCGCGCCGGCGCTCCTCGACACGCTTCTACCGCAACAGCAGCCACCCGAACCGGAAACCCTGAGCGAGGACGAGCTGATCGCGCAGTTCGGCGCGTACGTGAGCGTCGACCGGCTACGGGAGATCCGGGCCGTGATCGAGCGGCTCGAGCTGATCGCGTCGACCCACAGCCCCCGGCGGTTCGACGGCGACCTCGACCTGTTCGTCGCCGCCCGCGACCTGAACCGGCACCCCGACGTCGTCGACGCCTGGCGTGAGCACGCCGACGGCGTCGTCACCGCACACCACATCGACACCACCCACTCCGAGATGGCAGACCCGGGCCCGCTCGCCGAGATCGGCCGACTGCTTCGGAGATCGGGGGACCACGGCGAACCGTGACGGCACGTGACGCCGACAGTGGACCTCATCACTACGATGTAGCGATTCAGTCGGGTCAGAACGATGTGAATGACAGCTCGATCGCGCCGCTGAGCGCGACGCAATTGGAAGAGACTCGATAATGGAAATTCAGGACTACCTGCGAATTCTGCAGTCACGTTGGAAAATCATCGCGATCACGACCGTGGTCGCGATTCTCGGTGCACTCGGAGCGTCGTTGCTGACCACCCCGATCTACGAGGCGTCGACCCGGTTGTTCGTCTCGACGTCCGCGGGATCGTCGGTGAACGAGGTCTACCAGGGCAACCTGTTCTCGCAGCAGCGGGTGACGTCCTACACCAAACTGCTTACCGGCGAGACCCTCGCGCAGCGGACGATCGACAAGCTCGATCTGGGCGGCACGGCAGCGGCGCTCGCCTCACAGGTGAAGGCCAGCTCCGCACCGGACACCGTGCTCATCGACGTCAAGGTGCAGGATCCGTCGCCGGAACGCGCCCGCGACATCGCCAACGCCCTGTCCGACGAGTTCGTCGTCATGGCCCGGGAGCTCGAGACCCCGGAGAAGGGTGGGGCCCCCGCCGCCCGCGTCGTCGTCGAACAGCAGGCGCAGACTCCGTCCACTCCCGTCTCGCCCAAGACGCTGCGCAACCTCGCTCTGGGCGCGGCGGTCGGGCTGCTGCTCGGTATCGCGTTCGCCGTCCTGCGCGATCGCCTCGACAACACGGTCAAGGATCGGCGCACCGTCGAGGAACTGGCCGGTTCGGCGTTGATCGGCACCATCCCGTTCGACAAGGAGCGGCAGACGCAGCAGGCCATCAACTTCGCCGAGGGCAATTCCTCGAGCGCGGAGGCCTACCGCGAACTCCGCACCAATCTGCAGTTCCTCGAGGTCGACAACCCGCCGCGTGTCATCGTGGTCACCAGTTCGCTGCCCACCGAGGGCAAGACCACCACCGCGATCAACATCGCGCTCGTGCTGGCGGAGGGCGGCCAGAACGTGTGCCTCGTCGAAGGTGACCTCCGCAAGCCGCGCGTGTCGAAGTACCTTGGCGTCGTCGGGTCCGTCGGGCTCAGCAGCGTCCTGGCGGGCAAGGCCGACCTCGACGCCGTGCTCCAGCCGACGCAATACTCGGGTCTGACCGTCCTGGCGTCCGGGCCGATCCCGCCGAACCCCAGTGAGCTGCTCGGAACCGAGACGGCCCGTCAGGCGCTGGCCGATCTCCGCGGACGATTCGACTACGTGATCGTCGACGCGTCCCCGCTGTTGCCGGTCACCGACGCCACCGTGCTCACCGCGATGTCGGACGGCGCCCTGGTCATCGCCCGCCACGCCGAAACCAAGCGGGACCAGTTGTCGCGGGCGGTGGGCAACCTGCACAGCGTCGGGGCGACCATCCTCGGGACGATCATCACGATGACGCCGAGCCGCGGTCGCGGGGTGTACGAGTACAAGTACTACTACGAGACCGACAAGTCGCTGCCGCAGATGCAACAGGCCGCCCCGCCGCAGCCCGCCGTGCAGCAGCAGGCACCCCAGCAGCAAGCACCTCTACAGCAGGCACCCCAGCAGTCGGTGCCGCAGCAGCAGGCGCAGTACGTTCGCGACGAGTACCCGCAGCAGCCGTACGGGGGAGATCCGCAGGAAGCACCCGTCTACCAGGGTGCCCCCGCCTACCAGGGTGCCTACGACGGCGGCCGGGGTCAGCAGTGGTACGGAGCGCCCGACCACTACGGCAACGAGCAGCAGTCGGGCGCACCGGTGCCTCCCACACCGAGGCGCACCCGCCGCTACCGTGACGACCAGGAACCCTGGTCAGAGACGGATGCTCCGCGAGATCACACCCAGTAGATCGGCGATCTCGGACCCGATGGTCAGGAACGTGTCCTCGTCCTTCCCCATCGGGTCCGGCACGTCTTCGGGAGTGTCGTCGGCCTTGTGTCTGGGACGCGCCGCAGCCAGATCGGCCACCGACTTCGCATCCGCCGCCTCGGCGAGACGCGCGGCCTCCTTCAGCGTGAACGTCTTCTTCAACTGCTCGGGAGCCAGCGCCAGCACCTTCTCGCGCTGACGCTCGGTCATCGTCAGCACCAGGTCGGCCTCCACCGCGAGATCCGCGGTGAGCATCCGCGCGGTGAACTCGGTGGGGTTACCACCGAGCCCTTCGAGGACTTGCGCGGCCGTCGGTTCCATCGGGCGTCCGACCGCAGCGCGTGTACCTGCACTTTCGGCGGTCAGGTCGGTGATCCCGAGCTCCTCGGCGTATGCCACTGCGAGGCGCTCGGCCGTTGGGGAGCGACAGACGTTTCCGGTGCAGACGAAGAGAACATGCATGGGCGAAGCATAGGGTCTCGCCCCGCACCGTCCGTACACGCACTGTTGGCTTCGAGCATCTGTCGGGTAAATATCGCGCTCACCTGCACTGGTTATCAAGGGTGCATGCGCTGCACCGTGTTTGGAACCGGATACCTGGGAGCCACCCACGCCGCCTGCATGGCGGAGTTGGGTCACGACGTCCTGGGCGTCGACGTCGACCCCGGAAAAGTGGCGAAGCTCTCGTCCGGGGAGGTCCCGTTCTACGAGCCCGGTCTCGCGGACGTCCTGCGCCGGAACATCGACGCCGGCCGACTGCACTTCACCACGTCGTACAGCGAGGCCGCGGAGTTCGCGGACCTCCACTTCCTCGGTGTCGGCACGCCGCAGAAGAAGGGGGAGTACGGCGCGGACCTGCGGCACGTGCACTCGGTGATCGACACCCTCGCGCCGATGCTCGACCGTCCCGCGGTCATCGTCGGCAAGTCGACCGTTCCCGTCGGGACGGCGGCGGATCTGGGGGCGCGGGCCCGGGCGCTCGCGCCGGCGGGTGACGCCGTGGAGGTGGCGTGGAACCCGGAGTTCCTGCGGGAGGGCTTCGCCGTCGAGGACACCCTGCATCCCGACCGGATGGTTCTGGGCGTGGACCGTCTGCGCCCCGGACGCGCCGAGGCCGAGTTGCGTGAGCTGTATGCCCGCCTGCTCGGCGAGGACATTCCGTTCCTGGTCACCGACCTCGCCACCGCGGAACTGGTCAAGGTGTCGGCCAACGCGTTCCTCGCCACCAAGATCTCCTTCATCAACGCCATCTCCGAAGTCTGCGAGGCCACCGGCGCCGACGTCACCCAACTCGCCGACGCCCTCGGCTACGACGCGCGGATCGGCCGCCGGTTCCTGAATGCCGGTCTCGGTTTCGGTGGCGGCTGCCTGCCCAAGGACATCCGCGCGTTCATGGCCCGGGCCGGTGAGCTCGGTGCGAACCAGGCACTGCACTTCCTGCGGGAGGTCGACAGCATCAACATGCGCCGGCGCACCCGGATGGTGGAGTTGGCGGCGCAGGCGTGCGGAGGGTCGCTGCTCGGCGCCAACGTGGCCGTCCTCGGCGCGGCGTTCAAACCGGAATCCGACGACGTCCGCGACTCGCCGGCCCTCAACGTCGCGGGAATGATGCAATTGCACGGGGCCGTCGTCAGCGTCTACGACCCGAAGGCCCTCGACAACTCCCGCAGGTTGTTCCCGACGCTGAACTACGCGACGTCGGCGGTCGAGGCGTGCGACAACGCGGACGCCGTGCTGCTGCTCACCGAGTGGGCGGAGTTCGCCGCCCTGAAACCGGAGGATCTGAACGGCGTGGTGCGTGCGCGCGTGATGGTCGACGGCCGCAACTGCCTCGACGCGGAGGACTGGCGCACCGCCGGGTGGGTCTACCGGGGGCTCGGCAGGGGATAGCGAACCGTGACCTGGCGGTCCCCGCGATAACGGGTTTGCCGATCTCCACTGCCGGCGGCTTCGGCGGACGGTAGCGTCAGCCCAAATCGCAACGGAGGGCTGGGCGATGTCGAAGGCACGTCACGGATCCCTACTCGCGCTTCTCGCTGCCGTGATCTGCCTGCTCGGCGCCGCGCCCGCTCAGGCGGCGGAAGTCCCGACGCTGCCGGGGCCTCCGCAATCCGACGCCGGCACTGCGATCGCGTACGCGAAGCAGCATCCGCATTCCGCGCCGCCCGGTGCCAACGACTTCTCGTGCCGCCCCGATCCCGCGCACCCCCGGCCCGTGATTCTCGTGCACGGCAGCGACGGCAGCGCCTATTCGAACTGGGCCGGGCTGAGCCCGAAACTGAAGGCCGCCGGCTACTGCGTGTTCGCCCTGAACTACGGACGGAAACCGGGCACCGAACACTTCGGGATGCAGACCATGACCGAGGGGGCCGCGGAACTGGAGGTGTTCGTCGACGACGTGCTGTCCGTGACCGGCGCGGACGAGGTCGACCTGATCGGGCACTCGCAAGGCGCGACGGTGGCCCGGTACTACGTCAACAGGCTCGGCGGGGCGTCGAAGGTGCACCACTGGATCGGTCTGGCGTCGCCCACCTACGGGGGAACGTTCTTCGGGATCGCGACGGCGGTGACGTCCGTTCCCGGGGGCACCGAACTGATCGAAGCGATCGGTTCGGAGGCACTCGCCGAGCAGGTGCAGGGCTCGCCGTTCCTCACTGCCCTCAATGCCGGTGGTGACACCGTCCCCGGCGCCGAATACACCACGATCGGGACGCGCTACGACGAGGTGATCCAGCCGTACACCAACGTTGCGCTGCACGACCCCGGCGCGACCAACATCCTCGTCCAGGACCTGTGCCCGATCGATCAGACCGGACACTTCAACCTGCCGTACGACCCGTTCTCCCAGCAACTGGTGCTCAACACCCTCGATCCCGCCCACGTGGTGGTGCCGCCGTGCACGTTCGTGCCGCTGGGCACGGGCATCGCGGGAGTGATCATCGCGAGCAACTTTTGAGTTGTCTGCCGCCGATCGGTTGCTCGGTTGCCGTGTCCGACCGCTTCGCTAGACTGCGGGCCATGGAGTGGGGGGATTCCGGATCGAACCCGTGCACAGTCGAGTTAGGCGGCCCATGAGTTCGGTTCTCGGTGTGTCGGTCGGTGCGAGCGCTGTGCGCTTGGCACGACCCGACTCCGTGAACCGAGACGACGCCGCGAGCCGGCATGTCCCCGATTTCCGGGCGCAGGTCGTCGCCGCAGGCCGGGATCTGCCGGAGGAACTGGCCGCCGAATCGATCGGCGTGGTCCTCGCCGGGGCACCCGACGCCGGGCAGGTGCACGCCACCGGTGTCGCCTACCGCGACGAAGCGCAGGCAGGCGCCGTCCAGGCGGCGATGGCCCGGCAGCAACTCGCCAACTACCGCCTCGTCACCGAGGCCTCGGCCGCGCTGAAGTTCCTCGACGTCTCGGGAGCCCTGGGCGATCACGCGACGCTCGTGTTCTACGACCTGGGCAGTTCCGGACTCACCGTCAGCGTCGTCGACCGGGCGACGGGTGAGGTGGTCGAGACGGTCCGCACCGACACGGTGAGCGGCGACGTCTTCGACCGGATGGTTCGTGCCAACCAGTTGGAGAACAATCGCATCGAGGCGCCCCGCGACGCGGCCGCGAGCCTGGAGCTCGACCTCCGCTGCCGTGAGGCGAAGGAGCGGCTCTCCACCGGCGGCGCCGTCGCGGTGCCCGGCGCCGGCGGCCTGCTGCTGTTGTCGCGCGACGTCTTCGACTCGCTCATCGGTGTCACCGTCGAATCGTCGGCGCGCCTCGCCCGCGACGTGATCACGCGGTCGGGACGAACGCCGGACGCCGTGGTGCTCACCGGCGGTGGTGCGCGTATTCCCCTCGTGCGCACGGTACTGGAGTCGTGGCTCGGGTTGCCCGTCATCGTTCCCGATCATCCCGAACTCGTTGCGGCACAAGGCGCTGCGCTGCTCGCCCAGCAGGTGGTGCCGCCGCCTGCCGAGGTCGCCCGAGTCCTCCCGCCGCCGCAGTACACGCCCGAGTGGAACGCGTTCCGGCACGCACCGACCGCAGTCGTCGCGCGCAGCGGTGCGCCGTCGGGTACCCCGTCGTGGCTGAGCGCCGCGGCGCCGCCGCCGAGTCAGCAGGTGGCCAAGATCCAGATCCGGGGCGCCGCGCTGGCGGGTACCGCGCTCGCCGTGGTGGCGGTGATCGGTCTCGGTCTCGGGTACGGCAAGAACCTGTTGTCGCGCACCGAGGGGTCGTCGCAGCCGGCGACCACGCAGCTCACCGCCAAGCCGCCGGTCGTCACCGAGGTGGCCACACCGTCACCGACGACGCCCTCGCCGCCGCCCACGTCCGAGATCGTCGAGGCGCCCGTGCAGACGGCGTCGCAGATCCGGATTCCCGAGGCGGAGCCCGCACCGCCGCCGCCTCCTCCTCTGCCCGCACCGATATTTCCCGGCCTGCCGCAGATCCACTTGCCGCCGTTCCAGCTGCCCGAACTTCCGAGGTTGCCCGGAACCTAGACGTCGCCGCGGCCCGACTGCCGATTCGAGGTGTCGGGTCCCGCTCCGCGGGCCTACGATGGGAGTGGTTCCGGCGTAGAGAGGATGTGTGCAGTGACTGCAAATCCCGCGGAGTTCCACAGCACTCCCAACGTTCCCCCGTCTTCGGCGGCCGCGCCGGCAGAGCCCCGGCGCCTCGTCGCGTACACGAAGCCGATCCTGAAGATGTTCCCGCCCACCAGCGAACACGCGGCCAAGGTGACGATGCTGACCGTCTATGCGCTGATGGTCATCGCCATCATCTTCATCGTCCTCCGGGAGGTCGGGCTCTTCAGCTAGCGGTGCACCCGCTATCTGGAATGACGGCCACCCCGTGACGGCCTGACTGCGGGCGCCGCGCCGCTGGGCCCTGCGCCGATCGGGCGCGCCAGCATCACCGCGATCGCGGTGGTCAGCGGAACCGACAGCGCCAACGCGATGCCGCCGACCGCCGACCGCACGATCTCGATGGCCACGGCGTCGCTGAGCAGCACGTCCTGGATCGACCGGCCCGCCACACTGAACAGCAACAGCAGCGGCAGTGCGCCGCCCGCATACGCGAGGACGAGGGTGTACACGGTGCTGGCGATGTGATCGCGGCCGACCCGCATCGCGGAACCGAAGATCTGGCGCCTCGACGCGCCCGGGTCGAGCGAGGCCAGTTCGAACGCCGACGCCGCCTGCGTGATGGTGACGTCGTTGAGCACACCCAGCGAACCGATGATGAAGCCGGCCAGCAGCAGGCCGGTGATGCTGACGTGCTGGATGTACGTCTGGACGTTGGTGTTCTGCTCCTCGGACAGCCCGGTCAGGCGCGTCATCTCGATGGTGGCGTAGGAGAGGACCGCCGCCAGGGCCATCGACGCGAGGGTGCCCAGCAACGCCGAACTGGTGCGTAGCGAAACGCCGTGCGCGAGATACAGCACGGCATACAGGATGACGGCGCCGGAGACGAGCGCCACCGGGATCGCCGGCTGACCGTCCAACAGGGCCGGCAGTGTGAACAGGACGAGCACCCCGAACGAG
Source organism: Rhodococcus sp. NPDC057529 (assembly GCF_042802055.1). Lineage (NCBI taxonomy): Bacteria > Bacillati > Actinomycetota > Actinomycetes > Mycobacteriales > Nocardiaceae > Rhodococcus > Rhodococcus sp. NPDC057529. The sequence continues at coordinate 340,304 of NZ_JBHVEY010000002.1, forward strand.
ACGACGATGCCGACGAGCGCCCGGAACCCGCGCCACCGCGCGACGGCGATCACGACGGCGGCGAACGCGAGTGCGATGAGCGTGACGGGCAGCCCGCGGGCGTAGTCCTCGAACGAGTACTCCGTCGTGCCGTTCACATCCGTTTGGCGGGACAGCCGGATGTTCTCGCCCACGCGGAGGTCGGGCTGGCCGGGGCCGGGGATGATCTCGAGCAGCGTCTGGGTGCCGGTGTTGGGACCGGACTCGATGTCGACGATGCTGCGCTGGCACTCGTAGGCGCCGGCGGGCGGGGGCAGCGGTGCGCCGGTGAAGACCCGTCCGGCGGACGGGCTTCCGCAGTCGCCGATGTTCTGCATCGTGACCGTGCCCGACTCCGTGACGACGGCTCCGCCCTGGGCGCTCTGGAACGGCTGCTCGACGTCGACGCTCGGCTTGCCGGGCCACAACGCGATTGCGCCGATGAGGACCGTGACACCGATGGCGACGAGGAGCCCGACCACCACCTTGGCGGCAACGGGTCCCATCGGGGCCGGTCCGTCGCTGTGGCTGTGGCCGTGGCCGTGTCCGTGGAATTCGCTCATCGTCCGCTTCGGGTCGGCTGCTGGGGGGATTGTCTCCGCACGCACGACAGGGTAGCCGGAAGCAGACCGGGGACGCTGTGACGGAAGTGGCGTGCGGTGCCGGTGTTGCCGACCTGTCCGGTGTGTATTGCTCTCGTGTCGCTTATATGTCGCCGGTGTGATTAGATATCGGAACATGGCACGTGGCAGCTAATCTGCAGCGAACGCCGAGTTTCACGCAAGGGTGGTCCGGAACTCCGAACGAGGGGTGTGTTCCGCGGGTGACAAGCCGCTGCGTGGAGAGAAGTGCCGAGCTGGGTGGCGGGGTACAGGGGGGGTTGACCCCGCCACCAACCTGGCGCCCACAGGGGGGGAGGGGCGACAGGTGCTCGCGGCACTCGAGGTGCCGGTTGCCAATCTACCGACACATGAGGGGTATTCGTCAACCGGGTAGGTGAAATCGCCCACATGTCGTGACCTCGAACGCCGACGGCCTAGGATTATGGCCGTTCGGAGGTGTTCCAGTGCGAATCTCGCGGCCGTCGCGACCCAGCAACCATCTTCGCCGGATCGTGGCGGAGATGGGTATTCCCGTGCCCTGGAACAGGGACGAGCTGATCGGTGGTGTCGCGGCCCGCCGGGGCCGCCCGATCCACCTGGTTCCCGTCTCGCATGCCCTGGTGCAGGGCGGACATTCCGGACTCTGGCTGGCACGGGCCGAGGACGACGTGATCCTCTACGCGACAGGGATGTCGGACGTCCACGCCACCCACATCATCTGCCACGAACTGGCGCACATGGAACTCGGCCACGACCGCGACACGATCGGGGACACCTCCGTCGACTCGACTGTGCTGTCGGCGGCCGCGCCGTCGGTCGACACGACAGGCGTGGTCAAGATGCTCGGCCGGTCCAACTACTCGAACGACCAGGAATACGAGGCGGAACTGCTCGCCACCCTGATCATGGCGGGCCGCCGGGCGACGACCGCCGGCGACACCGCCGGTGACGCCCGGGTGTCGCGGATGCTCGGAACGTTCTGACGCCGTGTACGAACCGCCCACCTACGTGAGCTGGCCGCTGCTCGCCGTCGTCTGGGGGACCACCCTCCTGCGCGTGGCCCTGGTCCGGTCGACCGTCGCCGAACGCCGGATGAACGCCGCCCTCGTTTTCGCCTCGCTCTCCCTGGTCCTCCAGCGGTCGCTGGCGCAGCACTGGCTCGATCTCTGGTTCGGGCACGGATTCGCGAACACCCTCAGCAACGTCTGCATCATCCTCACCGCGGCGTCGCTGATCAGCCTCTTCTCCGCGTGGGCACTCGGCCCCGCGCGTCTACCCCGCATCCACGTCGTGTCGCTGTCGGTGGGCCTCGTCGCGGGGGCGATCCTCATCGCCCTCAGCGCCCCGGCGCGGTCGCGGGGCGTCGCCATCGCGGACGAAGGTGGCTGGCTCTTCGCGGCCTACTGCATCACGTACGCCGTTCCGATCCTCGCCGTCGCCGTGCTCAACCTGTGGATCTCACTGAAAGCCGTGCGCAGCGCGACACCGGGACGCGAGCGCCGGGTGTTTCTCGCCGTCATCGCGCTGTCGCTGTTCGAGGTGTTCGACATGGGTGTCGTCATGACGACCGGGGTGGTCAACGCCGTCAGCGAAGACAACGCCCTGACCGAATCGCACAGCGACTCGGGGGCCTTCATCCGCGTGCTCGTCGTGTCGGCGGGCGCGATCATCTCGGCGGGACCGGTGATCCGGGCGGTCGGTCACCGGTGGCGGTCGCGGCGGGTCATTCGCCGGCTGCAGCCGATGTGGCGGACCCTCACCGGCGCGGTCCCCGAAGTGGTCCTGGAACTGCGGCCGGCCGACCGCCGGGCGCTGTCCGTCCGCGGCCGCCTGGACCGCATGAGCGTCGAGATCCGCGACGCGATCATGGTCCTCGACCGGCACGTCGTGTTCGAACTCGGCGACCACACCGGCATCGCGCCGCCCGTGGTCACGGCGGCGCGACTGCACCTCGCGTGCCTGGCCCGCAGCGCCGGTCACCGGGCACACGGCACGGGCGGGACGACGCACCGGTTCGTGACCGACGTCGGCGGCGAACCGTGGGAACTGGCGCGGCTGGCCGACCACTGGAAGGACGGCGAGCGTGTGGCCGCCGCGCTGTGGGCGCGGCGCCTCCCGCAGTTCGGCGGACCCGAGGACCCGTCGGCGCGCGTCCCCGCTCAGGTCTGACGAGGATCCGGCGACGCGACCGGCAGGGGGCCGTGGCTCCGCCGCAGATTCTCCAGAAGCGGGATCAGCGATTCCATCTCGGCGGTGGTCGGTTCGGCGCTCGCGTCGAGCGATCGCATCGAAAGGTGCTGCACCCCGGCCTCGCGGACGGCGATCTTGAACCGGACCAGGGTGTCGTAGTCGTGGTAGCCGTCGGCCGCGAGGTACTGCTCGGGGGCGTGGAAGTGCTGCGCGACCGCCCGCAGGACGTCGGGCTCCGGAGGCTCGTGATCGCTGCTGCGCAGCGACTCGATCTCGGACGGCGCGACGGGGCGGCCGAGGATCCGCGACACCCCGGCGGCGACGGTGTCCTCGCCCGGTTCGGGACCGTCGAGATCGTGGGCGAGGGAGAACAGGCGGTTGACCCGCACCGACAACGGCACCCCGGTCATGCGGTCACCTCCGCGTCTCCGCTGCTTTCAGGATCGTCGGTGGCGACGAGTTTCACCGCGTCCTCCCATCGACGCCAGAAACGCTCCCGGGTGGCCGCGTCGAGATCCTCCCCCCGGCCGTAGAGGAAGCGGCGATACCGCGCCTCCTCGAGTTCGCGGGCATCGGTGACGGTCGACGGTTCCTCCAGCAGGTGGCCGAACGCGAACTCCACCAGCGGCTGGCGGGGTCCGGCCGGCCCTCCGTTGACTTCCAGCAATCGTGTGACGTAGGCGCCGGTGATCTTCGAGACCACACGGCTCAGTTCGCCCGCCGCCTCGGCCAGGCCCGGCACTTCGGGGTGCGCCACACTCAGCTGCGTGAGCTGGGTGTGCGGCCCCAGGATCTCGATGATCGTGTCCAGGTCCAGCGGAATCTCCGACGGTCCGAGCGTCAGCGGACGCGACGACGGCGCCCGCTCGTCCCCGTCGAGCGCCTCGAGGGGAGTCGGGTGACCGCCGTCGAGGGTGCGGGCCGCGCTGCCCGGCGCCCACCGCAGCGCGACGTCCAGTTTGCGGAGCGTCTCGATGCTCGGATCCGGGCCGGTCCCGTTCTCGGCGCGCGTCTGAGCTGCGTCGGACGGGCCACCGGCGGCCGTGACCTGGTCCTGTGTGAGGTTCAGCAAACGCCGTCGCCGGTGGACGAATTGTCCGAAACGCGCGCGGGTGCTGGTGACCATTCTTTTCCCCCAGGAGACACGCAAGCGACGCGCGTGTCGCTTGCTGTGTCTCGATCCTACTGCTTGTAGCTGGTGAGGAAATTACCGAACCGCTCGATGGCGACAGCGAGATCCCGCGCCCACGGCAGCGTCACGATCCGGAGGTGGTCGTGGTCCGGCCAGTTGAAGCCGGTGCCCTGCACCATCAGGATCTTCTCCTGCAAGAGCAGGTCCTGGACCAGCTTCTCGTCGTCGTAGATCTCGTAGACGTTCGGGTCGAGGCGGGGGAACGCGTACAGCGCGCCCTTCGGCTTCACACACGAGACGCCCGGGATCATGTTGAGGCGTTCCCAGGCCACGTCACGCTGCTCGAGCAGCCGGCCACCCGGCAGGATCAGGTCTTCGATGCTCTGGTGCCCGCCGAGCGCCACCTGGATGGCGTGCTGACCGGGCACGTTCGGGCACAGACGCGTCGACGCCAGCAGGTCGAGTCCCTCGAGGAAACCTGCGGCGTGCTCCTTGGGGCCGGTGATGGCCACCCAGCCGGACCGGTAACCCGCGACGCGGTACGCCTTCGACAGGCCGTTGAACGTCAGGCACAGCAGATCCGGGGCCAGCGTCGCGAGCGAGATGTGCTTGGCGTCGTCGTAGAGGATCTTGTCGTAGATCTCGTCCGCGAGAAGCAACAGTTGATGCTTGCGCGCCAGGTCGACGAGCTGCTGCAGGACCTCCATCGAGTACACCGCACCCGTCGGATTGTTCGGGTTGATGACGAGGAGGGCCTTGGTCTTGTCGGTGATCTTGGACTCGATGTCCGCGATGTCGGGGTTCCAGTCGTTGCCCTCGTCGCACAGGTAGTGCACCGGGGTGCCGCCGGCGAGGCTCGTCATCGCCGTCCACAGCGGGTAGTCCGGCGCCGGGATCAGTACCTCGTCGCCGTTGTCGAGGAGCGCCTGCATCGTCATCGTGATGAGCTCGGACACGCCGTTGCCCAGGTAGATGTCGTCGACGTCGAGTTCGGGGAACCCGGCGACCAGTTCGTAGCGGGTGACGATCGCGCGCCGCGCCGACAGGATGCCCTTGGACTCGGAGTACCCCTGCGCGTACGGGAGCGCGGCGATCATGTCGCGCATGATCACGTCGGGCGCATCGAAACCGAACGGCGCGGGGTTGCCGATGTTGAGCTTGAGGATCCGGTGTCCCTCCGCCTCCAGCCGGGCGGCGTGGGCATGTACCGGTCCACGAATCTCGTAGAGCACGTTCTGGAGCTTGGTGGACTGCTCCAGCTTGCGATGCGGCATGCGGTGGTGGCCGTGGTCTGGGTTGCTCACGACGGTCATTCTCCCACTCCCGGGCAACCCGATTTCTACTGGTGGGTATCGGACCGTCGTCGTGTCGTCGAAACACGCCGCCCGCGCACGCGCCCGTCGTACCCTCGAGAGGGGGTCGTGTTCACCGCGCCCGGAGGGAAAGACCCACATGGCAGCACCGGTAACCCGCCGTCCCGGCCCCGTCGACATCGCGCACCACAGCCACCTCGTCGGAGTGTTCGAGCCGCAGCGGGAGGAGGTCGACGTCCGGGATCTCGAGGTGATCGGCGAACTGCCCGCCGATCTGCACGGCGCGTATCTGCGCAACGGTCCCAATCCGCGGTTCGACCCGATCGGCACCTACGTGTATCCACTCGACGGCGACGGCATGGTCCACCGGGTCGAGTTGGCCGACAGTGCCGCCCGGTACACCAACCGATTCGTCCGCACCCCCATGGTGACGGCGGAAGAGGAGGCCGGCCACGTCATCTGGGCAGGCGTCACCGACCTGTACACGCCGACCGCGGACGAAGTGGGACCCGAACTGGCGGGCACCTCCCGGGAACTGCCCGACATCAACATCGTCCGGCACGGCGGTCGACTCCTCGCGATGGCCGAAACGACGCTGCCGTACCGCCTGGGCCCCGCCGACCTGAGCACGCTGGGGCGGGACAACTGCGACGGCGCCATGGGCGTGGGCAGCACCGCGCACCCCAAGATCGACCCGGTCACCGGACAGATGGTGCTTTTCAACTACATGCTGGACGCCCCGTACCTGACGTGGTCGGTGGTGAACCCGGACGGTTCGGTGGCGCGGACACCGACGCCGGTCGAGGGCGTGGACACACCGCTGATGGTCCACGACATGGCGCTCACCCAGCGCTACATACTGCTCATGCTGTGCCCGCTGGTGTTCGACATCGCCGCCGTGCTGACCGGCGGGTCCGTGCTGGACTGGCGACCGGAGGACGGCACCCGGATCGCGCTGATCCCGCGCGACGGCGGTCCGGTGCGGTGGACGACCCATGACGCGTACTGGGTGTGGCATTTCGCGAACGCGTTCGACCTGCCCGACGGGCGGGTGAGCGTCGACTACGTGGAGTGGACGTATCCCGGCGGATTCGCGAAGGCCCCCGCGCCGTCGCTGGGCTCGCTGATCCGCGCCGTCGTCGACCCCGGCAGCGGACGGGTGACGCGAGAGGTGGTGTGCGACCGCGACGTCGAGTTCCCACGGGTCGACGACCGGGAGCTGACCCGGGGGCACCGCACCGTGGCGACGGTCGGCAAACTCGACCGCAGTCAGGGACGGCAGGATTCGCTGTGGTTCTTCGACACCGCCCGCGGCACCGAGGCGCACTGGGACCCGGGCAGTGTGTCGGTGGGCGAGCCGATCTTCATGCCCGGCGCCGAGCACGAGTACTGGGGGATGATCGGTACCGACCGCAGCGACCTGACGTCCTGGTTCTTCGTGCTGCCCGCCGACGACCCCGGGTCGGGGCCGATCGGGAAGGTGCGACTGCCGATTCGGGTTCCGGCGGGCCTTCACGGCGCGTGGCTGCCTGCGGAGTAGCGGGCGGCGGAATATCCTCGGCGGATGACCTCTGCGCCCTACGGTTCCTGGCCCTCTCCGATCGCGGCGGCGGACCTCGCCTCCAGCGGCCACCCCGTCGAGGGTGGCCGGTACGTGGGCGACGACGTGTGGTGGTCGGAACTGCGACCCAGTGAAGGCGGGCGGGTCTCGGTGCGGCGGCTCGGCCTCGACGACGAACCGGAAGACATTCTGCCCGCACCGTGGAACGCCCGCACCCGCGTCCACGAGTACGGCGGCGGCGGCTGGACCGTCACCGACGCCGGCCACCTCGTGTTCGCCGAATTCAGCGACCAGCGCCTGTACATGCTGGAAGGCGGGACCCCGGTGCCGCTGACACCGGAGCCACCGCAGCCCTGCTCGCTGCGGTACGGCGACCTGTCGGTGGTCGACGGCGAGGTGTGGGCGGTCCGCGAAACGCACGACACCGAGGGCGGCGTCTCCCGCGACATCTGCGTCGTTCCGCTGGACGGGTCGGCGGCCGACGACCCGCATCGGGTACGGTCCGTCGTCGCCGGCTCGGACTTCCTGGCCAATCCTCGGCTGTCGCCGGACCGCAGGCACCTCGCCTGGATCGCCTGGGATCACCCCCAGATGCCGTGGGACGGCACTGAGCTCAGGGTCGTGGCCGTCGAGGGCGGCCGCGTCACCGGGAAGGTGCGGACACTGCTCGGCGGTACCGAGGAGTCGGTGCTGCAACCCGAATGGGTCGGGCCCACCGAGCTGTACACGATCAGCGACCGCAGCGGCTGGTGGAATCTCTACCGGGTGGGCATCGACGACCCGGAGCCGGTGGCGTTGTGCCCGATGGACGCCGACTTCGGCGGTGCGCTGTGGATGCTCGGCGGCCGCTGGCACACCCGCCGCGACGACGGCACACTGCTGACCGTGCGGACGTTCGGCACCGACACCCTCGCCGTGCTCGATCCGGCCACCGGTTCGTTGGTGGACATCCCGCTCGACGGGCTCACCAGCATCGGGCTCGGGGATCGCAACGGCAACCGGATCCTACTGCTCACCGGCGGCGCCCAGACCCCGGCGGGCCTCCGCGAACTCGACCTCGGCACCGGTGAACTCCGCACAGTCAGGCTGTCCGTCACCGAACTGCCCGAGGCGGCGTATCTCCCCGAAGCCCGGCAGCTGACGTTCCAGGGCGCCGAACGCGAAGTCCACGCGATCGCCTACCCGCCGCGGCACCCGCGGTACCGGGGCGAGGACGGGGAACTGCCGCCGTACGTGGCGTTCGTGCACGGCGGGCCGACGTCGCGGGTCGCGCCGTCGCTGAATCCCGTGTTCGCGTTCTTCACCAGCCGCGGCATCGGCGTCGTCGACGTGAACTACGGCGGGTCCACCGGGTACGGGCGCGAATACCGCAACCGGCTGCGGGGCCAGTGGGGGGTCGTCGACGTCGAGGACGTGGTGACCGCGGTGACCGGCTTGGCCGAGGCGGGGATGGCGGACCCTCGCCGGCTGGCGATCGAAGGCGGATCCGCCGGCGGCTGGACCGTGCTCGCCGCACTGACGACGTCGGACGTGTTCGCCTGCGGTGCGTCCTACTTCGGTGTGGCCGAACTCGACGGTTTCGTGAAGGAGACGCACGACTTCGAGTCCCGGTACATCGACGGCCTGATCGGCCCGCTGCCCGAGGCCGCCGACCTCTACGCCGAGCGGGCGCCTCTCAACAACGTCGCCGGGCTGAACTGCCCGGTCCTGCTGCTGCAGGGGCTCGACGACCCGATCGTGCCGCCGTCGCAGGCGGAACGGTTCCGGGATGCGCTCGTGGAGAAGGGCATCCCGCACGCCTACCTCGAATACGAGGGAGAGTCGCACGGATTCCGGAAGCTGGCCACCCTCATCAGCTCCCGTAACGCCGAACTCTCCTTCTACGGGCAGGTACTGGGATTCGAGCCGCCGGACATTCCGCGACTCGAACTGTGGCAGCCCGAGGGGTAGACAGTTCACCGGGCGAGCAGGGCCTCGCAGGAACGCGCCGCACACGCGCACGCCTGCACCGTCGCCGTGTCGATGGTCGGGCGTCCCGCCTGGGACCGCCAGAACCGCAGGGCCGTCAGCGCGACGCGTGAGATCTGCTCCGGGGCGGCATCAGCGGGCATGCCGAGGCGGGTGTGCGGCGACATGCCCTCCCCACCGAGCACCCGCTCGAGCAGGACGACGTCCGAGTCGGGGAGCTGCAGACCGCTCGCGCGCAGGCCCGACAGCACCCGCAGTTCCCGGAACACGTGGGTGTCCGCGAGCAGGCGATCCGCCGCCCGGCTCAGGCTGCGGCTCGCCGACGACGGGGTGCGGGCCAGCACGGCCTTGAGCGTGCGGAGCGCGGAATGCGCCTTCAATTCGGTGCTGCGCTGACCGAACTGCAGGTGCAGGGTGCGGCGGAGGTCCTCGAGGCCGCTGTGCGTCGTCAACTCGCGGGCCAGAGCCGGCGCGTCGGTCGCGCCCGCGCGAATCAGCCTGACCGCGAACCGGACACCGAACAGGCCGAAACTCTCGAGAAGATCGCGTCGCTGACCGGGCGACAGCACGAGATCGGTGTCCTCCGCCGTGAACCGGGTGATCGAACGCAGCGCGGACTCGAGCACACCGTCCGGAACGGTGGCGAGCACCGCCAGGTCGTCGAACTCGGTCTGACGCAGAGTGCGACCGCGCAGCGCGAGAAGTCCCGACACGGGCAGCAGGCTGCGTTGCACACGGCGGCCCGCTTCGTCGGCGGCGGCCCGGGCCGCGTCGAGGGTGCGTTCGCGGCCGCCCCTCACCTCGTCGGCCCGCGACAGCACACCGACGATGCCGAGCGGACCGGCGGCCGTACCGACCCGCGTCTGCAACTGGTCGAGCAACCGGACGTCCGCGCCGTCGGTGCCCCGGGTCAGGTAGACGACGGCGTCGACGTCGCACGGGCCGTCCTCGGGGAGGAGCAGCGCCCGGGTCCGCGCCGACACGTCCCGCGAATTCGACGACGTTCCCGGCGTGTCGACGAGCGTGAACTCGCCGAGCAGCGCCGACGGCCACCCCACCTGCAGCCGCTCCACCCGATCCGCGGTCACCGTGCCCAGATCCAGCGAGAGCCTGCCCCCGTCCCGGTGCACCGGCAGTCGCGTCCGGCGTCCCGAGTCGTGAGTGAGATCGATTCGCGGCGTGGCAGACTGCTCGAACCAGGTGACCACCCGGGTGCACTCGGTGGCGTCGGTGGGTGCGATCTCCTCGCCGACGAGGGCGTTGAGCAGCGTCGACTTCCCGGCCTTCAGCGTGCCGGTGAGGGCAACGCGCAGCGGTTCCTCGAGGCGGGCCCCGCAGTGCCGGAGTTCCTCGACGGAGGCGGGGTCGCCGCGCAGTTCGTGACGGGCGGCATCGATCAGCTGGCGGGTCTGGGAGCCGAGGCGAGTGACGCTCACGCCGCCACCTGCCCCGCGAATCCGGCGGCCTGCACTCGGATCTGCCGCAACGTGTCGAGTTCCGTGCGGATCTGCGCTGACCGCGTGGCACGGTGATCGTCGTGCACCTTCGACGCGTCCGTCGCCGCGCGCAGCGAATCGTCGACGGAACGCAGCATCTCGTTCGCCAGATCGGTGAAGTGGTCGCGCAGCACGCGCTGCACCTCCCGCAGCCGCTGCTTCGACTCCTTGCCCACCTGGAAGATCACGTCGTCCATCAACCGCGACACGGCCACCTTCGCCTCCGCCTGTCTGCGGGCGGTGCGCGCCTTGCGATCCTCGCGATACGTGTTGGCGCCGAGCAGCACTCCGGCGCCGATCGAGAACGGATTCACCAGCGCCAGACCCGCCAGGCTCGTGACCAGCCCGACCATCAGCACACCGCCGTACGACCCGCGCATGCTGGAGAGCACGCGTTGTGTGAAACCCTGTGCACTCTCCAGGGATTCGAGGGAGTTGACCGGTTCGAGCACGTGATCCACGTTGTCGATGCGCAGCGCCGGAACCGGGACCTTGCCGTCTTCGGCGAAACGCTGCGCGACCGAGAGGGCGAGGGCCTGCGAACGAGTGTGGGCCATCACGAAGTTCTCCCGCACACACGTCGCGATCTCGCCGTCGAGCCAGGAACCGAACTCCTCCCACCGCGGTGCAGGATCGGACTTGCCGATGTCTTCCTCGGCCGCGCGGATGACGGTGCGCAGACGGTGCCGCAAGTCGTGTTCGATGTCCGTCATCAACTCGATCGCGCCGTCGGCCAGCGTGTACTGCCAGTTCGCGGATCGCTGGCGGAGCTGATCCGCCGCCACGCGGGCCCGGGTCATCTGGTCGAGAAGCACGGCGCCGCGCTGCGGATCCTGCAACGCGTCCAGTTCCGAGCTCAGCGACAGCGACAGGTGGTCGGTGACGGTGCGTACGTCGGCGATCACCGAATTGCGAAGCACGACATCCGCCTTCGCGATCACGTGACTGCGAAGATAGTCGACGAGCTGCGGAATGCCGGATTCGACGTCGAGCGCGTCGTCGCCGGCCTCGCGGGCGTCCGCGTGCATCATCGCGGACACCGGGAGCAGTGGCAGCGCAAGGTCCGCATTCTGCAAGTGGGTGCGGTTGGCCTTCTGGATGTCCGCCCACCGCGGATAGAAGTCGATCTTGTTGACGACGCAGATCACCATCGGGCACAGCGTGTGCACCTGCGTCAGCAGGGCGATCTCGGGTTCGGTGTATTCCTGACTCGCATCGGAGACGAACAGCACCGCGTCCGCCGTGGGGACCAGTGCCAGCATGTCCGCCGCGCGAGTGGGAGCGTGACCGGAGAAACCGGGTGCGTCGACCAGCACCAGACCCTCCGCGAGCAGATCGTGGGGGAGGGTGACCGTCGAATCCGAGTCCGAGGCGACAGGTCCGTACTCGACGACCACCGGCTCCTGCCGCGACCGTGCCGTCGTCGACACGTCCCTGTCGACGAGCGCACCGGCCACCGAACTGACGCCCTTGTCGGTCAGGCCGAGCACCACCACCCGCGTTCGCGGATCGGCGAGACGAGACTCGGTGTGCGACAGCCGGGTCAGGAGGTCACCGCGACCCGCAAGCCGGGTCAGCGCCGCCAACTGCGACAGCAGCGCCGCCATCGACGCAGTGGCCTCGGCGGGAAGATTCGGGTGCACAGGGGCGGTGGCGGCTGAGGATTCGAGGGTGGCGTTCATGATCTCCGCAAGAGTCGGTGACGGGCATTCGAGCGAGGGGAGTGGGGGGGGAGGGGGGAGGGGGGGGGGGGGGCCCCCACCTCCAAGGCAGAACACACGCCTTTTTACGGGCTCTTTCTCCGCCCCAACCCTGTCCTTGGGGTTTGCCACGCC
>NZ_JBHVEY010000002.1:352428-449635 GCF_042802055.1 Rhodococcus sp. NPDC057529
CTCTCGGTGGTCGTCTTATCATTAAAGGGGGGGGGGGGGGGGGGGTGGGGGGGGGGGGGGGTGGGGGGGGGGGGGGGGGGGGGGGGGGGGGGGGGGGGGGGGGGCGCCCCCCCCACGTCGAGGTCAGAACATGTGCTGGTCGACGGTCGTCGTCGCAGTCAGGCTCTGATCGTGGGTGTCGACAGTGCTGCCGGAATCGGCGGTCAACCCCGACGAGAGGCTTGTCGCGCTTGTCGCGTCGAGCGACGTGCCGGTGTCGTACGTGGTGCTCGAGTCGTACGTGGTGGCCGAGTCGTACGTGGTGCTCGAGTCGAACGTCGTCGCGGTGTCGGTGCCTGCGGTGTCATGGCTGAGACCGGTGTCGGACGCCGTGTCCGTGAGCGTGCCGACCGCGGAACCGTGGTCCGCCGACGAGAGATCATTGCTCGTCGTCGTGGTGGCGGTCGCGGTGGCTGCCTGGGACTGGCCGAGGTCGGCGGCCGGCGCGGTCGCCGTGGTTGTGGTCGTCGCATGGTTGTCGGTGTTGCCGGTCGTTGCCGTTGCCGCCTCGGTTCGTCCGAGATCCGCGGTGGGTGCCGTCGCGTTCGGCGTGGCGGCGTCGGTCTGGGTGGCGTTGGTCGGAGTGTTATCCGTCGACGCTGTTCGCGTCCCCTCGTCGCCGGTGACCGAGGCGGCCTCCGCGGTCCGCGTGCTCTGCTGGTCCACGACCTGATTCTGATTCCTGTCCGTGTCGGACGTCGCCGTCGCCGAGGTAGGTTCGGTGTTCGTCTGCCTGATCGTCGTGTCGAGAGGCTGCGACGTGACCGCCGAATCGGAATGGGTCGACACCGGGGTCGCCGTGATCGGCTGGGCCGCGGACGCGCCGCCCGAGTTCACTGCCGACTCACCGCGGCTCGGGTTGCCGAACGACGTCGACGGGTTCGAGAGGGCGTTCTGATGGCTCGCGACGTTGTTGCCGTCGGTGCGTCCGTCGTGGTTGATCGTGCTGTCGTTCTCGTGGGCCTGGTTGCCGGGGGCGGTGCTTTGGCGACCTGCGTTGTCCCGGTGGCCGGCGTTGTCTTGGTGGTTGGTCTCGTCGCGGCCGTTGTTGTTGTCTCGCGAGGAGTCGGCGGCGTGGTTCTGTCGGTCGCCGTCGGTGTGGTTGTCGTGACGGGTGTCTGTGTTGTTCTGACGGCCGGTGTTCTCGAACCCGCGACTGTCGTTGTCGTGCGAAACGTCATGCGAATTCTTTTGCTGCTCAACGTGCTGAGCAGGATGATCGCCGGTCGAGTTCGCCGGGCGGAGGTCGCGTAGAAGTCCGTCGAGTCCGTCGCGAAGGAGGTCCGCCGCATGGGGCGCGCCGCCCAGGTCGGGCTGAGGTGCCCGTGCGTCGATTCCGGCGTGCGGGGCGGGTACGTCGTGGTGGTCGAGGACGGCCGACGGGTGGATTTCGCTTCTCGTCATGAGTGCTCCTTCATCTCGGGTTTGCCCCTTCGAGGCGACTGCCGACGACGTTATGGACCATTCCTGGGAAGACCATGGGAGGACGCTGCACCTTCGCTAGGGGCGTTCGCCGCCACGCACACAGGAACATCGCAGGAAGCGCACAGCGGTCGGTACAGGAAGGCGGTCTAGCGTTTCGACCGGCAGGAAATCCGCCTGCCGCACCACGGAATGGAGATCACGACATGCGGACATCGATGGGGATCAGCATGGGTTCCGACTCGTTCGTGTCCGCACAGATGCACGGTGAATCGCAGGGGCACCACGAGCACGACGGATTCACGGTGGTGCGGCACTCTGCCGAACTCGCGCTGTCGTCCAGCAGCGCGCCGACGCTCGGGCCGCACCGTTTGCTTCCGCAGGGCAGCATCGTCTTTCGTGGTTTCATCGACAGAGTCGGTGACCCTGTTCCGGTGATCGGCGACGACGGGACCCGCACCCCGGCCGTACAGTTGGTGACCACCGCGCTCGACTGTCTGATCCGGGGCCGCACCCCGGCGCCCGACCATGTGGTGGTCGCGGCCCCAGCGGGCTGGTCGGGATACGCGGTGGAGGAACTCGAAGACGAGATCCGCCGCTGGGGTCTGCTGCAGAACCGCACCGTCACCGTGATCCCCGAAACCGCTGCGGCACTCACGTGGGTCGCCCGGGTCGAGAAACTCGACGACTGCGACACCGTGCTGCTGTGTGACGTCGGAGCCCACTCCCTCGACCTGACGGTGGCCACCCGGCGCGGCGACGAATTCGATGTTCTTCGGTCGGTGCGGAGCACCGACTTCAGCGGAGATCACGCCGATCGACTACTGATGGGGCGTGTGGTCGCGCTGGTGCAGAACGCGAACCCGGACTTCGACGTCGACCATCCCGCTCACCGCGCGGCCCTCGCCGAACTCGCGGCCCGCTGCCGGATCGCGAAGGAGCGGTTGTCCCAGGACACCTCTGCCGTGGTGACCGTCGAGCTTCCCGGCATCCGACGCCAGATACGTGTCATGCGTTCCGAATTCGAGGACGTCATCCGTGGCTCGCTCACCCACGCTGCGAACGCGGTGGCACGGGAACTCGAACGTCTCGCCGAGACCGGAACCCCCGTCGACGCTGTCGTCCTCCTCGGCGGCGGAGCGGCGGTTCCACTCGTGACCGAACTGCTGTCGACCGCCGTGGACGTCCCCCTCGTCGTCTCGCCCGAACCGGCGACGGCATCCGCCCGCGGCGCGGCGGTGATCGCCGAGAGGGCATCGCTCCGGCAGTCGGGTTCCCGGGTGATGTCGGCGCCGGGACCGCGGGTGAAGCCACCGGCGGCGCCGCGACCGATCGCGGCGGCAACGTCGCGTGTACTGCCTCCCTCCGCATCCGCCGGGGTGCCGACCAGGCCCGTTTCCCCGCCCACACCGGCTGTCACACAAACCGTCGCCACTGCCGCGAAGACACCGAAGTCGGGTATCCGAGGCTGGATGGTCGCGGCGAGTGTCGCCGCCCTCGTCCTCCTGGGCGGCGGCGCGGCAGCGACCCAACTGATCGGCCAGGACGACACGCCCTCGGCAACGACGACCACCACGTCGTCCGTCGACCAGGCCTCGTCCGCCGACCAGACCGCGCAGGACGACACCGCTGGGAATGACACGGTACAGGAATACACCGTGCAGAACCCGGCGCCCGCTCAGCCGATGGGCGGCGGAGCGGGCGGACGCGGCGGCGCCGGACCGCGGTAGAAAACAGCAACGCCCCCACCGTGATCGGTGGGGGCGTTGCTGGTCACTGCTGTCGGCTAGCTCTTCCGGCCCGGTGCCTTCGCGCCGGCCTTGAAACCGAGTCCACCCGGCTTGGCCTGCGGCGGGGCCTGCGCCGTCTCCGGTGCCTTGCCGTTGGACCCGTCGCCGTTCGACTCCTCTACCTTCGGAGCCTCGGCCGCGGGTGCTTCGGCTTTCGGTGCCTCAGCCTGGGGTGCTTCAGCAGGGGACGCCTCGGGTGCCTCGGCCTTCGGTGCTGCGGCTTTGGGAGCCGCAGACTTGCGGGCCCCGGGAGCCTTGGCGCCGCTCTTGAAACCGAGTCCACCGGCCTTCGCCGCCGGAGGAGCCTTCGGAGCCTCGGCCGCGGGAGCTTCCGAGGCGGAGGAGGTGTCGACGACCTCCGGTTCGGCAGCCGGGGGTGCGGCAGCCTGGGATTCGGCGACCGCCGGCTCGGCCGGAGCGGCGGCCTTCGCGCCGGGAGCCTTCGCCTTGCCCTTCATCTGCAGGCCCTTGCCCGGTGCCTTGGCGCCGGACGCGAGTCCGAGTCCCTTCGGCTTCGCTGCGGGCGCGTCCTGAGCGGGCGTTTCGACGGCGGGAGCCTCCGCGGCCGGTGCCGGAGCGGCGGCCTTCGCGCCGGGAGCCTTGGCGGCACCCTTCATCTGCAGACCCTTGCCGCCCGGTGCCTTCGCGCCGCCGGCGAGCCCGAGGCCCTTCGGCTTGGGTGCCTCCGCTGCCGCAGCGTCGGAGCCTGCGTCAGCCGCCGCGGCGGGAGCAGCCTTCTTGGCGCCGGGAGCCTTCGCCCCACCGGCCATGCCGAGACCCTTGCCGGGTGCCTTGGCGCCGGGGGCTTTCGCCCCGCCCGCCATGCCGAGACCCTTGCCGGGTGCCTTCGCTCCGGGTGCCTTGGCCAGGCCCTTCATCGCCAGGCCCTTGCCTGCGGGAGCTTCCGTGGCGGCCGGAGTTGCGGCGGCCGCCTCGACCTCTTCGACGCGTTCCTTCTCGACCACCGCTGCCTTGGCTTCGGCTGCCGCCGGTTCGGCCGGCTTCTCGCGGGGGATGACCTTAATGTTCTCGGTCAGCTTCTCCGGCTCGAGACGCGTGATGGACGAGAGCATCAGCTGGGCGACGTCGACGACCTCGACACCCTCACCCTGGCCGGACTCCTGGCGAGCCGTGACGCCGTCGGTGAGCATGACGCGGCAGAACGGGCAGCCGGTCGCGATCTTCTTCGGATCCGTGCTGAGCGCCTCGTCGACCCGGTCGATGTTGATGCGCTTGCCGATGTTCTCTTCCATCCACATGCGGGCACCACCGGCTCCACAGCACATGGACCGTTCGCCGTGACGGGGCATTTCCTTCAGCTTCGCGCCGGAGGCCTCCATCAGCTCGCGGGGAGCGTCGTACACCTTGTTGTGGCGGCCGAGGAAGCAGGGGTCGTGGTAGGTGATGTCCTCACCGACGGAGGCGACCGGAATCAGCTTCTTCTGGCGGACCAGGCGGTTGAGCAGCTGGGTGTGGTGAACCACCTCGTAGTCTCCGCCGACCTCCGGGTACTCGTTGCCGAGCGCGTTGAAGCAGTGGGCGCAGGTGACGACGATCTTGCGCTTGCGCTGCTCGACGCCGTCGAAGACCGAGTTCAGCAACTCGATGTTCTGCATGGCGAGCTGCTGGAACAGGAATTCGTTGCCTGCGCGGCGAGCGGAGTCGCCGGTGCACGTCTCGTCGGCGCCGAGCACCATGAACTTCACGCCCGCGGTGGCGAGGAGTTCGGCGACGGCCTTCGTGGTCTTCTTGGCCCGGTCCTCGTAGGCGCCGGCGCAGCCGACCCAGAAGAGGTACTCGTAGTCCTCGAAGCTGTCCGCGTCCTGTCCGAACACGGGGATCTCGAAGTCCATCTCACTGATCCAGTTGAGACGGTCCTTGGAGTTCTGACCCCACGGGTTGCCCTTGTTCTCGAGGTTCTTGAACAGGCCGGCCAGCTCGGACGGGAACTCCGACTCGATCAGCACCTGGTAGCGGCGCATGTCGATGATGTGGTCGACGTGCTCGATGTCGACGGGGCACTGCTCGACGCACGCGCCACAGTTGGTGCAGCTCCAGAGCGTCTCGGCGTCGATGACCGGGGCGAGTTCGCCTTCGACGGTCTCGCCGACCAGCTTGCGCTCGGCCTCCCGGCGGGCAGCCTCGGGGATCGCCGCCAGCTTGGCGTCGTCGACGGCGCCTTCGCCGTTCACCAGGCCGACCTCGTCACCGCCCATGTCCTTGCGGCCACCGGCGAGCAGGTACGGCGCCTTGGCGTAGCCGTGGTCGCGCAGCGACGTGATGAGGAGCTTCGGGGACAGCGGCTTGCCGGTGTTCCATGCGGGGCACTGAGACTGGCAGCGCCCGCACTCGGTGCACGTGGTGAAGTCCAGCCAGCCCTTCCAGGAGAAGTCCTCGATGTTGCCGGCGCCGAACGTGTCGGTGTCGGGATCGGCGTCCTCCATGTTGATGGGCTTGCCGCCGGACATCATGGGCTTGGCGGCGCCGAGGGCGACGTCGCCGTCGTCCTCACGCTTGAAGTAGATGTTCGCGAACGCCGCGAACCGGTGCCACGCCACACCCCAGGTGATGTTGCGGCCGACGACGTAGAGCCAGATCATGCCCGACATCAGCTTGACGAAGGCGAAGAACGCGACCATGTTCGGGCTCGCGGGCAGCAGCTTCGCGAGGTTCATCGTGAAGAAGTCGGTCCACGGGTTGGAGTGGCCGTACGTGGCGATCTTCCCGGCCTTCACGAAGATCATGCCCAGGCCCTCGATGAGGACGACCGCCTCGACGAAGTAGGCGGCCCTGAAGTCGGAGCCACCGAAGCGGGACAGCCGCGCGGGTACGCGGGGGTGATTGAGCTGGCGGATCACGATCAGCGTGGTGATACCGATGACCGTGCCGAGGCCGAGGATCTCGTCGACGAAGTGGTAGACGGCGGTGTTACCGACCAGCGGCCAGTGGAACTCCGGGTCGAACGTCTGCCCGTAGGCCTCGAACCAGACGACGGCGCCGAGCATGAAGCCGACCATCACGAGCCAGTGGGCCCAGCCGACGGTCCGGAACTTGCTCATCCGGGTGTGCGCAATGAACTCGATGCACATCTGCTTGAAGCGCGGGAAGAACGGACGCCACCGGTCCGGGGCCGACTGGCCGATCCGGACGACGTTGACCATCTTCAATGCGCCTGTGATGAAGGAGAACCAACATACGAGGCTCAGCAGCACGCCGATGGTGCCCAACGTGATCGTCAGGGCATTCATGTCGCGGCCTTTCGTTTCAGGGCGGCAGGGCGGCCACCTCGGGACTGCTCGTGATCCTAACGCTTGCTAAGTTACCCGCTAGTAACTTATTCAGGCTACCTGCGGGTAACTTAGCCCTGGTCAGAAGCATTTCCGCAGCTGGGGCGCCGATGCGGCATGTGGCGCATGCCACAATCGGACTTTCTGTTCGCCACGTTAAAGGGTCGGAATTACCGCCTTCACCCAAGGTCGCCCTAACTTCGACCGATGGTCGCGCGGGGCCGTCCGCGAGGTCACTGGCGTGCGCTCCAGCCGCCATTTCGGTCACGAATTCAGCGCGGTTGTATTGCGGCGGGATAACGATGGGCAAATTGCCCGTTCGTCGATGTCGTCACGGACGAAATTTCGCCGCCGGACGTAAATTCAATCGATGTAATTCATGTGAATTACGTCGCGATCGGCCGGCTGCCGACCGGTTCTGCGCGGCCCGATGAATTTTTCGTCAATGAACATTTCGGCCGTGATTCCGCTGTTACTCTGAGCGTGTTTTCCGGCCCTGGTCAGCGGTCGTAACGGGGGTCGTGCAGTGCGCTTCCATCACATCGGTACTTCGTCGCGTCGGTCCTGAAATGAGGCATCAATGATCGTGAGAAGAGCTGCAGTTACGGCGGGCATGGCGGTCGCCGCCATGGGTCTTGCCGCCGGGGTTTCCCACGCGGGGCCGGCGGTGGCACCCGCTCCGGTGGCGCCCGCGCCGACAGTGTCGGCGCCCGCCGCGCTCCCGCTGCCGTTCCACGACGTCGCGTCCCGGGAGGAGAACGACAGGGCGTTCGGCCAGTTCGGTGCGCAGGTGGGTATCGCCGTCACGGTCGGCAGTCTGATCGGGACCATTGCCGGCGCCGGAATCGGTTGTATTGCAACACTTCCCGCCGGGTGTGTCGCGGGTCTCGTCACCGGGGCGGGTATCGGTGGGGTAGTGGGAACCATCGTTGCCGGCGGCCCCACTCTCGGTGTCAGTGCCTATCAGTTGTGGGAGACGTACAACGCCGCCCCGGGGACGTCGATCTACGCGGACAGGGACGAGTAGAGCCCCTCGCCTCAGCGTCCGGCCCCGTCGTGCTCTGCGCGACGGGGCCGAGTCGTATCCACACGCCTCAGGAAGAAACCGACCGGTTCCCCGCTTTGTGTGGTAATTACTACATGAATGTTTGGTGCCATTCTTGAAATTCGGTCTCGACGCCGTTCTCGATGCGCACTTTCATGGCCCCTCGCCGACTATTGGTGACGTTCCCTTTCTCGAGTCGAAACTCAATTGGGATCTGTCACAGCAGCAAGTTACTGTTTAGCAGCGGATGGGGTTGGAACCTTAAGGGGATGGAATGAAGTTGCGTCGTTTCGTTACGACTTCGGCACTTTTGGTGGGTGCCCTCGCGGCCGGATCCGGGGTGGCGGTCGCGGAACCGGCGGCCGAGCCCGGAGCCGACATCGGATACGAGACCCGTGTGGAGGATCGGGCAGTCGTCACGAAGATCGATGCGGGCGCGTTCGTGGTGTCGTCGGATCGCAAATCGGTGTCACTCGAAGACGGCGCCGGAAACGCCGTCCTCTCGCTGCCTCTCGCGTACCGCTTCGACGATCTGCAGTTCCCCTTCGAGGAGAAGATCAGCGAGGACGGCAAGACTCTCACGTTGACCCCCGTCGTCGATCGCGCGAAGGCGACGCCGATCGCAGACACCGATCTTCCGCTGAGCGATGTTGCTTCGGTCGAGGAGAACACCCGCGCGCAGGCGAATTTCGGTCAGCAACTTGCGCTCGCCTCGGCGGTCGGTGGACTGGCCGGCACCGTCGTCGGAGGTGCGATCGGATTGGTCGGCCTGATCGCGGGGCCCGTTGCGCTGGCGACCGTCCCGGTGTTCGCCGCGGTCGGCGCGATCGCCGGAACCGTCATTGTCGGTGGGCCGACCCTCGTTATTGCGGGAATCCAGCTGGCCCAGACACTTACTGCGCCCGATGGCACGACGATTTGGGCGAAGAAGATCGACAAGGGCGCGAAGTAGCTCGTCAGGGGCGGATGCGCCACAGAGAGGTAAGGGAATCATGGCGGGACTGTTCGGAATTTTGGCCGACATCTTCGGCTACGTGATCACGATCGTGACTGTCGGACCGAAATTGTTCTGACGTCGTCAAGCACAGGCGACGATGCCCCGCCCGCCCGTCCTCCTCGCGAGGGCGGGCGGTTCGCCGTCGTATGGACTTTCCGAACGTGAACCTCGTCACAGCGGCGGAGCTGGCCTGCCGGAATTGCGAATGCTTAGGCTAACCTTCGTCCGTCACAGCGCTGCTCTCGGAACGGATCTCGATGAACCTTCGAAGGTTTACTGCCACATCCCTGCTCGTCGTCGCGGCGATGGGCGTCGGGACGGGCACGTCGTATGCCGATCCGGCCGCCGCACCCCAGGCCGGTGCGGAACAGGGCATCCCGAACGTCAACTACCAGACGTCGCGTGACGGTGACGCCGCTGTGGCCACCCTCGACGCCGGCGCGTTCTCGCTCAACGCCGCGAACGGGACCGTCGACGTGGTCGACGACGGTGGACGGGTCGTCGCCGCCATCCCCACATTCTTCCGGGTCGACGACCTGCAGCACCCCTTCTCCGTGGCGATCGACGAAACCGCACGCGTTCTGCGGCTCGTCCCCGACATGGACCCGTCTGCCGCGACCCCCGTCCCCGTGTCGGAACGGCTGACTCTCGACGACGTCGCCGCACCCCAGGACAAAGCGGAACGCGACGAGCGCGCACTCGACGACTTCCAGCAGCAACTCGGAATCACGACCGCGATCACCGCGATCGTCGCCGCCATCATCGGCGGGGCGATCGGCTGCGCGGTCGGTGTCATCCCCGGCACGGCGGCGCTGGTGGTGCCGTTCCTCGGCCTCGCGGGACCGGTGGCGGGATGCATCGGAGGGGCGCTGATCGTGGCGCCCGTCGTCGCGCTCGCCGGCACCATCGTGGTCGGCGGCGGCGCCCTGGTCGTTCTGGGAATCCAGTACTTCAACACCATCAACAGCCCGTTCGTCGCACCGGCACCCGCGGCATGAGCGGCCGGTTCGCACGGAACCTGCGGGCCGTCACCGGGGCAGCGTTCCTCGTCGTCGCCTCCCTCGGAATCTCCGCAGGGACAGCTCATGCAGCGCCGCTGACGCAGCAGGATTCGCCCGACATCGGGTACGAGGCGCACGCCGAGGGTGAGTCCGTGATCACGTCGATCGACGCGGGCGCGTTCCGGATCACCGACACCCGGGAAGCGATCGAGGTGGTGGACGGCAGCGGCAAGGTGGTTGCTGCGCTGCCCCTCACGATTCGGCTCGGCGATGCCGTGTATCCGATCGACGCCGACCTCGACGGCCGTACGGTCACACTCACGCCGCAGGTTCCCGACGACGTTGCAGCGTCACTGAAATCGGTGGCGCAGGACGGATTCGACACGCAGAAAGAGCGCGACGACGTCGCGCTGGCCGACTTCAACAGCTATCTCGGCTACGCGACGCTGATCGGCGGCCTCATCTTCGGGGTGATCTTCGGCGTCGTGGGTCTCGCCGTCGGGTGCGGGCTGCTCGCCGTGACCGTGATCGGCACTCCCGTGGGATGCCTCGGCGGCCTCATGGCGGGATTCGCCGCCGGCGGGCTGGCCGGAACCATCTTCGTCGGTGGCGCCGCACTCGTGATTCTCGGAATCCAGTACCTGATCACCATCAACACGCCGTTCGTTCCGCCGGCGCCGGAACCCACCGCCTGATCGGTTCGTCCGCAGCCACTGAGTGCGCCGACGACAACGGCCCGCCTCCCCGAAGGGAAGCGGGCCGTAGTCGTCTGTGGGTGTTACGAGGTGCGCACGCGCAGACCCGGGTTCTCCGCCAGCACCTCGTTGATCGGTGTGGCGAACAACTCGGGGCTCTCGCCGAGGACGAACGTGACGACGTCCGCGACCTGGCAGATCGGGTACTGCCCGACATTGGACGCGCTCGAGATGCCGAGGGCCAGCGTGCCGGTCACGATCGTGCCGCCGCTGTCACCCTGCAGGGCGCACATGCTCGTCGAGAAGCTGTCGGCCAGCGTGCGCTCACCGACCGAGACGGTCTGCGCGACGGACGTGACGCGACCGCAGGTGAAGCCGGTCGTCAGACCCGACTTGCACACCGGGGCGCCGACGACCGGGTCGGCGGTTCCGGTGATCGCAACCGGCGCCGCGCCGGGAACCCGGACACCGTTGTTCTCGAACCGGCGGGCGGCGTCGTCGTCGGCCCGGATGATCGAGTAGTCGTGGATGTCCAGGCTGGTCTTCGCGAACGTGCCGATCCGCGGACCGGTGCCACCCGGCACCAGAGAGAACGCTTCCGACGCCTCCGCGCTGCCTGCAGCGCCCCGGTTGGGATCGCAGTGCCCTGCGGTGATGTTCACCGGCCTGCCGGAGCCGTCGGTCCCGTTGAACCCGAGCGAGCAGCGCAGCCCGATTCCGCCACCGAGCGAGCCGTACGCGTCGCCGCCCAGCAGGGCGTCGGCGGGCAGCGGTTCGGCGATGGGAGTGAGGTCGGTGGACGGCAGCGGAGCGGCCGTCGCAGGCGACTGCACGACGCGGGCGCCCTTCAGGAAGTCCGGAAGCTGCAAACCGCCCACGTTGTCGGCGCGGAGCACGAGATCGTTGTTCACGATGTCGATGGCGACGCCGCGAACGAGATCCGCGACGGCGGGCGGCTGGGTGTCGAGCCAACCGTCGAGCGACTTCACCTGCTCCTGCAGGCTGCTCTCGCTCTGCGCCACATCCTTCACCTGGAAGCCGGACTTCTCGACTGCGGCGACCGCAGCCTCCTTGTCGGCGCCGTCGGCGAGCCCGACGATCGGGGTGCCTGCGTTGTCGAGCCACGTTCCGGCGAAGGCGTCCGGGAACTGGGTGCGGGCGGTCTTCGCGAACTCGGCCAGCTTCTGGCCCAGCTCGGAGTGCTCCAGGTACTGGTCCGGGCTCAGCGACAGATCACGCGAAATTGCGTCGATCAGTTCCGCGGGCAGCTTGGCGGCCTGGCCGGACGCTCCCGGCTCGACCGGATCGGCCTGAGCGGAGGCGGTGACCGGACCGAGGAGCAGCAGCGCGGCAGAGCCGAACACGGCGGCACGACGTGCGATGGAGCTTCGCATGGGGGCCTTTCTATGTTGTTTGTTCGCAGTTGCCTCGCGGGCGCACGCGAATACGACCCCCCTGACAGGTAAGGCCGTACACAGTCGGAGTCGACTATATGGGTTCGCCCCGTCTATTCCCACCTGTAACACTTCCGGCGGACGACTCAGCTGGACAAAGCGGACACCGGGGCCATCCGGGCGCTCTGCCGCGCACACGACTGCGCCCGGTGTCCGAGACGAAACGGGCACCGGGCGCAGGGTGAACGCGGTGGAGAACTAGTCGGAGACGGTGCGCACCCGCATCCCGGATCCCACCGTGTCCACGATGTCCGCGACCGGGATGCCGAGGCTGGCCGTGCCACCCTCCGGAGCCAGCACCAGGTTCGCCTCCGTGCAGTTGGGGGCGCCGCTCGCATTGGAACCACTGGTGATCCCCAGCGCGAGGGTGCCGGTGACGATGGCGCCGCCGCTGTCACCCGCGAGAGTGCAGGCGGTCCCGGCGAAACCGTTGATCACGCGACTCGAACCGTCGGCCACGAACAACTGCGTCTCGACGTGATCCGCCGCGACCACACCACACGTGAACGACGACGTCTGACCCGACTTGCAGATCGGGGCACCGACGACGGGACGGGCGGTGCCGGTGATCTCCAGCGTGGTGCCGTTCGCGCCGCGCACAGCGGGACGGTCCAGGCCGGCCTTGACGCCCGCGTCGTTCAGCGTGATCACCGAGTAGTCCAGCTTGTCGGCGGGGTTACCCACCGATGACTTCGAGAACGCACCGATCTGCTGGCTGTCGTCGACGTTCTGGTGATTGGGGAGGAACACCGGCGACGGCTGACCCTCGGCGGGGTTGCAGTGCCCGGCGCTGATGTTGACGGCCTGGCCGCTGTCGTCGACGGCGTTGAAGCCCAGCGAGCAGACGGAGATCTCCGAGATCGGCGTCTTCGGCAGCTCACCCGCGGTGGTGATGTACGTGTCTCCGGCGAGGGGACCCCGCTCCACCGGACCGCCGCCGCCGGGGCTCAGCATCACCTTGACGTTGGCGAGCAGGGTCGGCAGGTTCAGCGCCTGGCCGACGGGGCTGTTGACGACGTCGATGACGACGCGGTTCTCGAGAACGTCGATCGACGCGGAGTTGACCTGGGAAGCCACATCCTTCGGCAGTCCCGCGATCCAGCCGTTCACGTCGGAGAGGGTCTTCTCCAGGCCGTTCGCGGACACCGGCGCAATGCGGGTGTCGTACCCGGCCTTGGCTGCGGCGTCGGCGGCCTCGTTCGTGGTGACCGCGACGACGGGATTGCCGTCGAGGCCGATCCATGCCCCGGCGAAGTCGTCGGGATGCTGCTCCCGGAAGTCCTCGGCGTAACTACCCAGCTCCTGTGCCTTCGCGGCGCGATCGAGGTATTCCTGCGGGCTGATCTTCAGGTCGCGGGTGATGGCCTCGACGAGTTCGGCCGGCAACTTGTCGGCGCTCAGCTGCGTGGTGTCGGGCTGCGTAACAGGGTCGGCCTGGGCGGCAGTGGAAAACGGAAAGAGAAGAAGCATTGCCGAGGCGCCTACAACAGCGGCGCGGTGCGCCAGCACGTTACGCATGAAATCCCTTCTGCACGGAATCCGTTCACTGGGGATTCCTTCTGGGGTGGGTATCAGCGCCCCACCTTAAGCTACGGACGGGTCGACCCGTCGGGGAGGTGTGGCCGAGGCCTCACTGACCTGGCGTTTTCAGCGCAGGCCGTACCGGAGTCGTCGTCGTGGTGGTCGCGGCCAGCGATTGCGTCGTCGTCGTGGACGTGGTGGTGGTGGTGGTGGTCGTCGCCGGCGCAGTCGTCGTGGTCGTCGCGGCGGTCGTCGTCGTGGTGGTCTGGGGGACCGTGGTGATCGAGGGAAGCGTGATCACCGGCGTCGTCGTCGGCGGCGGCGGGGGAGGGGGCACGAACACGGATGTCGTCTCCACCGGGGCGGGCGGGGGCGCGACCGGGATCGGGGCCTCCACCTCCGTCGTCACGGCCACCTCCTGCGTGCTCGCAGTCGGGAAGACGGCGGGCGCGACCGGTGTGGGTCGAACGGTCGTCGTCGTCACCGCCGCGGTCTGGGCGTCCTGGATCGACGGGACCGCGGTGCTGCCGTTGCCGGTGAGTGCGAACGCGACCGCCCCACCGGCCACCACCAACACGGCCGCGGCGACACCGGCGATGATCAGCGGTCGGCGGTCGGGGCGCTTGGCGGGGGCGGTCGATGCGCTCGCCGGAGTGGACGCCTCGGTCTCGGCCGACGGAAACGCGTCGGCGGCCGCAGCAGCAGCGGCCGCGGGCACCGCCGTCACAGCGGAGTACGCGGTGTGCAACGGGGCCTCGACGACGGGAATCGACTCCGTGTCGGCGCTCGTGTCCTCGTCGGTCAGGGCCAGCCCGGCCGCCAGCAGCGCGGCGCCGTGGGCGGGGGACTCCGGCGACGCGGCGAGCGCCACCGACTCCGGGATGAGAGTCGCCTCGCCCAGACCCATGTAGTCGAGCGATTCCCGCAGCTTGGTGACGATCTCCGGCGCCCAGTCCGACGGGTGGGTCGCGGTGACCTTCACCGTCCCGGACAGTCCGTCCGACGCCTCGCGGAACAGGCAGAACATCGCCGTCGCGACGAGGTCCTCGGCGCGGGTCAGAGACCCCGCGTACTCGATGCCCGTCGGCTCCCCGACGCGTGCGAGGAAGTCGCGGACGGCGCCGGTCGACTCCGTGCCGGGGTCGCCGAGCTGAACGGTGCCGTCCGGGGCGGTGAACAGGACGGACGGGTGTTCGATCGTCCTCACGTCGGTTCCGGAAGCGGTCACGACCGCTGTGGAAACCGAATCGCCGACGGTGAGTCCGACTCCGGTGGTCATGGAAAATCCTTACTGGCACGGTTCAGAGGGGTGCATCATCGCACCATGTGCACAGTGTGTCGCCTCCCGCGGTCGAATGGTTACATGCCCCACCCGTGAGTACTTGTCAACCGCCGGCGGTTAAGAAGTACTCACGGGCGCCGAAGGCGCAGCCCCGTGGCCCATCGCACGCAGCATCGACAGCAGTTCCGACCGCGACCCGGCGCCCAGCCGCCGCCGGATCCGGGCCACGTGGTGCTCGATCGTCTTCGCGGAGATGTAGAGGCGCGACCCGATCTCCCGGTACGTCAGCCCCTGGACGAGCAGTTCGGCGACTTCCGCCTCGCGGTCGGTGAGCGACCCCGGCGTGTTCGGGCTCGACACGACCGCGGAGTCGGCGCCGTTGCCGTTGGACGTCGGCTGGCGCAGGGCCCTCGCGACCTGCAGCAGGGTGGTCGCCACCCTGGTGTCGGAGGCGCGCAGCGCGGCTTCGCCGGCGAGGCGCGCGCCGTCCCACGGCAGGCCGATCCGGTCGAGGGTGCGGGCCGCGTCCTCGACGGAGGCGGCGTCGATGTCGCCCTGCAGCACGCGCAGCCAGGCGCGACCGGCGGTGGCGAGCCCGGAGGCGTACGTGCTGACCTTGGCGGCCTCGCCGAGTGCGCGGGCGTGCGGCATCAGATCGGCGGGGCATTCGGCGAGGATCGAGGCCTGCACGCCGTACCAGTGCAGCGCCGACCCCCACATCGCCGGTTCGCCGAGGGTTCGCAGCAACGACTGCGCGTCCTCGACGAGGTGGGTGATCCGGCCGGGTTCGCCGACGCGGATCGCGGTGAGCCACAGCTCGCCGAGCGGCAGCAGGCTCAGCAGGTCCACCGAGTACTCGGCGAGCACCCCCTGCGCGCCAGCCCAGGCCTGGAGCAGTGCGGCGTTGTCGCCGGTGCGCCGTGCCAGCCCGACCCGCAGTCCGTGGACGAACAGCAGATCGCGCTGGTGCATCGACGCGGCGTCGAGACCGTCGAGCCGGGACTGCGCCGACGTGAGGTCGCCGCGGACCATCGACGTCCAGGCGGTGAGCAGTTGGTGCCGGTTCGCGGTGACGCTGCCGGGTCGCTCGGCTTCCCGGGCCCGGGTGAGGACGGCGTCGGCGTGCGCGAGTTCGCCGCAGTGGAGTGCGGCGAGCGCGGTGATCGCGGCGGGGGAGTCGGGCAGCATCCTGGCCCGCGACGCGCGGCCGGGCAGCGACAGAGCACGGGTCAGTGAGTTCAGCGCGGCATTCGCGGACGCGGTCACCGACTGCACGAGTCCGGTTGCGACGAGGGCCGCGCCTGCGGTGGCGGCGGTGGGGGGTGCGCCCGCGCTCGTCGCGAGGACGGCCTCGGCGTCGTCGAGCCTGCCTGCGACCACGAGGACGGAGGCGGCGACGGAGGCGTCGGCGCCCGCCCGGTCCGCACCGAGCCAGGCGTACAGTTCGGCGCTGCGGTCGATCATCCCGCAGAACGCGGCACCTGCGGCCGAAATGCGGACGGCCGCAGCGAGTTCCGGACCGTCGACGGCGGCGGACCGTTCGAGGACCGAATCGGCCAGGCCGACCGCGGTGTCGAGGTCACCGTTCAGGGCACTCGCCTCGGCGTGCGCGACGACGGCGGCGTCACCGAGCCTGCCGACCCGGCCGGCTTCGGCGTACAGCGCGACGGCGACGGCCGGTTCGGCGAGTTCGGCCTGGGCGCAGAGGAATTGGCTCAATTCCTCGCTGGGTGTGCCGGTCGCGGCCACCGCGCGGGCGACAGGAAGCGTGAGCGTTCCGCGGTCGACGTGATGGGCGAGCAGGCGGCGGGCCAGCGTGTGCAGGCGGTTCTCGCCGAGCGTCGTCGTGAGATGCGTGTGGTCCGCGAGAGCGAGCGTGTCCCGTTCGTCGACCCAGCCGTCCGAACGGAGCGCGTCGACTGCCGCGCGGGCGCGGTCGGGTTCGACGTCGAGTACCCGGGCGACCACGGTCTCGTCGAGGTCGCTGCCGAGCAGAACTAGTGCGAGAGCGGAGAGTTGCGGGCCGTCGAGGTCCGCGAGTTCGGTGGGAGGAAGCGGTGAGGGCAGCGTGGACACCGGCGCCCTATCCGCCGTTGCCGAGGACGCCCGGCACCAGGCCGGTGACTCCGCCGACGACGCCGCCGACCGTGCCGCCGACCCCGGTGACGGTGTCACCGACCGCGCCTGCGCCACCGACGATGGTGTTGGCGATCGCGGCGCCGCCGTCGGACGGGACGCTCGGTGCCGGAGCGGGCGCAGGTGCCGGCGCGGGCGCAGCGGGTGCCGGTGCGGGAGCAGCGGGGGCAGGCGCCGCAGCGACGGGGGCAGGGGCGGTGCCGGGAGCCGCGGCAACCGGTGGGGCCGCGGCAGGTGCGACGGTGCCGGGTGGGACGGTGCCGGGTGCGGCGACCGGAGTCGCGACACCGGCCGCGGTGCCGGGGACACCGGTCGCGGCGGCGACACCCGCAGCCTCGGTGCCGGGTGCGACGGCGCCGGTCGCGGCGGCCTCCGCCGGAACACCGGACGTCGAGGCCGCACCCGCCGACGTGCCCGACGACTGCGAGGTGGTCGAACCCGAACTGGACGCCGGTGCGACGTCGAAGGCCGTGCCGAGCGACAGCCCGCCCGCGGCGAGTACGGCGATGGCGGCGACGGATGCGGTGATGATCCCGGCCTTCTTCTTGCGCGACATCCCGGTGGGGGCGGGGTCGACAGGTCGCGGTGCGGGAGGCCGGGCGGCGAGGACGACGGTGTCCGGTTCCGACTCGACAGCCGCGTCCGACTCGAGAGCCGCGGCGGCGGGCGCTGCCGTCCCCGGCGCGGCGGTGGGAACGACGACCGGCATCCGCGCGACGGTCGGGGCGGCGGCACGTCCCGCATCCCGGTCGGCGGCGAGCAGCGCCGCACCCAGGGCGGCGGTGTGGCCCGGACGTTCGGCTGCGACGACGGGAACCCGCAGCTCCGCGGACAGGAGTTCGGCGACGAGCGGGATGGCGGCGCTGCCGCCGGTGAGCACCACCTGCGTGACGTCGCTGGATTCGAGACCGGCGGCGTGGATGCTCTCGCGGACCAGCGTCACTGATTCCTGCAGGGGTTCGCGAATGAGGTCTTCGAGCTCTGAGCGCACCAGCCGCACGTCGGTGGAGATGCCGGGCAGTTCGATGCCGATGGTGGCCTCGGTGTCGGAGGACAGTGCCTCCTTCGCCGCGGTGCACCGGGTCCGCAGGCGGGTCAGCGCGGCGACGGTGCCGGGGTCGAACGGGTCGATGTCGCCGAACTCCTCGGCGACGTTGCCGAGGACGTACTGCATGGCGGCGTGGTCGAAGTGGGCGCCGCCGAAGTCCTCGGACCGCACGGGCTTGCCGAGGACGCCGGTCTCCGTGCCGTGGGCGTCCGTGCGGAACAGGGTGATGTCGAGTGAGGTGCCGCCGAGGTCGTAGATGACGGTCAACGCGTCGCCGAGGGTGCCGCGGGTCCGCTCGAGCCACGTCATCACCGCCTGCGCCTCCGACACGAGGGTGGCGTCCGCGACGCCGGCCTGCTCGAGCGCGTCGGCGAGGACGCCGACGGTGTACGTCGGCCAGACGGTCGGGTGGGCGACGACGGTGGCCGGGAGACCGTGCCTGCCGGATGCCGCCTCGTGCACCATGCAGCTGACAGCGGTGGCCACGAGGTCTTCGCCGGAGTAGGTCGAGCCGTCGTCGGTGAGGATCCCGACCGGGTCGCCCACACGGTTCGCGAAGTCGGACACCGTCACCGCGTCCGGTTCGCCGCCGTCGCCGCCGTCGCCGCCGAGTACGGGTGCGCGGTCGGGGGAGAGGTGCAGAACACTCGCGCGGGACAGGACGGTGAGGTCGGCGGCATCCGTCACGCTCGCCCCGTCCGTGTCGACGGCGGCCACCGTATTGACCGATCCGACACCGATGCCGAGCGCTGCAGCCATGTTCCACTCCTGTGGTCCGGGCGGGCGTCACGCCGCCTGTGTCAGACGGACGGTACCGCCGTCGTATGTGACGGCCGGGGCCGTCGTGGTCACTCGAATTGTCGCGTGCGGCGGCCGTTTCGTTACGCCGATGCGCAGGTCGACGGCAGTTACGGGGCCGATCCCCTAATGCCCCCCTATCCCCTAACGGCGGGGGCCCGACCCCCGATGGGAGATCCCCGATACCGGGTTCCGTGAGTAGGGGGCGCCGCCCCGTTGGGAAGGGGGCCGCCGATCCATAACGTGTATTTCACTCGCCGTCACAGCAGTTGTGGTGGCCACCCGAACTCCCCGAACCTCGACCACAGGAGAGATTGCCATGGCTACCAACGCCGTCCTCGACTTCATCCTCGGCCTTCTTCGCGACGAGCAGGCTGCGGCGGCCTACTGCGCCAACCCGACCGACGCGCTGTGCGCTGCCGGTCTGCAGGGTGTGAGCCACGCGGACATCGTCTCCGTCGCCCCGCTGGTCGCGGAGTCGGGACTGTTCGCGGGCAGCGGAGCCGACCTGGCCGCGATCGTGAACGCCGGTGCCGACGTCGCCGGTGATGTCGCCGGCGGTCTCGGCGCGGGTGTCGGCGGCGGTCTCGGTGGCGGATTGGGCGCCGGCCTCGGACTCGGTGGCGGCCTCGGCGGTGCGGTCGGTATCGGTGCCGGCGCGGGCCTCGGTCTGGGCGCAGGCCTGGGCGGCGACTTCGACTTCGCCGCGGAACTGGCGGCCGGTCTGAGCGCCGCGCTCGGTGCCGCGCTGGAGATCGGCGGCGAGATCGGTGCACAGCTCGGTGCCGCGCTGGGTGCGGCCCTCGACGCGGCACTCTCCCTCACCGGTGGCCTCGACCTCGGCAGCGCCCTCGACCTCGGCGCCGTGATCAGCGGTGCCCTCGGCGGCGTGCTCGGGCTGGGCACCGACCTGACGGCGCAGCTCGGCACCACGCTCACCGCGGCGATCACGGCCCTGCCGGTGGTCGACGTGGCCGGTGGTCTCACCGGGATCCTCGCGCCGGCACTGGCCATCGGCGGCGACCTCGGCGCCGAGCTGGGTGCGGCTCTCGGTGCCGCCCTCGGCAGCGTCGTCGACCTCGGTGGCAGCGTGGACGGTGACATCCTCGCCGGACTCGGTGCCGGCCTCGACCTCGGCGCCGTGCTCGGAACGACCCTCGGCAGCGTGCTCGGTGTCGACGCCGGTCTCGGTGGCTCGCTGGGCGGTGCCCTCGACGCGGCGATCGGAGCCGGCGGCGGATTGGGCGCGACCCTCGAAGGCCTGCTCGGCGGTGACCTGCTCGGCGACGTCGCCGGTTCGCTCGGCGGAGTCCTCGGCACCGACCTCAGCGCGGTCCTCGGTGGCGCGCTCGGCGGTGTCCTCGGTGCGGGTGGCGACCTCGGCGCAGACCTCGGTGGCGCCCTCGGTGCGACGCTCGGTTCGATCGCGGACCTGGGCGGCGGACTGGACCTCGACGCGATCCTCGGTGCGGGCGGCAGCCTCGGCGGTGCCCTGAGCGGTCTGCTCGGCGGCGAACTCGGAGTCGGCGGCGACCTCACGGCCGGTCTCGGCACCGCGCTGGACGCCGTGCTCGGTGCCGGCGGCGGACTCGACCTCGGTGCCGTGCTCGGAGCCGACGGCGGCCTCGGTGGCGCGCTGAGCGGCATCCTCGGCGGCGTCCTCGGCGCCGGCGGCGACGTCAGTGGTGACCTGGGTGGAGCCCTGGGCGGTCTGCTCGGCGGCGCCCTCGACCTGGACGGCGGCCTCGGCGGCGCACTGTCCGGTGCACTCGACAGCGGTCTGGGACTGGACGCCGCACTCGGCACGGTCCTCGGCGGCGCCCTCGGCCTGGACGGTGGCCTGGCCACTCAACTGGGCAGCACCCTCGACGCCGCGCTCGGCGCCGGCGGCGTGACGGGCCTCGACCTCGGCGGCCTGTTGGACGGCGGTCTGGACCTCGGCCTGGGCGGCGACCTCGGCCTCGGCGGCGAACTGACGTCGGAACTGACCACGGCGCTGAGCGGTGCCCTCGGTCTGGGCGGCGAGGCCGGCGCGAACCTCGGAACGGTCCTGGGCGGCGCACTGGAGAGCGGCCTCGGGCTGGGCGGTGTCCTCGACACCGGTGCCGATCTGGGAACCACGATCAGCAGCGCGCTCGGCGGAGTGCTCGGAGTCGACGGTGACGCCACCGCAGGCCTGGGCGCGGCGCTCGACGCGGTGCTCGGTGCGGACGGCGGGGTCGACCTCGGTGGCGCGACCGACCTGGGTGGTCTGCTCGGCGGTGCGTTCGGTGCCGGCGGCGCCGCGGGCGCCGATCTCGGCGCGGCCCTCGGCGGAGTGCTCGGCGGTGCTCTGGAGACCGGCGGCGCGCTCGACCTCGACAGCGTCCTCGGCGGGGAGGGAAGCATCGGCAGCACGCTGGGCACCGCTCTCGGCGGCGTCCTCGGCGCGGACGGCGACCTCAGCGCGACCCTCGGGTCGGCACTGGAGACGGCGCTGGAGGCCGGTGGCGGCCTCGATCTCGACTCCGCTCTGGACGCCGACCTCGGACTCGACGCGGCAGCCGGTGTGGGCGGCGCCCTGGACGGTGCGCTCGACGGGGGCACCGGTCTCGCGGGTGGCCTGACGAGCGGGATCGACGGCGCGCTGGGCGGGCTGCTCGACGTGGGCAGTGACGTCACGGGCAACGTGGGCGGCGCCGTCGGCGGCGGTGTGGCGGGCGGCGCGGACGCTGCGGCCGGCATCGGTGCCGGTGTCGCGGCGGGTGTCGGTGCGGTTGCCGACGCCGGCGCGGACCTGGGCGGCAGCCTCGGAACCAACCTGGTCGGCGGACTGGACACGGCCGGTGGCCTGGGCGCCGGTCTGACCAGCGGCCTCACCGGTGGTCTCGGCGGAATCTTCGACACCGGTGCGGGCCTCGGCTCGGCACTGACCGGCAGCGTCGGCGGTGCCGTGGACGCGGTCGGCGAGGCAGGCGCCTCGGTCGGCGCGGTCGCCGACGCCGGTGCGAGCCTGGACGCGAACCTCGGCGGTGCCCTCGACACGGCGGCCAACCTGGGTGGCACGGTCGGAGGCGCCCTGGACACGGCCGCGAACGTCGGCGGAAGCCTCGGCGGCACCGTGGACGCCGCTGCCGGAATCGGCGGCGACGTGGCAGGCGGACTCGGAGGCAGCGTGGACAGCGCCGTCGACGCGACCGCCGGTCTGACCGGTGGCCTGGACGCCACCACCGACGCGGCCGCCGACCTCGGCGCCGGACTGTCCGGTGGCGTGGGCGGCCTCGGATCGCTCGGCACCTCGGTCGGCGGCGCCCTCGACGGGGCCGTCGGTGGAGCGGTCGACGGTGCGGTCGACGGCGGAGCCGCGGTGGGCGGCGCCCTCGACGGCGCAGCGTCCGCCGGTGGATCGGTAGCGGGTGGCGCCTCCGCAGGCGGTTCCGCCGCCGCGGATGCCACCACGGACGGGTCCGCCGACCTCGGAGCGGTCGGCGGCGCCGTCGCCGACACCACCGGTTCGATCACCGGCGGCCTGGGATCCACCCTGGGCGGGGCCGTCGACACCGGGGCCGACACCTGGTCGTCGATCGACGCGGACAACGCGTTCGGCGCCGACTCGGGCCTGCACGCCGACACCGACAGTTCGCTGTTCGGTGACACCGACTCCTCGGTGGACCTCTCGCACGACGTCACGGGCGTGGTCGATCACCTCGAGCCGTGATGAGACGGCGGTTCCGGCATCCCCCAGACGGGGCGGCCGGGACCGCCGTACGATGTAACGAAATCAGCCCCGGACGCGTTATGCGTGCGGGGCTGTTTTCCACAGTCGGGTGTCGGGGCACCGAACAGGTGCCCGCACGAGGTCGGAAGAATTGCGGGTCAACGAAGCTCATGGACAGTGCAGCCGCCGAGAAGAGTCCAGCCCGATCCCAGTCGATGACGGCGCTGCTCGAGCAGGCCCTGGACGTGGCGAAGCGGTTCGGCCGCGGCGACCTGGCGCAGCGTCTCGACTCGGCCCGGGGCCGGGTGCAGGACCCGCGGATGCGGATCGTGGTGGTCGGGCCGCTCAAGCAGGGCAAGAGCCAGTTCGTGAATTCGCTTCTCAATCTCACCGTGTGCTCGGTGGGCGACGACGAGACCACCGCGATCCCCACCGTCGTCCAGAACGCGGAGACCGCGTCGGCGGAACTGGTCCTCGCCGATCCGGGCGCCGACCCGATCCGGGTGCCGCTGCCGCTCGACGAGTTGAACGGCATCACCCCGGCCTCGCCCCGCGCCGGGGGCCGGGAAGTACTGCGGGTGGAGGTGAACGTCCCGAGCCCGCTGCTCGCCGACGGGCTGGTCCTCGTCGACACCCCCGGGGTGGGCGGCGCGGGCAACCCGCACGCCGCGAGCACGCTCGGTCTGATTCCGGCGTCGGACGCCGTGTTCGTCCTGTCCGACGCCAGCCAGGAATTCACCGAGCCGGAACTCGGTTTCATCCGCCAGGTCACGAGCCTGTGCCCGTCGGTGGCCTGCCTGATCAGCAAGACCGACCTGTACCCGCACTGGCGCGAGATCGTCGAGGCCGACCGGGGGCACCTCGCGCGCGCCGGCCTGGACGTTCCCCTGATTCCGATCTCCTCGGTGCTGCGTTCGCACGCGCTGCGCCTGCAGGACGAGGAACTCAACACCGAATCCGGTTTCGTCGAGCTGTACGCGTTCCTGCGCGACCGGGTGGTGGCGCGCGCGGAGGCGAACACCCGCCGGGCCGTGTCGCTGGACGTGTCGTCGGCGGCCGAGCATCTCACCCTGGGGATCGGCAGTGAGCTTGCCGCCCTGCGTGATCCGGCGAAGGGCGTCGCCGCGGTCGCGGAACTGCAGAAGGCGAAGGCCGCCGCAGAGGAACTGCACAAGAAGACGTCGCTGTGGCAGCAGACGCTCGGCGACGGCATCGCCGACCTGGCCGCGGACATCGACCACGACTTGCGGGACCGGTTGCGCCGCGTCACCCGGGAGGCGGAGGAGACGGTGGACGAGGGCGATCCCGGTAAGGACTGGGACGCGCTCGGGCAGTGGCTCGAGCAGGAGTTCGCCACCGCGATCGGCGACAACTTCGTCTGGGCCCACGACCGCGCGCTGTGGCTGGCCGAGGTGGTGGCGCAGCACTTCGCGGAGACGGGGTCCGTCGAACTCCCGCACCTGGACGTCGCGAACGTGGACGGGGTCCTCGAACCGGTGGCCTCGCTCGCGGACCTCGAGGCGGGGCGCATCGGGATCACCCAGAAGGTCCTCGTCGGGATGCGCGGCTCCTACGGCGGCGTCCTCATGTTCGGTCTGATCACCACCATGATGGGGATGGCACTGGTCAATCCGATCTCGATCGGCGCCGGAGTCCTGCTGGGCACCAAGGCGTACCGCGAAGACCGGGAGAGCCGGATCCTGAAGCGGCGGGCGGAGGCGAAGACCGCGATCCGCCGGTTCGCGGACGACGCCAGCTTCCAGGTGGGCAAGGAGTCGAAGGATCGGCTCCGGTCGATCCAGCGGTTGCTGCGCGACCATTTCACCGCGATCGCCGAGCAGGCTCTACGGTCGATCAACGAGTCGCTGCGGGCCGCGCAGGAGGCGGCGAACCTCGAGTCCACCGAACGGACCCGTCGCATCGCGCAACTCGAGAAGGATCTGCACGTCGCTTCCGAGCTGAAACAGCAGGCCGCGCAACTCGTCGCAGGCGACGCGGGAGCGGTCACGGCATGACCGCCGCTCCGCTCCACGAAGCCCGGGCACTCATCGCGTCCGCCCGGCAGTTGTACGCAGGTCGCCCCGAGATCCGGGATCAGCTGACCGAATGCGCCCGGCGACTGGAACAACCGCTGCGGGTGGCGCTGGCCGGTTCGCTGAAGGCCGGCAAGTCCACGCTGCTCAATTCCCTGGTGGGGCAGGACATCGCGCCCACCGACGCGACCGAGTGCACGCGCGTCGTCACCTGGTACCGGAGCGGGTCGACGCCCACCGTGACGGCCTGGTACCAGCCGGACCCGGGCACCGGCGGCCGGCGTTCGGCGAACGTCCCGGTGCTGCGCCGGGACGGACATCTGACGTTCGACCTCGGACACCTCACCGCCGACCAGGTGGACCGCCTCGACGTGGAGTGGCCGTCGTCCGCGCTGGCGCACACCACGATCATCGACACCCCGGGCACGTCCTCGCTGTCGCGGGACGTCTCGGCGCGCACGCTCGAGATGCTCACCCCGGACAACGAGGCGTCCGGCGCGGACGCCGTGGTCTACCTGCTGCGCACCCTCAACGCGACCGACGTCCAGTTCCTCGGTCAGATCGGCGACCACGTCGGCGACGAATCGGGACCGCTCGGTGTGGTCGGGGTCGTGTCGCGGGCCGACGAGGTGGGGGCCGGACGCCTGGACGCCATGATGTCCGCGAAGGAGGTGGCGTCCAGGTTCGCCGGCGAACTCGAGCGCACCGGGCTGTGCCAGGCCGTCGTCCCCGTCGCGGGTCTGCTGGCGCTCGGGGCCCGCACGATGCGTCAGGCCGAGTTCGCGGCGTTCCAGCATCTGGCCGAGGTCCCGGTGGACGACCTGAACCTGGCGATGCTCTCGGCCGACCGGTTCGCGCGCGAGGACAGTCCGCTTCCCGTGGACGCCCGGATGCGCGCCCAGCTGGCAGACCGCTTCGGGCTCTTCGGGATCCGGATGGCCGTCACCCTGATCCGGCTGGGCACCAAGGACTCGCCGACGCTGGCGGCCGAACTGGTGGCACGCAGCGGGCTCGACGAACTGCGGCAGGTGATCGACATCCAGTTCGGGCAGCGGGCCGATCAGTTGAAGACCCACTCGGCGCTCGTGGCACTCAAGCGGGTCCTCACGGCGCATCCGGTGCCGGGGGCGGGCGAGATCCTGATGTCGGCCGAACGACTGCTGTCCGACGTGCACGGTTTCCAGGAACTGCGCCTGCTCGGGCGGCTGCGGTCCACCGACGTGGGGCTGCCCGCCGACGACGTGGCCGAACTGCAGCGCCTGATCGGCGGATTCGGCATCCAGATCTCGGAACGACTGGGCACCGATGGCGACGACTCCGTGGAGTTGCAGCGGATGCGCGCACTCGCCGCGGTACGGAAGTGGCGCGAACGGGCACGCCACCCGTTGCTCGACCAGTTCACGGCGAGGGCCTGCACCGTCGCCGCCCGCAGCGCGGAAGGTGTTCTGGAGGAACTGAACACCGTGCGTCTGTAGTTCGGGTCAGGTGGCGGACACGCCCGCGATCTCGCCCTCCCGGAACGCGTCCACGAACAGCTGGTGGTCCTTGCGGCTGACCTCGGCGTAGGCGATGCCGAAGTCGACGATCTCGCCGACGAACTCGTCCAGCCTGCCGTCGACGACGTTCTGGATCGCGTCCTCGGTCTGGAACGTCACCAGGGTCTGGTCGCTGTCCTCGTCCGAGACGCAGTGCACCTTCGCCGTCGCCCGGCCGAGGTCCTCGAGCAGCGGCGCGATGTCCTCCGGTTCGGTGAGGTCGGACCAGTCGAGGTCCAGTTCGTACGGGGAGAGTTCGGCGACGACGAAGCCGGTGCCGTCGATCTCCGTGTAGCCGAGCAGCGGATCCGTGTGGACCTGCAGGGCGCGCTGACTCACCGCGGTGCGGTGACCCTCGTGCTCGAAGTACTCCCGGACACCGGGTTCGTCGACGATCCGGCTCGGAGCGGCGACGTTGCCCTGCTTGAGGGACAGCACGATGTCGTTCTCGAGCGCCTGGGACGCCCCTTCGATGAGCACGTTGTACGCGGGCAGACCGGCGCTTCCGATCCCGAAGCCCTTCCGTCCCACCACGTCCTTGATGCGGTAGAACACCGGGCGAGTGGACCGCTTGCTGCGGGGGACCCGCTCGACGTACTTCTCCACCGCCTCGCGGACCGTGGCGCGTTCGGCCTCCTCCAGTTCGCGGACCCCGCGCCCGCGGCGGAAGTGCCGGTCGAAGTCCTCCAGCACCGTGACGGATTCGAGCAGGCTCACCCGGGTGGCGAGGCGCGCGCTCAGCAGGAGGTCGTGAATGGCGCCCCGCGAATTGTCCAGGCGCAGCGCATACGCCTCGTCCTCCTCCTCCCGCGCGTACTGCAGGACCTGCTCGACGTAACTGCGCAGATACGTCTCGGCGAGTTCCCGGACATCGCTCTCGGGGAGCGCCTTCTGCCAGCCCATCAACGCCAGGCTCGCGACGAAGCGCCGCAGATCCCAGCTGAAGTGCCCCACGTACGCCTCGTCGAAATCGTTGACGTCGAAGACGAGCGTGCCCTCCGAGTTCATGTACGTGCCGAAATTCTCCAGATGCAGATCGCCGTGAATCCACACGCGGCCGGTGCGCTCGTCCGCCCACGGATCGTCGAACTCACGCAGATCGTCGTAGAACAGGCACGCGCTGCCCCGGTAGAACGCGAACGGGTTGGCGGCCATCTTCCGGAACTTCGTGCGGAACGCGCTCGGGTCCGCGTCCATCAGGTCGGCGAAGGTCTCGACGAGGACCTCCACGATCCGCCTCCGCCTCGTGGAATCGGCGTCGTCCACAGCAGCCTCCTTCTCGCGGCAGAACCGTCACGACCGCACCGAACCACGGTAACGCTGCTGCCCTGCTGGTGACTGCAGATAC
The DNA here is from genome assembly GCF_042802055.1 of Rhodococcus sp. NPDC057529. Lineage (NCBI taxonomy): Bacteria > Bacillati > Actinomycetota > Actinomycetes > Mycobacteriales > Nocardiaceae > Rhodococcus > Rhodococcus sp. NPDC057529. Next base: position 379,557 of record NZ_JBHVEY010000002.1, read on the forward strand.
GCCCACGCATCGGCCACGATCTCGTCGAGATCGGCGTGTTGCGGGCGCCAGCCCAGTTCGGCCTGCACCCGGGCGCCGGACGCGACGAGGACCGCCGGATCGCCGGCGCGGCGCGGCGCGTCGCGCGTGGCGACCGTCCGGCCCGTCACACGTTCGCAGGACGAGATCACCTCCCGCACACTGAACCCGGTGCCGGTGCCGAGGTTGTAGATCCGGTGCGTTCCGGGTCGCGAGGATTCGATCGCGAGGACGTGCGCCTCGGCCAGGTCGCGGATGTGGATGTAGTCGCGGACGGCGGTACCGTCGGGAGTGGGCCAGTCGGTGCCGAACACCGAGATCTCGGCGCGGTGCCCGGCCGCGACCTGCAGCACCAGCGGGATCAGGTGGGTCTCCACGCGACGGTTCTCGCCGAGACCGGCGTACGCGCCCGCCACGTTGAAGTACCGGAGGCTGCACGCCGCCAGTCCGTGGGCGTGCGCGTACGACGTGATCGCGTGGTCGATCGCCAGTTTGGTGGCGCCGTACGGGTTGGTCGGCCGGGTCGGTGCGTCCTCGGTGATCGGCACGGAATCCGGTGAGCCGTACGTCGCGGCCGTCGAGGAGAACACCAGCCGGCCGGTGCTGGAGGAGCGTATCGCCTCCAACAGCGTCAGCGTCGTGACGACGTTGGCCTGCCAGTACGTTTCCGGGGTCTCCACCGACTCGCCGACGAGTGAGCGGGCGGCGAAATGCAACACGCCGTCGACATCCCCGGCGCCGAGGACCCGGTGGGCGGCGTTCGCGACGTCGTCCTCGACGAACTCCGCCCCGGCGGGCACCGCGTCGGCGTTGCCGGTCGAGAGGTCGTCGACGATCACGACCGAGTGGCCGCACTCGAGCAGCCGCTGTGCGCAGACGCTGCCGACGTATCCGGCACCGCCGGTGACGAGAAGTTTCACCGTTCTCCTTCGAGTATCAGTCGCCGAGCCGGGCGCCGGTCGTGGGCGAGAAGAAGTGCAGGCGGGCCGGGTCCGGTGCCAGCCGGATCACGTCGCCCTTGGCTGGGGAGGCGGAGTCGCTGACCCGGGCGACGATGTCGTGACCACCGAGTTCGCCGTCCCGAACGAGGCGCCCGTACACGTAGGCGTCGGCGCCGAGTTCCTCCACGACGTCGACCTTGACGGCGGTGCCGGTGCCGGCCGCGCGCCACGATTCGGGCCGCACGCCGACGACCACCCGGTCCGTGCCGAGCTCGTCGAGGACGGCGCGGGGCACGGGTGTGGCCAGTGAGCCGATCTGCGCGGCGCCGCCTTCGATGTCGACCTCGAACAGGTTCATGGCGGGCGACCCGATGAATCCGGCGACGAAACTGTTGACCGGCTTCTCGTACAACGTCTTGGGGCTCGCGCACTGCTGGAGGAGGCCACCCTTCATCACCGCGACGCGGTCGCCCATCGTCATGGCCTCGACCTGGTCGTGGGTGACGTACACGGTGGTGGTGCCCAGCCGCCTCTGCAACAGTGAGATCTGGGTGCGGGTCTGCACGCGGAGCTTCGCGTCGAGGTTGCTCAGCGGCTCGTCCATCAGGAACACCTGCGGGTTGCGGACGATCGCCCGGCCCATCGCGACCCGCTGGCGCTGCCCGCCGGACAGTGCCTTCGGCTTTCGGTTCAGGTAGTCGCCGAGGTCGAGGATCTTCGCGGCCTCCTCGACGCGGCGGCCGATCTCGGTCTTGTCCATGCCGGCGATCTCGAGGGCGAAGCCCATGTTCTTCGCGACAGTCATGTGGGGGTACAGCGCGTAGTTCTGGAACACCATCGCGATGTCCCGTTCCTTCGGGGCGAGCGCGGTGACGTCGCGTTCGCCGATGCGGATGGCGCCGTAGTCGACGTCCTCGAGACCGGCGAGCATCCGCAGCGACGTCGACTTGCCGCAGCCGGACGGGCCGACGAGGACGAGGAATTCGCCGTCCTCGATGTCGAGGTTCAGCGAATCGACGGCCGGCACATCGGAACCTGGGTACATCTTGGTGGCTGCGTCGTACGTGACTTGTGCCATGGTGTTCTCCTGGTCGTGGAAGGGATCTCAGAGTCGGTGTGCCGAGCCCGACGGCTCGGCGGACAGGAACTGGGGGACCGGCAGGCCGGCGGAAGCGGCCCGGCGGACGACGGTCTCGACGACGGCGTCGACCCGGCCGGCGGGCACCAGGGCGATCGCGGAGCCGCCGAACCCGCCCCCGGTCATCCGGGCACCCCAGGCGCCGGCCGCGAGGGCGGCGTCGACGGCGGAGTCGAGTTCGGCGGAGCTGACTTCGTAGTCGTCGCGCAACGAGGCGTGCGAACGGTTCAGGGCGTCGCCGATGTCGGCGATGCGCCCGCGGTCGAGCAGGTCGGCGACCTCCCGGACACGGCGGATCTCGCCGAGCACGTGCCGGGCACGCTGCGCTACCGGGGAACTGAGCGCCGCGACCGCCGCGTCGGCGTCGGCGACGTCGCGCAGGGTGGCGACGCCGAGGTCGGCGCACGCCTTCTCGACGGCGGCGCGCCGGTTGCCGTACTGGCCGTCGACCAGTCGGTGCGGCGCGTTCGTGTCGATGACGATCAGCCGGGCGCCCGCGGAGCCGAAGTCGAGGGGGACGTGCCGGGTGGCGCCGTCCCGGCAGTCGAGGAGCAGAGCGTGGCCGGGGCGGGCGAGCATCGCCACCGACTGGTCCATGCCGCCGGTAGAGGCGCCGGCGATCTCGTTCTCCGCGAGGACGGACGCCTCGATCAGTGGCCGGCGGCCGTTCGTGTCCGTGGGTAGTCCGGTGAGGTCGGCGACGGCCAGCGCGAAGGCGCACTCCAGGGCGGCCGAACTCGACAGCCCGGAGCCCACCGGAACCGTCGAATGCACCGCCACGTCGAAACCCGTTCCCGCCGTGAGATGTCCGGACCGGCGCAGTGCCCACACCACCCCGGCGACGTACGCCGCCCAGCCGGACGGTTGGCCCGGGGCGACGTCGACGAGCGCGCCCCGCCAGGTGTCGGTGGTGTGCGTGGACACGGCGTGCAGGATCCCGTCGTCGCGCACCCGGACGGCGACCACGGTCCCGTACGGGAGGGCGAACGGCAGGACCAGCCCGCCGGCGTAGTCGACGTGCTCGCCGATGAGGTTGACCCGGCCGGGCGCGGTCCAGACACCGTCCGCGTCGCCGCCGAACGTGTTGCGGAACAACGCCTCCGCGGTGTCCGCGACCGCGCGGACGTCGACAGGGGTGACCCAGTGCGGTGAACTCACGACGCCACCTCCCGCAGCCGGTCGGCGATGCGCTCGGGGGTGGTGTCGTTGACCCACGCCCCCATCCCGGACTCGGATCCCGCCAGGTACTTCATCCGGCCAGGGGAGCGCATCATCGAGAACAGCTGCAGGTGCAGGCGTCCGAGCGGGCGGTCGTCGCCGACGGGCGCCTGATGCCACGCGGCGATGTAGGGGACGGCGTCGACGCCCTCGAAGAACCGGTCGACCCGCCGCAGCAGTTCGAGGTAGACGTGGGCGAGTTCATCGCGTTCGTCGTCGGTCGGTTCGGTGAGGTCACGGATGTCGCGGTGGGGTGCGAGGTGCACCTCCAGCGGCCAGCGCGAGGCGGCGGGAACGTACGCGGTCCAGTGTTTTCCGGTCAGGACCACCCTTCTGCCGGAGCGTGTTTCGGCGTCGAGGACGTCGGCGAGCAGCAGCCGCCCGGTGCTCTCGAAGTGCTCGCGGGAGCGCCGGATCAGCGCGTCCGTGCGCGGCGGCAGATACGGGTAGGCGTAGATCTGACCGTGCGGATGGGTGAGGGTGACACCGATTTCCTTGCCCCGGTTCTCGAAGCAGAACACCTGCCGCACCCCGGGCAGCGCCGACAGCTCGGCGGTGCGGTCGGCCCAGACGTCGACGACGGTGCGAACCCGGTCGACACTCAGGGTGGCGAACGCGGCATCCGGGTCGCTGGTGAAGCACACCACCTCGCACCTTCCCGCTCCCGGGGCCAACGGCCACAACGCTTCCCCGTCGACGCAGTCGGGGAGGTCCTGCTCGGTGGCGGCCGTCGCCAGCGACGGGAAGCGGTTCTCGAACACCACGACGTCGTAGTCGTCGGCCGGAATCTCGGTGGGCGCCTTGCCCGGCCGGCTCGGGGCGAGCGGTGACGCGTCCGGCGGTGGCAGGAACGTGCGGTCCATCCGCTGCGCCGCGATCACCACCCACTCACCCGTGAGCACATCGAACCGCATCTGCGACTGCGACACCGCCGGCGGCAAGGGGCGCGAATCCACCAGTTCCCGGGTGGCGTCGCCCGACACGTACGGCTCGGAGTCGTCGAAGTAGATCAGTTCGCGGCCGTCCGCGAGCGTTGTCCGGGTCTTGCGCATCCGGACCCGCGCGGGGGCCTCCCGCGCCTCCTGTTCGTCACGCACGGTCATCGTCAAGTCCTTCCCGGTTCTCCCGTGTCACCACGAGATCGCCGACGTGGTCGGCGAGGGCTTCCTGGGCGGCGCGCTCGAGCCCGGCGTCGGTGATGAGGATGTCGACGTCGGACAGTGGGATCGTGTTGGCCAGCGCGGTCACCCCCCACTTGGTGTGATCGGCGAGCACCACGACCCGCCGCGACGACGCGACGAGCGCCTGATTGGTCTGTGCTTCCATCAGATTGGGGCAGGTGAGCCCCGAGTCGATCCCCATGCCGTGGGTGCCGAGGAACAGCATGTCCACGTGGATACCGCGGAGGGCGGCGACCGTGAGCGGCCCGACCAGTGCGAACGACGGGGTGCGCTGACCGCCGGTGAGGAGGACGGTCTGGTCGTCGCGGCCGCCCTCGTGGAACGCGTCTGCGACGGGCAGCGAATTGGTGACGACGGTGATGTCGGGGACGTCGAGGAGTTCGCGTGCGAGCGCGTGTGTGGTCGTGCCGCCGGAGATGCCCACCGACGTGCCCGGGCGCACCAGCCGGGCGGCGGCGCGGGCGATGGCACGCTTGGCCTCGCGGTCGAGTTCGGACTTCGCCGAGAACCCCGGTTCGTGCACACTCGCCGACCGCGGCAGCGTGACTCCGCCGTGCACCCGTTCGACGAGACCCTGTTCGACGAGTTCGTTGATGTCGCGCCGGATGGTCATGTCGGAGACCCCGAGGGTCGCGCCGAGGTCGACGACCTTCACCGCACCGTGCGCGGTGACTTCGTCGAGGATCACCTGCTGGCGCTGACGAGCGAGCATCATGCGTCCGCCTTTCGTGTCCGGGCGCCGCGGCCGGCGCTGCCTTCGCGAATCACAGCACAGCTGCCCGGTTCCAGGGCGAGCGGTCCGTCGACCACCCGTTCGGTCACGAGGTCGGTTCCGGACACGTCCACGGTCACCTTCTCGTTCGTGTGGTTGAGGACGAACAGCCACGACCCGTTCTCGCCCCGCCTGCGCACGATCTCGACGTCGGAGTGCCGTCCCGCGTGAAGGTCGAGACCGGCTGCGGCGCAAATTGTCTCGGCGAGCCTCGCCCAGCCCCGCGGGTCGGGGACGGTGGCGAGATACCAGGCCGCGCCGTCGCCGACGGGGCGCCGGGTGAGGGCGGGCACGCCCTGCAGGTGTCCCTCGGTGTGGCGGGCGAGGACGTCCACATCCTCGGAGACCGTCAGGTATTCGGTCCAGATGCCGGCGGCGGTGCCGTCGTCGAGGACCACGGTCTCGTCGTCGGCGAGCGGGAAGAATTCCTCGGTGCGGACGCCGAGGAGATCGCGGAACGCCCCGGGATAGCCGCCGAGCCGGACGTGATCGTCGCGGTCCGCGATCCCGGAGAACGCGGTGACCAGCACCTGGGCGCCCGCCCGGGCCGCGGCCTCGATCCGCGCGGCGTCCTCGTCGCTGCACAGGTACACGGCCGGGACCACCACCACGGCGTATCCGCTCAGATCGGCGTCCGGGGGGATCACGTCACACGTGACGCCGGAGAAGGCGTGATGGGCGCGTTCGGCGATCGCCATCGGCTGCATCAGCCGGGACGGATGCCCGTCCTGCTCGCACGCCCACTGCGACTCCCAGTCGAACAGCACACCCACCGGCGCCTCCACACGGCTGCCTGCCACCGGCTCGAGGCGGCGCAGGACGGCACCGAGCTGGACGACCTCCCGCCAGCGGGCGGAATCGGTGCCCGCGTGCGGCACGAGGGCGGAATGGAACTTCTCGGCGCCGGCCTGCGAGGCACGAAACTGGAAGTAGGCGATGCCGTCCGCTCCGCGGGCCACGTGAGTGAGGGAGTTGCGCAGCATCTCGCCGGGCGCCTTCGCCCGGTTGACCGGCTGCCAGTTGACGGCGCTCGTCGAATGCTCCATCAGCAGCCACGGCCGCGACCCGGCGATCCCGCGGGTGAGGTCCGCGGAGAACGACAGCCGGTGGTGGGCGGCGCCGTCGCCCGTCGCGGGCCCCACCAGGTAGTGGTCCGTGGAGACGAGGTCCTGTTCGGGCGCCCACTGCGCGTAGTTCATGTCGCCGGCGAGCGACTGCGGTGAGCCCATCCCCACCATGAAGTTGGTGGTGACGGGGATGTCGGGGGTGATGCGCCGCAACACCTCCCGCTCCGCGAGGTACTGGTCGAGGAGGGCGTCGGAGCAGAATCGGCGCCAGTCCAGCAGATGGGTGGGGTTGCCGAACGTCGTGCTCACGGCGGGCGGCACCACCTCGTCCCACGCGCTGTAGCGCTGGCTCCAGAATGTCGTGCCCCACGCCCGGTTGAGTTCGGTGAGGTCGCTGTAGCGACGCTGCAGCCACCGCCGGAACGCCCGCGCGCTGTCGGGGGAGTAGCAGCGCGAGTTGTGACAGCCGAGTTCGTTCGACACGTGCCACAGGGCGAGCGCCGGGTGGTCGCCGTAGCGGACGGCCATCTTCTCGACGAGGACGAGGGACAGGTCGCGGTAGACCGGGGAACTCGGGCTCCAGGTCTGCCTGCTGCCGATCTCGTACCGGTAGCCGCGCTCGTCGACGGGCCGGACCTCGGGATGCGCCGCCGTCAGCCACGGGGGCGGGGACGCGGTGGCGGTGGCCAGGTCGACGCGGACACCGCCCCCGTGCAGGAGATCCAGGACGCGATCGAGCCAGCCGAAGTCCCAGGTGTCGGGGGTGGGCTGCAGCCGCGCCCACGAGAACACGCCGACGGTCGCGAAGTCGACACCCGCCTCGCGCATGAGTTCGACGTCGCGCCGCCACACCTCTTCGGGCCACTGCTCGGGGTTGTAGTCACCGCCGAAGGAAATGCCCCGGGTCGGCCACCTCAGGGGCCGCCCGCCGGAGTCGCTCGCTGTGTGCATGCTCACAATCTGTCGGATCTCCGTTCAAAAGTCAACACGAATGAACATTTCTGCACTTCCGCAGGTGAAAGCGTATCGATCCGGTTGACAATGCGCGGATGGTCGTGATTTTGTAACGTGCATCACGTAGCGGCGTGAGGCGACAGCACCGAAATGTGATCGAAGTTGTTCGATTTCGATCAAGTGGTGAGCGACTCCGCCCACCGGGTACTCAATCGAAAAGGGCACCATGAACCGAAACGAGCTGCCGCACACGTGGCAACCCTCCCGGCGCACCTTTCTCAAGGCCGCGCTCGGCGCCGCGGGCGCCCTGTCGACGGCGGGCCTGCTGTCCGGGTGCACGAGCGGTGTCGACCCCCACCTGATCACCCTCGGATCGCGGCTGTCGGACAAGAACGCCAAGCTCGGCGTCCAGGACGTCGTCGGGATGTTCCAGCAGCAGACCGGCGCCGCCGTGCGCATCAACTCCGTCGACTCCACCTCGTTCCAGGAAAACGTCAACAACTACCTGCAGGGCACACCGGATGACGTGTTCACCTGGATGTCGGGATACCGGATGAAATACTTCGCCGACAAGGGCCTCGTCGACGACGTCAGCTCGGTGTGGCAAGCACGCGGCAGCGGTTTCAGCGACAGTTTCCGCGAGGCGTCCACCGGAACCGACGGCAGGCAGTACCTGATCCCGTTCTTCTACTACCCGTGGGCCGTGTTCTACCGGCCCAGCCTGTGGCAGCAGCGCGGCTACGTGCCGCCGAAGACGTTCGACGAATGGGTGATCCTGTCGAAACGCATGCAGACAGACGGTCTCACCCCCATGGGGTTCGGTGTGCGCGACGGCTGGCCGCCGTTCGGCACGTTCGACTACCTCGACCTGCGCCTCAACGGCGTCGACTTCCACCGCTCCCTGCTCGCGGGCGATGTGAGCTGGACCGACAACCGCGTCCGGTCGGTGTTCGACACCTGGCGTGAGATCCTGCCGTTCCACCAGCCGCAACCGCTGGGCCGCAAGATGTCCGAGGCGCAGCAGGCACTCCTCAACAAGGAGGTCGGCATGCTGGTGGCCGGCATGTTCGTCGCGCAGAGCTTCCCCGCGGGGTCCGACCGGGAGGACCTGGACTTCTTCGCCTTCCCCGAACTCGACTCTGCCGTCGGCACTTCGGCGGTCGAGGCGCCGATGGACGGTTTCATGATGCGCAAGGACCCGCGTAACCTCGGCGGGGCGCAGCAGCTCCTCTCCTTCCTCACCAGCGCCGACGCCGCGGTCGCGTACGCGAAGCAGGACCCGCAGGCGATCCCGGCGCATCGCGGCGCCGACCTGTCGAGTTTCCCTCCGCTCGTGCAGAAGTCGGCCGCCCTCGTGCAGGGCGCCGGGGCGATCACCCAGTTCCTCGACCGGGACACCCGCCCCGACTTCGCGTCCGTCGTGATGATCCCGGCGATGCAGCAGTTCCTCGGCAACCCGAACGACGTCGACGGCCTGGTCCGCAGCATCGAGCGGCAGAAGGCGGCGGTGTTCGGGCAATGAACGCACACGAGCAGACAACGACCATCATCACGGTCCCGACAGGTCAGGTGAATTCATGACCAGCACAGTTCCTCCCCAGACCGGAACCGAACCCCGGACCCCGGCGCCGAAGGTCCGGCGCAGCCGGGGTGACCGGTGGACCATCGCCGTCATGCTCGGGCTGCCCGCCGCGATCGTGATCGGGCTGGTGTGGATTCCCACCGTGTTCACGGTGATCCTGTCGTTCGCACGCTGGGACGGCATCGGCGGCACGTCCACCATCGAGTGGATCGGCCCGCAGAACTACGTCGACGCCGTCCAGGCGTACCCGCCGTTCCAGCAGGCCCTGCACAACAACGTCCTGTGGCTGGCGTTCCTGTTCGTCTTCCCGACGATCCTCGGCATCTTCCTCGCCGTCCTCCTCGACCGGGGTCTGAAGGGGAGCCGGCTGTACCAGAGCATCTTCTACATCCCCGTGGTGTTGTCGATGGCACTGGTCGGGTTCGTGTGGCAGCTGATCTACTCCACCGACGGCGGCGTGCTCAACACCATCCTCGGCACGGACGTCGACTGGCTCGGCAACCCGGACGTCAACATCTGGGCCGTCATGGTCGCCGCGAGCTGGCGGCACACCGGCTACATCATGCTGTTGTACTTGGCGGGCCTCAAGGCCATCGACCCGTCGGTGCGCGAAGCGGCCCTCATGGACGGCGCCGGGCCGATCCGCACGTTCTTCCGGATCGTGTTCCCTCTGATGAAGCCCACCAACCTGCTGATCATCGTCATCACCGTCATCGAGGCCCTGCGCGCCTTCGACCTCGTGTGGGTGATCAACAAGGGTCGCAACGGACTCGAACTCATCTCCGCCCTCGTCACCGCCAATGTCGTGGGCGAAGCGGGCCGGGTCGGATTCGGTTCGGCCCTGGCGACGATCATGCTCGTGATCTCGCTGGTGTTCATATCCTTCTATCTCTGGATCGTGTTGCGGAGCGACGACTGATGACCATGACCACACACCCCACCGACCACAGTGTGCCCGTCGACCGGGCCGGGCCCCGCAACAAGGCGGCGGTCGCGAACCGGCGCCGGCTCGGTACCGCGCACGCGGCGATGTACCTCCTGCTCACCGCGCTGGCGTTGTTGTGGATCTTCCCGCTCCTGTGGGCGCTCTACAACTCGTTCCGCGACTACGACTACGTCCTCACCCACGGCTACCTGTCGGTCGGCGGATTCACGCTGAGCAATTACACCGAGTCGTGGGAGGTCGGCGGAATCCCGCACTACTTCCTCAACTCGATGCTCATCACCATCCCGGCGGTGCTGCTGATCCTGTTCATCGGGTCGATGGCCGCGTTCGTGCTCGCCCGGTTCCCGTGGAAGTTCAACGTGATCATGCTGGCCGTGTTCATCGCGGGCAATCTGCTGCCGCAGCAGACGCTGCTGACCCCGTTGTTCCGCCTGTACAACGCGATTCCGTTGCCGTACTGGATGAGTTCGTCGGGCTCGCTCTACGACAGCTACTGGGGACTGATCCTCGTGCACGTCGCGTTCCAGACCGGGTTCTGCGTGTTCGTGCTGAGCAATTACATGAAGACGGTTCCGCCGGAACTGCTCGAGGCGGCAACCGTGGACGGCGCTGGACTGTTCCGCCAGTACTGGCAGGTGGTGCTCCCACTGTGCCGTCCGGCGCTGGCCGCGCTCGCGACGCTCATGATCACCTGGATATACAACGATTTCTTTTGGGCTCTCGCGTTGATGGTCAGCGGCGACAAGCTGCCGGTCACCACCGCGCTGCAGAATCTGCAGGGCAGCTTCTTCACCGACACCAACCTGCTCGCCGCCGGATCGGTGCTCGTCGCATTGCCGACGGTGCTCGTATTCGTCGCGCTGCAGCGGCATTTCGTTTCCGGACTGACGATGGGAGCCAACAAGTGAGTGCGACAATCCCCCCGCACGCGTACGTTCACCTCACCGCCGGCGGCGTGTCCGTCGTCCTCGACCTCACCGAAGGACGACTGCCGGCGATCGTGCACTGGGGTGCGGCGCTCGGCGACCTCACCCTCGCCGACGTCGAGGCCCTGGCGCAGGCGAACATCGAGCCCCCGGCGGGCAACGTGGTCGATCTCCCGGTGCGCCTGTCGGTACTCCCCGAACACCACACCGGGTGGGTGGGGAAACCCGGGATCGCCGGCCACCGGGACGGCGCCGACTGGTCGCCGCTGTTCACGACGACCACGCTCACGGTCGACGGATCCGAGCACCGGGCGGGACTCGTCGCGGTCGGTGCCGGTGAGGTCCGGGTCGCCGCACACGACCCGGTGGCCGATCTCGGTCTGGTCCTCGACATCGAACTGCTGCCGAGCGGCCTGCTGAGGGCGCGCGCCGAGGTCACGAACGCGGGCGACACGTTCTACGCTCTCGACGACCTCCAGCTCGCATTCCCGGTCCCGCCGCAGGCCCGGGAGATCCTCGACTTCGCGGGCCGGTGGGGGAAGGAACGGACCCCGCAGCGCCGCGAGCTCACCGTCGGCATCCACGAACGCGAAGGACGGAAGGGACGCACCGGCCCGGACGCGGCGACCGTACTCTCCGTCGGCGTGCCCGGTTTCGGCTTCGACCGTGGCGAGGTGTGGGGCACCCACGTCGCGTTCAGCGGCAACCATCGGCACTACGCGGAACGCCTGTTCACCGGTTTTCAGGTGGTCGGCGGCGGGGAGCTGCTCCTGCCGGGCGAAATAAGGCTGGCGGACGGCGAAAGTTACACGACGCCCTGGATCTACGGTGCCTACGGCGACGGACTCGACGCCCAGGCGCATCGCTTCCACGACTACCTCCGGTCGCGGCCCACGCATCCGCGGCGTGCGCGCCCGGTCACGATCAACGTGTGGGAGGCGGTCTACTTCGATCACGACCTCGCCCGGTTGACGGACCTGGCGGATCGCGCGGCGAAGCTCGGCGTCGAACGCTACGTGCTCGACGACGGCTGGTTCCGGTACCGGCGCAACGATCTGGCGGGCCTGGGGGACTGGCACGTCGACGAGACGGTGTGGCCGAGCGGTCTGCATCCGCTGGTCGATCACGTGCGTTCCCTCGGCATGGAATTCGGCCTGTGGTTCGAACCGGAGATGATCAACCTGGATTCCGATCTCGCACGGGAACATCCCGAGTGGGTCATGGCGACCGGCGGGCGCACCCCGGTGCCGTCCCGGAACCAGCAGGTGCTCAATCTGGGGATCCCCGAGGCGTACGACCACATCCTCGAACGGATGTCCGCGATCCTCGGCGAGTACGACATCGCCTACATCAAGTGGGACCACAACCGCGACCTGATCGACGCGGGCACCTCCCCGCTCGGACGGGCCGGCGTCCACGACCAGACTCTCGCGACGTACCGGCTGATGGACGAATTGAAGCGCCGCTTCCCGGGTCTGGAGATCGAATCCTGCTCGTCGGGCGGGGCCCGGGTGGACCTCGGAATCCTCGAGCGCACCGACCGGGTCTGGGTCTCGGACTGCATCGACCCGCTCGAACGTCAGCAGATGAACCGGTGGACGATGCAACTGCTTCCGCCCGAACTGCTCGGCTCCCACATCGCGTCCGGGGTTTCCCACACGACCGGCCGGTACCACCGCCTGTCGTTCCGGGCGGGGACGGCGCTCTACGGTCACCTCGGGATCGAGTGGGACCTCGCGACCGCCACCGAAGACGAAAATGCACAGCTCGCCGTGTGGATCGACCTGTACAAGCGGCACCGGGAACTGCTGCACACGGGAACGATGGTGCGGGCCGACGAGATCGATCCGACCCTGCTCGTCTACGGCGCGGTCGCGCAGGACCGGGCGGAGGCGCTGTTCTTCCTCGCGTACGTCGGGCGATCCGAGGTGTCGCCGCGGGGCAGGTTCACGCTGCCCGGGCTCGACCCCGACCGGCGCTACCGGGTGCGCCCCGTCTTCGCCGGCGAACCGGACGAGGGGATGACACCGCCGGTGTGGTTCAACGTGCCCGCGCAGGATCAGCCGACCGTCACCACGGCACCCGGGGGCGGACGCGCCGACGGACTGTCCGCGGGGAGCGAAGTTCCGGGCGTCTCGCTGACGGGCCGGGCCCTCGCGGTCGTGGGTCTGCAGACACCCGCGTCCTTCCCCGACGACGTGATCGTGCTGTCCGTGACCGAGGAGACGTAACCGCGCACCGAGACGAGAAACACCTCACCGGAACCCGAAGCCGGTGAGGTGTTTTCGTCTGTTCCGGCGGGTGGGTCAGAACTCCATGCCCGCGTCGGCGCCCATCTGCCTGGTCGTGTTTCCGCCGTCGAGGGATTCCCGGATGATGTCGGCGTGTCCGGAGTGATGGGCGGTCTCCCGGATGATGTGCAGCAGGATGCGGCGGGCGGTCCACCACTGCCGCTCGGGCGCCCAGGGGGCGGTGGGCAGCGGGACGAGCACGTCCAGGTCGTCGAGTCCGGCCACGGCGGCCTCCGTCGCGCGGGCCACGTCGGCGTACTCGGCCAGCAGTCCCTCGAGGGTTTCGTCGTCCCGCATGTAGTACTGCTGCATCGACCACTCCATGTCGAACTCCGCGTTCTCGTCGGGTTCGAGAATGGTCTCGATCCAGTGCTTTTCGGTGTGCGACACGTGCTTGATCAGACCCCCGAGCGTCAGGTCGCTGACGGTCGAGCGCTTCCGTGCCTGTTCGTCGTCGATACCGCGGATCGTGATCAGCAGGGTGGCGCGCTGCTCCTGCAGGATCTGGAGGAGGTCGGCGCGTTCGCCGGTGGCCGGGGACTTCTGCGAAGTGGTCATGAGAAGAACGATAGAAGCGATTGAGGTCAGAAACGGTCCTCATTAGGAAGGGCTTCTCAGGGTTTTTCCCGGGGACCGAGTTGGGTGCCTTCCTGGATGTGCGGAAAGTGCCCGGCGAGAAGGATTCTCGGTATGAACATTCCCTTCGCCGGCGCCGGCAACTCGTCCCCTCGAGGAGGTGCCCGGAACACTTTTCACGCGCCCCGATCTGGGTACCCCCTCGGTGACGCACCACGACGTCGTGGGGCGCGGCGCTGCAGAGGCAAGGGAAGTTTTCTTCTCCGTCCGCTCAGCCCACCGATGAAAGGACTCACCATGATCCGCACGACGATGACCGCACTGGCAGCAGTGGCTCTCGTGTTCGGCGCCGCGTCCGTGACCCAGACCGCCGCAGCCCACCCGGCCTGCAACTCCTCCTACGAGGGCACCACCAACGACGAGTACGACCCGGACCCCGACTTCACCGGGACGACCAACGACGAATACGACCCCGATCCCGACTACTCGGGCACGTCCAACCGCGAGTACGACCCGGATCCGGAGTTCCAGCACAGCACCGCCCCGTGCCAGGCGTGAGTCCCGTCGGCGACTCCGGTCAGCGACCCGGGCGCAGCCACGGCGACACACCGGGGGCGAACAGCGCGAGCACTCCCACCGCGACGAGGGCGCTGTAGGCGAGCGGCGCCCACTGCAGCACTCCGGCGGTCGCGTCCCCGGCGTCGGACAGCAGCGTCCACAGGCCCACCCCGCCCGCGGCGCTGAGGACGCCGACGACGGCGAGGGTGATCCGCCCCGCCGTCTTCCGGGCGCGCAGCAGTTGTATGCCCAGCAGGCCGAGCAGGATCAGGACGACGGCGATGGCGCCGCTGCCGATCAGCGTCAGGTTCACCGTGTCGGTGATGTCCGTCGCCGAGTCGCCGGGATTGTCCGCGGCCACCGACGCCTCGAGGGCGTCGCGGACGGCGCCGAGGTCGAGGGCGATGGCCCCGGCGATGCCGGCGAGGACGACGAACGAACCCACCCAGGCGGACAGCGACACCGCGACAGCCTTCGGGGTGGCGTCGGTGGGGGCGGAGCGCAGCGGGGTGACCGCGAACTCCGGGCGCGGCGGGACGGGTCGCGGCGGTGCCGGCCGGCGTGGCGGCTGTTCGGGTGTCGTCACGCTGCGATCCTATCGAGCGGCCGCGTGTAAGTTGGCCGACGCGCACGGGCCGCGTCGGCGGAGCCGACACGACATCCGGGCGGCGGTGCCGACACGAGATCCGGGCGGCGGTGCCGACACGACATCCGGGCGGCGGTGCCGACACGAGATCCGGGCGGCCGGGAACAAATCTCCTCACCCCTCCGTTGAGCCTTACGACAAGATTGAGCGTGCTCGACTCAAGTTCGAATTGACTCCGGATGGTCCCGGAGTGCAAACTTGAGCGGAGGGCGCTCACTAAGCGCCAACATCGCAGTTCAGTACTGAACAACCTGCCCACAGGACTGCAAAACGAAAGTGAGGAACACTATGGCTCGTGCCGTCGGTATCGACCTCGGTACAACGAACTCGGTCGTGTCTGTACTGGAAGGCGGCGAGCCCGTAGTGGTCGCCAACGCCGAAGGTTCACGCACCACCCCGTCGATCGTCGCCTTCGCCAAGAACGGCGAGGTGCTGGTCGGCCAGCCCGCCAAGAACCAGGCCGTCACCAACGTCGACCGCACCATCCGCTCCGTCAAGCGCCACATCGGCACCGACTGGAACGTGGAGATCGACGGCAAGAAGTACACGCCGCAGGAGATCAGCGCGCGCACGCTCATGAAGCTGAAGCGCGACGCCGAAGCCTACCTGGGTGAGGACATCACGGACGCCGTGATCACCGTCCCCGCGTACTTCGAGGACGCCCAGCGTCAGGCCACCAAGGAAGCCGGCCAGATCGCCGGCCTCAACGTCCTGCGCATCGTCAACGAGCCCACCGCGGCCGCACTGGCCTACGGCCTCGACAAGGGCGACAAGGAACAGACCATCCTGGTCTTCGACCTCGGTGGCGGCACCTTCGACGTCTCGCTGCTCGAAATCGGCGACGGCGTCGTCGAGGTCCGCGCCACCTCCGGCGACAACCACCTCGGTGGTGACGACTGGGACGAGCGCATCGTCACGTGGCTCGTCGACAAGTTCAAGGCTCAGAACGGCATCGATCTGACCAAGGACAAGATGGCCCTCCAGCGTCTCCGTGAAGCTGCCGAGAAGGCCAAGATCGAACTGAGCTCGTCGCAGAGCACGTCGATCAACCTGCCCTACATCACCGTCGACGCGGACAAGAACCCGCTGTTCCTCGACGAGCAGTTGTCCCGCAGCGAATTCCAGAAGATCACGTCCGATCTCCTGGACCGCACCCGCGCGCCGTTCCAGGCCGTGATCAAGGACAGCGGCATCGCCGTCAAGGACATCGACCACGTCGTGCTCGTCGGTGGTTCCACCCGTATGCCCGCCGTCTCCGACCTGGTGCGCGAGCTGACCGGTGGCCGTGAGCCCAACAAGGGCGTCAACCCGGACGAGGTCGTCGCCGTCGGCGCCGCCCTGCAGGCCGGCGTCCTCAAGGGCGAGGTCAAGGACGTGCTGCTCCTCGACGTCACCCCGCTGTCCCTCGGCATCGAGACCAAGGGTGGCGTGATGACCAAGCTCATCGAGCGCAACACCACCATCCCGACCAAGCGGTCCGAGACCTTCACCACGGCTGACGACAACCAGCCCTCGGTGCAGATCCAGGTGTTCCAGGGTGAGCGCGAAATCGCCTCGCACAACAAGCTGCTCGGCTCGTTCGAGCTGGCCGACCTGCCGCCCGCCCCGCGTGGCGTGCCGCAGATCGAGGTCACCTTCGACATCGACGCCAACGGCATCGTGCACGTGACCGCGAAGGACAAGGGCACGGGCAAGGAGAACACGATCAAGATCCAGGACGGCTCCGGTCTGTCCAAGGAGGAGATCGAGCGGATGGTCAAGGACGCCGAGGCGCACGCCGAGGAAGACAAGGCCCGCCGCGAGGAGGCCGAGGTGCGCAACCAGGCCGAGTCGCTGGTGCACCAGACCGAGAAGTTCATCAAGGACAACGAGGACAAGGTGCCCGCCGACGTCAAGGAGAAGGTCGAGGCTGCCATCAAGGAAGCCAACGACGCTCTCGCAGGCACCGACATCGCGGCCGTCAAGACTGCGGTCGAGAAGCTGGCCACCGAGTCGCAGGCCCTCGGCCAGGCGATCTACGAGGCCAGTGCCGCCGAGGAAGCCGCCAACACCGACGGCTCCGGCGCGAGCGGTGCCGACGACGTCGTCGACGCCGAGGTCGTGGACGAGCCGTCCGACGCGGAGAAGAAGTGACGTCCGACAACACCGAGCAGGAACCGGTCACTTTCGTGGACAAGCGGAAGATCGACCCCGAGACCGGTCAGACTCGGGACGCGGAACCGGTAGTGGAGCCCCTCTCGGGCACCGCTGCCGCTCCGCAGCCCGGCTCGGTGGACGAAGGGGCCCTGCCGGAGACGGCGGCACCGGAGACGGACGAGTTGGCGGAGCGCACCGCCGACCTGCAGCGACTGCAGGCGGAGTATGCGAACTACCGTCGCCGCGTCCAGCGCGACAAGCAGGCCGACATCGCGAACGCGAAAGCGTCCGTCGTCGGTGAGCTCATCGCGGTGCTGGACGACCTCGACCGCGCCCGCAGCCACGGCGACCTCGACTCGGGGCCGCTGAAGGGTGTGGCGGACAAGCTCACCGGCACCCTCACCTCGCTCGGTCTGAGCGAGTTCGGTGCCGAGGGCGACGCATTCGATCCGGCGCTGCACGAGGCGGTGCAGCACGAGGGCGAGGGTCACGACCCCGTTCTCGGCACGGTGATGCGAAAGGGCTACAAATTCGGTGATCGCGTCCTGCGGCATGCGATGGTAGCTGTGATCGACCGCGCCGGTGATGCCGACGCGAACACCCCCGACGGGGCGGCGAAGCCCGCCGCGTCGGAACAAGAGTAAGAGCGAGAGGAGGAGACGCCCAGTGAGCCAGCGGGAGTGGATCGAAAAGGACTTCTACAAGGAGCTGGGCGTCTCGTCCAACGCATCCGCGGACGAGATCAAGAAGGCGTACCGCAAGCTCGCCCGCGACCTGCACCCCGACGCGAACCCCGGCGACACGAAGGCCGAGGAGCGTTTCAAGTCCGTCAGCGAAGCACACGCCGTGCTGTCCGATCCGGCCAAGCGCAAGGAATACGACGAGGCCCGTCGGCTGTTCGCGAGCGGCGGCTTCGGCCAGGGCGGCGGCGGATTCAACCCCGGGGCCGGCGGTTTCGGTCAGGGCGGATTCGACATCAACGACCTGTTCGGTGGCGGCGGCGCGGCGGCCGGTGACGGCGGCCTCGGCGACATCTTCGGCGGGCTGTTCAACCGGGGCGCCGGCGCCGGCAGCGGCACCCGCACCACCAACCGTCCCCGCCGTGGCAGCGACGTCGAGACGGAGACGACCCTCGAATTCCGCGAGGCCACGCTGGGTGTCACGGTCCCGCTGCGGCTGACCAGCCCGTCGCCGTGCACCACCTGTCACGGCAGCGGTGCCAAGCCGGGCACCAGTCCGCGAGTCTGCCCGCGCTGCAACGGGACCGGGATCGTCAGCCGCAACCAGGGCGCGTTCGGGTTCAGTGAGCCGTGCGACGACTGCCGCGGCACGGGATCCATCATCGACTCGCCGTGCGAGGTGTGCCACGGCAACGGCGTCACCAACCGCACCCGCACCATCACCGTCCGCGTCCCCGCGGGTGTCAGTGACGGGCAGAAGATCCGGTTGGCAGGCCAGGGCGAGGCGGGCCTGCGCGGCGCGCCGTCCGGCGACCTGTTCGTGACGGTCCGGGTGCGTCCCGACAAGGTGTTCGGCCGCAACGGCGACGACCTCACCCTCGTCGTCCCCGTCAGTTACGGTGAGCTCGTGCTCGGAACCACCGTCTCCGTCCCCACCCTGGAGGGCCGGGTCGGTGTGAAGATTCCGGCGGGCACGGCGGACGGCCGGATCCTGCGCGTGCGCGGCCGGGGCGTCCCCAAGCGTGCCGGTGGCGCCGGTGACCTGCTGGTCACGGTCAAGGTCGCCGTTCCGCAGAAGCTCGACGACCCGGCCACCGAAGCACTGAAGACCTATCTGGAAGCAGAGAAGGCCAGCGGATTCGATCCGAGGGCCGGGTGGGCTGGTGCCTGATGAGCGACACGACCGAGGATCCACGCGAAACCGCCGTTGATCCGGATGCCCAGATCTTCGTGATCTCGGTGGCCGCGGAACTCGCGGGGATGCACGCCCAGACGTTGCGCAACTACGACCGGCTCGGGCTCGTCACCCCGCACCGCACGTCCGGGGGTGGGCGACGCTACTCGCCGCGGGATGTGGCGTTGCTCCGCGAGGTGCAGCGACTCTCCCAGGACGAGGGTGTCAATCTCGCCGGGATCAAGCGGATCATCGAACTCACCAACCAGGTGGAGGCTCTGCAGCACCGGGTTCGTGAGCTGGCGGAGGAGATCTCGAAGGTCCACGCCGGTTACCGGCGCGACCTGGTGCCGATCCCGCGGAGCAACGCGCTCGTCGTGTGGAAGCCGCGGCACCAGCGCTGACCGGGCGTTCCGCCGTGTGAACCGGAATCGGTGTCGCACTGATCTAAGTCGGAGTGGATCAGTGCGACACCGCATCCCCAGCCCCCCGGCTTATCGGTCGCGGCTGCCCCAGCGGGGGCCGCGGCGGGTGTGTGAGCGTGGAATGTCCATCTGCTCGAGTCGTGCCTTGATCTCCTCGGTGCTCCACAGTGCCTTGGAGACGGTGGGGGTGGGGGTTTCGGTGACGTGCATGATCATGGTCTCGGTCCTTCGGCGAGTGTTCGGTGGTTGGGTGTGGTCGTCGATCAGGGCTGTCCGTACAGGTGGTAGCCGGCGTTCATGTTCGGGTAGCCCGAATCGATCCAGCTGCTGATGCCGTAGCCGTGGCCGAAGTTGCCGTCGATGCGGGTCCCGTCCACGTCGGTCATGTTGTTGTAGTTGTCGGCGCGGAACACGGCCTGGGCGCCACCGGGCAGCGCGTAGGTGGCGTCCACCTCGACGCCGTTCGGGTCGTTGGAGTATGCCTTCACGATCTGGCTGCTGTGCGGGGCGAGGTAGTCCGACGGCGCCTGCATCCACTGCCCGTACGGGTTCGACGATCCGGCGAGGACCATCGGCAGGTCGGTGTCGTTGCTGATCGTCATCGCGATCGTCGGTCCCGACGTCGGCATCGTGCCTGCGGTGGCGACCCCGGCGGCCGCGACGGCGAATCCGGTGACGGCCAGCGCGGTGGCGGGCAGTGCGATGAAGAGGGCGATGCGGCGGCGGGCGTTGGTGCGCATGATGGCTTCTCCTGAGTTGTGGCTCTTGGGGGGAATGTCTGGGGCCGTGGGGGTTTCGGTTTCCGATCTCCCCGTTTTCCGGTGTGCATCAACTATGTCGCGTATGCGCGCCGCAGTCTGTCCACCGACGGGACCGAGGGCGGGATGAATCCGGTGTCCTCCGATCAGGGGACACCGGCGCCGCGAAGTGCTCCGCGCGGGCCCGGTCTCGTGAGAAAGTGAGCAATGGACTTCGCCGGAGTCGACCCGGACCGGACCGCGCCGTGACCGGCGTGCGGGTAGTGGTGGGAGACGACCACCCGATCTTCCGGGACGGTGTCGTCCGTGCCCTCCTCGCGAGCGGCGACATCGACGTGGTCGGTGAGGCGGACGACGGTGCGGCGGCGCTCGCCCTGATCCGCGAACTCGCCCCCGACGTCGCACTGCTCGACTATCGGATGCCCGAACTCGACGGTTCGCAGGTGGCGGCGGCCGTGCGTCGTGCCGAACTCGCCACCCGGGTGCTGCTGCTGTCGGCGCACGACGAGTCCGCGATCGTCTACCACGCATTGCAGGAGGGGGCGGCGGGATTCCTGCCGAAGGAGTCGACGCGGGCGGAGATCGTGAAAGCGGTCCTGGACTGCGCGCAGGGCCGCGACGTCCTGCCCGCCTCCCTCGCCGTCGGGCTGGCCGGCGAGGTGCGCCGCCGCAGCGAACCGGTGGGGCCGGTGCTGAGCGGCCGGGAGAAGGAGGTGCTGGCGCTCATCGCGCGCGGCCAGAGCATTCCCACGATCGCCGGCGAACTGTACCTGGCACCGTCGACGGTCAAGACCCACGTCCAGCGGCTGTACGAGAAACTCGGGGTGAGCGACCGCGCGGCCGCCGTCGCCGAGGCGATGCGACGCGGTTTGCTGGAGTGACGTGCGCGAGACGTCGCAGAGTCGCGTAGTTCGCCGCTACACCACCGAGGCGGTCCGGGTGACCGCCATTCTCCGGCTCCCCCTGATCGGGCTGATGGCGTTGCTCGGGCCGGTGATCAGCGTGACGCACTGGCAGCCCGACGTGTTCGCCGGGCTGCTGATCGCATATGCGCTGCTCGCGGCCGGCTGGCTGATCTTCGTCCTCGTCCGGGACGTCGGGCCGTGGGCAGGCTGGGTGTCCACCGCCGCGGACGTCTCGGCGGTGGTGGCGTTGTGCATCGCGTCGGGCGGCGCGACGTCGGTGCTGTTGCCGGTGTTCTTCCTGCTGCCGATCTCGGTGGCGTTCCAGTACCGGCCGCGGCTGACGGCGATCGTCGGGGTCTGCACGGCAGTCGGGTACCAGGTGGTGTGGGTCGTCTACTCGAAACGCGACGACCTCGTGGGGTTCCCCGACGAGGTGTACCTCTACTTCGGTTTCCTGTTGTGGCTCGCGGCCGCGACGACGGCATTGTCGTACGTGCTGGTGCGCCGTTCCGCGACCGTCATCTCACTGATGGATGTACGCAGGCAGCTGATCGCGGAGTCGATGGGCGCCGAGGAACGCGAGCGACGGCAACTCGCCGAGCACCTCCACGACGGGCCCCTGCAGAATGTCCTCGCGGCCCGGCTCGATGTGGAAGAGGCACTGGAGCGGAACCCGGACGCGCAGCTCGACGCCGCCGAGGCCGCCCTCCGCGAGACCGCGGCGCAACTGCGCTCCACCGTCACCACCCTGCATCCGCAGGTACTCGCGCAGCTGGGCCTGACCGCGGCGCTGCGGGAACTCGCGGACCTGTTCTCCCGGCGCGGTGAGATCGAGATGTCGGTGAGCCTCGACGACGTCGGTCACCCCGACTGCCAGGAGCTGCTCTACCGGGTGGCGCGGGAACTGCTCACCAACGTCACCAAGCATGCGCGTGCCACGAAGGTCGAACTCGCGCTCACCCGCGCCGGCGGGCGTACCACGTTGACGGTCGCCGACGACGGCACCGGATTCGATCCCGCCGTCGTCCCGGAACGGGTGGCGCAGGGGCACATCGGACTGGCGTCGCACATCGTGCGGGTCGAGAGCCTCGGCGGCACCTTCGACGTCACGTCCTCGCCCGGATCGGGCACCCGGGTGGTGGTGACGGTCCCCGATGCCGGATGACGACCAGCGGATGGATCACCGCGGGTGGCGGCCCTCGGCGAATTCCTCGACGATCTTCGCGCAGAACGCGGGGAGGTCGTCCGGGTTGCGGCTGGAGACCAATCCGTTGTCGACCACCACTTCCTCGTCGACGACGGTTCCGCCGGCGTTGCGGATGTCCGTGCGCACGCTCGGATACGACGTGAGGGTGCGGCCGCGGACGACATCGGCTTCGACGAGCGTCCACGGTCCGTGGCAGATCACGCCCACTGGTTTGCCCGAAGTGACGAAGTCGCGGACGAATCCGACGGCCGACGCGTCCATCCGCAGGTGGTCGGGGTTCGTGGTGCCGCCCGGCAGGATCAGTGCGTCGAAGGCGGCGGCGGACACGTCGCCGACGACGGCGTCGACGGCATAGGTGCCTGCCTCGTTCACGTCCGAGGTCATCGCCTGGATCTTGCCGGGGGCCAGCGAGAGCAGCTGGACCTGCGCGCCGGCCTTCTCCACGGCGGTGCGGGGTTCGACGAGCTCGACTTCTTCGACGCCGTCGGTGGCGAGGATCGCGACCTTCCGGCCGCGCAGTGTGTCTGCCGATGTCATGGCAATTCCTTTCGACGAGAAGGTGTTACGGCTTCAGGAGGATCTTCACCGCGCCGTCCTGCTTCTTCTGGAAGATCTCGTACGCGTGCGGTGCGTGGTCCAGGGGCAGTTCGTGAGTGGCGAACGTGTCGACGCCCAGGGGGTCGGCGTCGGTGAGCAGCGGCAGGATGTCGGGTGCCCACCGCTTGACGTTGGCCTGACCCATGTGCAGCTGAATCTGCTTGTCGAACAACGTGAGCATCGGGATCGGGTCGGCCATCCCGCCGTATACCCCGCTGAGCGAGATGGTGCCGCCGCGCCGCACGATGTCGATCGCCGAGTACAGGGCGTGCAGGCGGTCGATTCCCGCCGTCGACATCAGCCTGCCCGCGACGGCGTCGGGAAGGAACGAGGTGACCTGTTGCAGGAGCTTCGCGGTGGGGGAGCCGTGCGCCTCCATGCCGACGGCGTCGATGACGGAATCGGGACCGCGGCCGTGGGTCATGTCGCGGATCACGCCGCCGAGTTCGCTCCCGGCGTCGTTCAGGTCGACCGTCTCGATCTGCCGCGCCTTCGCTCGGGCGAGACGCTCGGGTACGAGGTCCACGCCGATGACGCGAAAACCCTTGTGTGCGGCGATGCGTGCCGCCATGTCACCGATCGGCCCCAGTCCGAGAACGACGACGGAGCCGCCCTCGGGCACGTTCGCGTATTCGACGGCCTGCCATGCCGTCGGCAGCACGTCGGACAGGTACACGAACCGCGAATCCGGCGGGCCCTCGGGGACCTTGATGTGGGTGTTCTTCACGTGCGGCACCCGGAGATACTGGGCCTGACCGCCGGGGACGCTCCCGTACAGCTTCGAGTACCCGAACAGTGCCGCACCCATGCCCTCGTCCCGGATCTGCGTGACCTCGCATTGGGTGAACAGTTTCCGGTCGCACATATGGCAACGGCCGCAGGATATCTGGAACGGAATGACCACCCGGTCACCGATCTTCACGTCCGTCACCTCGGACCCCACCTCGCGGACGATGCCCATCGGCTCGTGCCCGAGGATGTCGCCCTCGCTCATGAACGCGCCGAGCACCTCGTACAGGTGCAGGTCGGAACCGCAGATGTTGGTGGTGGTGATCTCGACGATCGCGTCCGTCTTCTGTTCGATCACCGGGTCGGGCACGGTGTCGACGCTGACCTTCCGTCTGCCCTGCCAGGTGACCGCTCTCATCGTGCTCTCCGGTTCGCCTTCACGAGGGCTTCGACGAGTTCGTCCTTGGTCATGGTCGACCGGCCGTGGATGTCGAGTCTCTGCGCGAGGTGCATCAGGTGCTCCTTGCTCGCGTTGGCGTCGACGCCCTCGGCGGTCTCGCCGGACGGGTTCGGGCCGCCGCTCTCCGCACGTTCGTCGGAGGGGCCCTTCTCGGCCTTGGCCTCCCAGTGGTCGCCGACCTTCTCGTAGCTGTGTTTGAGGGCATCGAACGCGACGCGATGCGCTCGTTCCTCGTCCCCGTACTGGTCCATCGCGGAGTCGTACACCTTGGCGAACGTGCGCTGCGCCTTCTCGGACGACTTCTTCAGGGTTTCCGGGAGTTCGCTCTTCTTCGGCTTGCCGCTCTCGGTGGTCTTCGGCACGGGAATCCTCCTCGGGTGTGGCGGTGCCCTCGCGGACGATTACCCGACTCCCGGAGATTTACGCGACGGGCGGGGGCACGCCGCCGGGCACCGGGGCCAGCGCCTGCTCGAGCAGGCCCAGTGCGTGTTCGGTCGTGGCGGTCACGACGTCCTGCGGTTCACCGTCGAAGTGCCGCATCTCGGTGTCGATGCGGCCGTGGGCGAAGAGTCCGAACCAGACGGTGCCCGGCGGTTGCCCGTCCTGGGGGTCGGGGCCGCCCGCGCCGGTCACCGCGACGGCGACGTCGGCGCCGAGCAGTTCCGCGACCGCCCCCGCCATCGCGCGGGCACTGGCTTCGCTGACGACGGGACCGTCCGGCACCTTCAGCACCCGGTGTTTCACCTCGCTGGAATAGGCGACCACGCTGCCCCGGTACCAGTCGGAGGACGCGGGTGCGGCGCCGAGAAGGCACGAGATCTGTCCGCCGGTGAGGGATTCCGCTGTCGCGAGGAAGACGTGCGCACTCCGGGCCGCTGTCGAGATTCGTTCGGCAACCCGATCCTGCGGAGTCATGGATCTCACGTTATCGGACGTGACCCGGCCGGGTGGGGCGGCCGACACCCCAACGGGAGTGGAACAGGTTTCAGTTTTGTGGGTTTCCGGTTAGGGTGTCGGTGACCCAGGACACAGAAAATCCAGGCCGTCGGACGACGCACCCCGGCCTCGCGGGAGTAGAAGGATCACAGATGACCGACGAGTTCGCAGATCTGCATCGACCCGCCTTCGCTGCAGACCTCCTCATCACTGCACTGGACCGCAATTCCGACAAGCCGGCGCTCTATCTCGGCGACGTCGTTCTCACCGGCGGTGAGATGCGCGATCAGATCAGTTGCTTTGCGCAGGCACTGGCTTCGCTCGGGATCGGCAAGGGGACGAGCACCGCCATGCTGTCCAAGAACCGGCCCGAGGTGCTCATCAGCATGGGCGCCACCATGATCTCCGGATGCCGCGCCAGCGCGCTGAACCCGATGGGCTCGCTCGACGACCACCTCTACATCGTCGGCGACGCCGCGATTCAGACCCTGATCTTCGATCCCACCGCCTTCGAGGGGCGTGCCGCCGAACTGGTGGCGCAGTCGCCGTCGATCGAGAACGTGTTGTCGTTGGGGCCGTCGGAGGTGGGCACCGACATCCTGGCGCTCGCCGAGACGTTCACCCCGCAACGCCTGCGGGCGGCGGACGTGGCCGCCGACGACAACAGCAGCATGGTCTACACCGGCGGCACGACGGGCAAGCCGAAGGGCGTCGTCGGCTCCTACCAGTCCGGCGCGACGTTGAATCAGATCCAGATGGCCGAATGGCAGTGGCCCGACGAACCGCGCTTCCTCATCTGCACGCCGCTGTCGCACGCGGGCGCGGCCTTCTTCATTCCCACCTTGCTGCGCGGCGGCGCGCTGATCGTGCTGCCCGCGTTCGAACCCGGCGCCGTCCTCGAGGCGATCGAGAAGCACAAGATCTCCGCGACGATGCTCGTCCCCACCATGATCTACCTGCTGATGGACCATCCCGACCTGCCGAAGCGGGACGTGTCCAGCCTGCAGACGCTGTTCTATGGCGCGTCGGCGATGTCGCCTGCCCGGCTGAAGGAGGGCATCGAGAAGTTCGGCCGGATCTTCTTCCAGTTCTACGGGCAGACCGAATGCGGAATGACCATCGCCGTGCTGCGGAAGGAGGAGCACCTGCCGGACGACCCCAGTCGGCTCGCGACGTGCGGACGTCCCGTGCCCTGGCTGAACGTGGCGCTGCTCGACGACGACCTGAACGAGGTCCCGCAGGGTGAACTCGGCGAGATCTGCGTCCGCGGCCCCCTCGTCATGAAGGGGTACTGGAACAAACCCGACGAGACGGCCGAGGCGTTTCGCGGCGGGTGGCTGCACACGGGCGACGTCGCGCGCAAGGACAAGGACGGTTTCATGACGATCGTCGACCGCAAGAAGGACATGATCGTCACCGGCGGATTCAACGTGTTCCCCCGCGAGATCGAGGACGTCATCTCGGCGCACCCCGCCGTCGGTTCGGTCGCGGTGGTCGGCGTCCCGGACGAGAAGTGGGGCGAGGCCGTCAAGGCGTGCGTGGTGCTGCGGACGGGACGGACGGTGGAGGCCGCCGAACTCGTCGAACGGGTGCGGGCCGCGAAGGGATCGGTGCACGCCCCCAAGTCGATCGATTTCGTCGACACCCTGCCCCTGACCCCGCTGGGCAAACTGGACAAGAAGGCGCTGCGCTCCCGGTACTGGGAAAGTGCAGACCGAGCGGTCGGATAGCACGACCGGGCCGAGAAACAAGGGACCTGGTCTGCGGCGTGGCGGCCGCGCCTATAGTCTGCCCAAGTACTTCGCGGCGGCGCCGCGTTCAGTCGGTGACGAGGATGCGCGGTGGATTCACAGGCAATATCGCTGGTCCGGTCGAGTTTCAAGGCTATCGCGGCAGTGCCGGACGGGCCCCAGACTCTGTCGCGGTCCTTCTATGCCCTGCTGTTCGCCCGGTATCCCGAAGCCCGCGACTTCTTCCCCGCCGCCATGGACGAGCAACGCGATCGGCTGATCGCCGCCGTCCAGTACGTGATCGAGCGGCTCGAGGAGGACTCCGGGCAGATCCTCGCCTACCTCGCCCAGCTCGGCCGCGACCACCGCAAGTACGGCATCGAGGACGCGCACTACGTCGCCGTCGGCAACTCCCTGATCGCCGCCGTCGAGCAATTCCCCTCGACCGAGCCGTGGACCGACGAACTCGAGCAGGCGTGGCGCGACGTCCTCGCGGTCGTCGCCGCCACCATGATGGACGCGGCCAACGCCGAGAGCGGCCCGCCGGCGTGGGGCGCGACCGTGATCGAGCACCTGCAGGTCCGCAAGGACGTCTCGATCATCCGGCTGCAACTCGACGAGCCGATGACGTACACCGCAGGCCAGTTCGTGAGTGTGCAGGTGCCGTCGCGGCCCCGGATGTGGCGGTACCTGTCGCCGGCGAACCCCGCCAACGATCAGGGCATCATCGAATTCCACGTCCGCCGGGTGTCGGGCGGCTGGGTGAGCCCCGCCATCGTCGCCCAGACACTCGTGGGCGAGCGGTGGGTGGTCGGGTCCCCCCTCGGCGACCTCGGAATCCGCTACGACAACGGTCGCGACATCCTGATGATCGGATCGGGGACCGGCATCGCCCCGCTGCGCGCGCAGATCCTCCAGATGTCGCAGCGCGGCCAGGACCGGCGCGTCCACCTCTTCTTTGCCGGCCGGTACCCCTGCGACCTCTACGACCTGGGCACCCTGTGGGCGCTCGCGGAGCAGAATCCGTGGCTGACCGTCGTCCCGGTCACCGAGGACGACGAGGACCCGTGGTGGTACACGGGCCCCAGCAGTGCCGGGATGCCCGGCATGCACCGCCGGCTGACCGGCAAGGTCGGGCAGGTCGTCGCCGACTTCGGGACGTGGGCCGAGCGCGACATCCAGCTCGTCGGCTCCGAAGCCATGATCAACACCACCAAGTTCCGGCTGCACGCGGCGGGAACGCCGCCGGAGAACATCCGGCACGACCCGTCCTACTGATCCGGGCCGCTCAGTACGGGTCGAACTGAATGTTCTCGGTGGGGGTCCCGGTGTCACGGAGACGGTCGAGGGTGGCGCGGACCATCGCCGCCGAACCGCACACCAGCACCTGGTGCTCGGTGAACGCACCGTAGGACGTGACGACGTCGGGCAGCGAGCCCTCGATGAGGTCGTCCTCGGTGAACCCCACGTCCACTCTGGTGCGCTCGTACCACTCGTCCGTCCAGTCCGGATTGGCGACGTTCTCCACCACCGGAATGACCGTGAGCCACGGCAGATTCTGCAGCAGCAGGTACAGCATGTCGGACGCGTAGAGATCGCGCGGCGTCCGATCGCCCGTGAACAGGAACACCCGCGGCGGATTCGGCCTGCGGGACAGGTCCAGCAGGATCGACCGGAACGGGGCGAGGCCGGTGCCGCCGGCGATCATGATGACGTCCGGTCCGTCCTCGTCGACGGACATCGTGCCGCGCGGCTCGAGGATCTGCCACTGGTCGCCCGGCGACGTCCCCGTGACGATGTCGCCGCTGACCCAGCCGCCCGGCACCGTCCGGACGTGGAATTCGAGTTTGCCGTCCAGCGACGGCGGAAGGGCGGGGGAGAGCCTGCGCAGCAGCCGCGGGTTCTGGGGCACGCTGACGTCCACGTACTGTCCCGGCTCGAACGGGACGTAGTCACCGACGAGGCGGACGACGGCGAGATCGTGCCGCAATCGGTGGTGTTCGACGACGGTGCTGGTCCAGGTGGTCTGCGTGGCTTGCATGGCGTGATGCTCTCCCGACGGTCGAACCGGATGGCGGATGGGCAGGGGCTGGCTGCGCGACTAGATCAGGGGATCGTGGCGGATCAGCTCGGGCGGGGTGCCCCCGCCCTGCAGGGCATACACGGTGGTCTTGATCATCGCCGGCGACCCGGAGATCTGGATCTGCCGGTCCGCCCACGACCCGAACCGCGCGACCACCCGGCCCAGCTGGCCCTGGAGTCGCTGATGCAACCCCGGCGGCGCCTCGGGTGCGGGAATCGTGTGCCACCACGGGTCCTCGTCCTCCTCGGAGACGGGAACCACGGTCAGCCACGGATTGCTCAGCGACAGGTGCCACAGGGTCTCGATGTCGTACAGGTCGCACGGGTACTTGCCGCCCACGAACATGTGGACGCGCGGGTTGTTCGACCGCATCGCCATTTCCATCACCTGGGCGCGCAGCGGTGCGATGCCCGTCCCCGAACCGATCATCAGGACGTCCTGCCCGCTCTCGCGGTCCACCTCCAGCCCGCCGAGCGGCGAGCTGAGCAACCAGCGGTCGCCGACCTGCGTCTCGTTCACGATCGCCGGACTGACCCACCCGCCCGACACGCGGCGCACATGGAATTCGAGCTGTCCGTACGGGTTGGCCGGGATGGCCGCCGACAGGTACCGCCACATCCGCGGCCGCTGCGGGATCTGGACGCTGAGATACTGGCCCGCGCCGTACGGGATGGGGGAGTCGGTCTCGAGGCGAACGATCGCGAGGTCGTCGAGGCGGCGTTCGTGATCGACGACGGTGGCGCCCCAGGCGGCGGGCAGGTCGTCGTTGTCCGCGGCGTCGGCCATCGTGTTCAGGAGAAGGTCGAGCAGTTCCGTCCACGCCGCGGTCAGCGACGGCGTCCAGATGGCCTGGGTGAAGGAGCTCTGCACGGCGACCAGCAGCGCATGGCCCGACGCGAAGTAGTGCCTGCCCTCGACACCGTACTTGCGGTGATCACGCCCGAGCTGGCTCAGGAAACCGAGGACCCGGTCCACGTCCTCGAGGTTGTCGATGACGAACTGCAGCGCCTGGAACAGGCGATGGCCCTGCTGATCCAGCGCAGCCGGGAAGAGCGCGCGGAATTCGGGGTGCTCCGCGAACAGGGTGGCGTAGAACGTGGTGGTGAGCCGGGTGTGGCCGTGGTCGGTGGACACGATCGACGAAAAGCTGGCGCGCAGACGCGAAATCACGAGTGGGTCGAGGCAATCTCGTGTCAAGCCGTCCCCTGCCTCCGTGCCTGCTGATTCGAACACCAGCATTCTAGCCGTCCTCGGCGCCGGACCCCGGGGGACGGCGCCGGCCGGTTCGGCCTCCGACCCCGGCGTTTCGGCGGGTCGCTATTGAGCCGTGACCACCGGCAGGGCACGATGTGCATCGATAATCGGACCGGGTTACCGAGGGGGCTCCATGCGAGTTGGTGTTGCGCGGAATCGGGGTCGGTTTCGCCAGGGGATGCGCAGCGCCGGCTCGGTTCGACGCGTGGGCGCCGTCGTGCTGGCGGTCGGCGCCCTGATGGCGTCGAGCGTCGGAACGATCGCCTCCGCGGAACCCCGGGCGACGGTCGAGTCGATCACGGCCGACGAGGCGCCCGACGGTTCGCGGTTGGTCGAGGTCACCCCGGTCGGCGAATCGCAGATGAACTTCACGGTTCACTCGACGGCCATGGACAAGGACGTCACCGTCCGGGTCATCCGCGCCGCGTCCGGGAAACGTCCCACCGTGTACATGCTCGGCGGCGTCGAGGGGAACTCGGAACAGTTCGGCTGGGAGCAGAAGGCGGACGTCGAGAAGTTCTTCTCCGACAAGGACGTCAACGTGGTCATCCCGTTCGGTGGCCAGTCCAGTTACTACGCCGACTGGCAGCGCGACGATCCCGAACTGGGGCGGAACAAGTGGCAGACGTTCCTGACGAAGGAACTGCCGCCCATCGTCGACTCGGCGCTCGACACGACCGGCAGGAACGCGATCGCCGGGCTGTCCATGTCGGCCACCAGCGTGCTCAACCTCGCGATCTCCAAGCCCGGGCTGTACCAGAGCGTCGGCGCGTACAGCGGGTGCGCGATGACGAGCGACCCGGTGGCCCGCCGATTCGTCGAGATCACGGTCGCGGACTTCGGCGGCAACCCGGAGAACATGTGGGGTGCTGCCAACGATCCGCTGTGGGCCGCGAACGATCCGTACGTCAACGCCGAGAAACTCCGGGGGACCACCCTCTACATCTCCAACGGCAGCGGACTGCCGGGGCCGTACGACACCCTCGACGCCCGGACCGTCGGCGGCGACCGCCGCGCCCTCGCGACGCAGGTCGTGGTCGGCGGTGTGATCGAGGCCGTCACCAACGACTGCACGATGCGGCTCGCGGAGAAACTCCGGGCCCTCGACATTCCCGCCACCGTCGACCTCCGGCCGGTGGGCACGCACTCGTGGGGGTACTGGCGTGACGATCTGTCCGCGTCCTGGCCGATGATGGCTGTCGCGATCGGGGCGTGATTTCCCGACCCGCGGAGCGTCGCGGGGCGAGATGATGGGGTGGTCAGAAAAAATTCAAAGTTGAGCGGAACAGACTCAACTCTTCGCGCGTTAAGAAGATGACAGCGTCGCCACGTGCCACCCGGCCCCCGGCGGCGAACCGCTCTACAACGCCAGAAGAGGTGACCAGTGGACTCGTTCAATCCGACCACCAAGACCCAGGCCGCGATGACCGCTGCGCTCCAGTCGGCGTCGTCGGCCGGTAATCCCGACATCAGGCCCGCGCACCTGCTCGTGGCCCTGCTCGACCAGACCGACGGCATCGCCGCCCCGCTGCTCAAGGCCGTCGGCGTCGACCCCGCCGCGATCCACCGCGAAGCGCAGAATCTCGTCGACCGGCTGCCCAAGACGACGGGCGCCACCACCACACCGCAACTCGGCCGCGAGGCCCTCGCCGCACTCACCGCAGCGCAGCGCCTCGCCACCGAGCTCGACGACGAGTACGTGTCGACGGAACACCTGATGGTCGGACTCGCATCGGGTGAGTCGGACGTGGCCGGGCTGCTGGGCAGGCACGGCGCCACCCCCGAGGCGCTGCGCGACGCGTTCACCACCGTCCGCGGCAGTGCGCGCGTCACCAGCCCGGATCCCGAGGCGACGTACCAGGCGCTCGAGAAGTACTCCACCGACCTCACGGCCGCCGCCCGTAACGGCAAGCTGGACCCGGTGATCGGCCGCGACAACGAGATCCGCCGCGTCGTGCAGGTGCTCAGCCGCCGCACCAAGAACAACCCGGTGCTGATCGGTGAACCCGGCGTCGGCAAGACCGCCATCGTCGAGGGGCTGGCCCAGCGCATCGTGCAGGGCGACGTCCCCGAATCGCTGCGCGGCAAGTCGGTGATCTCCCTCGACCTCGGATCGATGGTCGCCGGAGCCAAGTACCGCGGCGAATTCGAGGAGCGGCTCAAGGCCGTCCTCGACGACATCAAGAACTCGGCCGGTCAGGTCATCACGTTCATCGACGAACTCCACACCATCGTCGGTGCGGGTGCCACCGGTGAGTCGGCGATGGACGCCGGCAACATGATCAAGCCGATGCTCGCCCGCGGTGAGCTGCGGCTCGTCGGCGCGACCACCCTCGAGGAGTACCGCAAGTACATCGAGAAGGACGCCGCCCTCGAACGCCGTTTCCAGCAGGTGCTGGTGGGCGAACCGTCCGTCGAGGACACCGTCGGCATCCTGCGCGGGCTCAAGGAGCGGTACGAGGTGCACCACGGTGTGCGCATCACCGACTCCGCGCTCGTCGCGGCCGCCACGCTCAGCGACCGCTACATCACGTCCCGGTTCCTGCCGGACAAGGCGATCGACCTCGTGGACGAGGCCGCGTCCCGGCTGCGGATGGAGATCGACTCGCGACCCGAGGAGATCGACACCGTCGAACGCATCGTCCGCCGCCTCGAGATCGAGGAGATGGCGCTGCAGAAGGAATCCGACGCGGCGTCGAAGGACCGGCTGGAGAAGCTGCGTCAGGAACTCGCCGACGAACGGGAGAAGCTCAATCAGCTGACCACCCGCTGGCAGAACGAGAAGCAGGCCATCGACTCCGTGCGCGGAGTCAAGGTGCAACTCGAGACGCTGCGCGGTGAGGAAGAGCGCGCCGAACGCGACGGCGACCTCGGCCGGGCCGCGGAACTGCGCTACGGGCGGATCCCGCAGCTCGAGAAGGAACTCGAGCAGGCCGCCCGCGAGTCCGGCGCCGCCGCCGACGGCGACGTCATGCTCAAGGAGGAAGTCGGTCCCGACGACGTCGCCGACGTGGTCGCGGCATGGACCGGCATCCCCGCCGGCCGCATGATGGAAGGCGAGACCGCCAAGCTGCTGCGGATGGAATCCGAACTGGGCAAGCGGGTCGTCGGCCAGGAAGAGGCCGTCGTCGCCGTGTCGGACGCCGTCCGCCGCGCCCGCGCCGGCGTCGCCGACCCCAACCGGCCCACCGGTTCGTTCCTGTTCCTCGGACCCACCGGCGTCGGTAAGACGGAGCTCGCGAAGTCGCTCGCGGACTTCCTGTTCGACGACGAACGGGCCATGGTCCGCATCGACATGTCCGAATACAGCGAGAAGCATTCGGTGGCCCGGCTCGTCGGCGCGCCGCCCGGCTACGTCGGGTACGAGGCGGGCGGGCAGCTCACCGAGGCCGTGCGACGGCGTCCGTACACGGTGGTGCTGTTCGACGAGGTGGAGAAGGCGCACCCCGACGTCTTCGACATCCTGCTCGCCGTCCTCGACGAAGGCCGGCTGACGGACGGTCAGGGGCGGACGGTCGACTTCCGCAACACCATCCTGATCCTCACGTCCAACCTCGGTGCGGGCGGATCCCGGGAGCAGGTGATGGATGCGGTGCGGCACGCGTTCAAGCCGGAGTTCATCAACCGGCTCGACGACGTCGTGATCTTCGAACCGCTCACCGAGGAGCAGCTCGAATCGATCGTCGACATCCAGCTCGACCAGCTGTCCCGCCGGCTCGCGGCGCGGCGGCTGACGCTGGACGTGTCCGACTCGGCCCGCTTCTGGCTCGCCGTCCGCGGCTACGACCCCCTGTACGGGGCCAGGCCGCTGCGCCGGCTGATCCAGCAGGCGATCGGCGACCAGCTCGCGAAGCTGCTGCTCGCCGGCGACGTCAAGGACGGCGACACCGTCCCCGTGAAGGTGTCCGAGACCGGGGACGCGCTCGTCCTCGGCTGATCCCCCACGTGAGTGGCACGGTGTGCTCCCGCACGCCGTGCCACTCACCTGTGTTTTCACAGGGGAGTCTTAAGTTTCGCCGTTACCCTGGATCGTCCGTAACCGCAGGACACCGGCCACACGAACCCGAGGGAGGGGCCGATCATGACGAACCCCGACGATCCGCGCACCCCGCAGGAACGCGCGTACGACGGCACGGAGTCGTGGACGACCGACGATTCGGCGTCGCGGGCGCATGACGATTCCGCGTCGCGGGCTCGTGACGAGGACCCGACGCAGGCGTGGTCGCGGCAGGACCAGCCGACCGAGCACTTCGGCTCGTCGGACCAGGACCACCGCACCGAGTACCTGGGGTCCGCCGGCGGGCCGACCGAGCAGTTCTACACGTCCGACCCGACCGCGGCGTACGGGCAGAACCAGCCCAATCCGACGCAGGCGTACCCGACCTACGACCCGCGGTTCGACCAGCAGGCTCCGCCGCCGAACGCCACACAGGCGTATCCGCCCTACGAGGCCCAGCAGTACCAGGGCGGGTATCCGACGGGGCAGTATCCGAACGCCGGGTACCCGGGATCGCAGTACCAGGCGCCGGTCGCGGAGGCCACCGAGGAGAAGAAGCCCCGCCGGATCGGCACGTGGATCGCGGCCGCCGCCGCGGCGTTGCTGCTGATCGCGGTCATCGGCTTCGGCGTCGCCCTCTTCACGACGGCGCCGAACAACTCCTCGAGCACCACCGCGGCGGGTCCCACCACGTCCCGTCCGCCGGCCACCACCGCGCCGCCGAAGACGACCGCGCCGCCGTCGACCACCACCGAGTCGCCGCTCGATCAACTTCCCGGCGGAATCGGCGAGGCCATCGGGGCCGCGGGTGCCGCTTTCGGAACGATCAGCACCAACGACGGTTCCACGCTCACCCTCGACGCCCTCGGTGGTTCGAAGCTGACGGTCCAGACCAACGCGCAGACCAACGTGATCGCACTCGACGGCACCACGGTCGCCGATCTGAAACCCGGATTCACCGTCATGGTGCAGGGGACGAAGGTCGAGAACGGCACGATGACGGCCGAGACGATCATCAGTACCGAGCTGCCCAAGCTCGGTGGCAACTGAGCCCACCCGTGCCGGCGGACACGGCTGTCGGGCCGGTTCCGGCAAAACCGACACGGGGTGTCCCGGTACCGCCTACCCTCGTTACGCCCTCGACTCGCTAGGCTGATCAACGATGACCGGAATGTGGTTCTTACTGGCGTTGATCGCACTCGCAGGCGCGTGCGCGTTGCTCTATTTCGATCGCTCGCGTCGTGATCAGACGGGTCGTGTGCGGCAGATCTGGGCCAAGGCCCAGGGCTACACGTACGACAACGTCGAAGAGCGGCTGCCCGCCCAGTTCCACCGGGCCGCGCTGGCCAAGCAGGAGTACCTCAGCGCCATCGACGTGGTGAAGGGGGAACGCCGCGGCGAGTCGTTCATCCTGTTCGACCTCGAGGAGACCGCGACCATCGTCGCGGTGCGCCGCCGGGTGGGTTCGGACGTCGACATCGACCTCCGCCTCAAGTCGACCCCGCCGCCGAAGGATTCGGACCTCGAACTCCTCGGCGCCATCGGACCGCGCGTCGTGTTCGCCACCGACCTCGAGATCGCCCGCAGGGTCTGCGATCAGCGGATGGTGGCGTTCACCGAGTCGGTGCCGCCGCACGTGAACATGCTGTGGAGTGAGGGCGAGTGGACCCTCGGTTCGCTGCCCATCGGCAGCAGCGGCCGGGAGTGGGATTCTGCCATCGAGGCCGTCGCCCGGCTGTCCGGCATTCTGCACGTCCTGCCCCCGGTCACCGAGCCGAGCGGACTCGACCGTGGCCATCATGACCCGAGCAGGCCGCGACTGCGTGACGGCGCCCCTGCCGAAGCGCGCCCCGCATCGGAGAAACGTCCCGCACCGCAGGGACGTCCGGCACCGGAGAAACGTCCCACCCAGCAGGCACGCCCGGCGCCGGAGAAGCGGCCTGCAGCGCAGGGACGTCCCGCGCAACAGGGGCGTCCTGCATCGCAGGGGCGCCCGTCCCCGGAGGCGCGCCCGACCGCACCGCCACGTCCGGCACCGCAGAACCGTCCTGCACCCCCGCCGGGCGCGCCGCGGTAGTGAGTGCGTGACGAGTCCCCGGACTCGTTAACCGCGCACAGGCGCGCAGCGCCTTGCTACCGTCACCGGTATGTCGACGCCTCCCAGCTCAGCCCGACCCGTTGCCCTCGTCACCGGCCCGACATCGGGGCTCGGTGCCGGTTTCGCGCGGAAGTTCGCGTCTCTCGGTTACGACCTCGTGCTCGTCGCGCGGGACGACACCCGCTTGCACGCCCTCGCCGACGAGATGAAGGCGCTGTTCGACACCGAGTCCGAGATCCTGCAGGCCGATCTGGCGACGGCGTCCGGGCGCGCGGAGGTGGCGCAACGCCTCGGGAAGGGTGTCGAAGTACTGGTCAACAACGCCGGATTCGGCACGTCGGGCGAATTCTGGACGGCGACGCCGGAACTGTTGCAGTCTCAGCTGGACGTGAACGTCACCGCCGTCATGCAGCTGACCCGCGCGGCGTTGCCCGGCATGATCGCGGCGGCGAACGGCACCGTCATCAACGTGGCGAGCGTCGCGGGACTGCTGTCCGGGCGGGGGTCGACGTATTCGGCGAGCAAGGCGTACGTGATCTCGTTCTCCGAGGGTTTGGCGAACGGGCTGGGCGGCACGGGTGTGCGGATCCAGGCGCTGTGCCCGGGATTCATTCGCACCGAATTCCACGAGCGCGCGGGCATCGAGATGAGTTCGATTCCGAATGCGATGTGGCTGAGCGTCGACCAGGTCGTCGCGGCGTCGCTGGCCGATCTCGAGGACGGCAAGGTCGTGAGCATTCCCGGCTTCCAGTACAAGGTGCTGACGACCGCCGGTCGACTCGTCCCGAAGAGTCTGGTCCGGCGGTTGACCAACGTGTTCGGCCGGGGGCGTGCCCGCACGTAGAGGTGGGTAGGGTTTCGGTCATGAGTGATCGCGAGGATCTGGCCGCGTTGGTGCGCGAGCTGGCTGTTGTGCACGGCAAGGTGACGTTGTCTTCGGGCAAGGAAGCCGACTATTACGTGGACCTTCGCCGCGCCACGCTGCATCACGAGGCGGGGCCGCTGATCGGGAAGTTGCTGCGTGAACTGGTGGCGGACTGGGATTTCGACGCCGTCGGCGGCCTGACGATGGGTGCCGACCCGGTGGCGATGGCCGTGATGCACGCGCCGGGCAGGCCGATCGACTCGTTCGTGGTGCGTAAGGCCGCGAAGGCGCACGGGATGCAGCGGCAGATCGAGGGGCCGGATGTCGTCGGCAAGCGTGTCCTCGTCGTCGAGGACACCACCACCACGGGCAACTCGCCGCTCACCGCGGTGAAGGCGCTGCGCGACGTGGGGGCGATCGTCGTGGGTGTCGCGACCGTCGTCGACCGGGCGACCGGGGCCGGCGAGGTGATCGCGGCCGAGGGTCTCGAGTACCGTTCGCTCCTAGGTCTTCCCGACCTGAACCTCTGACAGGTGAGTGGCGAAGCGTGCCGGGGCACACTTCGCCACTCACGTCGGGGAGTCAGTCGGCGTCGCCGGCCGTGACGGCCAGTGCCTCGTCGACGCTGTGCGGTTCGGGATCGTGCTCGTCGACGTGGGCGAGGACCTTACGGCCGGTCGCGAGGACGAGGATCGCGACGGCGGTGCACACCGCGCCGACCCAGAACGGCAGGTGGATGTTGCTTTCGCCGAGCTTGCCCGCGACCCACGGTGCCGCGGCCCCGCCGACGAACCGGACGAAGCTGTAGGCCGCGGACGCCGTCGACCGCTCGACGGGGGCGGAGATCATCACGGTCTCGGTGATGAGGGTGTTGTTGACACCGAGGAACAGCCCGGCGAGCACGACCCCGACGATGAGCACGGTCTTGTTCTCGGTGAAAGCGGCCATCATGGCGAGGTCGAGGGCGAACAGCGCGAGGGCCACCATCATCATCGGCAGCGTGCCGAAGCGCCGCTGCAGGCGCGGCGCGAGGAACACCGACGCGACAGCCAGCGCGAGGCCCCACCCGAAGAAGATGAATCCGATCGAGTACGTGCCCATGTCCAGCGGGAACGGCGTGTACGCGAGCAGTGTGAAGAAGCCGTAGTTGTAGAGCAGCGCGGTGATTGCGACGGTGAGCAGGCCGCGGTGGCGTAGCGCGAGGAACGGCGCGGCGATCGACGTGCGGTGCTCCGGCTTGGGGGCGGACGGCAGCATCACGACGATCAGGATGAACGCGACGGCCATCAGGGCTGCGACGCCGAAGAACGGCGCGCGCCAGCTGATGTTGCCGAGGACACCGCCGACCAGCGGGCCGACGGCGATGCCGATGCCCAGCGCGGCCTCGTAGAGGATGATGGCCCGCGCGACGCCGCCGCTGGCCGCGCCGACGATGGCGGCGAGTGCGGTCGCGATGAACAGGGCGTTGCCGAGTCCCCAGCCGGCGCGGAAGCCGACGATCTGGGCGATGGTGCCGGAGCTTCCGGCCAGCGCCGCGAACACGACGATGACGGCGAGACCGGTCAGGAGCGTCTTCTTGGCGCCGATCCGGCTCGACACCACACCGGTGATGAGCATCGCGACACCGGTGACCAGCATGTAGCTGGTGAACAGCAGCGACACCTGGGACGGGGTGGCGTCCAGCTGTTCGCCGATCGGCTTCAGGATGGGGTCGACGAGCCCGATGCCCATGAACGCGATGACGCTGGCGAAGGCGACGGCCCACACCGACTTCGGCTGGTGGAGGAGGCTGGGTGGCGCCTCGCTGCTGTTCGTGACGGTTGCGGTCGTGGTGCTCACGGCCACCTCCTTCGATGTGTTGCGGGGTGGATGGGTGGTCAGGCGCGGGCCGATGCCGTGACGATGGAACGCAGTTCCGACAGGCCCTGCGTCAGTCGCTCGAGCTGCTCGGGTTCGAGGTCCGCGAAGTGCGGGGCGAGGGCGCCCGCGATCTCGTTGCGGGCCACGGTCAGCCAGTCACGTCCCGGGGCGGTGATGGACACCCGGACTGCCCGGGCGTCGTCCGGATCGGGCCGGCGGGCCACGTATCCGCGATCGCCGAGCTTCTGTAGCAGGGCGGTCGCGGACGGTTGCGAGCAGCGGTCGATGCGGGCGAATTCGCTGATGCGGAGTTCGCCGTGGTCGTCGAGCAGGGCGAGGGCACGGGTCCACGGCCGGGGATGGTCCTCGGATCCGAAGGAGCTCGCGAGCCTGGTGAATCGGTGAGAATTCGTGACCAGGTCGACGAGCAGGCCGTGCAGCCGTGTGTCGTCGTCCATGCACATTATATTACATAGGCTAACTAACTATGTATACGAGCGCCCGCTGTTCCACTCGTCACACGACGGTGAACGGCCGGCGCGTCGACCGGGGGTCAGGCCGACCGGCGCGCGACTTCCTCCACCTGACGCCGCAGCGTGGCATCGGTGTGGCGGATCGCCTGCGCGACGAAGGGTTCGATGACCTTGCCGAGCGCCTTGCCCGCGAGCCCGCCGGGCAGCTCGTAGCGGAAATCGACCGTCAGGCGGGTCTCGGTGTCGCCGACCGCGTCGAACTGCCACCGCGAGTGCGTGTACAGGCCGTCGATCGATTCGAGCTCGATCAGCGAATTGCGTTCCCACCCGGTGACCTTCACGACGGAACCGAGGGTCTTGGGGCCGATCTTCATCGCGGCGTCGTAGACGGCGCCGAGCCCCCGATCCTGTTCGCCGATCGGGTCGAACTTCGTGATACCGAACATCCAGGACGGGACGTGGCGATAGTCGTCGACGTAGTCGAACGCGCCCGCGACCGGTGCGCCGGCGACAGCAGTGTGATGGATCTCGATCATCGTGACTTTCCTGACGGGTGAGGGGAGGGGGTCGGCTGTGTCCGGTACGGCCGGACGGCGTAGTTCTCGAGGTCGAAACGGGCGAGGCGGCGGCGCAGGGAACCGGTGGACCACGGCCACGCGGCGAAGTTCCTGCCGTCGGCGTCGAGGTAGTAGCTGCTGCACCCGCCGTTGTTGAACACGGTCCGCTCCAGGCCCTTCTGTACCTTGTCGTTGAACCGGCGGAACGGCTGATCGCGCACCTCGAGGACTTCGATGCCCTGCCGCTCCGCCTTGGTGATCCCGTCGATCACGTAGTCGAGCTGGGTTTCGGCCAGGCCGAGAAACGAGTTGTACACCAAGATGTTCGGGCCGAGCATGATGTACGCGTTCGGTGCGCCGGGCGTCGTGGTGGCCAGATACGCCTCGGGGCTCTTCGACCACTTCTCCGACAGCAGTGTCCCGTCGCGTCCGCGGATCCGGCTCGCGATCGGCGGATGGCTCACGTCGAAACCGGTGCCGAAGATGATGACGTCGACCTCGCGGCGGGTGCCGTCGGCTCCGACGACGACGCGTCCGTCCACCTCGGTGAGGGCGTGCGGGATCAACTCGACGTTGCTCTTCGTCAGCGCCGGGAGATACGTGTTGGACAGCAGGAGTCGCTTGCATCCGAGTGTGAAGTTCGGGGTCAGTGCCGCGCGGAGCGCCGGGTCCGGCACCTGCCGGGCGAGCCAGCGGGTGCCGAGGGGGTTGAGGAGCCGGGCGGTGCGTTCGCGGCGCATCACCCAGGTGAGCGTCCGCAGGACGAGGTCGAGGATCTGCCGCAGCCCGCGCTGCACCGCCGGGACCCGCGAGAACAGCGACTGCGCGAGCCGGGGGAACGGGAAGTCCAGGCGGGGCACCACCCAGGCCGGGGTGCGCTGGAACACGTACAGCGCCTCGACGTCCGGCTGGATCTCGGGGATGAACTGCACCGCGGACGCGCCCGTGCCCACGACCGCGACCTTCTTTCCGGTGAGGTCGACGTCGTGGTTCCAGCGGGCCGAGTGGAAGATGTCGCCGCCGAAACCGTCGATGCCCGGTACCGCGGGAGTGCTGGGTTCGGTGATGGGGCCCGCCGCGAAGATCACGTGCTGCGCGACGATCGTGCCCCGGCTGGTGTCGAGGATCCAGCGTCGGCGCTCGTCGGACCACACGGCCTCGTGGAGTTCGGTCCGCATCGAGATTCTGGACTGCACGCCGAACGTGGCGACGGTGTCCTCGATGTAGGACAGCAGTTCCGGCTGGAGTGCGAAGTTGCTGCGCCATCCCGGGTTGGGGTTGAACGAGAACGAATACACCGGTGCGGGGATGTCGACACCGCACCCGGGGTACGTGTTCTCGCGCCACACGCCGCCGACGCGGTCGGACTTCTCGAGGACGACGAAGTCGATGATGCCCGCGCGTTCGAGTTTGACGGCGGCGGCGATCCCGGACAGACCGGCCCCGACCACGACGACGCGCACGTGCCGCTCGTCTCCGCTGCTCTCGTGCGCTGCGGCGTGCTCGGAGGTGGTCGCTGTCATGGTCGCTTCCCTGGGGCCGGATACGGAACCTGCGCCGTCAGTCCATTTAACTGAGACGTGGTGTCACAGTAAAACGAGCGGGGCGGCTTGGCAAGTGCGACCGGCAACCGGGTCCTGGAACAATGGCGTGCGTGACCGAGCGCAAACCTCCCGGGGTGAGCTTCGAGAGCTGGATCGACAAGCAGATCCGGCTCGCTCAGGAGCGCGGCGACTTCGACGATCTCCCCGGCGCGGGCAATCCGATACCGGCGGGCGACGTCGACGACGAACTGTGGTGGGTGAAGAACTACCTGCGCCGCGAGAATCTGCCCACCGACGCGTTGCTCCCCACGCCGCTGCAGCTGCGCAAGGAGATCGAGCGGCTGCCCGACACGATCCGGGGAATGCCGTCCGAGCAGGCGGTGCGGGATGTGGTGGCGCAACTCAACCTGCAGATCGTCGCGTGGTTGCGGGCGCCGTCCGGCCCCCGGATCCCGGTGAGCCCGGTCGACGCGGACGAGGTCGTCGCGACGTGGCGGCGGCAGAAGCAGTATGTGCGGAAGCCACCGGTGGCACAGCCCCGGGAACCGCAACCGGACCCGCCCCCGGCCGGAAAGAGGTGGTGGCGGCGGGAACGGTGACCGGTCATCCCGTCCGGAAATCGCCCGGTTCCATCACCCGGGACACGAGCAGTCCGGCGATCAGTCCCCAGAAGGCCGCGCCGATGTTGAGGAACTGCACGTTCGAGACGGTCACGAGAAACGTCACCAGCGCGCCGAGCGTGTACCGGGAGGAGAACGCGGCGACGAACGATCCCTGCAGTGCCCGCAGCATCGCCAGACCGCCGAGCGTCGCGACGAACGCGGCCGGGGTGGCCAGCATCAGCTGAACGAACAGCGGGGCGAACAGGCCGACGACCACGGCGAGCAGTCCGCAGACGACGGCCGCCGTGTACTGCCGGGCGCGCTGCCCCGACGCCACCAGCAGGGCGTTGGTCGGACCTGTCAGGCACGTCGACACGGCGCCGACGGCGGAGGTGGCGAGCGACCAGACCCCGCACAGGACGGTACCGACATTCATGGGCGGCTGGTGGCCTGCGGACGTCAGCACGGCCGCGCCCTGACCGTTCTGCACGACGATGACCGTGATCGCCAGCGGGACGACCAGTTCGGCGATCGCCTGCCAGGTGAACTGCGGGGTCTGGAACATCGGCGCCGCGATCCACGGTGTGCCCGTGCCGGTGGGGTGGAAGCGGCCCGTGACCGCGACCGCGGCCGCCCCGACGAGCAGCGCGCCGAGGATCGGGGGTATCCACCGGCCGAGCGCGGCGCGGGACGCGAGGAGGACGAAGGCGAAAACCATCGGAACGGCCACGGCCGCATCGGTTCCCACGGCGTGAACGAGGTCGGTCCCGAATTTCAGGAAGACGCCGGCGACCATCGCCATGACGATCGGCATCGGGAGCATCGCCATGACCTGGCGCACCCGACCGGTCAGGCCGAGGGCGAGGATCAGGAGCCCGGTCACGAGGAACGCTCCGAGCACCTCCGGCCACGACAGGTGGGTGAGTGAGCCGCCGACGATGATCGTGCCGGGGATCGTCCAGAAGAACGCCAGCGGCTGACGGTACAGCCAGCTGGCGAGGACGGTGAGGATGCCGTTGAGGAAGAAGACGCCGAAGATCCACGACGCCATCTGCCCGGGCGACAGTCCGCCCGCGGAACCGGCGGCCAGGATCACGGCCACGGGACCGGTCGCGGAGAAGATCAGCCCGATCAGCCCGTTGGCGGCGT
This sequence comes from Rhodococcus sp. NPDC057529, assembly GCF_042802055.1. Classification (NCBI taxonomy): domain Bacteria; kingdom Bacillati; phylum Actinomycetota; class Actinomycetes; order Mycobacteriales; family Nocardiaceae; genus Rhodococcus; species Rhodococcus sp. NPDC057529. The sequence goes on from NZ_JBHVEY010000002.1 coordinate 422,590, forward strand.
AGGTGCCGCCGAGGTCGCGGAGCAGGCGGCGGGGGCCGGCGGGCGGCCACGGCGGTCGTTCGAAGCGAGGGGGACGCGTCTGTGTGTCTTCGCCGCGGGCCGGTTCCTCGGTGGTCGTCATGAGGCCTTCCTGCTCGGTACGATGCCCATTATGTACGCAAAGCGGACAAAATCACCGCTATGCGTACATCTAGTGTGGTCCGGATCATAACCGCACGCGTACCGGGGTTCCGGGCCGGGCCGCCGAACCCTGGGTGGAGTGCATTCCATCCCTGGGGGCAGCGACACCCGGCCGCCGCCGCGACAGACTCGTAGACGTCGACCCGACACCATCCGCACCGACCGATCATGCGAAGAAGGACCACATGGTGGAACTCAGCCGAAATCCCCGAGAGCGAAGGGCCGTGTACGTGCGGCGCACCACGATGGCACTGGAGGGCGAACCACGATCAGCAGTCGAGCGGACGTCGACGTTCCTGGCCTACGGCCTGCTGGCGTTGTTCGGCGGACTCGGTGTCTTCGGAACGATCTGCTCCGTCGACGCCATACCGGACGGTGCGCGCATCGCCGTCGTCCAGCCGGCGCCGACGCAGTTGCACCCGCTCGACCTGCCACACCCGGCGCCGGACGGTCCCGAGGAACCTGCCCACACCGGCGTCTGAGTCAGGACGCGACGTCGTCGCGCAGTGCCGCGAGTTCGAGCAGGCGCGGCAGCATGTCCGGCGACGCGATCGAGGGCAGCAGCAGCTCCCACATGTCGGCCAGTCGCTCGTACAGGTCGGCACGCCCGGTCAGTGCCTCGGACACCAATTGCATACCCGTGAACGAACTGACCAGGAAACGGGCGAGCGCCGCGGGATCGACCGTCGCGCGCAGTTCGCCCGCCTCCCGTGCCTTGCCCGCGAGTGCGACGAGGGTGTCGGTCCAGTCGATGTAGGGATCGGTGGCCGGGCCGCGGGAGGTCCCGAGTTCCAGGGTGAGCCGCACACCCGCCCGCACGATCGGCTCGGTCAGCAGCTGGCGCGCCATCTCCTTGGCGCACAACAGGATCGCCTCCATCGGTGATTGCGCGGTCGCGAGCACGCGCTGCGCCGCCAGCATCGCCATCGCGTGCTGTTCCTTGATCACCGCCCAGGCCAGCGCCTCCTTGGACTCGAAGTGAAAGTACAAGGCGCCCTTCGTCACGTCGGCGTAGGAGAGGATTCCGCTCAGACTCGCGCCGCCGTACCCGAGCTTCTCGAAGCTCAGTGCCGCACCCTCTAATACTTGATGGCGGGTGGCCGCCGCGCGCGCCTGCTTTGCCATCACCTGTGCCTCACAATCGCGGATTCTCCGTCGCATCCACTCTCCAGTCAACCACTGTTCGGACCGGTAGCCTCGGCACATCCGAAAGCGTGGGAGGAAGACGTGAAGTCGAAGAACAACTGGGGTGTCGAGCACGCGGTATTCGCCGGTGCGACGCTGGCCACCGTGGTCGGAGCCGTCTCCGGGCGGGAACGGTTGCAGCGCGCGGCGAAACCATTGATCGCGCCCGCGCTCGCCGCCCGGGTGCTGCGGCGGCGAGCAGACGCCGACCCCGCCGACGTCGCGCTTCTCCTCGCCGGTCTCACCGCCGCGACCGTGGGCGACGTCTTCATGATCGACCCCGACGACGACGCCCGTCTCGTGCGCGGCGCGTCCTCGTTCGCCGTCATGCAGGTCGGCTATTCGACGCTGTTGCTGCGCCGGGGCGCCCGGCCCGCCGTGCCCGCCTTGCTGCCCCGGCTCGCGGGGTGGGCGGGCGCGGCGGCCCTGCTCCGCGGGCGGGCGAAAGAGGTCGCAACCCCGTTGACCGCGTACGGTGCGCTGCTCGGCGCCACGTCGACGCTGTCGGCCGACCCGTCCCTCGCGCCCGGCGCCGACGTGCTCGCGAACGTGGCCGTGCCGGGAACCGACCGGCGCAGCTGGCTCGGCGTGGGCGGGATGCTGTTCACCGCCTCCGACGGGCTGATCGTGGTGCGGCGCTTGCTCATCCGGGGAGACCGGGGGAGAGCCGCGGCCGAGGGGCTGATCCTCGCCAGTTACGCGGCGGCCCAGCTGCTGCTCGTCGAGGGGATGCTCGCGCTCGGGCGTCGCCGGATCACGGGCAGAGCATGATGTGGTCCCGGTCCTCCGGGTCCACCAGGATGGTGATCGTCTCGCCGGGCACGAATCGTGTCGCGTTCTCCCGACGCACCTCGTAGACGACCCGTCCGGCGTAACTCTCCGATCCCGGCACGGTCAGCCGGAGGTCCAGTTCGGTGAGCTCTCCGTCGTCCGGGGTGCGGCGAAGCGGGGTGACGTGCTCGATGCGGGCCCAGCCCTCGAGTCCGTGCCGCTCGAGTTTCCGGTCGGCGCGACTGGGCCGCCCGGCCGCCATCATCCCGAAGCCCAGCGCCGAGCCGAAGGCCGCGACCAATCCCATGATCTGGTACGGGATCGTGGCCGGCGGGGTGTGCTGGATCAACCATCCCAGCCAGACGGCGAGGACGATGACGTAGCCGACCGTGACGAAGCAGACCGTCCGCACGATGCGCTGATGATTCATCGAATGCCTCCACCTCCAGATTAACCCGTCCCGGCCTCGCCGAAGCGGCCCCGCCGCCGCACTGCCGTTAGAGTGCAGTGTCGGCAGCAGGTAAGTATGTGTGGAGGTGGCCGTATGGCGTGGCGTCGGGTGTCGTTGGTGTGTCTGAGCATTGGCTCGGCCATGATGCTCGCAGGGTGTGGTGGGTCCTCGGACGCGGTGGCTCCGCCGACGTCCACGACGACGGCCGCGGCCCCTGTGACCACCACCACGACGACGGTTCCGCCGACCATTACCACCACGACCGTCGCGCCGCCGCCGACGACGACGGAAGCGCCGACCACGACGCTCGTCGACGTCCCGTACGAGCACAACGAGTCGTACTTCTTCACGTCCCCGGATGGCGGGTTCCAATGCGGCATCATCAAGCTGCCGAACCGCACCGAGGCCGGCTGCCAGGGGTCGACGAGCCCGGTGCCGCCGCGCCCGGACGACTGCATGGTCGACTGGGGTCACGGCATCCGCGTCGAGAACGACGGCGAGGCGTCGTTCATGTGCGCGGGCGGCCTCGTCTACACCTCGGGCGGCGACGAACCGGACGCGGCGCTGCCGGCCGGGTCGAAACTGACCAAGCTCGGGTACACCTGCGGCACCACCGCCACGGCCGTCACGTGCACCAACGACGAGACGTCGCACGGATTCACCGTCGCCCCCGATTCGAACAAGACGTTCTGACGTCGTGAGCGGAGTCGAGACGGGCCCGGTGGAGGTCGAGGTCGCCGAGATGGGTCCCACCGAATGGGGGGAGAACCCGAACGGTGTCGGCCCATGGACCGAGGAGCACGACTCACCGGCCCCCACCGACCCGCGGTACGACCCCGAACTGCTGGCCGGGGGCGATCGCCGCAACGTGGTCGACGCCTACCGGTACTGGACGCGGGAGGCGATCGTCGCAGACATCGACAACCGTCGCCACCCGCTCCACGTGGCCATCGAGAACTTCGGGCACGACGCGAACATCGGGACGGTGGTGCGCACCGCCAACGCGTTCGCCGCCGCGGCGGTCCACATCGTGGGACGTCGACGCTGGAACCGGCGCGGCGCGATGGTCACCGACCGGTACCAGCACGTCCTCCACCACGCGGACGTCGACGGTCTCGTCGACTTCGCGCGTGAGAGAGGTCTCACCATCGTGGCCGTCGACAACACACCCGGGTCGGTGCCGCTCGAGACGGCGAGCCTGCCCCGCGACTGCGTGCTCCTGTTCGGCCAGGAGGGGCCGGGAGTCACCGACCAGGCGAAAGAGGTTGCGGCGATGACGGTGTCGATCGCGCAGTTCGGTTCCACCCGCAGCATCAACGCGGGTGTCGCCGCAGGAATCGCCATGCATGCGTGGGTGCGCCAGCACGCCGACCTCGGTCGTGCGTGGTAGCGGAACCCCTGGCGAATAGGCAAGATCAACTCTTATGCAGGACTCGTGGTCGGCGCGCGCGGACGCCGCTGAAGAAGCGGTGGTGAGCAGGCACCTTCGCCGGCTGTGGGCGCTCCCGGGCACCACCCTGGGCGTCGTCGCCTGGCCGGCGGTACGGCGCGAGCGGCTGTTCCTCAGCTGGCACTACTGGTGGCAGGCCCATCTGCTCGACTGCGCCGTCGACGCGCTCGAACGCGACCCCACGCCGCGCCGTCGTCGTCGCATCGTGAAACTGGCGCGCAGCCACCGTCTGCGGAACATCTCGGGCTGGACCAACAACTATTACGACGACATGGCCTGGCTGGGGATCGCCCTCGAGCGTGCCCAGCGAATGCACTTCATAGACAACAGAAGTGCGGTGCAGGCGCTCGAATCCCAGTTGTTCGACGCCTGGGCGCCCGAGGCGGGAGGCGGCATCCCGTGGCGGAAGGGCTCGAATTTCTACAACGCGCCCGCCAACGGACCGGCCGGGATCATGCTGGCCCGCACCGGAAAGCTGTGGCGCGCCCAGGCCACCGCGGACTGGATCGACGACACGCTGCGGGACGTGCACACCAACCTGATCGCCGACGGTATCCACCCCGGCGGCGAGATCGAAAAGAACATCTACTCCTACTGTCAGGGCGTCGTGCTCGGGCTCGAAACCGAACTCGCCGTGCGCCTCGGTTCGCCCCGGCACCGCAACCGGACCCACCGGCTGGTCGACGCCATCGACGAACACCTCGCACCCCACGGCGTCATCGACGGCGGCGGTGGGGGAGACGGCGGCCTGTTCAACGGGATCCTCGCCCGGTATCTGGCGCTGACCGCGGTGATGCTGCCCTGGGAGTCGCCCGCCGACATCCGGGCCCGGGAGATCGCCGCCCAGCTCGTGCTGACGTCCGCGGAATCGGCGTGGGAGAACCGGCTGCAGATCGAGGGGCAGCCGCTGTTCGGCCACGATTGGACCCGGCAGGCGCAACTGCCGGGGATGGGCGGGGGAATCGCCACGTTCACCGGGGGCACCGTGCACTCGTCCGGGATCCCGGAACGCGACATGTCCGTGCAACTCGGTGGCTGGATGCTGATGGAGGCCGCGCACATGGTGTCCGCGGCGGGGTATCCGCGACGCTAGGCGACGGTTCGAATCACGCGAAAATTAACCGTATCGCCCCGGATTCGGCGCTGTTAGACAGTTCGTTATGTCAGATCAACAGCGGCAGCTGAGTCTCAACGCGTTCATCTACCCGGCCGGGCACCACGAGTCGGCGTGGCGGCACCCGCTCACGACGCCCGAGCGGCTGTACGACGTCTCCTACTTCCAGGAGATCGCGCAGACAGCGGAAGCCGCGAAGCTGGACGCGATCTTCTTCGCCGACGGCCCCGCCCTGCGCAGCGACGTCGAGCACGGCGCCGCCGGAGCGCTCGAGCCCATCACGCTGCTGACGGCGATCGCGACGGCCACCGAACGGATCGGGCTGATCGCGACCGCGTCCACGACGTATTTCGAGCCCTACAATCTCGCGCGGTTGTTCGCGTCGCTCGACCACATCTCCCGCGGACGGGCCGGCTGGAACATCGTGACCACCGGCACCGAGGTGGCGGCGGCCAACTTCGGATTGCCCAGCCACCCGGACCATGCCGACCGCTACGCGCGGGCGCGGGAATTCGTCGACGCGACCGTCAAGCTGTGGGACAGCTGGGAGGACGACGCGATCCTGATCGACAAGGCCACAGGTATCTACGCGGACCCGTCGAAGATCCACGAGATCAACTACGTCGGACGCCACCTGCGGGTGCGGGGACCGTTCAACGCGCCGCGCTCCCCGCAGGGACACCCGGTGCTGGTGCAGGCCGGCGCGTCCAACGAGGGCCGCGCGTTCGCGGGCCAGTACGCCGAGGCCATCTTCACCGCGCACCAGCGGTTGTCGGACGGGCAGGCGTTCTACGCGGACGTGAAGCAGCGGGCGGCGCACTTCGGCCGCAACCCGGAGCACGTGAAGGTCCTTCCCGGCATCAGCCCTTTCCTCGGCGACACCGAGGCGGAGGCGCGGGACCTGGAGCGGGAGTTCAACGAACTGACCTCGCCCGAGTACGGGATCGCCCAACTCGAGGCGCTCACCGGCTCGAGCGTGCGGCACCTCGATCTCGACGCCTCCGTGCCTGTCGGACTGTTCGGGGACGCCGGCGACGTCACCGACAACAAGCAGAGCCGTCTGCAGGTGATCGCAGGGATCGTCGAGCGGGAGAACCCGACGCTGCGCGGACTGCTGCACCGTCTCGCCGGTGCGCGCGGGCACCGGGTCGTCGTCGGGACCCCGGTGCAGGTGGCCGACACCATCGAGGAATGGTTCACGCAGGGCGCCGCGGACGGGTTCAACGTCATGCCGCCGTACTACCCGGGCGGTCTCGAGGTGTTCGCGCAGAAGGTGGTTCCGATCCTGCAGGAGCGTGGACTGTTCCGCACCGAGTACTCGGGCACCACGCTGCGCGACCACTTCGGGTTGCCGCGCCCGGACAGCCAGTACGCGGACGCGTCGGGCACCGTCGCGCTGTAGTCGCACGAGCCGGGCAGGCCGGCGGAGCAGAGGCTTAATGAAAACAGTTATCATTTCGGGATGACTGTCATCCGGCCTGTCCCTGTCACCGTCCTGTCCGGCTTCCTCGGCGCGGGCAAGACCACCTTGCTCAACCATCTCCTCGCGAACCGGGACGGCAGGCGTGTCGCCGTCATCGTCAACGACATGAGCGACGTCAACATCGTCCCCCAAGCACTTCGTGCAGGGGGTTCCCCCAGCCGCCCCTTTGTGGCCGGGCAGGGGCACCTGGACCGGACCCAGGAGAGACTCGTCGAGCTCACCAACGGCTGCATCTGCTGCACCCTGCGGGAAGACCTCGTCGAGGCGGTGGCGCGGCTGGCGCGGGAGGGCCGGTTCGACCACCTCGTCATCGAATCGACCGGCATCTCCGAACCGATGCCCGTGGCCGCCACGTTCGACTGGGAGTTCGAGGACGGGTTCACCCTCGGCTCGGTCGCCGCCCTCGACACGATGGTGACGGTCGTGGATGCGTCGACGTTCCTCGGCGAACTGGCCAGGGGCGAGCGTCTCGACGACCGGAACCTCGAGGCCGGGGACGGCGACGAGCGCAGCATCTCCGACCTCCTCGTCGATCAGGTGGAGTTCGCCGACGTCATCCTGCTGAACAAGACGGATCTGGTGAGCGAGGGTGCCGCCGGCGCCGTCGAGGCGACCGTGCGCAGACTCAACCCCGCCGCGACACTGCTGCGCACCACGCGCGGCGTCGTCGATCCCGGCGAGGTACTCGGCACGGGCCTGTACGACCCGGAGGCGTCGGCCGAGCTGCCAGGCTGGGCGGAGGAACTGGCGGCGGGCCACACCCCGGAAACCGAGGAATACGGCATCCGCAGCGTCACCTACCGGGCGTCGCGGCCGTTCCACCCGGCCCGGCTCGAGCAGGCGCTGGGACAGTTCACCGGCCTGCTCCGCAGCAAGGGCTTCTGCTGGATCGCGAGCCGCCCCGACCTCGCCGCCGTCTGGTCGCAGGCCGGCCCGAATCTCGTGATCGAGCCCGCCCAGCTGTGGGCGTCCACGGACGAACGTCCGGGGCAGGAGATCGTGTTCATCGGCGTCCGCCTCGATCCCGACGGCCCGCGGCGGATCCTCGACCCGGCACTGCTCACCGACGAGGAACTCCGGTCAGGACCGGCGGAGTGGGTGCGGTTCGACGACCCGCTGCCCGCGTGGGAGCCGGTGCATCAGCACTAGTCCAGTACTTCTTCGACGGCCACATCTTCGGGTGGCCGCGCCATCTCCTGCCGGTAGTGCCACACCCCGAGGGCCGTGCCGATCACCAGCAGTGTGACCATCCCGGCGAGCACTGCAGGCATCAGCCACGACACCCGGTCGAGGAACGAGCCGAAGTAGAAGCCGATGAGCAGCAGTACGGGCGCCCAGAAGATGGCGCCGATAGTGCTGGCGATCGTGTATTTGGTGTGGTTCATCTTGGCAGCACCGGCGACCAGCGGGCACAGGGTGCGGATCCACGGAATCCAGCGCGCGACGAGCACCGCCCAGAAGCCGTGCTTCTCCAGCAGGACATTCACCTTGTGGAGGTTGGCGTAGTTGAGATACTTCCCGCCCTTCCGGGCGTGGATGCGGTTGCCGGTGCGGTGACCGATGACGTACCCCACCTGGTTTCCGCAGATGGCGGCGATCATCGCGCCGACCGACAACGCCCACACGTGGCCGGTGCCCGACGCATGGTTGGCCAGCACGATGCCCGCGGTGATCAGCATCGAGTCGCCGGGCAGGAACAGGCCCAGGATCACCGCGCACTCGATGAACACGAATGTGAGCACGACGACCCAGACCAGCGCTGGGCCGGCCGAGACGAGAGGCCCGAAGCTGCCTGCTGCCGTGGTGACCATCGTCAGTGCGCTACCCCGATCGGTGTCAGGAAGTCGGATCGGTGGGTGTGGTGACCGGTTGCGGATCCTCGGTCGTGGAGTTCGTGCCCTGACGGGACTTCACGACACGCTTGCCCACCTCCACGATGATCGGCAGCACGGACACGAAGACGATCAGCAGGAAGATGACGTCGACGTTGTCGCGGATGAACTCGATCTGCCCGAGCAGGTAGCCGAGCAGCGTGACGCCGGCGCCCCACAGGATGCCGCCCACGATGTTGTACGTCAGGAACAGCGAGTACCGCATCCGCGACGCACCCGCGACGACCGGCGCGAACGTGCGCACGATCGGAACGAATCGAGCGAGGATGATGGTGATGGGGCCGTGCTTCTCGAAGAACGCGTGCGACTCGTCGATGTACTTCTTCTTGAAGAACCGGGCGTCGTCGTTCTTGAACAGGGCGGTGCCGCCCTTGCTGCCGATGAAGTAGCCGACCTGGTCGCCGAGGATCGCGGCGATCGGGATCAGAACCAGCAGCACCCAGAGGGGAGCGAACGGTTCGATCTCCGTCGACTTCGACGCCGCGATGAGTCCCGCGGTGAACAGAAGCGAGTCGCCGGGGAGCAGGGGGAACAGCAATCCCGACTCGATGAAGACGACCAGTAGGAGCCCGACGAGCACCCAGGTGCCGAAGGAGTTGAGGAGGTTCACCGGGTCGAGGAATCCCGGCAACAACGCGAGGTTGGTCACGGAATCCGACGCTGCCTGCACAATCACGGCCCTCAGCGTACCGGCGTATTCCTCGACTGTCGGAATGGTGCAGGTCATGGAGTTTCGGCCGGGCCGCGGACCGGCCGAAACGGGGTGCCGCGACAGCCACCGGGAGACGTACGCTACCGGTATTGCCATACTGCTAGGACCACATCGTGTGCTGCGCTGATCGCGCGCGCCGAAATCGACTCGTTATGGAGGACTGCCGCCGTGCCAATCGCGACTCCCGAGGTCTACGCCGAGATGCTTGGTCGGGCCAAGGAGCACTCCTTTGCCTTCCCCGCCATCAATTGCACTTCTTCCGAAACCATCAACGCCGCCATCAAGGGCTTCGCGGACGCCGGCAGCGACGGCATCATCCAGTTCTCGACCGGTGGCGCCGAGTTCGGTTCGGGCCTGGGTGTCAAGGACATGGTGACCGGCGCGGTCGCACTCGCCGAGTTCGCTCACGTGATCGCCGCGAAGTACGACGTCACGATCGCCCTGCACACCGACCACTGCCCCAAGGACAAGCTGGACACGTTTGTCCGCCCGCTGCTCGAGATCTCACGTCAGCGCGTCGAGGCCGGCCGCAACCCGCTGTTCCAGTCCCACATGTGGGACGGTTCGGCCGTCCCGATCGACGAGAACCTGGAGATCGCCCAGGAGCTCCTCGCGAAGGCGAAGGCAGCCAACATCATCCTCGAGGTCGAGATCGGCGTCGTCGGTGGTGAAGAGGACGGCGTGGAAGCCGAGATCAACGACAAGCTGTACACCTCGCCCGAGGACTTCGAGAAGACCGTCGACGCGCTCGGCACCGGTGAGAACGGCAAGTACCTGCTGGCCGCCACATTCGGCAACGTGCACGGCGTCTACAAGCCGGGCAACGTGAAGCTGCGTCCCGAGGTGCTCGAGACCGGCCAGAAGGTCGCCGCCGCGAAGCTCGGCCTGTCCGACGGCTCGCAGCCGTTCGACTTCGTCTTCCACGGCGGATCGGGCTCGCTGAAGTCGGAGATCGAGGCCGCGCTGAACTACGGCGTCGTCAAGATGAACGTCGACACCGACACCCAGTACGCGTTCACCCGTCCGATCGTCGGCCACATGTTCGGCAACTACGACGGCGTGCTGAAGGTCGACGGCGAGGTCGGCAACAAGAAGGTCTACGACCCCCGCAGCTACCTGAAGAAGGCCGAGGCCGGCATGACGGCCCGCGTCATCGAGGCCTGCAACGACCTCGAGTCCGCGGGGCGTTCCGTCTCCGGATAGGCCCTTCGGGCCCGTGCGCCTTTCCGGTAGCTGTAGCTACCGGAAAGGCGCACAGTCGTGTTACCTGGGATCGCAGATCTTCCAGGTGCCGTCGACCTTCTCGAGGTTGAACGTGCGCCACGACTGCTCGCCCGGGTTGGCCGCCGTGTGGGCCTTCACCTGCGCGATGGCCGTGTCGCCGGTGATCTGCACGGCGTCGACGCCGCCGACCACCGGAATGTTCTGCTGCGTCACGGCGACCTGGTGGACCTCGGCGAAATCCTGATCGGAAATGCCCTGGTAGTACTCGGCGAGGCTGCCGCAGGTGCTGGTGCGGAGCGTCGCGAGGTCACCCTGGGTGAGAGCCGCGACGAACGTGTCGATCGTCCCTTGCACCTGGGCTTCGGGTGAGTTCTCGGCCTGGTTGTTGTTGTAGACCACGATCCCGGCGACCGCGATGGCGACGACGACGATGACGCCGGCGGCGATCGCGGCGAACAGCCACGCCTTGCCGTGCTTCTTCGCGGGCTTCTCGGCCGCGGCGACGCGCTGCGGTGCGCTCTGCTGCGGCGGCAGGACCCGCTGCGGAGCGGCCTTCGGGGGTGTGGCCGCCGGGCGCGGGGGAGCGGGCGGCGGGGGAACGGGCCGCCCATTCTGTGGCTGCTGAGGCCGGTTTCCCTGGGGCACGGGCCGCGGCGGCGGCGGTGTCGACGGGACGGCCGGCCTCGTCACCGGGATCGCGACCGTCTCGTCGCCGGACGTCGCCTTCGCCTGGCCCTGCGGGTTCGGCGTCTTCGGGATCGCGGTGGTGGGCGCCTCGGACGTCTCCGCGCGTGGGCGAGGCACCGGGGGCTTGGGCAGTTCGGACTGCGGCTCGGCGGGCTTCTCCGCTGCGTTCTCGGGGGCCTTCTTCTGTGGAGGCTTCGGCTCGGGCGCGGGCTTTGCCTCCGGCGCGGGCTTTGTCTCGGGTGCGGGCTGCGAGAACTTCGCAGGCTTCGCGGCCGCGTCGGCCTTGGCGGCGGTGGTGTCTGCCGCAGCCGGGCCGGACGGTGCGTCCGTCGCCGGCTTCGGAGTCGAATCGTCTTTCTTCGGGTCCTGCACGCGCTGCCCCTCGGTCTGCAGAAAAATGAACGTTGGAGGCAGCCTAACGACATCGCGAGTCATCGGAGACCGCGACAGGGCGCGTCGCGCACGCGGGCCGACTCAGTGACGGTGCCGCGGCGGGGGCACAATAGGCGCATGACGTCTTTCGGTGACCTTCTCGGACCACAGCCCACGTTGCTTCCCGGGGACGACGAGGCCGAGTCGGCCCTGTTGAACCACGAGGATCCGGCTTCCGTCGCAGCCGCCCATCCCACCGCTTCCATCGCATGGGCCTACCTGGCCGAGGCCGCCCTCGACGCCGACCAGACCATCGCGGCGTACGCGTACGCGCGCACCGGGTACCACCGTGGCCTGGACCAGTTGCGTCGCAACGGCTGGAAGGGTTTCGGCCCGGTTCCCTACGGCCACGAACCCAACCGCGGTTTCCTGCGCTGCGTCGCCGTCCTGGCGAAGGCGGCGAAGGCGATCGGCGAAACGGACGAGTACGCGCGGTGCCTCGACCTGCTCGAGGACTGCGATCCCCGAGCCGCCGAAGCGCTTGGCGTCGGTTAACGCCCTCAGCACGGCGAAAGTCCGTGGCCGGGACGGGCTGACGACCTCGGTCCGCCGGTTGCGGGTGTCGGCGCTGCCCATCCTGCAGTGCGCGGTCGCGGCCGGTGCCGCGTGGTGGGTGGCGACGGTGGTGATCGGTCACACGACGCCGTTCTTCGCCCCCATCGCCGCGGTGGTGTCGCTCGGGTTGTCGCTGGGCGCCCGCCTGCGTCGTTCCGTCGAGTTGGTGGCCGGTGTCACGATCGGGATCGGGGTCGGCGATCTCATCGTCTCCGTCATCGGGAGCGGCACCTGGCAGATCACGCTCGTCGTCCTGCTGGCGATGTCCGCGGCGGTGCTGCTGAACAGCGGACCGATCTTCTCGATGCAGGCGGGCAACTCCGCGGTGCTCGTGGCGACGCTGCTGCCGCCCGGTGGCGCCGCGGGAATCAACCGCATGGTGGACGCCCTGACGGGTGGTCTGGTGGGGATCGCCGTCGTCGCGCTGATTCCCACGCACCCGGTGGGACGAGCGCGCAAGTACGCCGCGAACGTCCTCGGGACGGCGTCCGAGGTGATGCAGTTGGTGGCCGACGGGTTGGTGGCCAACGACGACAAACCCATCGAGGAGGCGCTGCAGAAGGCGCGGGCCACGCAGGCGTCCATCGACACGCTGCGGACGCACCTTGCGGGCGGTCGCGAGATCAGTCGCATCTCGCCGCTGTACTGGAACACCCGTGGCAGGCTCGAGCGACTCACCGCGGCCGCGGACCCACTCGACAACGCGCTGCGCAACATCCGGGTTCTCGCGCGGCGGTCGCTCACGCTGGTGCGGGACGACGAGATCCTCAACCCCCGGCTCGTCGACCAGGTGGAGAAGCTCGCCCACGCGTTGGAAACTCTTCGGCTGATGGCGCTCGCGGATCCCGGTCAGCAGCCCGACCAGGCCGAGGCGGCGCGGGTGCTGCGGTCGGTGGCGTCCGGATTGAAGCCGGAACTGGTGGAGAACGCGGGCCTGTCGGCGACGGTCGTCTTCGCGCAGATCCGGTCGCTGACCGTCGATCTTCTGCAGGTCGCAGGGCTGAAGCGGATCTCGGCGATCGCGACGCTGCCGCCGACGGTGGAGAAACCGGCGTATCGTCCCGAACTCTGACCGCCCGAGCACACTGTTGATCATATGCGCATGTACGCATATGATCGGCACAACTCGGGAGGAGGCTCACCCATGGGAGTCGGTCACGGACATTCGCACGGCCCCGCGCACGGGGCCGGTGAGGTGGGCCCGTCGCGGGGGCGGATCCGACGCATGGTCATCGCTCTCGTCATCCTTCTCGCGTTCCTGGTCCTCGAGGTCGTCGTCGGTCTGACCGTCAACTCGCTGGCGCTGCTCGCCGACGCCGGGCACATGCTGACCGACGTCGTCGGAATGTCGATGGGGCTCGTCGCACTCCTCCTCGCCCGCAAGGGCAGTGCCACCGCGGCCCGGACCTTCGGCTGGCACCGCGCCGAAGTACTCACGGCCATGGCCAACGCCGCGATGCTGCTCGCCGTCGCGATCTGGGTGTTCTACGAGGCCATCTCCCGCATCGGCGACGCCCCCGAACTTCCCGGCATGGCGCTGATCCTCACCGCATCCGTCGGTCTCGCCGCGAACCTCGTGGTGATGCTGATGCTGCGCGCCGATTCCAGGGACAGCCTGGCCGTCCGCGGCGCCTACCTCGAAGTGCTCGCGGACGCCGTCGGCAGTGTCGGTGTGCTCATCGCCGGCGGCGTCGTACTGGTGTTCGGCTGGAGTTACGCCGACATCATCGTCGGTGTTCTCATCTCGCTGTGGGTGGTGCCGCGGGCGATGAAACTCGCCGCCGCGTCACTGCGCATCCTCACCCAGGCCTCACCCGAGGACGTCGACGTCGAATCGGTGCAGGCGGACCTCGAGGCGCTCCCCGGGGTCACCGGCGTGCACGACCTGCACGTGTGGACGCTCACCACGGGAATGGACGTGGCCACTGTCCACCTCACCACCGACGCCGACTCGTCGGCCGTCCTCGAGGCGGCGCGGACCGTCCTCGAGAGCCACCACCTCTCGCACGCGACCGTGCAGGTCGAGTCCACCGCCAACGGACGCCACTGCGCCGAGAACGTCACCTGGTAGACCCTGTCTGTTTCGTCCGGTATCGCGGCGGGAAATCGTGGTGGGACGACTCACGGAAGGGAACACCATGTCCACTCTCGCAGCGTTCGCACGACCCGTCGCCATTGCCGCACTCGGTGCGGCCGCCCTCTTCGCAGCACCTGCCGCCGCATCCGCCGCACCGTTCATGCCCGATCCGCTGGCGAACTGTAAGCCTGCCGCGACGCTGGGCGTCGAGAAGGAAGGCAACGAGGTCGAGTGGGAGTTCGAGGGACCCGAGGCCGCCACGACCGATGCTCAGGTGACGTACCTCAACTTCGGTGGCCAGGCGCCGACGCTCGGCACGTCGGGGCCGCTCACGAACGGTGAGGGTGCCGAGAAGGAACTGCCCGGCTTGACCGCCCACCTGATTCCCGGCGGCAGCTATGACGCCGATGGTGCGGGTACGGCGTCGCAGCCCTGCACGCTCGGCTTCGGGTTCGCCGTCACGCAGTGACCGTCACTTGGTGAACCGGGTGACGCCGGCACCCGGCCGCCACAGGTCGACGTACAGGTGCTCGCCGTCGACGGTGGTGTGCACCACCTCGTCGAGGTCGAGTTCGAAGACGTCCGCCTCGGAGATCTCGTCGGGGTAGCGGTCGACGATCTGCTGTTTCCGCTCCCCGAGGATTTCCCGGGCGCGGCCGCTGATCTTGGCGTCGCCGCCCTCCATCGTGTGGTGACCGGGGTTGCTGTGAAGGGAGTACCGCGGATCGCGTTGCAGGTCCTGCACTTTGCGTGCACCGACCATCGAACCGAGCAGCAACGCGCCGTCGTGGAACTCGACCTCGGTGCCGCTCACCCGCGGCGAACCGTCCTTGCGAAGTGTCGCCAGCACGTGGTGCTTGTGCGCCTCGAAGCGCGCGGCGACGGCCTTGGCGAGGTCGGGTGCTTCTGTCTCGAACTGTGCCCAGTTGGTCATGCCGACCAGTGTGCGCCCCTATCCCTGACAACTACTGTCAGGTATTTTCCCTAGACTCGGGAGATGCGTTCGAGTCGGCTGGTCGAGGTGATGCTCCGTCTGGAGGGCAGTCGCGGGGCCACCGCACAGCAACTCGCGGACGAACTGGGTGTGTCGGTGCGCACCGTGTATCGCGACGTCACGGCGTTGTCGGCGGCGGGGGTGCCGTTGTGGACGGAAAGCGGACCCGGCGGCGGGATCCGGCTACTGGACGGCTGGCAGTCGAAACTCGGCGGCATGACGGGGGAGGAAACGTCCGCGTTGATGTTGCTCGGGGTCCCGTCGATCGCCGAGGATCTCGGTCTGCGCGACGTCACCGCGGCGGCGCAGTCGAAGTTGCTGGGGGCGTTGCCGGTTCCGCTGCGGGCCGGGGCGCAGCTGTGGCGGGATCGCCTCTACGTCGACGCCCCCGGTTGGTTCGACGGGCCACGAGACAACGGCGACCTCCCGGTCGTCGCGTCGGCGGTGCTCGAAGGTCGGCGTCTGGGCATCAGGTACCGCAAGGGGAACCGCTCGGCGGCAAGAACACTCGACCCTCTGGGTTTGGTGGCGAAGGCCGGCGTCTGGTATCTCGTCGCGCAACATCGGGGACGGACGCTGTCGTACCGCGTGTCGCGGATCAGTGATGCGACCGTGCTGAAGCAGCTCGCGGTGCGGCCCGACGCCTTCGATCTGGGCGCGTGGTGGACGGCGTCGGTGGCCGAATTCGACCGTGCCCTCCTGCGATTCCGGTGCCGGGCGCGGCTCTCGCCCGCGGCGTGGCGCCGGCTGCCCCGCGTGGTCGGTGTGGAGGCCGCTCGCGTCGAACCCGGCCCGCCCGACGACGACGGCTGGGTCACCGTCGACTTGGTGCTCGAGGCCGAGGACGTGGCCCTCGACCAGCTGACCGTTCTCGGCGGGGGCGTCGAGGTGCTCGAGCCGCAGTCGCTGAGGCAGTCGCTGCGTGCGGTGGGAGAGTCGATCACCCGCCGGAACGGCTGACGGTCACCCGAGTCGTGAGTACTTCTCAACCGCCGGCGGTTAACAAGTACTCACGGGTCAAAGCCAGAAACGCATCAGATAGTTGCCGTACTGCGCGTAGCTCTCCGGCACCCCGGACAGTTCGAACAGCCGGTAGATGACGTCGAAGAACACCACGTTGATCGACGGGACGAACAGCAGCGCCACGAGGATCAGCAGCCCGTACGGTGTGAACTGGTCGACGGACCGGCGGGTGCGGGGCGGCAGGAACGGCGCGAGTGCGGCGTATCCGTCGAGTCCGGGGACCGGCAGGAGGTTGAGGACGGTCGCCATCACCTGCAGGAATGCGAGAAAGCTCAGGCCCGTCCAGAACACCAGGTGGCCCCCGCCGAGCCCGAACCCGCGAATCACCGCGAGGAGGACGATCGCCGACACCAGATTCACGGCAGGTCCGGCGAGGGACACCCGTGCCTGCACCTTCGGCGGAAACAGCCCGGTGCGCAGGTACACCGCGCCGCCGGGCAACCCGATCCCGCCGAGCGCGATGAACAGCACCGGCAGGCCGATCGACAGCAGCGGGTGGCTGTACTTCGCCGGGTTGAGCGTGAGGTAGCCGCGCACCTCGACGTCGGTGTCGCCGTGGCGCCACGCCGTGTACGCGTGCGCGAACTCGTGCAGGCAGAGCGTCACCACCCATCCCGCGACCACCAGCAGGAACACCCCGACGTGGCCGAGGACCGATTCCCGCTCGGCACGCCAGGCGAGGACTCCGCCGGCGACCGCGACCGCGACGACGAGCAGGAAGACCGGGCTGGGACGGACAGCGGTGGTCCGCGCCCCGGGCAGATTCATCGCACCAGCAGCCACTCTTGGTCGTGACGGTAGAACGTCGAACGCTTGACGTCGCGAGGGTTCGGCACGCCGTCGCGGGTGAGGGCCGCGGCGGGCGACCCCAACTGCACGGCGCGACCCTCGACCCAGCGGCGCGGCAGCCAGCGCCTGCGAGGCTCGACCGACGCGCGCAGGCCGGGCATCCGTGGGGTCGGGGTGACGTTCATGTTCGTCGTCGTCCCCGAGAACAACCGGGTGTCGTCGACGTAGGCCTCGCCGACGAGTGGGCCGCCGTCCGGGCCCGTGACGGTGGCGGATCCGACGAGCGCGATCCCCGCGTCGTCGCGGATGAGGGGGACCGGTTTGGCCGTCCCCTTCAGCGCGGTGCGCGCGCCGCGAGCGCCTGCGGACAGGTGGTAGGCCTCCGTCGCCTCCGAACGGTGCTCCGCGACGTAGGCGAGTTCGATGTGCAGCCGCTCGGTGCGCATCAGCCGGGTCAGGGTGGCGGCGAGGGCGGCGTCGCTGCCCACCACGATCAGTCGCGGATCCGCGACCACCTGGAGCTTGGAGAAGACCTCGTCGAAGTCGTCCTTGTCCGGAACAGCGGGTGCGCTCGAGGCGGAAATGGAGCCCAGAGGTAGGGGAAGCGGCGCGTCGCCGCAAATGAGCACTACGGGGGTCAACGCCACTCCTCGCCCGGATGTCCCGCCGCGATTTCCGCAGCTTCCCTTTCGGATCATCCTAGTGGCACGCCCGAGTTGGCCTCCCCGGCCGTACTGTGGGGTCTGTTCTCCGCACCCTCGGCTAGACTGTTCCCCCGGCCACTGCCTACGAACGGCAGGACCACGCAGTCGGATACGACTGTACGTCGACCGTAGGAGACAACGTCATGCCGGCAATCGTCCTGATCGGCGCCCAGTGGGGCGACGAGGGCAAGGGCAAAGCTACCGATCTACTGGGCGGACGCCTGCAGTGGGTGGTGCGCTACCAGGGCGGTAACAACGCCGGACACACAGTGGTACTTCCGAACGGCGACAAGTTCGCACTGCATCTCATCCCGTCCGGAATCCTCACTCCGGGAGTCACGAACGTCATCGGCAACGGTGTCGTGGTGGACCCGGGAGTGCTGCTCACCGAACTCGCCGGACTCGACGAGCGGGGCGTGGACACCAGCCGCCTGCTGCTCTCGGCCGATGCGCACCTGATCATGCCGTACCACGTTGCCATCGACAAGGTCACCGAACGCTTCCTCGGGGCCAAGAAGATCGGCACCACCGGCCGCGGCATCGGGCCGTGCTACCAGGACAAACTCGCGCGTGTCGGCGTCCGCGTGCAGGACGTGCTCGACGAGAAGATCCTCACCCAGAAGGTGGAGGCGGCACTCGAGTTCAAGAACCAGGTGCTCGTCAAGATCTACAACCGCAAGGCCCTCGACCCGCAGCAGGTCGTCGACGAGGTGCTCGAGCAGGCCGACGGTTTCAAGCACCGCATCGCGGACACGCGCCTGCAGCTCAACGAGGCCCTCGAGCGCGGCGAGACGGTGCTGCTGGAGGGTTCGCAGGGCACGCTCCTCGACGTCGACCACGGCACCTACCCGTACGTGACGTCGTCCAACCCGACGTCCGGTGGCGCAGCGGTCGGTTCGGGCATCGGACCCACCAAGATCACCACGGTGCTGGGCATCCTCAAGGCGTACACCACCCGCGTCGGTTCGGGTCCGTTCCCGACCGAACTCTTCGACCAGAACGGCGAATACCTCGCCAAGACCGGCGGCGAGGTGGGTGTCACCACCGGCCGTGCCCGGCGCACCGGATGGTTCGACGCCGTGATCGCCCGCTACGCAACGCGTGTCAACGGCATCACCGACTACTTCCTCACCAAGCTCGACGTGCTCAGCAGCCTCGACACCATCCCGATCTGCGTCGGCTACGACGTCGACGGCGTGCGGTACGACGAGATGCCCATGTCGCAGACCGACGTTCACCACGCGAAGCCGATCTACGAGGAAATGCCCGGCTGGTGGGAAGACATCTCCCACGCTCGGACGTTCGAGGAGCTTCCGAAGAACGCGCAGAACTACGTCCTGCGGCTGGAAGAGCTGTCGGGTGCGTACATCTCCTGCATCGGCGTCGGTCCCGGCCGCGACGAGACCATCGTCCGCCGCGACGTGGTGCGGTAGTCCGCTCGCTCGTGCGTCGCCGAATGTGACATCGGTTCAGGTGAATTGAACCGATGCGCCATTCGGCGATCCGAGATACATTCGAGCCGATGATCAGGACTGTCGAGGCGAGCACCCGGACGCTCGCGAACGGGTGGTACGACAGCTTCCACGCAGCGGCCGCCGTTCTCGAGGCGTTCGGGTGCGCCCCGTCGGACGCCGGCAGGTGTGTGGCGGTGGTGGCGACGGATCTCGGTGTCTGGGTGTTCGAGGGCGACCCGAGGTCGACGGTGGACGCGTTCGTCCACGCGGTGGAGCGGGCGATCGTCGCCGGCGGGCAGGCGTTCGTGCTGGGATGTGCCGGAATGAGCACGGTGGAACGGCGGGTCGTCCGGACGCTTCGGGTGCCCGACGGCGACCGGATGGCGGCGGCGAGCGCGATGGCACGAGACCTCGTCGGCGACGCGCAGGCGGTCAGAACAGCACCGGGTCGTCGAAACCCGGAGTGTGCTCGAGGGCCAGCAGTTCGCGTTTGGTGAGTGTGCCGCCCCCGGCGGAGAAGCCGCCGACCTGCCCGCCCGCTGCGAGGACGCGATGGCAGGGGATCACGAGCGGCAGCGGGTTGCGGCCGAGTGCCTGACCGACGGCCTGTGCGGCGCCCGGCTTGCCGAGTTCGGCCGCGATGTCGCCGTAGGTGAGTGTGGTGCCCGGGTCGATCGCGCGGGTGATGTCGTATACGTGGCAGTCGAATTCCGGGACCCCCTCGAAGTCGAGGTCGATCCACCGTAGATCGTCGAGTGCGCCGCCGAGATGTTCACGTATTCCGTCGACGGCCCGCTGGATGGGTGCAGGAGGTCGGTGCTCCACAGCGTCCGGGAAACAGTGTTCGAGACGCTGCCGCGTGGATTCGGGTGAACCTTCGGGCAATTGCACACCCACGATCCCAGCGGCCCGCCACGCGATGGCGCAGGTGCCGAGGGCGGTGTCGAACAGGGCGATTCCTGTGGTCACCAACCCAGTATGCCTCCGACCTCCGACACATCCCGTCCGTCAACCGCGGTCGGCGGAAGTTCGATCAGCGGTCGCGGTCGCCGGAGCGTCGAGGCCTCGGATCATGCCAGTCTGGATCTTCTGGACTGCTCGGCCGGTCGGGGAAGATGCCACCGAGAGGGGCGCCGATCCGGAATTGCTCCAGACGAAAGATGCCTTTACCTCCTTCTTTGGGGCCATAATGCGCGACCGCCGCGGCCAGGAGAGTCATGCACAGGAGCGTGATCAGTGTCGCCATGGATCCGAGCTTCGCGAGAACTGGCTTGGAGTTGAATAGCCAAGGGGGTGATACTGGACTGCATGATGACTCGTGTACTCGGAGCACGCTCCCTGGCCAGGGACCTCGGCAACTGGCAGGACGACAGTGGCCGCCGCTCGGCGGCGCGACCCGCCTACCGGGCACTGGCCGAGAGTATCCGCCTGCTCGTGCACGACGGCCGCATCCCGCTGGGTGTCGCGTTGCCGAGCGAACGCGAACTGGCGTCGGTGCTGGAGTTGAGCCGGACCACGATCACGTCGTCGTATTCGGTGCTCCGGGACGAGGGGTATCTCATCAGCAGGCAGGGGTCGCGCAGCACGGTCGCACTGCCGCTCGGGGCGCGGCAGAACGGGCTGATGTTCCGGGCGCACCAACCCGGCGCCGACAGTGCGGTGATCGACCTCAGTTACGCCGCGATGGCCGCGCCCGCCGAGGCGGTCGAGCAGGCCTACGCCTATGCGCTGCAATCTCTTCCGCAGTTCCTTCCGACCCACGGGATGGAGCCGGTGGGGATCGGCGCGTTGCGGGACGTGATCGCGGCCCGCTACCGGGCGCGGGGACTGGAGACCTCGCCCGAGCAGATCATGGTCACGTCCGGCGCCCAGCACGCGCTGCGGCTGCTCCTCAACGTGCTGACCGCGCCGGGGGAGCGGGTGCTGGTCGATCACCCCACGTACCCCAACGCGCTGGAGGCGATCCGCAGGGTCGGTGCGCGTCCGGTCCCCGTTCCCGTGCGGCCGGAGGGTGGTGCGTCCGGGGCGTGGGATCTCGACGGAATCCGCAGCGCGGCCCGGCAGACCGCGGCCCGGATGGCGTACCTGATTCCGGACTTTCACAACCCCACCGGGCTGTGCCTGGACGCGTCCGGGCGCGCGGAGCTGGCGCGGATTGCGCGCGACACCCGCATGACGCTGGTGGTGGACGAGACGATGGTCGACCTCTGGCTCGACGAGCCGTCACCGGGGCCGGTCGCGGCGTACGGCAAGGGAGCGGCGAAGTCGGAGGTCGTGACGATCGGGTCGGCGGCCAAGTCGTTCTGGGGTGGGCTGCGCGTCGGCTGGATCCGGGCGGATCCGGCGCTGATCACCCGGCTCGCCGGGGCGCGGGCGGCGGTCGATCTGGGGACCCCGGTGATGGACCAGCTCGCTGCGGCGCATCTGCTCTCCGACGACGACCTCGTGCTCGCGCGTCGCCGTGCGGAGCTGCGGGAACAGCGGGGCGCGATGCTCGACGCGCTCGCCGACCGCCTCCCTGACTGGATCCCGACCATCGGTTCGGGAGGGATGTCGCTGTGGCTGCGGATGCCCGCGCCGGTCTCGACGGCGCTGGCGGCGACGGCCCCCAACTTCGGGGTGCTGCTGGCGGCGGGACCGCGGTTCGGGGTGGAGGGCGCGTTCGAGCGGTTCGTCCGGCTCCCGTACGCGCGGACGTCCGACGAGTTGCGCCGGGGTGTCGACGGCATCGCGGCGGCGTACGAGACGCTGGCCGTCGACCGCGAGCTCGCGGAACCGTCCCTCGTCGTCTGAGCACGTGAGTGGCAAAGCGTGCCCCGGCACGCTTTGCCACTCACGTGGGGGTCAGGTCCAGACGGTGTCGATGTCGACGCCCTCGCGGGCCGGCGGGATGGGTGCGCCGGCGGGGGTGCGGGAGAACCGGGGTGCCGGGGCGTGCTGCGTGACGCCGTCGAGGTCGATCAGCGAGCCGCGGGCGGCGATGTGCTCGTTGGACGGCGCCTCCTCGAACGTCAGCACCGGGGACACGCAGGCGTCGGTGCCGAGGAAGATGGCCGCCCACTCTTCGCGGGTCTTCGACAGGAACTTCTCGGCGAAGACCTTCTTCATCTGCGGCCACGCCGACACGTCCATCTGCTGCGGCAGGTCGGCGGGGTCGAGTTCGAGGCCCTGCAGCAGCAGGGCGTAGAACTGCGGTTCGATCGAGCCCACGGCCATGTACTTGCCGTCGGACGTCTCGTAGGTGTCGTAGAACGGCGCACCGGTGTCGAGCAGGTTGACGCCACGCTCGTCGGACCAGACGCCGCGGCCGCGGAACGCCCACATCATGTGCGACAGGGCCAGTGCGCCGTCGACCATCGCCGCATCCACGACCTGCCCCTTGCCGGACGACTGGCGTTCCACCAGCGCCGACAGGATCCCGAAGATCAGGAACATCGAACCACCGCCGAAGTCGCCGACCATGTTCAGCGGCGGCACGGGACGCTCACCCTTGCGGCCGATGGCGTGCAGGACGCCGGTCAGCGAGATGTAGTTGATGTCGTGGCCCGCGGCGCTGGCGAGTGGACCCTCCTGGCCCCAGCCCGTCATCCGTCCGTACACGAGCCGCTCGTTGCGCCCCAGGCAGACGTCCGGGCCCAGACCCATGCGCTCGGTGACCCCGGGACGGAAGCCCTCGATCACGACGTCGGCGCGCTCGATCAGCCCGAGCACCTTCTCGACCTGCGCGGGGTCCTTCAGGTTGGCCTCGACGACGCGGCGGCCGCGCTGGATCTGGTCGTACGGACCGTCCGGCGGGATCACTCCGGGCCGCTGGACGCAGACCACGTCGGCGCCGAGATCGGCCAGGAGGGCGGCGGCGTGCGGGCCCGGTCCGAGGCCAGCGAATTCGACGACGCGAATGCCCGCGAGGGGGCCCTTCTTCTCTGAAACTGGAGCAGACACGCGAGTTCCTCATTCCGGTGCGAGACGACCTGTCGAATCGACGTTAACTTGCGGTCGCAGGGCCGTGTGCCCCGGGTCACGGGATGCCGCCGCGGGTGACCCCGCACTCTTGCCTGTCCACGGGTGCGCGGGGCACAGTTGATCCATGAGTCTTCAGGGTGAGCTCGTGAGTTTCGTGGCCAGCACCGATCTGGACGTCTCGGAGATGTTCTACGTGGAGACCCTGGGGCTGACCCGCGTCTCACGGGACGAGTTCGCGCTGGCCCTCGACTGCAACGGGGCTCTGCTCCGGGTCACGCTGGTGCAGGCGAAGGCCGACACCGGGTACACGGTGCTGGGGTGGAAGGTCGCCGACCTGAACAAGGTCGTCGAATCGCTGCGCAGCAAGGGCATCGAGTTCACCGACTACCCGGGGATGGATCAGGACGAGCACGCGGCGTGGCTCGCACCGGACGGCATCCGTGTCGCGTGGTTCCGGGACCCGCACGGCAATGTGCTGTCGCTGTTCGAGGATCCGAACTGACGAGCGTCAGCCGCGGCCGGCGAGCAGTGCCTCGGTAGCGGCCCACAGCCGCGCGGCGAGTCCGGCGTCCCGTGCGTCCTTGCCGGGCTGAACGACCTTGCAGCCCTTGACGTACTGGCCGGTGAACTTGCCGCTCTCCGTCGCGGTGGCGGTCCACACCGTGGTTTCCGCCGCCTTGGCGACCTCGGCCATGAACGGTGTCAGGAGTGCGCCGACCACCTGGTGGCCGAACGGCAGACCCCGTCCGAGGGCGGTGCCGCGGACGAATCCGGGGTCGGCGCAATTGACGACCAGCCTCGCGGGATCGGACCGGCGCGCCAACTCGCGGGTGAACAGGGTCAGGGCGAGTTTCGAGTTGTTGTACGCGCGCTGGCCGTGGAACGTGTCCTTCGTGCCGTCGAGGTCGTCGAAGTCGAGGCTGCCGCCGCGATGTCCCGACGAGCTGATGTCGACGATCCGTGACGGACGCCGGTACCCGGCGGCGTCGGCGGTCGACGCCCGCGCCATCGCCGGAGCCAGCGTCGTCGCCAGCAAGAACGGCGCGAGGTAGTTCACGGCGAACGTCTCTTCGATACCGTCCACCGTCAGCCGGCGCTGCCCCGCGTCGATGCCCGCATTGTTGACCAGCACGTCGATCCGCGGGAACCGATGCAGCAGTTCCCCGGACAGCGTGCGGACCCGGTCGAGCGAGGACAGATCGGCCGGCGCCGAGTGCAGTCTGTCGCGGTCCGCGCTCCCGGACACGTCGGCGATCGCCGCGTCGATCCGGTCCTGGTCCCGGCCGACCAGGACGACGGTGGCGCCGCGCTGTGCGAATTGGCGGCAGGTCTCCAGGCCGAGGCCCGAGGTGGCGCCGGTGACCACCATGGTGCGGCCTGCGAGGTCGTTCGACTCGGTCATTCTCGCCTCCCGAATGCAGGTCCCTACGAGAGTAGGGCAACCGGGAGGGGCGCAACGGGGAACGAGCCGACGGTGCCGCTATCGCCGGTGCTCGTACCCCAGCCAGGCCCGCCGGCGTTCACCGAGCGGATCGTTCTCCACCCTGCTCGTGTCGTCGATGACGAGTGTCTCCCGGCGCTCGGGCGAGTATCGCGGCCATCCCGGTGCGGGCGTCCCGTGCCGGGCGAAGTGCAGCCAGTGCGACTGGACGGTGTCGGTGACGGCCCGCAGCCCGCGGCGTCCCCCGAGCGCGGTGAGCACCCGCGCCCACGGTCCGGTCAACCCGAACACCGCGTACAACTCCGTGGCGTGGGTGGCGCCCAACCCGAGGACGTGGAGCAACCGGGGTGCGAAGTCGTACCGGTAGCTGTACTCGGGGCGACGGCCGTGTGGCCCTGCGCGCACAGGACGGACGGTTCCCAGAACGTCACGTCGCCGCCGAGGTCCGCGGCCGCTCGCCGGCCGGGATAGCCGGGGTAGGCGGCGATCGCCCGTTCCTTCACCGACGCGTCGACGTGCGAGAACATCTTGTCGATCCGGGTGGGATCGGTGGGCAGGATGTTCAGGAACCGGGGAAAGACCCTGCCCTCGTGGCGGTTCGTGCCGATGATCAGCGGAACGGGATGCCCGGATCCGGACGCGAAACTGTCGAGCGGGTGGGTGGGAAGGAAGAAGCCGTCGACGACGGGGGCGAACGCGCGGGTTCCGGGTTCCTCGTCGGCGCCCCGGTGTGCCAGCGTCGTCCCGGCCGCGACGAAATCGGCCGGGTCGGCGGTCTCGAGCCAGGTCGCGGCCTCGGACAGCGGGACCCCGGCGATCTCGAGGAATTCGCGCGACCACCGCGCCGCCCGGTCGGGGTGGTAGGCGGAGGCCACCGGCGGGCTTTCGGCGATCGCCCGTGCGAAGAGGCCTTTCGCGGCGGGGGTGGTCATGAGGGTGGTGACGGCGTTGGCGCCCGCGGATTCGCCGAAGACGGTGACGTTGTCGGGGTCGCCGCCGAATTCGGCGATGTTGCGCTGGACCCATTCGAGTGCGGCCACCTGGTCGCGGAGGCCGAGGTTGGAGTCGAAAGGTCTTTCGGGGGTGGAGAACTGGGTGAAGTCGAGGTATCCGAGCGATCCGAGTCGGTAGTTGATCGACACGTACACGATGTCGCCGCGGCGGACCAGCGACTGGCCGCCGTAGAGCGACGAGGACGAGGTTCCGCCGGAGTAGGCGCCGCCGTGGATGAACACCATCACCGGCCGCGGACGTGCCGATACGGAGCCGGGGGCGAGCACGTTGAGGGTGAGACAGTCCTCGTCGATCTCGCCGCGCTGCGCTGCGGGGGGCCCGAAGTGGAAGGCCCGCCGGACCCCCGACCACGGTTCGACCGGGTGCGGGGCCCGCAACCGCAGCGACCCGACCGGGGGCGCGGCATAGGGGATTCCCCGCCACGCTGCCAGGTCGTCGATCCGGCGCCCTCCGACGGCGCCGGCATCGGTGTGTACTTCCAGAGCGCTCACAGGCCCTGCCCGTGGTAGCCCGAATACCCCTCCCACGCCAGCCTGCGCTCGCGGCGCGGGTCGTCCTGGACGGTGGTGACGGTGTCGAACACGAGTGTTGCCCTCCGGTCGGTGTCGTACTGCGGCCACGACACCAACGGTGTTCCCCGCGAAGCGAAGTGCAGCCAGTGTCGCTGCACATTATCCGTCACGTCCTTCAGGCCGCGTCGTCCGCCCGGCAGGGTGAGGGCGCGGCCGATCAGGGTGTCGGCGATGTCGAACACGGCGAACAGTTCGAACCCGTGCGTGGCGTCCAGGCCGAGCCACTTCATCGCGCGGGGCGCGAAATCGAAACGATAGCTGAAGGTGGGGGCGTACGCGGAGTGGGCCTCGGCCAGTTCGATCGACGGCCTCCAGAACGTCAGGTCGCCGCCCAGGTCGACGGCGGCGTCCGGCGCCGGGTAGCCCGGATACGCCGCGGTGACGCGGGCCTCGGCGGCGGGGTCGGTGAGTGCGAACATCCGCCCGATCCGGTCGGGGTCCGTCGGCAGTGCGTCGAGGAATCTCGGGAACAGGGTGCCCTCGCGGGCGTTGGTGCCGATGATCAGCGGAACCCGGTGCGCCGAACCGTCGGCGAACGCGTCGAGCGGCGGCTTCGGCAGGAAGTCGCCGTCGATCACGGGTCCGAACGGGTGCAGTCCCGGCGTCTCCGAGAGCACCTTCGCGCCGAGACGGTTCCCCGCGCGGCCCAGTGCGCCGACGGGTGACGAGGCGAGCGCCTCTGCGGCAGTGCCGGGTTCGGCTCCGAGCAGCGTCACGTAGTCGGATGCCGACTGCGCGGCACGGTCCGCCGTCGTGACGAGTCCGGGCGCGGAACTCTCCGAGATCGCCCGTGCGAAGAGGCCTTTCGCGGCGGGGGTGGTCATGAGGGTGGTGACGGCGTTGGCGCCCGCGGATTCGCCGAAGACGGTGACGTTGTCG